>JASFQL010000034.1:0-32024 GCA_050115475.1 Anaerolineales bacterium
CATCCAATATCCAGGGATTACCAACCTGGTATACCATCCGTGTCAGCAAGGATGGCTATCTTGCCCGCCGAGATATTCATGAAATCGTTGTCGCGATGAACCCGAATACATTTACCGAGGACCAGCAAAAGGTCGCTCCCGGTGGTGTATTTATTTTTGGTGACCACATTAATCAGGCAGTTGCACGAAAGGATTTTTTTGTTTATTCAATACCGGCTAGACAACTTGCCAAAGAGTCCAACGCACCAGCTAATCTCCGTGATTACATCGCCAATATGGTCTATGTGGGTGTGTTGGCCCAACTACTTGGGATTCAAATGGATAAGATAAAACTCGCATTGAATTTCCATTTCAAGGAAAAGGAAGGTCCGGTTAATCTGAATTTTGATGTAATAAAGATGGCATCTCAGTGGACTGAAGAGAACATTGAAAAAGTAGATCCGTATTTTGTGGAAGAGTTGGATATGACAAAGGACTGCATCCTGACAGAAGGTAATACGGCTTCCGCTTTAGGTGCTATTTATGGGGGTGTTCAATTTTGTTCTTGGTATCCAATCACTCCAGCAACCAGTCTGGCAGAAGAACTAACACATTACCTACCAATCCTCCGGGATAATCCTGAAACCAAGGAGAAAAATTACGTTGTTCTTCAAAGCGAAGATGAGTTAGCCGCCATTGGTATGGCCGTTGGTGCTGGTTGGGCTGGCCTGCGCTCCATGACCTCAACTTCCGGACCGGGAATTAGTTTGATGACAGAGTTTGTGGGGCTTGCATATTTCGCTGAAGTACCTGTCGTTATTTGGGATGTCACCCGAGTGGGGCCTAGTACTGGTCTGCCCACTCGAACATCTCAGGGAGATCTTACAGCCGTCTATTACTTGGGACATGGTGATACTCACCATGTGGTTCTTATCCCGTCATCTGCAAAAGAATGTTTTGAATTTGCGTGGAAATCATTTGATATTGCTGAACGACTCCAGACGCCGGTGTTTATTCTTAGCGATCTGGATTTAGGTATGAATCAGTGGATGACAGAGAAATTTGTATATCCCGATATGGATATGGATCGGGGAAAGGTCCTGTGGGAAGAGGATTTGGATAAATGGAAAAAAGAATGGGGAAGATATATGGATGTCGATGGAGATGGGATTCCCTATCGTACGATTCCTGGAAATAAAAATCCAAAAGCCTCTTACTTTGCCCGGGGGACAGGGCATGATGAATTTGCGGCTTATTCTGAAGACCATGAGAATTGGGAACAAAACATAATGCGGTTGGAGAAAAAATTTGAGACCGCACAGCAGTATGTACCCAAACCCATAATCACAGGCGATGGGGAGGCTGATATCGGTATTATCGCATTTGGCTCAACCGAATCTGCAATTATCGAAGCGATGGACCTTTTACAAAAAGAGGATATTCAAATTGATTATTTAAGGGTTCGTGCATTACCGCTGGTTGATGATATCCGGGAATTCATTGTATCTCATCGACGAGTATATGTCGTTGAACTAAATCAGAGTGGGCAATTGAACCAAATACTAAATACTGAATATGGTGGTGTTTTTGATATTCTTGAATCTTTGACCAAACATGACGGTTTACCACTTACGGCAGATTGGGTGTTTCAGATGATTAAATCAAAGGAGAAATAATCACATGGCAGATTCAGAGAATATAATCGGGTTGTCAAAGGGTGATTATCGTGGAGCACCGACCACCTTATGTGCTGGTTGTGGGCATAATTCTATCGCTAACCAGATAATTTCAGCAGCTTATGAGTTGGAGTTAGTGCCAGAAAAAATTGTTAAGTTCAGTGGAATTGGGTGTTCGAGTAAGAGTCCAACCTATTTCTTGGGTCGCTCCTTTGGTTTTAACAGTCTGCATGGGCGTATGCCCTCTCTGGCGACAGGTGCCCTTTTCGGGGATCATAGTCTTCTAGGAATTGGGGTGAGTGGGGATGGTGATACAGCCAACATTGGTATGGGGCAGTTTAAGCACATCATCCGCCGGAATCCTCCACTTGTCTATATTATAGAAAACAATGGGGTTTATGGTCTTACAAAGGGTCAATTCTCTGCAACAGCGGAGCCTGGTTTGGAATTAAAAGCGCAAGGAGTGAATCGATATATGCCGATTGATATTGTCGTGGAAGCATTGGCATCTCGGGCTACATTTGTGGCCCGATCTTTTGCCGGGGATGCTGCACAAGTAAAGGAGCTCGTTAAAGCCGCGATGAGTCATAACGGTATCGCCATTTTAGATATCATTAGCCCTTGTGTCACATTCAATAATCGGGATGACTCCCAGCATTCATATACTTGGAACCGTGAACATCGACAGATGATCCATGATTTCAATTTTGTACCAGTAAAAGAGGAAATCGTTATCGAAGAAAATTTCCCTGAAGGGGTGGCACATATGGTAACCCTTCATGATGGATCACACATTGTATTGAAAAAATTGGATCGACATTATGACCCTACTGATCGAGTGGAAGCCTTACGAGCAGTACAGCAGGCAGCGCGTGAACATATACTTCTCACTGGTTTAATCTACATCGATACAGAGCGGCCCTCATTGTTTGAAATGTTCGATTTACCGAAAAATAAACCGCTTAACCGATTTACACAAGATGAGATCAGACCCTCTCGAGCATCACTTGATATGATTAATAAGATGATGTTTTGATGGCATTTCTGATGACTAATTATATTCAACCACTCCTTCAATTGATGGAGTGGTTTTTATATCCATGATTTCTGAGTTTATGATAGGATTAAGTAACATTACAAGGAGCCTCTCATGAAAATCATCAGTGGATTCCTAAAATTCATCGCTTATGTTTTGATGATTATTTTTGTAGCATTTTTCCCTCTTTGTTTATTTTCAAGGGGCGTTGGGCAAACCCTTTATGATCCGGCAGATTTTCTTGAAATGGTAAACGATGAAATTCTAGATCCGGAAATTTTAGCGAACATTGTTGAGGATTTAATTAGAGAAAATCAGGAAGTACAGAATTCACAAGGAGATAATCTGTTTGCGAATGTTCTTCTCCAAGGAGTGTTAAATTTAGAGCATGATGAATGGGTATCCATGGTAAATTTAATCGTTCCTCCTGAAATTGTATCCCAGGCATTTGATCAAGTCTTGGATAGTTATTATCGTTGGATAGATGGAAGGAGTCCAGTTCCATTATTTCAGATTTCTCTAGTCCCTTGGAAAAACCAAATAAAAACGAATACGATACCGATTTTAGAACTTATCATGAGAGACATCCGTGCCTGTAATCCTGAAGAAATTCAAATATATAATCAAATTCGACTTTCTGGGGAGTATACAAATATTCCGCCTTGTCGTCCTCCAGAACCAAATTATAGTTGGATCCTGGATACAGGGGCAATAGAAGGCCCCGATTTTTTAGAAACCACTCTCCCGAATCAAATTGATAATTCTAAAGCATTGTCAGCGAGTACAAGAGATCCTGTTGAATTCAAAGATAACTACCTCAATATGGTTTCTGTGATGCAAGTGGGATGGATTATAGCAGTTGGTCTATTTATTATCGCAATTCCATTGGGCACCCGATCTATCCCTGAATTGTTCAAATGGATTGGGTGGCCGTTGTTGTTGGCAGGTGTATGCGGAATATTAATTTCAATTCTACTTCTATTTTTCACCGGGAGTATAATGGCTGTCGTTGGCGGCCTATCATCTGGAACTATTCCCTCTACAGTATTCAGCCAATTTGAGCTAATTGGGGTTTCGTTGGTTCAATATTTCCAGCGTCCATTATTGATTCAATCGGTTGTTATCTTTGGTCTTGGGTGTATCTCTCTAATCATTGGTGGAATTGTGGGAAGAACCCGTACTAGGATATCTATATCAGAACCACAATCCGACCCGCTGCCCGATCCACCACCCGCTCCTACAATTCGGAAAAAGCGAGAAAAACAAGAAGATGACAGTTCACCCACTGGCATGTTTGGGTAAAAAATAATTTCCCTCAACGAAAATTTTATTAAAATCGAACTACCACAATCATACGTGTGGGAGTTTTGGTGTAATAATAGATGTTATTTAATCACTTAGTGTATGTAAAAGGGCAAGGCTGGGAGGTCTTTTTTCGCCCACTGGAAAACCAGTGATTACAACTACTTGTTGGCCAGTTTGAATAAAAGTGGATTCCTTTGTCGCCATATTTACGTTTCTCAACATTTCTTCCATTGAATTTGCGGATGGGATTCGATGAGGGAATACACCTCGATAAAGAGTCATCCGGCGGTAGGTTCTTTCGTTTGGTGTAAAGCCAATGATAGGTGCATTTGGAGCAGCCTTTGACATCAGGCGAGCGGTACGTCCTGTTTCTGTGAATACAACAATGGCAGCTACACTTCTATCATTGGCAAGTTCTCTAGCTGCCATCGCAATAGATGTTGCATCATCTGCTGTTATCTCATGAGGAGTTCCTTGCCAACGTCCCCAGTATTTTAGATTTTCTTCTGACTTTTGAATGATTGCATCCATTGTCTCAACAACCCTGACTGGATAATTTCCGATAGCTGTTTCTCCAGATAGCATTAATGCATCGGTTCCATCAAAAATCGCGTTGGCGACGTCTGCTGCTTCTGCACGAGAAGGTTGTGGGTGATGAATCATTGATTCAAGCATTTGGGTGGCTGTGATTACAATTTTTCCACAACGATTTGCAGCTTCGATAATTCGTTTTTGAGCGATGGGGACAGTTTGGGGTGATATTTCAACACCTAAATCTCCACGAGCAACCATCACGCCATCAGCGCAGTCGATTATCTTATCGAGATTACTTAGCGCTTCAGGGCGTTCCAGCTTTGCGATGATCGGTGTGTTTTTCTGTTTGGGATCGATATCAATAATAGCATCTCGTACTTGCGTAATATCCTTTGCTGTATGGACGAATGATACAGCGATGAAATCAAGTGTATGCTTTATTCCAAAGGCTAGATCGGTTCTATCTTTTTGGGTGAAAGCAGGAATACCTATCCGCGTGCCCGGTAAGTTTATCCCTTTATTCGAAGATAATTTCCCTCCCAAGAGAACCGTACCATGAATTTTCTCTTTATCGATTTTATCGACACCTATCTCAAGCTCTCCATTATCGAGTAATATCCTGCTGTGTGGTTTTAATACTTTCGGCAAATCAGGAAAGTCGATGGGGATTTCGCCCTCGTTGGAAGTTGTTTTTGTTGTTATGATGATTTTTTGACCTGGTTGCAGAGTTATACCATTTTTTCCCAAGTTTCCCGTTCTAATTCGTGGCCCCTGTAAATCTCCCAGGATCCCAATTGATTGACCTATTTGGGTTTCGATTTCTCTGATATTATTGATGATTTTTTCAAAGTCGTTGAGATTTCCGTGTGAGAAATTTAGTCGAAAAACATTTACGCCTGCAAGGACTAAATCTTTCAAAGTCTTTTTTTCTTGAGAAGCGGGGCCAACTGTGGCTACGATTTTTCCACGCCTTTTCATGTCTCATTTCCTTAACGATCGAAATTAGTTTATTTACAGATGATATTATACCGAGAACAAGCCAGATAATTAAAAATCTTCTTTCAAAGATGGGTTTTTTAATCGCTTTTATTCTATAATGTAAATAAATCGGAGGCTAGCATTGTTGAGAGATAGGAAATTCCTTTTAATGCAATTGAAGCGATCTTGTCAAATCGCCGATGTTGTATGGGCATGTTTCCTCACTCAACAGGATCCTGAAGCCGTGTGGGATATTGAAATTTCCCATGGATTAGAAGATTATCAACAAAAACACCTTAATAGTTTTTATAGGAACGAAAAAAATCTACAATGGCTTGGTAAGGTTGCCCAAGGCAATCGAGAATCATCAAGGTCATTAGGGGGAGTAGATGGAGAGTTCGGATGCCAAAGGATTTTTGTTTTTCCTACAACCTTGAAAAGTTGTGTTTTAATCGTTGGAGCAGACCGATTAAGTAAAATCAGGAAGGGCATATTTCAAGTTTTAACCACAGGGGTATCTGATAACATTTTCCAGATTACGCCAGACAATCAATATCAAGATTTCCAATCAGGTGACGAAAACGGGAGACGTACACATAATCTGATACAAATCTATGAAATATTTCAGCATATTATTAGCATCCATGAGCCATCGAGAATTGCTGATATTTCTGCTCAATTGATTGCGGAACGATTTGGTCATGAAATGGTTTTGGTCATGTTATTAGATGATTCTCATCAAGAATTGGTTGCAGAAGGGGTTGCAGGATCTAGTATAGAGGATGTACCAAAAGGTTTTCGTTTTGCTAAAGATCTTGGAATACCTGGCGAAGTATTGGAAACAGGCGAAAGTATTTTAATATCTGATGCGATGGATGCACGTCATTATTACCCTATTCCTGGTTGGGAACCGGGTTCAGTCATGTGTGCTCCACTCAGTAATGACAGAAATGTATTTGGTGTGATTAATATAGAATATCAAACTCCAGATCAAGTTGACGGAACAGATTTATTTCTACTGGATACTTTGGCAAGCCTGCTTTCAAGTGTGCTTGTTAATTCTCAGCAATATCAACAATTGCAAAGTAATGTGGGGCAATTAGAGGCAGTGCGTGAAACTGCCCTCGACCTGGGTAAAGACTTGGACCTGGGCGTATTGATGAAACGCGTTGTCAACCGTGTTCGAGATCTTATCGATGCTCGCGGGGCTGAACTGGGTCTGGTCGATGAAAAAGAGAAATTGGTTAGGGTTCTTGTATCGGAAAATCCCTGGCAAGATTATACGGGATATTCTTTCCCTCTTATGTCTGGAGTGGCCGGTAGAATAGCTGCTCTAGGTGAGCCTCTTGCTGTGGCTGATTTTAATTCCTGGAGCGGAAAGACCGAAAGTGACTTTAAAGCCCCATTTACTACAGTTGCGGGAGTTCCCTTGAAACTTAGTGGTGAGGTTATCGGGACATTATCGGTTCAAGACGATCGACCAACTCGGGCATTCAATCATGAGGATATTCAAATCTTGGAATTGCTTGCGCCACAATTATCGATTTTCATTAGGAACGCGCGATTATACAAGGAATTAGAGGAGACTTTGGTTGCCCAACGTTTAGCGGAAGAGAGGCTTATCCGTTCAGCAAAGATGGCCGCAATCGGAGAGATGGCTGCAGCAGTTGCTCATGAATTGAATAATCCATTAACGACAGTCACCGGATTTACTGAGTTGATATTAGAAAGTATGTCTGAGGATTCGCCTGAATA
Source organism: Anaerolineales bacterium (assembly GCA_050115475.1). Classification (GTDB taxonomy): domain Bacteria; phylum Chloroflexota; class Anaerolineae; order Anaerolineales; family UBA11579; genus JASFQL01. The sequence goes on from JASFQL010000034.1 coordinate 7,264, forward strand.
TGAAGATCTATCGTTGGTATTAAAAGAAGCTCAGCGTTCTCGAACAGTGGTCCGTAGGTTGTTGGATTTCTCACGGCAAGGAGAAATTTTACATGTTGAATCCGATATCAATGAAATCATCAGCAATGTTTTGGCATTAGTGCATCATATTGCACAAACAAGTAATACAGAGATCAGAGTAGAAATGTGGGATGATTTACCTCAAATTAGCATCGATAGAAATCAAATTCAACAGGTAATCTTAAATTTAATTCACAATGGCATACAAGCGATGCCGAAAGGTGGGGAGTTACTCATTCATACACTTTTAGATCGTAGAGAAGATGGAGAGTGGGTTGGAGTCGTAATAAAAGATACAGGAGAGGGGATCAGGAAAGAGAATATTGACAAGATATTCGAGCCATTCTTTACCACGAAACCCTCGGGTGAGGGTACAGGGCTAGGTTTATCTGTTAGCTATAATATTGTCACTGAACATGGTGGTTACATTGATGTAAACTCACAAGTGGGAAAGGGGGCTGAATTTTCAGTTTGGTTTCCTGTGAGTAGTGCGGAAGATTGAGGAGACAAGAGAATTTATGCCTGAAGCTTCAGTATTAATTATTGATGATGAAAAAGGGATCACTCAGTTATGCAAACGTTTATTGGAACGTGCCAATTATGCTGTAAGGGCGATTACAGATCCTGAAGTGGGGGTTAAGGCGTTAAAACAAGAACAATTTGATCTCCTCCTTGTCGATATTAGAATGCCCGGTATGGATGGTTTTGAGGTTATTGAAGAAGGGAGGAAAATTCAACCCGATATTTCAGTAGTAATCATGACTGGTTTTGGGACTCTAGAAACAGCAATACGGGCACTTCAGCAAGGTGCCGATGGTTTGATATTGAAACCTTTTGAGGAGGGTGGTGAATTGGTCAACACTGTTCGTGAGGCGTTGAAAGAACGGAAACATAAGCAAGAAGTGGCACGCCTTCGAACCATACGTCCATTATTGGATATATCCGAATCGTTATTTTCCGAAACAAGATTTGAGGCATTACTCGATTTGGTGTTGAATGCAATTTGCGGACATTTAAAATGCAAGCATGCTGCCATTTATCAAAGGAAAGCTGGAACAAATTTCCTTTACCTGATAAAAAGAATTGGGAATGCATTACCAGAGGAGCATTCCAGAGCTTCAGCAGGTTTAGTGGGTAGAGCTGACCATTGGAAGATCCCCATCTTAATTAATCTTGATAGCCCTGGTGATTCAGAATTTCAAACGATACTACGAGAAAATAAATTCGGGGGAGTGATTTGTACGCCTGTAGAAAGGGGAGAGACCGGTTTGGTGTTTATGGCTGGACGGGATATTAATGATCCAGGATTTCAATTGATCGATCTCGAGTTATTAGGATTACTAGCCCGTCAGGCAGATGTGGCGTTTGAGAATGCTCGACTTTATGGAGAATTAAGAGAAAATGTACGGCAAATTGAAGAATCTCAGAGAGCGTTAATCCAGGCTGAAAAAATGGCTGCAGTTGGGAGATTAACGGCTTCTATTGCCCATGAGGTGAATAATCCTCTGCAAGCAGTTCGAAATTGTTTCCATCTCGCTGGTCGGAAGGAATTAGCAGATGATGAAAGAGAAAATTATCAACAATTAGCGGAAGAAGAATTGGATCGATTAATGAGTACAGTGCAGAGGATGTTGGATTTTTATCGTCCAGGTGCATTAGATCGTAAGCCAACAGATATTTCGGAATTGCTTCAACGAGTATTATCCTTATTAGAAAAACAATTATCAGATGAAGAAATTATCGTTCACACGAGGATAGAAAAGAAAATCCCTCCTGTAAATGTAGTCAGCAATCAAATCCAACAAGTGTTCTTTAACTTGATTTTGAATGCCATGGAAGCGATGGATAAAGGAGGGAACCTTTCCATCATTGCAGGGAAAAACCAGGATACTGTAGAAATCTCATTTTTTGACGATGGTCCGGGTATCCCTAACCATTTGCGTGATAAAATTTTTGAGCCTTTCGTTAGCTTGAGTGAAGATGGCACCGGGTTAGGTTTATCTGTGAGTTATGGCATTTTGACAGCACATGGAGGAAGTCTAGAATTATTATCCGAGAATAACAAAGGGGCCTGTTTTAAAGTAGTCATTCCATTAAAGGAGGCACAATGAAAGGAAGAATTATGGTCGTTGATGATGAGGAGGCCTCTAGGAAATCACTTGGGGACATATTGCGTTTAGAAGGCTATCAGGTAACTGCTTTGGGAGATGGTCAGTCAGCTGTTGATGCATTATTGGAAGAACAGTATGATTTAATCCTATTGGATTTAAAAATGCCTGGTATGGATGGTCTTCAAGTATTAAAACAGGCAGTTACACTAGCACCAGATACAATGGTAATTATGTTAACAGCCCATGGTTCTTTAGAGTCAGCCATTGAAGCTCTACGATTTGGCGCACATGATTACATGTTAAAACCTTCTCCTCCGAATGAAATTCTCACCAGTGTAGCCTCAGGCATTTCAAAACGAGCCGATTCTGAAAGAAAAAAACGATTGTTAGCTCAAATGGAATCATCAATTCAGGAATTAAAAGACGCTGAGGGTGTAGAGATGGATGAAGAGGTTTCACGCACACTCTTCACGCTAGGAAAGGAGATAAAGGTCGATCTTGAGCGAAGAGAAGTATGGTCAGGGATTGATAAAGTGTTCTTGACTCCCACTGAAGGTAAGTTGATGCGCGTATTATTGGAAAACCGTGGTAAAGTTTTATCTCATAGAGAATTGGTTTATTTGGTCCAGGGCTATCAAACAACAGATTGGGAAGCGCCAGAAATTATGCGCCCATTGGTCAGCCGTTTACGACGAAAACTAGCCCAATTTGAAGGTGGAAATGAATGGATTGTTAATGTTCGTGGAACAGGCTATGTTTTTGATGGTAGGTAATGGAAAGATAACTTAAAGTAAAGTATTTTTTTCTATTCGTTTTCGGGATCAATAATGATATCGCTTAGTTGGCTTGTTGGAGGGGCACTAAACCAACTGAACCATCCACCTTTTTTACTTCTTGTTGGTTGAGTCTTATCCCAAGATATCAGGAAAATACTGATTAGAAGGAGACCAGCCCCTAGCCACTGGGGCCATTCAAATTTCTCGTTCAACCATATTTGCGACAATAAAATTGTCACAAATATCTCGCTCAATCCAAGAATCGCTGTTTGCATTCCTCCCAAATGTTTTACACCCATAAACAATGTCAGTCTGGAAAAGAAGGTAACTAATGTTAAACCGAAAACGGGCCACCATACGTCAATACTGGTTGGAATAAATTGTTCTGGGTTAGAAAACATGTAAGTAGGAATGACGATGGCACTCATTGCGACCAGTGTGTAGAGCGTGACTGTTGGAGCGGGGATATCATAGAGAACGTGTTGATTAATTGGTAAATGTAAGGCGTATAAAGCTGAAGCGATCAACATCATCAGAACGCCGATCAAATCAACATCGTTCGTTCCTATTTGAATCAGTAAGAAAACAGCCGGGATGGCAATGATCAACCGAATGATAGTTAATCGTGATGGTGGATGATGATCTAGAAACATCCAGAAAGCTACAAAGAAAGGATATATGGAATAAAGCAAATGGCCTACTCCAGCGTCTATTCTTCCAAGCGCGCTGTAGTAGAACAGTGATCCAACCCCATTGATCCATCCTGCCAGCAAACAACCGATCAAGCCTGCCGGGTAAATAAATAAATATTTCCTTTGAAAAATAGCCATCACAATAAAGAGAAGAAGTGTGGCTAAAAATGTACGGAAAGCCACAACACCGAGAGGTGAGAAATTTTGATTGATGGCTTGTTTTCCAAAAATTGGAGCTATACCTAGAAAAAAAGCTGAAAAGAGAGCCGCGTTAATACCTAGTAACCGCACATTTTTCTCTGTTTTTCTTTGTATCATTTTAATAGTATCATCCATATTCAACGGTTACTTTACTAAAGATCGAACCTCCTCTAGAAGCTCATCATTCATAAAATCACCTTTTTGCATCAGGGATTGAATCTGTCCTTCCAGGCGTTCCTTTTCTTTCTCGGTTAATTCCTTTGCTGTTACAACGATAACGGGAATACTCGCAGTAGCTGGATCATTTCTCAGTTCATCCAGCACTGAAAAACCATCCATCTCTGGCATCATTAAATCTAATATAACAAGATCCGGTATTTCTTTTTGAATCAGTGTAATTGCTGATTTTCCATCTTCCGCTTCGTATAGCGTATATTCACCTTGTGATTGGAGGATTTTACGGATGAGACGTCTGACATGTATATGATCATCAACAATCACAACTCTTGGGTATCGGTCGACAGTTACATGGTTAAGTGCAGCTAACAAACCATCTTCTGGAATACTCACACTCACACGATCTATCATTTTCTCTGGTTGGTAATCTGAATCCCTGACCCAATCATCTCCAATGACTTCTTGTTGTACCGGCACTGTGTGTCCTGTACAGTTTAGTACAACGATGTCGCTAGATTTTATTTGACCTGACCTGACCATGTTAATCAAACCAGCAAATGCTACAGCAGTGGCAGGTTCAATTGAAAGCCCTTCCATTTTTGCGGTGATATGCATTGCTCTAAAAGCTTCTTCATCAGACACACTTTCAAAAGTACCACCACTCCTACTAAGCATGCGTTCTCTCAATAGGGTGTAGGTACGTCCAGGGTCTCCGGTTGCTAATGTAACGATACGGGTTCTCGGTGTCCGAACAGGGTCAGCAATATCTTTATTCTCTTTCCAGGCACGCACCATGGGAGAACATCCTTCTGCTTGGATATTTGCGACAGCTGGTGTGTGACTGACGAGATCAAGCGCGACTAATTCATCAAACCCTTTGATCACACCGACGGGGCCCATCCCACCACTTACTGATTGGATATACCAATCAGGTACACGCCATGGACGAGGTGGTGGCTGGTTTTGGTTATTGGCGTGATTTGGTGGCCCTAATAAACCAGTTAGTTGTTCAGAGATTTCATATGCAAGCGTTTTCATTGAGTCGACTGTTGTAATTGAACGCACACCCTTATCGATAAACAATGCACGTTGTCGGGCAAACTCAGCGGCAACTTGTTTGGCTTGATCATAATTCCCTGTTACTTTTACCACCTGTGTGCCATATAATGCCACCTCTCTCATTTTTACAGGGGGAACCAGGCTTGTGATGAAAGCCCATAATTTTATTCCAGCCCTTGCAGCATAAGCTGAGTAAGAAATGGCTACGTTTCCAGTTGACGCGATTACAGCTTCTGTGACTCCGGCTTCTTTTAGTGCTGCAATTGTTACTGCTGCTTGTCTGTCTTTAAAAGATGCTGTTGGACTTTGTCGTTCATCTTTTATATAGATGTGGGGGCAACCTAGCATCATGCCTAAGTTTGCAGCCCGTATCAGGGGTGTTCCACCTTCACCGAAAGTTAATTCTGGATTGTATGTGCGAACAGGAAGGAGTTCTCGGTATCGCCATAGATTGAATGCACGCCCTTGAATTTGGATGGGAAATGTTTGTTTCAAGGAAGCGTAATCATATTTTGTTTCTCTCCATCCACTACCACATTTTGGACAGGTAGTAGAGGTAATGGTGAAAGGATTTTGATGGTGACAATCTAAACATTCAATGATGAACTGTGAAGACATAAATATCCTTTTTATTCGTCTCCCTGTTTATCAATTTTTTCTAAAGCATTTTCAAGGAAGTCGATCAATTCATTTCCCCGGAAAGTTCCTTTTTGGAGAAAATTCCGTTTATATTTTTCTATTTGCGTTCTTTCTTCAATTGATAAATCTGCAGCAGTAAGGATGATTACTGGGATCGAACGCAATTCTTGATCTCCTTGCATTGTCTCTAGTATCGAAAAACCATCCAAATCTGGCATGACGAGATCCAGAATCAATGCGTCTGGTCGTCTTTCCTTCATCTTTTCTAAACCATTGAAACCCCCATTCGCATATTGGATGCGGTAAGTTGCTTCATCACGAAGTGTAGCTTTTATTAATTGCAATACATCTGGATCGTCGTCAATCACGAGAATATCATGTACAGTACGATCTTCACTCAGACTGAGATTCTTAATCGCAGTGACGAGTTCTTCTTCTAGGATGGGTTTTACTAAATAATCCACTGCGCCCAACTTATATGCTTTCTCCCGATTTTCAGTAATACTGCAAATGATGATTGGGATTGAATTTAATTCAGGATCTGATTTAATATCTTGGATAACCTGCCACCCATCTTTATTGGGCATCATGATATCTAGTGTGATGGCATATGGTTTGATATCTCGAATTTGATCAATCGCTTTGGTTGGATCAGTGAGAGGGACAACTTGATATCCATGTGGAGATAAGTATCGTTGGTATAGACTAATGACTTTTGCATCGTCATCAATCGAGACGATGATCTTACTCATTAACATCGCTTGTTCAGATTCAAAAGCTTTATCGACACTATCCTCTTCTTTTGATTCAACGATTGTTGATTTATCATGAATTTCTTCGACATCGGCTTGAGTAATTTTGTCTATCACTTCAATAACAGGTGCCGCTGTAGCAACTGGGACTGTGAACCAGAAAGTACTTCCCTTTCCTATTTCACTTGTTAGCCCTATGGTCCCGCCTTGCATTTCAACGAGGTGTTTTGAAATTGATAAACCTAAGCCTGTTCCTCCAACCTTTCGAGTGAGGGAAGAATCTACTTGCGAAAATCGCTCGAAGAGACTCTTTTGATCTTCAGTAGCAATACCAATACCTGTATCTGATACACTGATTTTTATAAAAGGTTTGGCAGTTTCAACATCTTCAATAATCTCAACATCTATAGTTATTGTGCCCTCATCTGTAAATTTCGTGGCATTTTGAAGAAGGTTCAGCATTATTTGACGGATGCGGGTTCTATCTACTAAAACCGGTGGTAGCTTATCAGGTACATTTTCCACCAACTGAATGGGTTGTTCCTTTATAAGCCCACGTGCAGTGGAAATTGCACTTTCAATGACATCTGATAATTCGATTTCCTCGATAGAAAGTTCCATCTTACCCGCTTCAATCTTAGAAAGATCGAGGAGGTTGTTAATCATGTCTAAAAGATGCTGCCCCGAATGGTGGATGGCTTCTAGATCCTGTTGTTGTAGGTCGGTGATTGGGCCATCAATCCCTTTAAGGATTACTCGTGAAAAACCGATAATTGAATTCAATGGTGTGCGGAGTTCGTGACTCATGTTGGCTAGGAATTCACTCTTGAGTCGGTCAGCTTCCTGGATTTCAACAACGGCCCTTTGGGCAACTTCAAAAGAACGCGCGTTTTCAAGAGCTACTGCAATCTGATCCGCAAGAGTTTGAAGGACAGCAACATCGTCTTCCGAAAAAGCATTCACCTTTGTAGATTGAACGTCCAATGCACCAATAACACGACCTCCGATCATTAATGGAAGGCCCAACTCGGCCCGTGTATCAGGCAAGAGGGGATGTGGTCTGTGCGTGGGGTTTTGAGTAACGTCGTTCACAATCAAGGCTTCGCCAGAAAAACATACCTGACCAATAATTGAAGCTCCTTCCTCAGTTAGAAGTTTGTGCCCACTTGTTACCATTTGTTTGCCTGCTTCACCAGTGGATGCTCGCACGATTGCAGATGGTCCCTCTATAAGGAAAATAGAGGCGTGATAAAAACCAAATCGATCACGGATGAGGTTAACAGCCGTAGAAAGTAGTGCATTTGGATCAAGCATGCTTGAAGATTGCCGGGCGATATTAGCCGCGGTCTCAAGCTGGCTTGCACGCCTGGCTGTTTCATCGAGGAGATTGAGATTCTGAATGGCGACTGCCGCCTGACCAGCAAGCCCCAGAAGCTGCCTTTTGTCGTCATCTGTCACTTCAATGGGGGTTGGGAAACTGGCCAACACTTGTCCGATCCATTGACCAGCACTCACTAGTGGAGCAGTTATGAGCATCTTAGTTTTTTGTTTTTCAAGTATTACATCTCGAAAGATGCCGCCCATTTCTGGCATAATAGTGGAATCTTCAAGGATTGTGATTGAGTCTGGATCCAGATATTCGGTTACTTGAGGCCAATCAGAAAACATGAGAGGTGCATCGTCGAATAAATATTCATTGGACGTTGCCCATTGTCCAATCGGCACAAGACAAGTCGGTGCGGTTACATTCGTCCATGGTTGGTCGAAGAGGTTTATTGAAAGGAATAGCGGTTGTTGATGTAAGATCGTATAGCGTTGGAGTACGCCCAAAACATCAGTATACGTTTGAACGGTGTTAAGTTCTCTATTTGCTTGGTATAAGCTTTCTGTTTCAGTCAGTGCATCTTGAGTAACTTCGAACAAACGTTGGTTTTCAAGGGCTAACCCAACTTGCTCGACAATCGCTTCCACAGTAGAAATCTCAAGCTCTGACCAGGGCCTTCCGGTGTCACGGTTGAAACCAAGTACTCCGACTATTTCATCTTGAAGCTGAATCGGTATAGATAGCGATTCAGCATCCTGTCCGTTAGTATCATAGGTTACTTTTGCTTGCTCTACTGCTTCTATCATACCTGGCAGCCATTCTTCATCTTCTGTTTCTGAAATCCCCCTGAGGGTTAGGCCTTTTACTTCTTTACGGTATTGTGTATATTCATTCCATCCCTCGGTGATCAGTTGACGTTGAGTTGCTTGCAGATTTTCGAGGGCGATTTCCAACTCACGAGTTCGCTCAAGGACACGTTGTTCAAGTTCGAAGCGTAGATTTTCCTGTTCCTGGGCCAATTTTCTTGAGTCATCGATCAGCAATTCGAGGCCAGATGCGAGTTCGGCAAGGATTTCAACGTCATTTGGAATGTTTATCTTGACGTCATAATCACCGTGAGAAACCGATGCGATGACATCCAAAAGCGACTGAACGATCTCATTTATTCTTCGTTTATACTGATCAAGATTTTGTTCTTCCATACAATAATCCTGTTTTCATTTTATGCCTTTGGAAAAAGTCTGTATCATTTGCGAAGATAATGCAATGAGTTTTTTCCATTGATATTTATTGCACCATTATTTGTGACTCGATTACTCGTCTTATATATCTTCGGTAGAATCCTCTTGTAAGGTTAATTCTCCGGATGCACGATTGTATTTTGAAAGTAAATTCTCTCTCGTTCCCAGTTGTATAGTTGAAATATTTGCTTCTAATACTTCACTTAACTCTTCAAGAGCGATCCTCATGACGGATTTTGCGTCTACACCTCGCCGCACTCTATCCGTAATTGTTCTAACCAATTGCTCTTGAGTGGCTCGTTCCTGTTCTTGTTGGAATAATCTGGCGTTCTCGATAGCCACCGTAGCCTGGTTTGCGATTGCAGAGAGAAGATCAAGATGATGGTTTGAAAATTGATGTGGATTGTCATAACTCTGAACGGCAATTGTCCCAATAATCCTATTACCAGCCAGCATAGGTACACCTAGATATGCGACTGAAGTACTGCCGCGAACAGGAATTTCTAATTCTTCCATTTGTTTTGTAACATCACCCTTAAGCAATAGGGGTTGTTTATTTGTGATGATCCAATCAGTGATTCCCCCCCCTAATTCCATTCGGGTATCAGTATCGGGAACAGGACTTTCGGGATCTTCATCAATAAACACCTTGAATTCAATTTCATTGCTTTCAGGATAGTAAAAAGCAAGATAGAAGTTTGATGCATTTATCAGGCGATTGACAAAGTGATGAGTTTGCTCGACCAATATTTGAATATCCATAGTTTGTGTGAATGCTCGGGCCATTTCATTTAGCACATTGAGTTCTTCAGCACGTGATTCAGATTGTTCAAATAGACGAGCGTTTTCAATAGTGTTTGCTACTTGATCTGCCATGGTTTGTAGCGCAGTGATGTCTTCCTGGCTAAAAGCAGCTTCTTGTTCACTTTGGATGGTTAATGCGCCTAATACTTCACCGCGAGAGATCAATGGAAGAGCCATTTCAGAGCGAGTGTTCGGCAAGTACGGATTACGGAAGAATCTAGCTTCCTCGCCGACATCTAGAGCTATCCGGGCTTCAGCATTATTGATTGCTGTACCAATCATTGAGTCTCCACCAATCTCTAGTTTATGCCCAGCAGTTATCATTTGTTGTCCTGCATCCCCAGAACCCGCACGTAATACAGCCCATTTATTGGCTTCCCCTGTCCATTCTCCATTTTGATCCACCAAGAATAATCCAGCGTAGTAGAGATTGAATCCCTCACGGATTAATTCTACAACCCGAGGAAGGAGTTCGTAGCTATCCAGGATCGTGCTGGCTATACGTGAAACTTCTGCAGAGGCTTGCAGCTGTGCACTACGGCGTTGGATCTGCCTCATAAGTTGTCGGTTATCAATCGTGGAAGCAACCAGCGAACTGATACTCAAAACCAGATTTTCATCCTGGGCAGTATAAGCAAATGATTCGTTTTTTCCGATGTTAAGAGTACCAATGACTTCCCCACCTGCGAACAAAGGGGCTGACATGATCGAACGAATTCCAAGTTTTGCCAAGTCAATTGCATCTGTATAAGATCAAGTAGGTTGCCGACAGACTGAAGGTGGTTTTCTTTCAACGCCAGCCCAAGTAAAGTGTTATCTACTGGCACATCAGATCCTGCTGGGTATATTCTTCCATCACCTTTTATTGCGAATATCTGGAAGCACCCCCTTGTCTTATCATGTATTGCTACACTACATCGATCAGAAGGAATAATTTTATCAATATTCTCCATGGTCACTGTTAACACTTCGTCCATGGTGGTTGTTTTCCCCAATCGTTCACTCAGACTATTGAGGAGTGATAGGCGGCGTGCTTGCTCTTCAGTTGTTTCCAACGCTCCTTCAATCGCTTCAAATAGTTGTCTGTTTTCAATAATCGAGCCTAGCAGAGATAATAATTGCGCCATGAAATTTTCATCTCTAGTTGAGAAAGCTTCAGGCGAAAAACTTCCAACATTAAGGGTACCAATGATTTCTCCAGTAATACTCACTGGTCCGAGGATGAAAGATTTTATTTCCTTATGATTATCTTGTATAATGTCAGAGCTGATAATAATGCGGTTTTCTTCAATTGCCGCCTGATTCGCTGTGCCCTCGACAGGAAGGACAGCTCCCTTCTTTAGATTCTCAGGGCCGCCGAGGGTGGATACAATAGCAACACCATCTTTTTTAGGTGTGAGTAATGACAGGCTAACACGATCTGCCTGGAAGATTTGCTCTGTTTTTTCAACAGCGAGATCATATATTTCCTGCAAACTAGAAGCCTGACTCAGTTCCCCGCTCAATCGATTGAGAATTTGAAGCCTTCGGGCTTGCTCATCTGTCTCGGATAAAGCAACTTGAGTTTGCTGAAAGAGATTTGCATTTTCGAGAGCCAATGACAGTTGATTCGTAACTTGATTCACAAGGATGAGTTCACCTTCATCCCATACGCGGTCAGAATTAGAATCGATGATATATAACAGCTCATTCACTACATCGCTACTGGTTAATATTTTCTCAATTAACTTTTCTTCTTTTTCTGAACCTAATTTATATGTATCAATTTCAGGGATAGTAGAATCTTCTTCCTCTTCATATTCCGGGGCCAATTTCGTACTTTTTTCTTTTTTCGTTTCAAGATCAGATTCATCTTTATCTAAAGTCTGGAATTCTTCGATCGGAAGACCTTGAGCTAATCTTTTAATATCCTCCTCTGTAAGATGAAGAGGAGCGGTATGTATTGGCGAAGATACCCTTTCTTGCCAACTTGTATCATTATCGAGAGGAATTGTCTCTAGTGTATCTTTTTCAAGGTACTCAGTATCTGATGATTCAAGGATTTCCTCATCGAGTTCGCGGGTGTTTTTAGGATCGGCTAAATCAGATTCTAATACTTCCTCCTTTTCAAAATCATTTAATATTTCTTCATTTTGATCTACGATATCTGTAGAATGAGAAATTCCATGCCTTTCTCGTATGGCTTGAATCATTTCTTCCTGAAGACTAAGCGGAGATGTTTTGTCTGCACTTTCACGAGCTTCTTCAGCTAGTTGAAGTTGTCCAGTATCAGGCAGGGGGATTTCGTCGATTTCTAGTAAATCATCCAATGGTGGGATTGGTAATTCACTTATCTCTCCGGTTTCTCCATCCCCTTCAACAGCGAGTGAAATTGATATTCCTCTCCAGCCAAACAAGTTCCCGTCGTCGTCCATTTTTGGGAATATTTGTGTGCTAAACAGGAATTCTTTTCCAGAATTTGATTTGAAAATAATTTCTTTTTGGATTGGGAAGTTTGCGTAGATTTGCGATTCTTCATCTGGATGGGTTAGTAGTTTGTAATCCGAAATTGAAGACAGCTCAAATCCCAATATTTCGTCTTTTTTATAACCTAATAAATTTTCGATCTCAGGACTACATGACACTAAAACACCTTCGAGATCGATGTCCCAAATCCAACCTCTTGAAGAGGATTCTGCAGACAGTCCAGGGAGATTTGTTGTTTGGTTCATATCTATATACTTGTTATCGTGTCGATTGGGTAACTGTTTTTTCCTGGAATCTTTTGACATCTTCTGTCAACTCCTTGGCAAGTGCACGATACTGTTCTGCACTACGACTTTTCGATACGTAGTACATTATTGGAATCCCAAGAATTGGGCTTTCCCGTAATTTAGTGTCCATTTCGATTAAGTTAGAAAGCATACCGTCATTGCCAAAGGTAGCATGGAGTTGATCTAGTAATGTTCTATGGGTTCTGTTGCGTTTGTCATACATCGTGATCAATATTCTATAGATCAATGTGGGATTGTTTTGAGCCCGTACTTGCCGGATGGCATTCATCATATTTTTCAATGCATAAGCAGAAAAATATTCAGCCTGTGTGGGGATGATCAATAGGTCTGCAGCAGTTAATGCGTTGAGGGTGATAGCGCCTAGTGCAGGTGGACTATCGAATATGATGTAGTCATAATCCAGGAAGTTGCCAAGAGCATTTCTTAGGATGGTATCGTGATTTTGTCTTATGGGTAGGAACCGTTCTGCCACACCAAGATCTGAATTCGATGGTATCAGATCGAGATTCTTTGTATTTGTATTGATTATCGTATTTACAACATTCTCAGAGTTCAGGAGTATATTCGCAGTGGATAATTGCCCCGGCTGTGGCTTATGCCCAAGGGCGAGTGTGAGATTTGCCTGAGGGTCTAAATCAACAACTAAGACCTTTTTATCAAGCTCAACAAGCGCTCCACCTAGTGATACAACCGAAGTGGTTTTCGCAACCCCGCCTTTTTCATTGGCAATTACAATCTTATACCTCATATTTAAATCCTTCCATGTATCATTCATCATTCTTGTTCAAATCATTCCGATGGTTCTCCCCCTCTTTCTCCCCATCGGGATGCATGGCTATTTGTACTTCAGGTTTATTTAGTGCCTGGCGTAATTCATTAACGGCTGTGTTAATGATCGTCTTTGGATCGTTCGACGCACGGATTTTTGTTGTAATTTCTGCAACAAGCCGTTCGCGCTCTGCACGCCGGACTGTTTGGTCGAAGAGACGGGCGTTTTCAATTGTTGAAGCAATTTGCCCGGAAATTGTTAAAGCAAAATCGATTTGATCAGGTGTAAATGTTGCTTCTTCATTGATGTGATCGAATGTAATGATGCCGAAAACTTCATCCTGACTGATTAGTGGTAGCATTAAAAATTTCTTGATGCCAAATGGTTCTGTCCATTCTTGTGGCATCATGTCAGGTTGTTCTGATATATCCAATAAGGCAAAACTACGATCGTTATGAATTTGTTGATATATTGGGAAGTTTTCGATTCTTTCAGCTTCCATTGTATTTATTCTTTCCCACATCTCATCGTCATGGAGTTGCGGGTCAGCAAGCATCGACATGACCACCTTGATGGTATTATCATCATTATTTATTAATGAGACCATACATCGATGTGCATGAATCACCGCAGCTGATTTTTGGGCAACTTCTCTTAAAATGAAATTAATATCTAGAGATGAACTGGCGATTTGAGAAATTTCCAGCAGGGCTGTTGTTGCCTGGCGGCTTTGTTGTTCTGCTGTAAACATGCGGCTGCTATCTAATGCAGTAGAGAATTGCGTGTGAATCTGTGAAAACAGGTTTAAATCTTCTTCGTTGATCTCACGATCTGGATCATCAATTTCTAGGTTGATCATTCCGATGACTTCACCACGTGATGTCAGTGGAAGTAGAACCGTAGTGTAGGTATTTGAAGGTGAAAAAGCCTGGGTATATGTACTTGAATTTGGATCATTCTTGACATCATAAAAAATGAGGGTTCTATTTTTTTCTCTCATTTCTTGGCTGACATTATCAGCTTCCAAAGCTAACATCGATCCCACAGACGGGTGTGGGCTTGAATCGGTTGCTTTCGTCACCAAACGAGCATATGTTCTTTCTTCGTCGAATAATACTATTGAGCACTCAAGCAGTTCTAATTCTTCATACAATTTCTGTGTAACGGCATTTAATAATTCTTCTTCATCTATGAGAGAAGTAGATAGTGCTGTGATTTCTTGAAGAAGTTGGATTTGATCAGAACGCAAACGGATTTGGTTGAGAAGCCTTGCATTTTCAAGTGCCTGGGCGGTTTGTTCGAGTATCTCTTCAACAAAAAAATGATCATCTTCCGACCATTGTTCTTCGTTGGGATCCTTAAGAAGGTCGATAGTCCCAATCACTTGCCCACGGAAAGTAATTTCTTTTGATAATTTGCTTCCATTTTCATCATCTTGCTTGCTGATGAGTTCACGTTCTGACTCTCTGGGATAGAAATCTACTCCCACTGGATCGTAGCGATAAAATAGGTCGCGTCCGCTGAGTTGTTTTTTCCATGCCTGGGATATTTGTTGTCCATAAATGTGCTCTAATTCAATCAAAGTCCTTTGGCTGGTTTGTAGCAACTGGGTGTTATCGATAGCTAAAGCGATCTGATCGGCTAATACTTGAAGTACTTCCAAATCTTCTCGCCTGAAAGCATTGGCCTGATTCGATTGAACATCTAGGACACCAATTACATTTCCTCGAACGATGAGAGGGAGAGCAAGCTCAGAACGGGTGTTAGGCATATCGGGGTTGTCATAATAGATAACATCTGCACCAACATCTTGAGCAATCCTTGGTTTACCCGAGCCTGCCGTAAATCCAACTACACCCACTTTCCCGACTTGCAGTTTGTGTCCACGTGCAAGCATTTTCTGTCCACCTTCTGAATTTGCAGCCTGTAATACAGCATATTCTCGTGGTTCATCTAGAAGGAAGATACCAGTATGGTAGAAACCAAATCGATCTGAAACCAGGCGTACAGTTTGGTTGAGGAGCTCTTGAAGGTCGTGAATTCCTGCTGATTCACGTGCAACTAAAGCTGCTGTTTCTAGTTGAAGAGCCCGATTTTCTAAGTCACTTGTTCGTTCTTCCACCGTACTTTCAAGCCCATTCACTAAGTTACTCATTTCTAGAGTCATACGGTTGAACGTTGATGCTAAGGTCCCGATTTCATCAGAGCCAAAAATTTCAGCTTGAATATCTTTTTCTCCTCGGAGGATTCTTTCGGCAGTTTGTGTTAATTCTATAAGCGGAATAGTAATAAGATTAGCCAGAACGATAGTGACACCAATGGCGATGAATAACATAATTGCAATCAATAGAAACACACCATTTCGGGCGATGAAAACTGAGGCCAATGCATCTTCCACACGAGCGAGTGCGAGAATATACAAGACCATATTATTATTGGCTTTGTTGTTTTCGATTTTCTCAATAACAGCAATGTTGTCTTCCCCGTTGTAATTTATCACATGCCAATCTTTTTCTACATCTGCCGCCATCAAGAGTAAGGGAGTTAGCGCATTTTCCTGTGGTGATGTTAATTGCTGATTTACAGGAATATAATTTTCATCAAGCAATTCGAAATTTGTAATCTGTGTTTCAGATGAATAAATTAAACTATCTTCGATAGTTGCAAGGATATATTGCCCATACATTATGCCGATGATAGTTTGATTATCCGGAGAACTAAAGATAGGGATGGCAATTTCTACAATATTGTCTTCCAATGCTTCATCCCAGAATGGTGTACCAATATAGGTTTGCCTTGTTGTACGTACCCATCGCCACCAGGGTTGTTGAGATTGGTTATAGATTTCGGGTTTTTCTGTCGAAACAATTAATCCGCCGTATTGATCGCTAATTAAAATTGATAGGAAAGCTGGATTGTTGTATAGATAGGTTTGTATAGTAGCAATGCTGTAAGTTTTCAGCATATTTGTTTCAACTTCATCCTGTTCATCTTCCCAATTGGCTGCTTCTTCTTCTAGAAGCAATGAAATTTCATCTTGAGTCATTTCTTGAAGTTGATTGACACGTTCGGTTAATACCAATTGAATTTGTGTTTCATCGGATAAAGTGGTCAATAGTTGTATCAAACTTTCAAATTCTTGATTTATTCGATTTCCTTCTGTCGTTGCATAATTTGATAGATTATCATCATACAGATTTAGCAACGTTTGTTGGTAATAACTATATGAAGAGAATCCGACTAAGAAGATGGCGGGGAGAACGATGCCTAAAGTTGTTACCAGGAGTTTATTAAACATCGGATAATCCTGGACGATTCTCGCCATTCCTGACGAACCGAATTGGACGTTAGATCTCTTAAATAGGATATAGGCGAATCCGACAGTGAAAGAAATATTAGCGATTAATGAGGGGATGGTTGGGGGCAACCTATCCAAGAAGATCATTGAGATTGATCCGATGACAACGGTCGTGAGGAGGAGAACAAAGGCAGATTTACTATTTTCCAGATCAATTTCTGATTCTCCAATTGAAGCAGTATCTTGATCTCTCTTTCGAGTTTCATATAGGAGAACAATTGCAGCTTTACTCTTTTCCTGTTTACTTTTTCGTTCCTTTATTGCGGTTGTCAATAATGGAAATATTCCTGTGATTATGTATGAGCCGACGATTTGTATTGGAAACCACGAAGACAAAAGACCCGTTACATACTCATCGATTGATAGGTACCCCCCTGTATATAATTGAGAGACCTCATTTATTGAGATCATCAAATGTCGTCCAAATAAATAATGACTCGCACCAGATAGATCGGCGAGAAGACTCAAAATAGGTAATGAGATGAGGGCAATGATTGGCCATAAAACCAAGCGTTTTTTTACAATCTGTGGTCGGAAAATTAATAATGTTACTAGAAGTAGAATTAAACCCATATCGTATATTGAAATGGATTGAATAAACATCCAGAAAAGAGATTGTTTAAGGGTTAGGGAGTTCATTCCAAAAGCAATTGAAAAACTCAATACGCCAAAAAAGAGAAGAACCGCAGTGATACTTTTGTTTATCTTGGTTTTGCGATCGACTAAAAATGAAATCCCAGCGAGTGCGAACTGAGTGATTGCTATGAAAATGTGTAAGGTAGATATGATAGTGAGGTTATACATATCTTTATTCTCCAATTCCCTCAGGTTGCTTTTCGTCAATATCCCCTGTGCCAGGGAAATTTAAACGAATTGCACCTTGAGAAACATTCAGCGCTCGTCCCAATTCCTGTATTGCGGTCTGTAATATTGTGTCAATGTTTGTGGATGACCAAATCCGGCTGACAACTTCAGATGAAATTGCTTCGCGGTGGGCTAATCGTTGGGTTTCTTCAAATAGACGGGCATTTTCTAATGCAATTCCGAGTTGTTCGCTAATAGCTTCTAACACATTGATTTCTTGGGAGAGCCAGGGACCTGCAACTGCTGGTTTATAGGTCTCAATTACAGCAACGACAATGCCGCCTCGCACTTTCACAGGGATTGAAATCGGATATATTTGGCCATCATCTGTAGGGCTTGATTGAACAGTTATACCTTCTCGAATTGCCTGGCTGGATTCTTTTCGAATTTCCTGATCGATAAATCTAACGCCACTATTATCACTTTTTACATTAAAATCTTCCACGGATTCCTTTTGAATAGTTGTCCATGCTTCTTTTGTAAGGTCTCCGTATAATTTCCGTTCAATCTCTAAACTTTCCTGTAGCTGCTCAAATAAGCGAGTATTGTTGATTGCAATTGCTACTTCGTCAGCCAATACCTGAAGAACGGCAATATCTTCATCTTTGAATGCTTCCTCAACAGTACTTTGTATATCAAGTGCGCCAATCAGTTCTCCTCCAACGATCAATGGCAGTGCCATCTCTGACTGTGTCATGGGAAGATCTGGATTATCAAAATACACGCTATCGTCCCCAACTACTCTTTGTTGAATTCTTGGTTGTTTAGTTCCAGTGACATATCCCACAATTCCTTGTTCACCAATTTTAAGTTTATGATTGCGAGCCAACATTCTCCAACCGCCATCGCTGTTTGCAGCTTTTAACACCGCGTATTCTTTTGCACCATCGATCAAGAAGATACCCACGTGGTAAAAACCGAATTTATCACTTATTAAGTGCGTAATATTGGTTAGAAGATTTTCAATCTCGTGAATTCCAGTTGCAGCTTGACCAATCTCTGCAATAGCCTCAAAATATACTGCTCTTTGTTCCAGGGCTTGAGTTCGTTCAACAACGATATCTTCCAAATGGGTTGTTGCTTCAATGAATTGGTTCGACATATGATTTAATGCGTGGCTGAGTTCTCCAATTTCATCGCTTCTTTGAGTTTCTTCAATTGTGTCGATTTCACCTGCAGTAAATTGCTGGGTTTTTTCCGTTAATTCCCTCAGGGGATCCAAAATATTACGCGTGATTCGAAAAGCGATCCCGATCGAGATAACGATCACTGCAGCGACAATCATGATATTAGTTATAAAGAGCGATTGAAAATTACTAAATGCTTCACTTCGACTTTTTTCTACAGTCAAAGCAACATTTAATTCAGGAATCCAGCGATATATCCCGACAACCTTTTCGTCAAGGTAATTATCGTAAATCCCAGAAACTGAATTCTTGGATACAGTTACAAGAGTCACCCCAGACGTTGTGATAAAACTCGAACCGGGAGTGAATGCTTCTGCTTCTTTGACTTCAGTAAGGAGGATATTATCCGCTGAAACGAGATATGCTTCTCCAGTTTCACCAAGATCGTCAGTGTCTGTGAGGATTTCATTCAATGAATCTATATTTACTTCAGCGACCATAATTCCGATCATTGATCCAATGTAGTTATAGATTGGATAGGAAAAACGAACGACGATTGCGCCTTTCGCTTCATCGAAAACGGGTGATTGATAGAAAGGCTTACCCTGGTCTTCAATAAATAATCCCTGACTAGATAGATTTTCTCCTTCTTGCATTGTGTCTGTAGATATGATAACGTTGCCAGATAAATCGAGAATGGATATCGAACTATAGGTTGCTGATCCTTCAATACCCAAATCCAAATCATAATGTAATGAATCATACGCAGTTGCATCGATTTCTGGATTTGTGGTTGGAAGAGTATATAAAAGGAAATTTTCAATAATTCCTTCTTGTTTTGATAAATCAGATAAATATTGTTCTTCTTTTTCTTTCCAATCAGTTAGTTGTGTTTCTTTTGATATCGCGATCGTATCTAAGGCTCCAATTTCATCATCTTTGGTTTGTTGATAAACAATGATAGAAGATGCTGAAATTGCAATAATCGTAGGAATTAACCCAAGTGATAAAAGCACTACAGTACGTCTTATACGGATTGTTGTATGCTGCATGGACTGCATGAATTGGAATACTAAAACAATCGTAATGACTAGTGTAAAGATAGGGAGTGAAGTTTGCCATGAGGAAGACTGGCTGATATCGAATCGGGGAATCCCATTAATTTGGCTGAA
Source organism: Anaerolineales bacterium (assembly GCA_050115475.1). Classification (GTDB taxonomy): domain Bacteria; phylum Chloroflexota; class Anaerolineae; order Anaerolineales; family UBA11579; genus JASFQL01. Next base: position 27,164 of record JASFQL010000034.1, read on the forward strand.
TATCATTACAGCGATGAGGTATACGATTGTGGATATCAACCAATAAAATCTATTTTGGGGCCGGATGATCATCCAAACAACCAGGATGAGAATCGTCCCACTTAAGGCGTTATAAATTGTTACCCCTTGGAGAAATAGATCGCCAGGAGCATAGGAAATCAATATAACCAATGGGAGTAATGATTCTGAAAGGTTGTATTGTTTTCTCTGATGGTACCATCGACTAATAAGTAGGATAACTAAACCCACAATGATCCCGCCCGCATCTGCAAGAATCTGCCATGCACCAAATTCTCCATATTGAAAAAGAGAGTCAATGACGGTGATAATCATAAAAATAATCGCGATAAGGTACAATCGCGACATGATGCGAGTGTAGTTCTCTGGACGTTGGTTATTCTCAGATATACCCATAGTTGTATCTTGTTCTGGGTCAGGCGATGAAAATTTCTCGTTATCAATCATAAAGACCTCGATAGATTAATCAGAATTATCTTCTTCAAAGTCATCACTATAGTAACTTTCATATTCAGAAGGTTCTGCCAAGCGGATGGTAACTTCTGGCAAATTCATCATGCTGCGTACTTTATCTGCAGCTGTCATCATGATGGTCCTAATATCAAGCGTCTCACGCATTTCGGCACTTACTTCACTGATGATCCGCTCGCTTCCCACTCTGGTCTGTGCTTCTTGAAATAAGCGGGCGCTTTCCAAGGCCATTGCTGCCTGAGTACTGATTGCATCGATAAATTCTTTTTCCTCTGGGTGTAGTTCTGAACGATCAGTTTCGATTGTGATATTGCCGATGATTTGGTCTCCTCTTAATACGAGAGGGATATTCAACTCCTCAAATTCTCCCGTAATACTCGAATCAAACTCTTTCGAAACTGTGATTTCTTTTTCTGTTTTACCAATAACGCCAGACCATGCTTCACTAAAATACAGCCTATTGAGATTTTGGATTTCCTTCAAACTTTCTTCAAATTGATTAAAAAGCTTAGCATTCTCGAGGGCAACAGCAAGGCTATCTGCAATACCCTGAAGTACGACGATATCGTTCTGGTCAAATGCTTCCGCTTCCACAGATTGCACGCTGATAGCTCCTAATATTTGATTGCCAATTGCTATCGGGAGGGCCATTTCTGAACGTGTAAGGGGAAGGTGGGGATTTACAAAACGGACGGCTTCCTGTCCAACGTCTAGCGCAATCCGTGGCTTACCCTGGGCTGTAGTCCAGCCAACCATTGAAGTTCCACCAATGCTTAATTTGTGTTCTTCCTGTAGCATTTGTTTCCCAGGGTCACCAGTTCCTGCAGTAAGAACTGCATAGCGACGGTTATCATCTACCAGGAAAATACCAATATAGTAGAGGTCAAATCGATCCCTAATTAAATCAGCAGCATTCTGTAGAAGTTCTTGAGAATCGAGAATGGTACCGAGTAGGCGGGAGATATCAGCAGCAGTTCGAATTTGAGTTACACGTCGTTCGAGATCCTGGGATCGTTCTGCAAGCCTTCCATGCTCTTGTTCCAATTCCATGCCTAAGATCTGTGATGTTTCGAATGAGTCACTTAAATCTACGAGGCTTTTTTCCAAACCTTGGATGAATATACCCGTGGATATTGACAGCATTAAACTCGCAAAAAGAAGAGTAAAACCGGCAGTGATCCAAGATAGAGGTTCTGCGGAGTAAGATATCGCTATGGATACTTGGGGAACAAAAATATTATTTACGATTAAATATCCCGCAGTTACATAAGTTATTGCACTAATTCCCGAGGCAATCAACCCTGTTGGTAATCCTAACATGATTGTCGAAAAGACCACGAAAAAGAGTAACCATATTCGAGCATCTCCTGAGAGGCCATAATTCTGAAAGGAGAGAATACTAAATAGATAGCTTATTGTGATTACGGAGATCGCCCTAACCCTATAAGAGATTTTTTCTCCAAGGAATGTGATGATTACTCCATAAAGTAAACCTAATGTGCTGACGCTTAAAAACAACCAATCATGAATTTCAATGAATGTCGGTACGTTGTAAGCATACATCGGGATACCGACAACAAGGATGATGATTAGCAATATTTTCAGAATTCGCTCACGCCAATATTGGATGTTGTAAGCCTGACTTTTTTGTTGTTCTGGCGTTAAGTTTTTAGAAGATTTCATTGATCACCTTCTTGACCGTTTTGAGTTTGTGATTCATCTCCGACTTCTTCTTGAGGGGAATCAGAAAATAATTCACCTCCCCCGATAGTAATTCGCGTTTTCCTTGTTTTCAACGCTTTGCTGATCTCATCGGCAGTTGTTTCAAGAATCCCTTCAAAGCTGCTTGAACGGCGAATTTTCGTAGTTATATCAAACAATTGCTGTTGCCGCTCTGTTAGTTGAGCGTTCACGATGATTGCTGAAAGACTGCCTGCTAGCGTACCTAATGTGTCTTGATCGTATTCGTCGAAGGCGTTTTTTTCATCACTCTCAATATTCAATACGCCTAATAATCTTCCACGATATATCAATGGCACGGCAAGTTCTGAGCGGACAGAATCTTTACCAGGTATATAACGTGAATCGTTTAGCACATCATTCACTAATAATAGCTCTTTATTTTCTGCCACCCATCCAGTGATACCTTCACCGAGTTCGATTTGTAATCCTAAAATGTCATCGTCATAACCTGAAAAGGCTTCCACGCGTAGAATGTTGGCATGTGGATCGAATAGCAGAATGGCGACTCTTACACCTAGAGTTACTCGCAAACCTTGAACGGCACTAGATAAAGCATCATCGATCCCTGAACTGGAAGCTGCGACTGTAGTCACGTGATGGATTAACCTATGTTGGGCTAGGTGTTCTTGTGATTCGGTGAATAGATCGGCATTAATCACTGCTACAGCTAATTGGTCAGCTAGAATTTGGAGCACCCTAACATTTTCATCCGAAAATGAGAAGGGAACTGTACTTTGAACATCGAGTACTCCTAAGATTTTATTACCAATCATAAGAGGGATACCCAATGCAGCTTTTGTATCTGGAAGTAATGGGTTGATTTGGTGGGTTGGGTCTTGGGATACATCATTAACGATCAAGGGCTCTCCGGTAGCCGTCACATGGCCAATGATTGATTTTGATCCTACTTTTACTTTATGACTCTCAAGCATCATTTGACGGCCTGCTTCGCCTGTAGATTCTTGGATAACCGCGAATTCACCCTCATCATCAAGCAAGAAAACAGATGCATGATAGAAATTGAATTGCTCTTGAACTAAGTTTACAGCTTTCCTAAGCAACTCATTCTGATCAAGTGTTGCGCTAGTATCCCTAGCAATCCTGGCAGCGGTTTCCAAGTGAAGGGTATATCGTTCCGCTTCTTCTAAGAGATGAGCACTATGGACAGCACCAGCGATCGGCGCGGCAAGAGCTGTAAGCAGGATTAAGTCCTCTTCTGAAAATCTATGTTCGACTTTAAGGTCTTGGAGAGCAATAATGCCTACAACCTCACCGCCCACCAGGAGAGGGAGACCTAACCAAGATTTTGCAGGTTCACCAACGACGCGTGCACCTAAGGCTTTCGCCTGTTCTTCTGTGTTTTCAACTAATAATAAAGATTCCTTGGTTTTTACTACAATAGAAGTGAGCCCTTCACCCAGGGGAAATGGTTCGATATGAATTGGCACGTCCCCTTCGTATAGGTATGGAACTTCAACGTGATCTGTCTTTGAGTCATAGAGGGCGATATAAAAATCAATTTCTCCAACAATCGCTTTTACTTCTTCATGAATCAATCGATAAAGGCGTTGAACATCGGTTTCATTCCCAATTTTTACACTGAAATCATTAAAAACTTGGAGGTATTCTAATCGTTTTTGGGTTTCATTTAGCGCATTTACTTTTGCTAAGGATGTAGTGACAAGGTCGATCAGATTTGTGTAAGGTTGAATAGATGTCAGAGTGAGAGTGCCTTTTTCTTGCGAACCAATGATTAACAATCCCGTTAATACATTGGCTTGGAAGATGGGAAATAGTGCCGCCGATTCGCATTGAAGTCTTTCTGGCATAACTAGTAATTCCGGATGTATTGAAATGTTTGGTTGGAAAACATCGCGAATGATCGTTGGGTTATCTGCATTCAAATAGTCAGAAGCTTGTAAGGGGGATATGTTGAGTGATAATGGCAACTGCTCTTTGTAATAAACTGAATGACCTGGATTCTGTACAAGTTCAAATATATTTCCATTCGCAGAATATAAGGCGCTTATGAATGTCGTTTGTTGAACTGCTTCTGAAGTACAAAGAAAGATTTCTTCAGTTGTGGTTGATTTTGAGATCCTTCGACTAGCACGATAGAATTCAACCGTTTGTTGCAGGTCAATCTTTGTATTCTCTAACAACCTGAAATTCTGAATAGCAGTAGCTAATTGATTGGCAAGGGTAGTGAGACCATCAACCACACCGGCAGTAAATACACCTACTTCACGACTTTGAACATTAAGAACGCCGAGTACTTCGGATCCAACAGATATTGGGCAGCCGATTTCAGAGCGTGTTTCAGGGAGTAGTTCATGTTTTAGGTGCATAGAGTCTTCTAAAATATCTGTAGCTATTCTTGCTTTATTATTTTTTGCAACCCACCCAACGATTGAGGTTGTATTTAATGGTATTTGGTATCCGGTGGAAATTAGATTCTGGCCAACGGTCCCAGATGCTCCTCGTAGAACAGCGTTTTCTTTTACATCATCGATTAAAAAGATACTCGCGTGATAATAATCAAATCGTTCAACCAGTAACTCGACAGATTGTTTAAGTAAACTATCTAAATTAATAGCACTTGTTGCCAAGCTTCCAACTTCAGAAGCTG
>JASFQL010000035.1:0-30512 GCA_050115475.1 Anaerolineales bacterium
TTACCGGTTGAATTCATTGAAGCGCTGATCGATACTCATGCCAGAACTTTGGCCCCGATCATCGCACCGATAGTCGACAATAAACGTGGAAATCCGGTGCTTTTCGATAAGATTACATTCAATGATTTGTCTGAGATCGAAGGTGACATAGGGGGACGGCAGGTGTTTTCACGTTACCCCTTGACCTGGATTCCCTGGGTGGATTCTTCAGTATTCGAAGATGTCGATACTATAGAGGATTACGAGGCGTTATTCGACTAGCTGATTTCAATCAGCAACCCTTGCACTTTGGCATGGTTTATGCTATGTTGATAGGGATATTATTCGAAGGATTAATTCTGGAATTTTATATAAGTATATGGTTGGAGAACAAAAGACCATCTTAGTGGTAGAAGATGAAGAAGAAACCGCTGAATTATTCAGTGAAATGTTGAAGGTTAGCGGTTTTCGTGTGTTGAACAGCTCGCAAAGCAAACACGCACTCGACATGATTAGAGAAAAACCACCTAATGGAATCTTATTGGATATTATGCTTCCTGATATTTCTGGCTTGGAAATATTGAGGTTGATACGCCATGATCCTGAATTATCCCGTATTCCCGTTGTGGTGGTATCAGCGAAGACATTGCCTTCAGATGTCAAAGCCGGTTTGGAAGCTGGTGCGACTGATTACCTTTCAAAACCGGTGAGTTTCCATGATTTGAAGCAATCGATTGAAAAGGCCTTTATAGAATAAGTAGATTAGATCAGGTGAATGGAATGTCGGTGATACGATCATTTATCGCTATTGACCTGCCTGAACCATTGCAGTATGAGTTGGATCAGGTATCAGCGAACCTTCATTGGTATGCCGATTCGTTGGGTGCCTGTGCCAAATATTCACCTGACATTGAAATTCTTGGGAGACGTATCAGAAAATAACATTCCCATGATAAACGAGATATTACTAACAGAGGCAATGAGTCATAAGGAATTTGAAATCAGCGTGGGAGGGGTGGGTGTCTTCCCCAACTTTTCCCGCCCGAGAGTGATATGGGTGGGTGTAGAAGCACCTGAAGAATTACAGCACCTTTACCGGCGCATTGATATAGAAACTGCACGCCTGGGATATGCACCAGATAAGCGGAAATTCGATCCACATCTAACTCTGGGCCGGGTTTCTCGGAATGCCAATCCTGGTGAGGTTCGAAAAATTAGTGGTGAGTTGAGGAAGTATAAGTTGGGATTTTTGGGGGCTGCCCGCATCACAGAAGTCAACTTATTCCGCAGCGACCTGAGCCCAAAGGGGGCAATATATTCAAAATTATTCACGGCACAGTTAGGGGAAATTAAATAATCAGAGGTGATTTCTGGACGCATTAGAAGTATCTCGGACGATTGTCAATACACTTGAGGAAAAGAAGGGGGAGGATATTGTCCTCATGGATTTGAAAGGGATTGTTCCTTTTACAGATTATTTCGTTATCTGTTCTGGAACGAGTGAACGCATGCTGCGTGCATTGATGAAAGCTGCCCTCGATAAAGTACGAGAAGACCATCAATTAAAAACTCGGATAGAGGGTGAAGTGATCGATGGGTGGCTTTTAGCGGACTTTGGTGACGTTATCCTCCATGTTTTTTCTAAGGTCCAGCGGGATTACTACTCATTAGAGGATTTATGGAAAGAGGGGAAGGTTCTGCTGCACGTACAATAGGTGGATAGAGCAGGTTGTGTACAAGCAAAAAGTCAGCATGTAATTCTAGGTTAAGAAAAGATAGGCGCAATATACTGCGCCTATCGGATATATTTTTCTCGAACAGTCAATTAAGATAAAGTATTACTCAAACACCCATTCATCCACTGAACGAGACCAAGATACCAATTCTTCAGTGTCGAACCATAATTTGATTTCTTTTTTCCCATTCTCGACTGTGTCGGATGCATGTGTCAGGTTACGGCCAACTTCCAAAGCAAAATCATGCCTGATAGAACCTGGGGCGGCCTCTGTTGGACGTGTGCTACCCATGGTCTGTCGGACAGCAGCAATTGCGTTTGGACCTTCCCACACCATCGCCATAACAGGCGCCGAAGTTATGTATTTGATCAGTCCCTCATAAAAAGCTTTACCTTTGTGGATGGCGTAATGTTCTTCGGCCAGTTCGGTACTGACGGGCATGAATTTAGCGGCAATGATACGTAAACCACGACGTTCAAGGCGGGAGATAACCTCCCCGATCAATCCCCTTTGTACACTGTCAGGTTTTACCAAGACCAAGGTTTGTTCCACAATGACCTCCAGGAATTTGATATATTATTATAGAGAGAACGGGTTAGAAAGTTTTCAGCAAATTTCGTTGGATGTTTCTTAAGCGGGAAGAAACCACTTCGGTAAATTTCCGCATTACTTTAAAACCCATCACCGGGTCTTCTTCCAACGCATGCATCAGCTTCGTGCCTTCGATTGCCAGCAATTCGCTGTCCTCCTGGCAGACGGCCGCTGCTGTATAGTATTGACCCGGCAACAATCCTGACCAACCAATAAGTGAACCGGTTTGAGTCAGAACGTTGATGGCAACCGTTTCGGGTTTGGAGGAGAGCTGTACTTGTATCCTTACTTTCCCCTTTAATAAAATGTAGATATATTTCGCATCGTCCTTTTCATTGAATAGAGCATCTCCTTTGTTGACCTGCATCGTTTCAGTCAAACCTGCAATGATCTCCAATTCACCTTTTGATAGTCCATTAAAGATATCCATTTTTTCTATTTGTTTAATCATTATTAATATTTTCCTCTCATATGAAATGTCTATTTGAATTTCTGGGGCTGATTTTTATCAAATCCCGACTCCAGTAATTTCAATCTAACCAGCCACTAATTATACAATAGAAGAATACATAAGCTGATGTGAGTTTACGAATAGCTATTACGATTCTCAAGTATATTCTTTACATAATAAACGAAAAGAGATTCTTGCTGGGAATTTATCTAAGTCTAATGTTATATATAATGAGAGAAAAAATTACAAAGCTTGGGAAAATCTGCCTAATTGAAAAGGATAGATTTGGGTTGGATCATTTAATCGTCGTTTCATTTAAATTGTGTAGGATAGCATCATGTGAAAAAATAAGGTCAATAAGAGAAATGAATAAATCCTATTTAATTTTGATTATTTTTTCTTTCTATGGATGTTCTAACATGTCGGGATCGACATACCTGGACACTCCCGAATATGCTACACCAGATAACGGAAACCCAACGATGGTCCCCTTAACAATTCAAGTGGAACCAAGATATGTGATTGAAACTTCAGGCGTAGTTTATGATCTTGCATGGTCGCCTGATGAGGATATATTGGCATCATCAGGCTTCGGAAGAGTGAATTTTTGGGATGGAAAGAGCGGTTTGTTGGTTGATTATTTACTCCTTGGTGATGGATCAATATGGGACTTGGAGTGGACAGAAGATGGTGAGAGATTAGCAATCACGGGAGATACGAATTCAAGTTCGATTTGGGAGAAGGAAACTGGTTCTTTCTCTCAAATTCCTGTCCAATTAGGGATTAAGTCAGCTTCCTGGTCACCCGATGGCAAACAACTTTCAATTGGGTTGTGTGTGAAAAGGTTTGAGGTTTTCGATTTGGAATCTCAGAAACTTACGATCTCAGGGCAAACGATCCATGGTGTATGGGGGATAGATTGGTCGCCAGATGGCGAGATGATTTCGACAGCTGAATTTGATGGTTATATTAAGGTATGGGATGCAGAAACTGGTGAATTGCTTCGAACATATCACAGCGGTTGGATGGGTACAAATGCAAACAGTGTGGCCTGGTCTCCAAATGGAAACTTTCTGGCTTCAGGTCATAGAGATGGACGAGTCCGAATCTGGGCGTTTGATAGTGAGGAGGATGGTCCTGTTCAAATATTGGAGAAACAACGGGGTTGGGTAAGTACTGTGGTCTGGTCACCAGATGGACGTTTACTTGTTTCTACATATGGATTTGGGGAAACCGATGATTATCAATATGATTCCGATAACGGTCAAATTACTGAAGGGGCAGCTTATATTTGGGATATGAGAAGTGGAACAATATTAGCTGTTTTGGAGGATAGTGGTCCACTTCCAATCTGGAGTGCCTCCTGGTCACCAGATGGGAGATTTATTGCTCTGGGGAATGGTGTATATGGTGATAAAGTTGGTAATTCTAAAATTACTGTATGGGAGGTATTGGAATGAGGATTGGTTATAAAGATAATAATCTTATGCTTATTAATTGGAGTGAAGAAATGAATACCAAGTCACATCTAAACACAGTGACCGTTTAGGGAGAAGTAATTCGATTATAATTTATTTTGGCTTGCCAGTGTTTACCCAACTTGCAACGTATTCGGTAAAACTATCAGGTTTACCGATTCCAGGTTCTCTCATCTTCCATTCTCCAGTCATTCCCATCCCTCGGGCGGTCACCTCAAAATGGTACATAGCGATCCCCATATCTATTCGCTGTAGGTCGGCCACTGTAACCAATTTAACAAGAAATCTCTCCTGATATCCGGGGGTGCGTTGAAGGTAGAAATGGTAGGTCTCCCCATCTTTTATGATACGCCAGGGTTGTCGGTTAGATGCTGATGGTCCCAGCCTGACCATATCCAGGGGCAAAGCAAAGATACCCGAGTCTTCACTTGATAGCGGGGTGTCGAAAGTCCCGTCAAAGAACAACTTACGCCAGGGAAGCCGCCGATCCCCTGGCTCTGGACGTCTACTTACTTTTTCAGGCATCCGAGGATTCCCAGCGGGATATCCAATGGCGGTAACAGCGGGAATCAATTCATTGGTTTTCAGAGGGATTTTCTTAGAGAAGCTGTTTTTCGTGAATGTCCCTCCCAACCAACAAGTGGCTAATCCTATATCGGTTGCATGTAAGATTATTCTTTCCATCAGATAGCCGAAATCCTCTAACTCATTTTCAGGATCTTCGATCACACCGACGATGAACCCGGCGGCATCTTTGATAAAACCATAGGTGCCTAATTTCTTGATTTCCTTTCGGTCACGTTCTGTCGCTGCGATTATTTTATACCTGGGTCGATTCCCAAATGGACCGGGTTCATATGAGGACAGCTTATCGGTTAGTCTATTTAATAAGGATTTATCGATGGGGGTTTTTAGGTAATTTCTACAGGAATATCGTTTTTTAATTAGCTCAGTGACGGGTTGTGAGAAGGTCAATTAATTAACTCCTAGGAATTTGAATTATTAATAATATACCCCCATATTATTATAGGAATTTATTACCGGAGGAGGTCTTCAGCTTTTGAATATGCATCGAGGGCTTCTTGGAGACGGTCGGATCGCATTAGGGCATCCCCCAATACCTGCCACAAGCCTGGATTAACGGGGTGCTTACGAAGAGCTTCATGAATAGCTTCGATCGTTTCATCAATCGCTTTTCCACTATTAATGAGTGTCGAGTAAGCGTCTACCGCTTCGCCAAGGTTATGTGCCTTTATTGCTTGTCGGGCATCCTCGAGTAAATCTGGTGATTCTTTTGGTGATGGTGTAGACTCAATTTCTTCATCAAGCACCTGGACATTGTTCTCGGTTGCGGGCTGCCATTCGTCGGGTTGTGTGGGAATAACTTCTTCCTCTTCCACAACAATGTCATTTGTGCCAGCTTCTTCCAAGACAGCATCTTCTAGAACAGCTTCTTCCCCCTCTGGCATCCATTCGAGGGGTCTTTCAATAGGGTCAGGATCTGGCTTTACATCACTGAAATCTTGCAGCCATTCTGAAACATTAGGTGTGGGTAATTCAGGTTCCTCTTCAATAATTACTTCATCTTCGATAAATTTTGAAGTATCTGGTTCAATATCTGGCTTAACGCTGGTTTCTTCCCCGGTAATTGACGTTTCAACCGTTTCTATATCTGGTTCAAAAGAAGGGGGAGTAATTCCAGGTTCAATATTTGTATCCCTACCAGATACAGGTTGATCTAAGGATTTGAGCCAATCATCTACTTTATCGAAGGTTTCTGGTGAAGTGGAAAATTCCTCTTCAGATTCCAATTCGAATGCTGGCTCGCCTCCAGTGATTTGAGAGGCAGCCGGTTCAATATCTGTCTTTACAACGTTATCTTCACCGGGGATTATTGTGTCAACCGATTCAATATCTGGTTCTATAGAGGGAGAGGTAACTTCAGAATCAATAATTGTATCTTTGCTGGATACGGGTTGATCCAAGGACTTGATCCAATCATCTACTTTCTCGAGGGCTTCTGGAGCACTACTAAATTCTTCTTCAGTCTCCAGGTCGTCTTCAATTTCACTGATTTCATTGAGCCAATCTGTCGTAATTGTGACTTCTTTTTCTTGTTCATCCTCAGAGACACTTTCCTGACCCATTTCTGTAAGCCATTCCATTGAGGACTCTGCTTCGAGTGGTTCTCCCAATGGTTCAGTTGCTTCTGGCAAGATCCAATCTGGAGGTTCTTCATCCCCCACATCACTCCTTAGATCGTCCAGATTACTTGATTGAGATTCTGGCTTTTTTGCTACCTCATCCTTTGCGCCAGTATCTGCCAATTTTTCCAGCCAGGCTAGTCCTTCATCTCCTTCGTCTTTCGTAGGTAAGGCAGATGGTGGATCAGCATGTGCCGTCGATTGGTCAAGGTTCTTCAACCATTCTTCAGTTTCTTTATCTTCAGCTGCTGGTGAGGACGGTTTTTCTTCTGACTCTTTTTGGCTGAATTGATCGAGCCATTCCATGGATAGACTATCCTCTGACTTGGATTGAGACTCAATTCCTTGTTCAGCATCTTGTTTGGCGGTCAAACTATCCAACCAGGCAACTTCCTCATCTTCTTGAGAGCCAGCTTCATCAGATTCAAAAATTCCCGCAGGAGATTCACCTTCTGTTTGTCGTAGGCTGTCTATCCAATCTTCGGTTTCTTCAGTTTGTTTGTCCTTTGACATAGAGGAGAGAGATAATTCTTCGTCCGCTGCCAGTTTTTGATCATCGAGCCATTCCATAGAAGGTTCTTCACCGGTCATGGGCGGTCGTGCACCTTCTGCAGGTCTTTCGAGGGACAAATCAGGTGACGTTTCACTGCGTTCTTCAGGAGAAGTAACCAGTTCTTCTTTGGCAACTCCCTGACTCTCTGCCAGATTTTCCAACCAGTCCAAACCTTCTTCTTCTTTTTTAGTCTCCGAAATTTCTGAATCTAACGGTTCGGAAATTGGGGCTTCGGTTTCTTCTTCGTGTTTTCGTAAGTCACTCAACCAGCCTTCAGAGTCTTCCAATTGTTTTTCTTCAGCAACTTGAGGGGTAGAGCCTTCAACCACTTCCTGCCCCAACTGATCGAGCCATTCCATGGATGGTTCTTCCTCGACCTCGGGACTGGCGGTAACATCGGGGGGAGATTCTAGTACCCATTCAGGGGGAGTATCACTGCGTTCCTCTGGACTCGTGACCAGTTCTTCTTCGGCAACTCCCTGTTTTGCTGCCAAACTTTCCAACCAGCCCAATCCATCATCTTCCTCGATTTGAGATATGGAAGTGCCCATCTGAGTTTGGGCTACTGGCTGAATTTCTTCACTCGTTGATTGGGCTTGATCCTCCTGTGAATGGAGGATTTCTGGTGTTTCACCTGGAACCTGAGAATCGGTTGTTGATGAAGGAGCCGCTTCATCAGCTGCTTCTTGACTTAACTGGTCAAGCCAATCCATGGAGAGACCCTCCTCAGCCTCAGGTTGAGATTGATCTTCTGCGCCAGCATCTTGGAGCCAATCGGGCGGGGTATCACTGTGTTCCTGTGGGCCGACAACCAGCTCCTCTTCAGCCGCTCCCTGTTCTTCAGTTAGCCCCTCCATCCAGCCTAATCCATCATCCTCAACTGCAGGTTCTGGTATAGCTGCAGGAGATTCACCTTCTTCAATAGATTGACTGGGACTGACCATGGGGCTTTCTAGTTCACCTTGGGTATTGATTTCTTTTTGACTTTCTTCCTGGGAGAGCCAATCGGGGGTTTCGGCTGACTCTTCATCACTGGTGATGAGTTGATCATCAGAAATAGCTTCTTCTTGAGGAGCCAAATCTTGCATCCAGGCGGGAATCTCTCCCTTTGCGATTTCATCTTCATCACCATCAGATAATTCGTCATCGAGGGATGGCGCAGGGGTTTCTTCGATACCGTTGCCGGGTTCCCAACCAGCTTCTTTTAAAAACTCCGGAATTAGATCTGAGGTTTCAGCAGATGCACTTTTTTGTTCTGGCGTTTCATTTTCCGGCATCGACATCCAATCCGGGGAACTTTCTTCATCGCCATCTGGTGGGATCAGGCTTTCTTTTTGTTCCTCACCAGACTCAGCTTGGGTTTGCATCCAATCCGGCGAAGTTTCTCCTTCACTTTCTGGTGGGAATAAACTTTTTTCTTGTTCCTGTCCAGAGTCAGCCGGAGGTCGCATCCAATCAGGCGTACTTTCTGAACCATCTCCACTCGTTTCATCAGAGGACACAAGTGATTCTTCGCCTGGCATTCTCATCCATTCGGGTGCTGCTTCTTCCTCGTCCTCAGAGGGGAATATACTATCTTCTGGGGTATCTTCAGAGAAAGAGGGGAAATCTTCGAATTTTGGGGATTCTGGAGTGAAACTAACATTTTCTGGAGCCTCTGGTTCGTCTTCGAGAGGAGACTCCCAGAGGGGTGGTAGTTCTCTTTCTTCAATGGATCTATCAAAGGAAGAAGCGGCGGGTTCACCTTCGTCTCCCTTGTCACTCATCCAGTCTGGTAATGCGCGACCTTCACCTGCATCATCCTGAATGTCAGCCCCTAACGAAGAGGCCCAGGCAGGACGACCATATGAATCGTCGTCATAACCTGCTGGTTCCCAATCTAAACGATCAACCGTGACGGTCTGATCTGGTAAAGATTCTGTACTTAGGTCTCCTTTATCCAGGGCTGATGAATAGGGATCCAATTCATCCCATCGATTGCGGTAAGGCTTTGCATTTTCTCCTCTTTCGTTCGATTCAAGGATATTCACCAGTAAACGGTTTGCATCCAGGCAGTAGGGGAGTTTTTCGAGGATTTTTTTACATGTCTCAGCGGCTTCGACTTTTTTATCGGCTTGATAATACATATTCGCCAATAAGACCATCAGTTCATACCGTTGGGGATCTTCACTCAAAGCAGCCAATAGTTCGGCAATTGCCAGGTCATGCAGATTACCATGGGCGTACATGCGTGCTAAAGCGCCACGGGTTAGCCGGATTTTTGGGGGTTCGATTCCATCTCGGCGTCCATATAAGCGTTTAAGTTCATCCTGGATGGCATGGTTGGAAGGTTGCACTTCGAAAGCGCGTTCCATGTGAAAGATAGCTGAGTCGAGATTGCCCTCGTCTTCCCGGATGATGCTCATCCCAACCTGGGCAATAAAATCCGATGGAATAGATGATAAAACACGCTGCAAGATATCAGCTGCATCCCCATATTGCTGTTCTTCAAGATAGGCTTTCCCCAGAAGCCTGTAAGTATCAACGTGTTTGGGGTGGGATTTAATAATGTGAAGACAATGCGCAACCGCCTCTTCGATTTCTCCGTGATCGATAAGGTCATTAATTTCGTTATTGTAGACGCGCAAAGCTATCTTTGCCATTAGCTAAAGCAACTCCTATAATGAAGTATGCACTATTCTGAAAGAAGATGCAAGCGTTTTGTATAAATAAATTCATTTTAAATTTATACTAATTAAAGATGGGGATTAATTACCAAAAAAGATAAATGGTGAGGTAAGGAAATCTGTGAAAATCATATAGGTTCATATCGATCCTTAAAAACAAGCATTGAATAATACCCTATATAGAGGAAAACTATTTTATGGAAATAATTTTCAGTTTTATTCCCCTAAACAAGGGCACAGCAGGCTGCGCCCTTGTTTATTAGTACATGATTTATATGATATGTTCTGTTTGACGTTTGCTGGTTCGGTATGCCCAAATCAGCCCGATCACGATGGCCACGATAGCGAGAATCACACTCCATGATTTCTCTTCAAATTGAACAACTGCAGGGGCGATGATGACCGATACGAGGTTGACGACTTTTATCATAGGGTTGAGAGCGGGGCCGGCTGTATCTTTCATTGGGTCGCCAACGGTATCACCGACCACACCAGCTTTATGCCGTTCTGAGCCCTTACCTGTATTTTTCTCGAGGTCAATCGGTTCATCTTCGATCAGTTTCTTAGCATTGTCCCAGGCACCACCGGCATTGTTCATGAAAACAGCGAGCAATTGCCCTGAAAGGATGATCCCTGCCAGGAAACCACCTAAAGCGGTTACGCCTAAACCCAAGCCAACCAGGATAGGTGTGAGGACGCCTAAGAGAGCCAAGGGGACCAACTCTTTTTGTGCGGCCGTCGTTGAAATGCTAACAGCCTGCTCATAATCTGGCTTCACCTTTCCCTCTAATACACCCAGCCCAAACTGCCGGCGGGCTTCTTTTACGATCAACGCGCTAGCCCGGCTGACCGCTTGCACGGCAAAAGACGAGAACAACCAGGGGAGGGCACCTCCGATGAGCATACCAACGAATACCACTGGAACGTCAATCCGGATACCTACGGACTGGATTTGTTCTGCCAATGGTATACCGAGAGTTGCCTGGGCGCGGCTGACATCCACAAGATATGACCCGAACAAGGATACTGCTGCGATCACGGCAGAGCCGATCGCAACACCTTTGGTGATTGCCTTGGTTGTATTCCCAACAGCGTCAAGGTCAGCCATGATTTGTTGGGCTTGTGTGAGATTTTCATCTTCGCTATCGGCCCAAGACATTTCACCGATCCCAGCAGCGTTGTCGGCAATAGGGCCAAACGAGTCCATAGCGACATTGTTACCGGTGAGTGTGAGCATTCCTATGCCTGTCATGGCAACGCCATAGAGAATATAAGTAATATTCTCTGTAGGTGTAGTGCCGATTCCACCAAAGGTGATAATAGAGGCAAAGATGGTCGCTGCGATGGTGATAATAGCCCACACAGAAGATTCGTATCCGACAGCGATTCCTTCAAGAATCAAAGTGGCTGGCCCGGTGTCTGCAGAACGCATAATCTCTTTCACAGGTTCCTGATGAGAACCTGTAAAATATTCTGTGGTTCTGTCGATTAAGATGGCGAGAAGAACACCAGTTGCTACGGCGACCGGTGTTCGCCACCAACCTCCCGGCAGATGACTGCCTTTCATATAAATGAATGCTGCAGCAAAGAACAAGACTGCAGAAATAGCGGCAGAAGATAAGAATCCACGGAAGATGGCTTTCATGGCATTGCCACTTTTTTGGTCTTCACGTCCTCTGACAACGTACGTCCCGATGATGGACGAGAGAACACCGATTCCGCGTACGATGAGGGGATAAATAATCCATTCGATGTGTCCAGTGATGTTGTACAGCGCTACGCCTAGAATCAATCCGGAAACGATTGTTACCTCATAGGATTCAAAAATGTCGGCTGCCATCCCGGCACAATCGCCTACGTTATCGCCAACCAAGTCGGCGATAACGGCGGGATTGCGGGGATCATCTTCAGGGATTCCCGCTTCAACCTTGCCAACCAGGTCAGCACCAACATCAGCGGCTTTAGTATAAATACCGCCGCCGACTCGCATGAAGAGAGCCAGCAGGGTGCCCCCAAATCCGAAACCTAGGAGGGCGTCTGGTGCAGCTATGCCGAAATAAATGAAGATCAAGGTTCCGCCAAGGAGCCCCAGCCCATCGGTGAGCATTCCGGTAATCGTCCCCGTTCGATAAGCGATCTTTAGAGCGTTCCCAAAGGAAAAACGCGCAGATGAAGCGACACGCACGTTCCCTTGTACGGCCATACGCATACCAATCTGCCCAACCGTGAGTGAAAAGACAGATCCCATGATGAAGCCCACCGCCCGTCCGATACCGATGATATTGCGGACAGTATCTTCATCCATCCCGTGGAAACGTTCCATCGCCTCAGGGGTGGGAGGGACGAGTGCTACGGAATAATAAAGGGCTACAGTCAGTACAACAATCAATGGGATGATTGAACGCAGCTGGCGTCCAAGATAGGCATCAGCGCCATCCCGGATTGCACCCCAAACTTCCTGCATCTTTGGCGTGCCTTTATCTTCCTTCATTATTTGATGTCGCAAGAGCAATGCGTACAGCAAGCCAAGGATTGCCACACCTAAAACACTCCAGATGGCAATTTGCTCAAACGAAGATAAACCAAGGTTTTGCATATATCTTTCTCCTAAGTTATGGTGTTTTTATCTTTTCACATCAGTTCACGACGAATGAGAAGGATTGGAATGTGAAAACGAGGGCAATGCATTTTATAAGGGGGTGGTAGCTTGTGTCAAGGGAGTGGTGCAGCGATCTCAGCATGATAAGAGAATTGGAAGGATGCCTTTTGTTTTTGCCCTGAAAATCAAAGATAAAAACATACTACGATAGTCTGACAATACTCAAAAAATACTCAATTTTTCACCCAGGGATTCAAAAGCCCCAATTATTTTTGGGGCTTTTGAATTTGATTCATTCACATAACTTATCGCACCTAATCCTTTGGCAAGGAAGGTAGTGTTTTCAACCCAAATTTTTTCACGGCATTCGAGGCGAGATCTTGCAACTCCTTTTTTACTTCGCTTTTCATTGGTGATGGCTGGTAGGTTTTAAGGAGTTCCTTGACGCGATCTTGTGCACGATCCCACGTGGATTTGGAACCTTTCTTTTCCCAGGCGTCCAGAGTACCACGATCGATAACTGCTGAAGGAATATATAGTTCTTTACGGAACCATTTCATGGTATGGGGATGACCGAGGTAATCGGCTCTATGGCCAAGCTCTTGCATGATATCCAGAGCAATAGGGGTTTGGCGTCCGTCTATTCCGGCGATCAACCGTTTTGCCATGCCAATGATCTCAGCGTCGATGACCAATTTTTCGTAACTCTGACAACTTTCGAAGTCCATCATCCCCGCGCCTGAGACCATGTTAACACCAGCAAGAGCAGCCATTAATGTCCCGCCAGAGGATTCAAGGCCGCACTGTGCATCAACGACCTTTGCATCACTCATGCCAAGGTAGGCGTGTGTGGGCATTCCCAACTCTTTCCCTATCTGGGTATATGCGCAATCGATCATCCAGGTACCTACGGCTCCCATGGGGGTTGTACCTTCACGCATGTCAAAAGCGGCAGGTGAGCCGCCCCACACGATTGGTGCGCCGGGGTTAGAGAGCTGGTTGATGGTCACCCCACTCAGGCACTCTGCTGTATGTTGAACAACGGCACCGGCGATTGTCACAGGAGAGGTGGCACCCGCTAAGGGCATAGATACCAACTCTGCAGGAATACCGTATTTTGCGCAGTCGATCAGGTTCTGGCAGGTGATATCGCTCCACAACAGTGGGGGAGATGGGCATGCATCGAATACGGCGATTGGTTTTTCTGCCAAAGCTTTTTCACTCCCAGAAACGGCAACGAGCATATCTTTCATCGTCCACCAGGTATCCTTGTCGAATGCACCGGTGATGATGGGTTTACGCATATAAATCAAAGCCAGGTAAAGCCTGTAGAGATCACTGACTGCTTCCGGCACATCGGTGCAGATGAAGGCTGTGCTTTGGGCATCCAACTGCGGGATCGTCTCAACGAGTTTGACGAATTTTACGAAATCTTCCGTCACAGCAGGACGCTGTTTTTGAGTTTCGCTGTCGAGGATTGTAATTGCAGCCGAACCTGGATCGAATTGGACACTGTCTTCCCCATAATGGACGACCTGCTCCCCATCCAGATTGTAGAGATAGAATTCAGATGGGCGGGTTTCAAGTGCTTTTCGGGCTACCTTTTCAGGGATTTTGGCGATCTTACTCTCCCGGTCAACTTCTGCGCCTGCTTCAGCCAGAAGCGTAAGGGCATCGTCATTGTGGACCCGGACCCCCGGATTCATAAGCAGAGCGAACCCTTCATCGATGATTTGTTTTACCAGATCATCCGAGAGAAGGTTGAGTTTGGGACGCATCGTGTTTACCTCCATGTATTGTTCTTAGAACAGTTTTTTTTCCAAATGGGGGAATGACATTCCATTTGTTGTGTGCTGCTTTTTGATAAGTGCAGGGGTATTATAGCCTATGTGAGTATAAATGAGAATAAGCGTGAGGGAATTCACAGAGGAAATTAAGATTCGTTTATAATCGTTATGGAAAATATTAATAATTCAGGAGTATCAATTTATGTGTGGAATCTTCGGTATCATCACGAAAGATGAACAGATTCTTGGTCCGGTCATGATCGAAGCAGGACGAATGCTATCTTACCGCGGCTACGACTCTGTCGGCTGTGCCACTTTCAATCTCGCTGGGGAAATCGACCTCCGCAAAGATGTAGGGAAAGTCGATGAAGTGGCGAAGAAACACGCTTTCGCAGAAATGAGTGGCAAGCGGGGCATCGTGCAGTTACGATGGGCAACATTTGGCGAACCATCGCAGGTGAACGCGCAACCCCACCTGGATTCCGATGGGGATTTGGTCGGCGCTCACAACGGGAACGTGGTCAACAACGTTGAACTGCGAGAACAATTCATGGCTGAAGGAATGATTGTACGATCTACCAATGATGGAGAGTCTTGCGTACATGCGGTGGAACGGTACCTCGATCAAGGTCTGGATATGGTCGAGTCCATACGTAAAGCATACAAAGACCTCAAAGGGGACTATGCTTTTGTTATTGGAAAAGCAGATGAAGAGGTTCTTTACGCCGTCAAGAAGGGGTCAGGTTTGGTCGCAGGGATTGCAGACAACGCGATGGTTGTTTCTTCAGATTTACCCTCGATCTTGCCGCTGACTCGCCAAATCCTACGTGTGGAAGATGGGGAGATCGTCGTCATGCACCATGACCATATTATCATCCGCCGGATCGATGATGGAAGTATCGTAGAGAGAGATATCGAGGTTGTCGACGATAGTATGGATATGGCGAAAAAAGGGAATTACCCCCATTTCATGCTCAAGGAAATCTACGAACAGCCAATCGTGGCACGAGAACTTCTCCACATGCTAAACAATTCCACAGAAGTGGATAAGATTGTCTCTCGGATGAGAGAAGCAAGAACACTATATTTAGTTGCCTGCGGAACAAGCTATCATGCCGCTTTAATTGGCTCGGTGTATTTCAGCCGTCTGGCAGGTAGAGCTGCCGTTCCCGTACTCGCCCCGCAGTTCATTGCTCAATATGTCCCTTCACTTAATGTTGAAGATGTGGGGATGTTCGTGAGCCAGAGTGGGGAGACCAAAGACGTCCTAAATGCTTTAGAAGCCAGTAAAGAAAATGGGATGGGGATATTAGGATTGGTCAACGTGATTGGGTCGACTTTGATGCGAGAAAGCGAAATGTATCTTCCATTGGTTTGCGGATATGAGATCAGTGTTCCTGCGACGAAAACTTTCACCAACCAGGTAGTTGCTTTTTTATACCTCGCTCTTCGAATGGGTGGGCATACCACAGATGAGTTGAGGCGATTACCAGATTTGATGAACGAGACTCTTGAAATGTCGGCACCGCAAATCGAAGAGATCGTTCCTTCTCTCAATGGATGGGATGACTTCTACTGCCTGGGATACGGCCTGACTTACCCTATCGCTTTGGAGGGGGCTTTGAAACTCAAAGAGGTCACCTATGCCCATTGCGAGGGAATGTTGTCGACAGAGTTCAAACATGGACCGCTTTCTGCTGTCTATGATGGTTATCCGGTGTTGTTTGTAGCGGGAAGTGAGGACGTCGATCTGATCGTCAGCGGGATCAACGAAGTCACCTGCAGGGGTGCGCGTGCGATTGTTTTTGGCGAGGAAGACACACGGCTGAGGGCAAATAGTGATGAACTCATCGTCATCCCACAATCGGACCCGAATTGGGGCGCGTTGTTGAGCGTTTTGCCCATCCAATTGCTTTCCTATCATATGAGTTTGGGACGTGGTTTCGATCCGGATTTTCCACGTAATTTAAGCAAGACTCTTACGGTAGATTAATTTTTTTCCTAGTAAGTAGAGTTATCCCTCTTCAAGTTCTCCCTGAAGAATCAACTCTCTATTTCGAGAAATTCTATGTAATGAATTTTCAATCTGGGTTTTCAGTGAAGAGAATCTGACAATCAGGGCAGCCAGGAAAAACTGCCAGCGTAAGACTTCCCAGGTTCGTATAGCACGATATCGAGCGAATATATCTGGTGATTTGGGACTATATGCCGCTAAGATGAATTGCTCAATGATCCACTTAAGTTCTTTAGGCGCGGATTGCAAGTATCTCGCAAATAGCTGTGTCTCTGCTATTTCCGACATTCGTTCTTGAAGAGCGGTGGAAAATTCATAGGGTGTATAAGTTTCTATGACGTCCAAATCGATTTTTCTCGCTGCACGTTCGAGACGGTGATAAAGTTTGGCAAACACCCTCACAGGAGTCTGATAGCGCATAATGCGTGAATCCACGAACAACCAGACCACGATTCCCAAGACACTAGCCAACAATGTATTGGCAATAATCTTCGGAATAATCGAGTAGTAAGAAGGTGTGTTTGTCTCTTCTACTGATTCAAGTTCGCCTCCCCCAATTGCCAATTCTTCAATAGGTGTGTCCTCTAATTCGCTTATTCGGTCAATTGACGGCCTACCGGCTGTAGGTTCAAAAGCTATCCACCCATGTTCAGGAAAATAGATTTCCACCCAGGAATGTGCTTGATCTGCGGTAACAATGTAATAGCCATTTTCAGCATCATAGGTGCCGCCGATAAACCCACTGACAAACCTTGCTGGCAGTCCTGCAGCTCTGGCCAGAACAACCATTGAAGTGGCGTAATAATCGCAGTACCCTTTTTTAAGTGTGAAAAGAAAATAATCAACAGTGTCTACTCCCGCAGGTCTTTGGGGGAGATCGAGTGTGTATGGAAAAGATCGCAGATATCTCTCTATTGCGACCGCTCTATCATAAGGCGTCGTATGGGAAAAGGTGAGTTCTCGAGCGAGATCCATGATTCGTTCTGGGAGGTCTTCAGGCAGCTGGAGGTAACGATCTGTCACCCAATCAGGGTAACTGGGTTCGGATTCGCGAAGTTCGTTTTCTCCATATATGGGAGCAATGGAAAAAGCACGGTAGTCCTCTCCAGGGATCCATGCCCCAAACATATCTACGAGATTCCCCTTTTTATCTCTTTCCCGCCACCCCGCATAAAATCCGGTGTTTACAGACGCCAATTCCCCTACACTGTGAATAATACCGCCCATGGATTCCTTGTGATCTACGTCCAAGTAATACAAGCGTTGATCGGTTGTATAGGTTTTGATGAGTGATAACGAGCGATCGTATCCATAAATCTTCGTTATGTTTGCTCTCCATCCAAGCCTGGAATAATCTTCATACGTCAAGGCTCGAAAATAGGGAATATCGTCAACATCGACAGGAATGTGGTTGCCTGTGTCTGGGTCTACTTCTTGTAAAGTTACATGCATCATGACTTGTTGTGACAATTCTGGTCCAGATCCAATCAATTTACCGTTAGGCAGCCCCGCAGAAACATTTTTTTGAAATTCGTCCACAATCCCCAATATCTCATCTGATTGTTGATAGCGGATTGGATTTTCTTGATCGATCTCCCCGGTTGAAGAAAACTCAGGCTCGCGAAGACGGTCTATCAAATCATCGAAATCGATAGAAGAAATAATGTCTGCAGATATAACTAACAACAATGAGAGAATGATTGCAGTCCAGGTAGAATTCCTTTGAATGACATGGGAAAAGCCAACTCTTTTTTCTCCCCAATATTGTTCCCTGCGATTTTGTGAGACAATCACCAATAACGCCAACGTTGCACCTAAGATTGTCAGCATAATACTATCAGGTGAATGTGTGGAAGCCTGGAGTACACCAACCAGAATGATGATGGGTAAAGCTCCCCAAAGAGGTTCGGTACGCCGATGAGTGAACCAGGTTGCCCAGATGGTCATAAACCACATTGCCAGCGTCCAGACCAATCCTGTCGCGAATACATCTGTGCTGGGCCGTGGAAGTGTAAGAAACCAAGACCATAATCGTTCTAGCAAAATTTCCATTTTGTCTGCTAATTGAGTTAAAGCAAAGACAATCGGCCCAGCAGAAGGGTAATTGAGATTATGTAGGATTGCTCGAAAAGTGGCGGTTATGTAATATGTCACCCACCGGAAAATCTCCCCCCAATCATTCCATAAATTTCCGACTGCGGTAAACACCAGGATAAATCCTGTCAGAAGGGTGAGTGAAAATATAAGCCATCGTTTTGCACGAAAGCGAGATAAAAGCCAACTCAACATCATGGCTACCAGGACGACCGGACGGACAAGATCTGCCGTGAGGCCCTTTATCACTCCGGTCACTCCGACGATCATGCTGTTAAACAAAATGAATAAGAGGATGAAAAAGGAAACAGACTGCCAACTTAAACGAGGTTTTGATACCAGGGCTTGTCTTGTGGGTATGAATGTATTCATTAGAATTTTCCCCAGTCGAAATCACTGTAAGTGAACCGGGAAGATGACCTTCCCTGGTGTGTTCTTTGCCAGACATAATAATCATGGATAACAGGCAGTTCGTAAATATCTGGGGTGATCTGATAGAAATTCACACCCCAGGATGTAAGTTTGTTCGCTATTGAATCATAGTCGCCTGATCCCCCAAAGGAGGATGGATCGAGCAACAATACAGTAAGGGAAATATCACGCTGCATTAAAACGACAAGTGCATTGATCCAATCTGGATTGATTGAAGGTGTGATAATAATGGCACTCGTACTTCTCCCAAGCGCTCGTTGTGTATTTGCCAACATATCCGATAGCGGCGAATCACCACGTTGGACCGTTGCCAGTGAATGGAGAATTTCCCATCGCTGGCCATTACCGTGTTGGGGTGGAAGCCAGACACGTTCATCTCCCTGGGCAATGAGACCGACAGCACGACCGCTTTGCAAACCTCGATTGGCAACTGAGGCGGCCAATATGACGGCGTACTCTTCAGTTGCAGATTGGCCCTCACCGATCTGTACGTCTCGATACATGTCGAGGAAAATCCACCAATCGCTACTTGGTGTCTGGTCGAATATCCGCACGTATAAATCATCACGACGGGCAGAAGTCAGCCAATGGATAGCATGGAGATTATCCCCCGGAACGTATTCCCGGACGCCAGCGACAGTAACAGTGGGTTCTGACACGTATGCTTTTGGGCTGCCTTCACCAACCCTGTCACCGGTGGCAATTTCAATTGATGGGAGGGGGATGACAGGAGGTGTAACCAGCATTGACCGCATTTCAGGGTAGTGAACATTTACGCTGAAAATACCAAAGGGGTCGCCTGTTTCCAACTCGGTAGGCCCGAAGTTGTAATACCCACGAGAATAACATACACTCCCCTTAACCCACCGCTTCACAGACTGGCCTTCGATGTAACGGGCGGTATTGACCTGATAGCCAGGGAAGTTGGAATAGTCCAAGATGGTCACCCACAAAGCAGGGAAACGACTATTATTAGATAAGCGGAAATTTTCCCTTAAATTATCTCCCGCCTTCGCCCAACCATAGCGCATTTCACGGTTGAAATCTAAACCTATCATCAACGAGCGCGCCCAAAGATAACTTAATAGGAATGCCCCGAAAAATCCAGCCAGAAGAATTGCCCAACTTTTGTGAGGGAAAACGATTTGTTGAATCAATAATAGACTCACGATAATTGGAAAAAGTTTATTTTTGAGTTTGATTACTCGGGTTGGGTCAGAAGCAGCTATCATGCGCGAAGTATACCAAATCTGCTTAATAGGACTGTTAAGGGAAGATTAATCGAAATGATAGAAAGTTTATTATCTTGTATAATCAATTTGGTTTATTAGAAAATCAAATCGATATGCGAGAATTTTAGATTGCGTAATCTATTGTTATAATTATATCCACATACTTGAAAGTACTGGAGACTGGATCATGGCAAAGACAAAAAGTGAATTCGTGCAGGTCGCAAGCAAAGGTGAACTTATCCTTGATGAAATTGAAAAGGCGATTGTTGGAAAAAGAAGGCTGCTTGAAATCATTCTCGCAGCAGCAATCTCTGAGGGACACATCTTGCTTGAAGATTTCCCCGGTCTTGGGAAGACCCTGATGGCGAAGAGTCTCGCCGACGTATTGGGATTAAAATTCAAGCGGATTCAATTCACCACAGATTTGCTTCCCAGCGATATCACGGGGGGATACATTTACGACCGGAGTAAGAGTAATTTTATTTTACGGAAAGGGCCGCTGTTTGGTAATATCATCCTGGCAGATGAGATCAACCGCGCTTCACCGAAGACACAATCTGCTTTGTTGGAAGCCATGCAGGAACGGCAGGTGACCCTGGAAGGCGAGACAATGGCTCTGCCGGAACCCTTTATCGTTATTGGAACCCAAAACCCGATTGAATATGAAGGCACTTTCCCGCTACCAGAATCTCAACTTGACCGCTTCATGGTCAAGGTGAAGGTTGGTTACCCCACAGTGAATGAGGAGCTAGACATCCTGGAGCGGCGGCGTGAACGCCAGACGGATGAAATAAAATTAGATCAAGTGATTACTGTAAAAGAATTCTCGTTTATCCGGAAAGTGGTTGAAAATGTGTATGTGGCGCGAGATATCGAACGGTACATCATCGACCTGGTGAAGGAAACTCGCAACGATGAACAGGTTGCTGTAGGCGCCAGCCCGCGCGGCTCTCTCGCATTACTGAAAATGGCCCGGGCCAAAGCTGCGTTAGAAGGACGGGAATTCGTCTTGCCGGATGATGTAAAGAATCTGGCAGTTCCAGCCCTGGTTCATCGCCTTATTCTTAAACCGGATTATTGGTTGAAACAAGATGCTGCCTATGAGGTCTTATACAAAATTCTCAGCACAGTGCCCGTTCCGGTTTTAGAGAACGTATAACAATCTTCTTGTAATATTTTTCTCACGAGTTGGGTGACGATTATAAATTTCACCCATTTTTTCAGGAATATACAATTCACCATTGTATGGGAAGGGGGATTCTTTGATAAGTTATTCTTCCACTTCTGTACGGGGATAAACGTCTGGTATGAAGGTTTGATCGCTGATGGGCGGACGGATGTAGATACTTGAATCGGGGATGAGCGGCATTTCAACAGGATCAGGTGTG
The DNA here is from genome assembly GCA_050115475.1 of Anaerolineales bacterium. Taxonomy (GTDB): domain Bacteria; phylum Chloroflexota; class Anaerolineae; order Anaerolineales; family UBA11579; genus JASFQL01. Next base: position 21,205 of record JASFQL010000035.1, read on the forward strand.
AGATCTTTGTAATCCACCATACTCAAAAGATGGTGAATACAATTGAGCCGGGCTATTTTCTTGTTATCGGCATTGACGACATACCATGGGGCTTGCTTGATGTCTGTCACGGCAAACATACGGTCTTTCGCCTTGGAGAATTCCACCCATTTCGCCCGCGATTCCATATCCATTGGGCTGAGTTTCCATCTCCGCACCGGATCGTGGTTTCGTGCCTGGAACCGTTTTTCCTGAACTTCATCACTGACCGAGAACCAATATTTAATCAGGATGATCCCAGACCTAACCAGCATGCGTTCGAATTCTGGGCAACTTCGTAAGAACTCTTCATATTCTTCATCCGTGCAAAAACCCATGACTGGTTCGACCAAGGCGCGGTTGTACCAACTACGATCAAAGAGCACCATCTCTCCTGCAGCAGGAAGATGTGCAACGTAACGTTGGAACCACCATTGGGTACGTTCTCTATCACTGGCTGTACCCAGGGCGACTACTTTAGCAACACGTGGATTAAGGCGCTGGGTGATGCGTTTGATCACGCCTCCTTTTCCAGCTGCATCGCGGCCTTCAAAAACTACAACGACCCGCAGTCCTTTATCTTTAATCCACTCCTGCAGTTTGACAAGTTCAATCTGGAGGATTGCCAGTTCATTTTCATATTCTTTTTTACTCATTTTTCTCAATGGAGTCATAGCGACATTTTGAACTTCAGAATTTCCATCCTCTGTTTTCTTGGGCATCTCTTGCTCCTTAATTTCTGCGGAAAATACTTATGAAAGATCGTGGTTGCTTTGACCAGTTTAGCATAAACAATAGACAGGTTCAATATGGTGGTATTGTTTTTTTTTGACTCTAAAATTGACTCTTGACTCTGACCATGATTTTATTGTATAGTCATACAGCGGAAACGCTAGGAAATACAAATCCTCCAGCACTACATATCAAGTTGCTGGTTTTTTTGTTGCTATCGCCCATAAAAGACGCCAAAAACTCAAGGAAAAGGAATTTTCCTGGGTAAAACAATTGCCTAGGATAGGGCTAAGAATGTGTCTTATGGTAAAGAGAGTATACTGCATCGAAAAGTACTATTTATGTTTTCTTATAGCGTGAATGAAACAAAAAAGTGTTGAAATTACTAAAAAAAAGTTGTATTCTGTAAGAGGGTATTGCTGTTTCGGAGGTTAGATTTTCGATAGTCAAACGCTCTAAATAATGAAGAAGAGATGATATCGCAATAAATTGTTGAGAGGTAAGGTTTTTTGAAAATATGAAAGTGATTAATGACAAAATCCTGGAAAATATCAACGAGGATGATCAAGAGTTCTCTCCCGTTGCTCGGTTAATCGAGCTTGGACGGAAGAAAACCTATGTAACCATTGATGACATTTTAAATTTCTTCCCCGAAGCTGAACGTGATGTCGACCAACTCGAGGAAGCTTTTGCCGCGTTATTAAGCGCAGGTATCCCCTATGTAGACGATGATACCACTATAGAACCCACAGATGAAAGCTTAATGGTCGAAGTTGAGGAGGAGGATGAAGATGGGGAAGCGGAAGGCAAAGTCTTATTAGATGATAATTACCTAGCCAACATCGACACAGACGATATGATAGGTCTTTACCTTAAAGAGGTTGGCCGCGTTCCCTTACTAACGGCTGAAGAAGAGGTCCATCTGGCAAAACGGATCGAGAAAGGGCGTCTTTCTCGTGAATACCTAGCAAAAGATAATAAGTCTCTCTCGATGGACGATCGTATAGACCACCGCATGAATATCGAAGATGGGTGGGCCGCACGTGAACATCTGATTACGGCCAATTCTCGATTGGTTATCAGTGTGGCTAAAAAATATATGGGTCGAGGTGTGCCATTCCAGGATTTGATTCAGGAGGGGAACATCGGTTTGATCCGGGCTGCGAAGAAATTCGATTACCGGCGAGGACATAAATTCAGCACCTATGCTACCTGGTGGATTCGCCAGGCGGTCACACGCGCTATTGCCGATCAAGGGAGGACGATCCGAGTTCCGGTGCATATGGGTGATCAGATCAACAAACTTTTACGAGTGCAGCACCAGCTCACGCAGCGTTTGGGCCGTGACCCCACAGTGGAGGAATTGGCTGAAGCTCTAGATGTACCACCCAAGAAGGTTGAAAATATGATTCAGGTTGCACGGCGGCCACTCTCTCTTGAAACTCCCACAGATGATGAAGAGGATTCTGTATTGGGTGATTTCATCCAAGACCGAGAAGCGCCCGCACCAGATGATTCAGCAACATACAACCTACTCAAAGAGCATCTGGAGGAGGTGTTGGGCTCGCTTCCGCCAAGAGAAGTTCGTATTCTCCAGTTACGTTATGGCTTATTAGACGGTCAGGCTTATACGCTGGAAGAGGTTGGGCGAAAAATGGGCGTGACTCGTGAACGTGTCCGGCAGATTGAAGCTCAAGCTTTGAGTCGTTTGCGCCACCCAGTGATCAGACGAAAATTGAGGGAGTATTTGGGGGAGTGAGTAGATCGAAATTATAAAACGAGAACGGCAGGATATTCGTTTAGCATCCTGCCGTTTTTCAATGCGAGTACAATAAGGGAAGAATGCGGTAGGCGGTAGGCTGTGATACCATTGGATTTCGAGTGGCCTCATTAGATTTTTCGGAGATGATTTGAGAACACAACGACCTGATTTGTATTACCTTGGAATAATCTTAATAGTTTTTCTCCTTATTGGGGGATTTACCTGGGTGAACTACCAAATCGTATTGAAAAATCCAGGAGCGAGTGTGTATGCGCCATTATGGATAGGAACGAGATTGTCGATCCTCGAGGGACAAAGCCCCTATAGTGAGGAGACTTTAGCAGCTTCCCAATCCCTAATGCGTAGGGAGGGTTTGGATGTGGGGGAGACAGATCCAGGTTGGTTTCTATATCCGTTTTTCTCGATTTTATTATTTACACCTACTGCATTGATCCCTGATTTCAACCTTGCCAGTGCTGTGTGGATGACTTTGTTGGCTGGTTCTTTGGTTGCTATTGCCTTTACAAGCCTCGAACTTACACGATGGCGTCCATCTCGAATTGTCCTAGGTGCGTACTTGCTTTTTTTTATTGGTGGGTATTACGCCATCCGTCCTGTGTACCTGGGCAACCCATCTGTTCTAGCAGCGTTATTCATCGTCCTAGCTTTTTTGCTGATTCAAAGGGAAAGGGATATCGCCGCCGGTATTTTACTAGGATTAGCTACCTTAAAACCCCAGGTGGTTATATTATTGTGGTGCTTTGTTCTTTTATGGGGGGTCTCGCGACGCAGGCTTGCGTTAGTGAGCAGTCTAATCTTAACACCACTTGGATTGGCGGTTATCTCATCAAGAATTCAGCCTGGATGGCTGAAAGCAAATTTGACCCTGATGGCCAAATATATTATGCAATCTGGACCGTATAACTTTGGGGGTATATTTGAAATATGGTGGGGGGATAACGGAGATTCAATCGCCTGGATTTTTACACTAGGACTATCCATTCTACTCATCACCGAGTGGTGGCGAGCTTTGGGAAAAGATTTACGCTGGTTTTTATGGACCTCAGGATTGACATTGGTCATCACGAATATGATTGGATTCCCTACAGCGACCTCGAATCATATTGTGCTCATCCCAATATTGACCCTTGTGATTTCAATTTTGGATCAGCGTTCGGTTGGATTTGGTCGCTATTTCATCATCTTTGTTATGCTCGCCGTGTTTGGGGGAATGTGGGGGTTGTATGTTAAAACAGCTGAAGGTGGACCTGGTTTACAGCAGGATCCTATCATGCTTGTCCCTTTACCTGTGCTACTCTTTTTCATGCTGTATTGGATAAAGTATTGGGCGTTGAATTCTCTCCGTTTGCCGGTTGAGAAATTAGAGGCTTTAAAGAATCTATAAATCAAGGGTGAAGTGATGAAAACTTCTCGTTATTGGATTTTGTTCTTTGCGGGATTGCTGATAGCCTTGAGTGTCGCTGCCTTACAAGATACTCCCGGTTACATGGATGCCGATTATTATTTCTATGGCGGGTTGCGTTTGGCAGACGGGCATGGTTTTACTGAAATGATCTTATGGAACTACCTGGACGATCCTTCTGGACTACCTCATCCATCTTATACTTATTGGATGCCTTTTACTTCCATGATTTCTGCTTTAGGGATTATAGTCTTCCGGTTTCTTGGCGATTTCAATGCGGCACAGACCGGTTTTATCCTCATCTTTGCTGCAATCCCAGTACTCACCGCAGTCTTATCATTGAAATTGACTGGGGAGTCAGGTAAAGCAACTTTTGCAGGCGTTCTGGCTTTATTCTCGGGATATTTCTTGCCTGTCTCGACTACAACAGAATCCTTTGGATTGTTCATACTCCTGGGTGGTTTATTCTTCATCGTTGTTATCCAGAATGATATAAAGCGGCGCTACCTTATATTGGGGATAATAGCGGGTTTGATGCATTTGACCAGAGCCGATGGAGTATTATGGTTTTTGTTTGCTGGGTTGGTATTACTGATGGATCGGTGGAAAGATAATCCTGATAAATATAAGCGGATCCGGAAATTTTTGTCATGGGGGTTTTGTATTCAAGTGGGAGAAATCATCCTCGGTTATTTGATAGTAATGGCGGGTTGGTACATCCGGAATATTATTTCTTTTGGTTCCCTTTTTCCGCCAGGTGGAGGATTTTCGTTATGGTTGCTGCACTATGATGAATTGTTCTCTTACCCAGCCTCTCAACTAACTTTTGAACGTTGGTGGGCTTCAGGATTGAGTGAGATTCTGCAAGTCCGTGTAGAGGCATTGTGGCTCAACCTTCAAAACGGGATGGCGGTTCAGGGAATTATTGTGCTTGGTCCTCTCGCTTTGATTGGCGCCTGGAAACAGCGAACCTTAAAGGCTGTCCGTGTAGGATGGGTTGCCTGGACGACGATTTTTTTTGTTATGACGGTTCTGTTCCCATATTCTGGCATACGAGGTGGATTTTTCCATTCTGGCGCAGCTTTTATGCCTTTGATCTGGGCGTTGGTGCCAGTAGGTTTGGAGGGCGTCTCAAAATGGACGGTGAAAATATTTAGTTGGGAGGTGAGAAAAATATCTCCTTTTTTCCACGGATTGACCATCCTTGTGGTTTTTCTCATGAGTCTTTTACAGGTATATATAAAAACACTCGGTTCTGATATCGCAATTCAACCTGCCTGGAGTCAGCAAGCACGTCATTATGGAAGTTTAGAAGAAAGATTACAGGATATTGGCGCAAATACAGGAGATATCGTCATGGTAATCAATCCGCCGGGTTATATAAATGTAAGCGGACGATCTGCTATCGCTATCCCAGATGGGAATGAAGATACTTTACTCCGGGCTGCCCAACAATATCAATCACGCTATCTATTGCTAGAAATCCACCATCCAAGAGGATTGGATGATTTGTATCAGAATCCCATCGATCAACCTGGAATAAAATACCTGGACACAATCGCAACCACACATATTTTCCTGGTTGGGGAGGTGGTGAATTGAAAGGTATAAACTACAGAAGTATTCTTATTCTTGGTTTACTCTCTGCAATTTCTATGGGGGGATTCATGTTTGCCAGCAGCCAGTATTATGAAATTGGGTTCCCATTAGATGATGCCTGGATTCACCAGACCTATGCCAGGAATCTAGCCAACGGGGCTGGTTGGGCTTTCATTCCTGGTGAACCCTCTGCCGGCCTGACTTCTCCTTTATGGGCGTTGCTCTTATCTCTTGGGTATTCGATCGGGTCTGGTCCATATATTTTTACATTCGTTCTTGGATGGATACTCCTTTGGGTGGTATCGGTGCTTGGATTATTCGTCTGGAATGTGATTGGTCCCCGTCGTGGTTGGTGGACATTTGGCGCAGGTGCAATGCTGGCGATAGAATGGCATCTGGTTTGGGGGGCTTCTTCGGGGATGGAAACCATGTTGTTTTGTGTGATGTCATTGGCTGTCTTCGTTTGGTTGTTACATTTTGAGAAGGGAGGAGAATCGTCTTCAAGATGGAGCTGGTTTGGCCTGGGTGTGTTTATTGGTTTAAGCAGCTGGATTCGGCCAGAGGGATTGACACTTCTAGGCCCAGCGGTGTTTGTATTATTTTTCTCTCGGGAATCGTCAAAGCCGTGGATCGGTCTCTGCATTTTTCTTCTGATAGGATTTGCCTTAGCGTTTATTCCCTATCTTGGATTCAATCACTGGTTAGCAGGTGCATGGTGGCCGAATACTTTTTATGCAAAACAGGCTGAATACGTTATTCACAGGCAGCTTCCTTTATTGACCAGATTAATCTCTCAATTCACATTACCTCTCGTAGGTGTTGGGGTTGTACTACTACCTGGATTTCTCAATACGATGTATTCATCCATCCAGCAGAGAAAATGGGGAATCATTGCCGGGTGGCTGTGGGTCTTAGGATTCATCACATTGTATGCTCTCCGATTACCGGTGACTTACCAACATGGCCGATACGTCATGCCCACCATGCCTGTATATTTTTTATGGGGATTGGCCGGTATGGCTGGATGGGTCACTGTTGAATGGTCTGTGCGCTGGAAATGGATGATCAGTCAGGTCTGGATACTCATTGTCCCCTTGATAGGCATCGGTTTTTGGCTCATGGGCGCACAGTCTTATTCCAAAGACGTTGCCTTTATAAACAGTGAAATGGTAGAGACGGCCTTGTGGGTCGAAAGGAATACAAAAAAACAAGATATCATCGCAGCGCACGATATTGGTGCATTAGGATATTACGCCGAACGCCAGATTCTCGATCTAGCGGGTTTGGTTTCACCAGATGTGATTCCTTTCATCAGGGATGAGACCGAACTTGCTTCCTATCTCAATAACCACAATCCGGCGTATTTGATCACTTTTCCTGGTTGGTATCCTGATCTGATTAGTGATGTCCCATTGATTTATCAAACAGAAGGCGAATTTAGTCAATCCCCTGATGGGGAGGGGATGGCCGTATATCAATGGCTTATTGAACCCTAAACTTTGATTATCAACATATATTTGTTTCAATCGTAAATATCTAACTGCCGTTGTTGCTTGCCATTCACACCTATGCTATACTGTCAAAGTATTGAACTTTGAATAAATATACGATGGATATAGGTAAACGATGGGAAAGATAAGAATTGTTGTTGTCGATGATCATCCCCTTTTTCGCCAGGGTGTGATTGATTCGTTTTCCCTGGAACCAGATTTCGACGTTGTCGGCCAGGCCGATACGGGTGAAAAAGCATTGGAGGTCATCAGGGAAGTAAAACCAGATGTGGCAGTATTGGATGTGAATCTTCCAGGGATCAATGGCCAACAGGTTACCCGCCAAATTGTCATTGAAAACTTACCTACTAGAGTGGTTTTGCTTACAGCATACGATGACACAGAGCAAGTAATCCATGCTATGCGAGCTGGCGCATATGCCTATTGTGCAAAAGATGTCCAACCAGAAAAACTCAGCAATATTGTAAAAACAGTCCATAAAGGAAAATATTCTGTTTATGATGAGATCATGGATAGGGAGGGAGTAGATCAGTGGTTGATAAAGAAGACCGAGACCGCTGCCCGTCCGTACAGCGACCCTGGTGAGCCATTCCATCCGCTATCCTCGCGTGAGATGGAAGTATTAGAATGTGTTACATTGGGAATGAGTAACAAGGAGATTGCGGGTATCTTGGGTATCAGCCATCAAACTGTCAAGAACCATGTGACCGCTATTCTACGCAAATTGGGTGTGGAAGATAGAACCCAAGCAGCGGTATATGCACTCCGCCGTGGCTGGGTACGATTGTACGAGCAGGACTCGGATAATTAGGAGAAGTAATGGCAGAAGAAGCCAAAGTTAACGAGCAGGATGAGGTGTGGGTATCACTCGGTGATAATATCCAAAAAGAGATTGAGAATACCCAGAGGGAATTGAGAGATATTGGCCTCATGCTGGAGCAGAGCCAGGTAGAGGTTGATAAATTATCTCAACGGAATGCGACGATCACCATGCATTTGCAGCAAGTTGAAAGTAAGCTAGATGCGATGCCCGTTGCAGAGATACAAAATGCGTATAATTCTGCCTTGGATGCCCAACAACGCTTGGTGGTCATGCGCAGTCAACTAGAAAAATTACAGAGCGATCAAAACCACCTCGATCGATACCTCAAATTATTAAAAAATGTGAAGACTGCTATGGAGGGGGGGGATGGGAACGGAACACCTTTAGAAGGCAGCGGAAAGATGGCCACAGCTGAGATGATGATCCAGGCACAAGAGACTGAGAGGCAGCGGTTATCTCGCCAGATACACGATGGGCCTGCACAAACACTTTCGAATTTCATATTACAGACAGAAATCGCCATGCGCCTTTTTGATGTCGACCAGGATAAAGCCCGAGATGAGTTAGCCAATCTAAAAAACGCAGCGTCGAATGCTTTCCAGCAAGTGCGCGATTTTATATTCGATCTCCGTCCTATGATGTTGGATGATCTAGGATTAGGGCCTACCTTTAAAAAGTATGAAGATGTTTTCAGAGAAAAGTCAAATCTTGACGTGAACATAACAGTAACTGGAACAGACCGGCGACTTGAATCATATCTTGAAGTCATGGTGTTCCGCACCATGCAAGAACTAATGAAAAATGCTGCTATCCATAGTCAAGCGACTCAGATAAAAGTGCAGCTAGATATGGGTATTGGAGAGATCAAACTGGTTATAGAAGATAACGGGAGAGGATTTGACCCTAATTTAGTCATTGAAGAAGAAAGTGGTCTGGGGTTAAAGCTTATCCGAGAACGAGTGGAAATGCTTGGAGGAGAATTTGCCATTGATAGCACTGTGGGAGAAGGCGCTAGGATTACATTAACCCTCCCCGCAGCGGAAGTCAAAGAGTAGTTTTACGGCTTACAAAAATGTAAAGTGAAGATTACCGGAATACTATTGTAATTGATACTAAAAACCTCTATAATAATTCTATCATCACTAATTCTATTTAGTGAAATCACTACGAAAGGAGAAAAGATCATGTTGTTTTCCCCCAAAGAGAAGGGCCAAGGCCTCGTTGAGTATGCTTTGATCCTCGTACTCGTTGCAGTCGTGGTAATCGTGGTTATGCAGGTTCTTGGGCCGACAATTGGGAACGTGTTCAGCAGTATCATCTCATCATTAACAGACGTTACTGGCTAAAAATATATACCCCCTGGAATCCCAATTGTTAATTATTCACAAAGCTCTGGTATCCAGAGCTTTGTGTATTAAAATTCCCTAACCAATAGAGGGG
>JASFQL010000036.1:0-30263 GCA_050115475.1 Anaerolineales bacterium
CTACTATAAATTCAACAGGTTGCATCTCCATCTCACCGACGATCAGGGTTGGCGGATAGAGATTAAATCCTGGCCTGACCTGACAACTATTGGAGGCAGCACCTCTGTTGGCGGTGGCGCAGGAGGCTATTATTCACAAAAAGAATTTAAGGAAATCGTTGATTATGCTCATAACCGGAATATAATTATCGTCCCGGAGATCGACTTGCCGGGCCATACCAATGCTGCCTTGGCTTCATATCCAGAATTGAATTGCGGCGGTCAACCTCCTGATCTGTATACCGGTATGGAGGTAGGCTTCAGTTCTTTATATATTGACAAAGATATTACCTATGAATTTATTACTAATGTAATGGATGAACTCGCCGCAATAACAACTGGACCTTATATTCATGTGGGGGGCGACGAGGTACGTGAAGTCAGCCCTGACGACTACCAAAAATTTATCTCTAAAGTTCAAAACATCGTTCGTAAAGCTGGCAAACAGATGCTTGGCTGGCAGGAGATTTTGTATTGTAAAGATTTACGAACTGACACCATCGTTCAATATTGGAATCCCCTTCTGGTGGATTTCGTTTTCCCACCTGGAATAAAAATCATTGTTTCTCCAGGCAATCGTGTTTACTTGGATATGAAGTATGGCGCAGATTGTCCTCTGGGTTTAGTATGGGCGGGATATGTGAGTGTAAAGGATGCTTATGATTGGGATCCAACCTCCGAACTTCAGGGATTCTTGGAGGAAGACATCCTTGGGGTTGAAGCCCCCCTATGGTCAGAGACTCTGGAGACTATCGAAGACATTGAATTTATGGCTTTTCCAAGATTGCCTGGCGTTGCTGAAATCGGCTGGTCAAAACAATCGGGAAGATCTTGGGATGAATATAAAGAAAGATTGGCAAAACACGCCGGCAGGTGGGATCTCATGGATGCTAATTATTTCAAATCGCCCTTGGTCCCTTGGTCAATAGATTGATTGCAAAAATGCAATAGGGTATTTATCAGAATTTTCTTACTCTGATGAAACTGGTGGAGTTACAACGCCAACGACAAAAAACCGTTGATAGATTTTTCTCTGTGATATAAGAAATCTACAAGAAATAGATTATCGAAATGAGGGGAACAAACTTCGCATCAGCAGGGATCTGCATCATCGGGAAAACAGGTAACGCCTGCAATTACGATAATTTATAAGCTCGTTTTGCCAGTCCCACTGCCAATTCACTCATCATCTCATATGCCTCATCCCTATCCACTATGTGGCGGACCACCAATCCGGCCAGCCAGTTAGCAGAGACTCGCCGCCAAACGTCGTGCCGCGCTGGGATAGAACAAAAGGCACGGGTATCGTCATTGAACCCGGCTGTGTTGTAGAGTCCTGCAGTTTCCATGACCTGCTCGAAATAGCGTGTCATCCCGTTGATGCTGTCATGGAACCACCAGGGAGGGCCCAGAATCAAGGCAGGGTAATGACCTGCCAGTGGGGCGAGTTCACGAGAATACGTTGCCTCGTCAAGGGTGAACAGGATGAGTGTGAGGCGTGAATCGTTGCCGTATTTATTGAGAAGTGGAAGCAGGTTGCGCGTGAATTCCGCTTTGAGGGGGATGTCCGCACCTTTGTCCCATCCGAATTTTTGGAAGATGGTCTCGTTATGGTTGCGCAAGGAACCGGGGTGCAACTGCATGACCAACCCGTCCTCGATACTCATGCGCGCCATCTCCATCATCATGTGCGCCGTAAAGCGAGTTGAGTCCTGCGTAGTGTTTTCACCATTGAGAGCCCGCTGGAATATCGCCTCTGCTTCAGATGGCGTCAGTTCCTCGGTGGCAGGAGTGAGAGTGGAGTGGTCTGTTGCTGTTGCGCCCATCGATTTGAAGAAGCTGCGTCTCTGTTCCAGCGCCCGGATGAATGATTGGTAATCCAGAATGTCTATACCGCTGACCTTACTGAGTTTATCGATATTTCCCTTCCAGTTTGGCATATCCAGATTGACCACGGCGTCTGGGCGGAGAGTCGGGAGGATGCGTCTATTCCATCCACTTTGAGAAATCGTCTGGTGGTCTTCAAGGGAATCCGTCGCAGCATCGGTCGTGCATAGGACTTCGATATTGAAATGGTCGAAGAGATTGCGAGGTGAAAATTCAACAGAGGATAATTTTTCCGATATGAAGTCGAACAGGCGGTCCGCATTTGAGGCGTTTGGTTTTTCATCCACACCAAAAACGGATGAAAGTTCATCCATCAGCCAAATCCCACTCGGAGTGCCTCGAAAAAGATGGAAGTTTTCGCAGAAGGCCTGCCATATTTTTCGGTGACCACCCTCAAGCAGTGATTCGAGTGGGACCCCTTGAGAATATAACATTCGCGTAACGTAGTGGTCGGGGATAATGAAGAGGTCGGCGGGTGTACCAAAGGTGGCCTTTGGATCGGCGAAGAGACGTGGGTCGACGTGGCCGTGTGGGCAGATTAATGGCATAGGCTTTACGAATTCATAAAGCTCACTCGCCAGGTCGCAAATTGACGGATTGGAATCGAATAAGCGATTTTCCGATAGTTGAAATAACGCCATACTTACCTCCAGGCCCGCGGCATCTGCTTCATTGATATTATATTTTTAGATGTCGTTCCTGGGAAAACACCAATATTCATATATAGGCTTGCTTCTTCCGCTTGATGTTTCCAGGCCGTGTTCGGTGCTTGGGTTTGAAGTGGAGGGTTATTCATATGATTTAAGCAGTTATCGGAGCCTTGGATGTGGATTCTCGTATCACGAGTTTTTGGGGAAAGACTCTGTTCAATTCGCCTGGCTTGCGCCCTTCGATTAGATTGATCAATGACTGCATCGCAGTACATCCTGCTTCTCGAATTGACATTTGCAGTGTGGTGAGCGAAGGACGGATGAGAGACGCCATAGGGATATCGTCACAGCCAATGATCGAAAGATCATCGGGAACCTTTCGGTTGTTTGCCTGTCCAGCCTGAATAGCGCCGATTGCTACCAGATCGTTGTAGCAAAGTATAGCTGTCACTTCTGGGTGCTCTTCGAGGAGAATTCGGCCGACAGACTGGCCGCCCTCTATACCTGGTTCACAGTGGTGCACCAATGCTGGATCTGTAGTTAATCCACTATTATTCATGCTGGCGTAGTAACCTTCTAGACGCTTCTGGCCTGAACGGGAGATCTGCGGGCCAGCCAAAAATGAAATCGATCGATGCCCCTGTTGGACGAGGTACTCCACCGCTCTCTGGGTGCCCATGGCGTCATCGAATATAAGTGTGCCGATATTCTCATGTGGAGGATGAATTTCCCGGTTGACGAGAATAGCAAACGAGAATTCTTCTATTCTATTGATGAGTTCCTTCTCTCCAAGGCGGGACGAACAAAGTACGATGCCGTCGACTTGTTTTTCGATAAGCGAGTCGAGGGAGGTTTCTTCGCGTTCAGGGACTTCATCTGTGTTGCATAGAAAAACATTGTAGGAATGGGTGCGGGCGCAGTCTTCGACACCACGCACAATCTCAGAGAAGAATGGATTGGTGATATCGGGGACGATGATACCTAAAGTCGTCGTTTGTTTTTTGACCAGGCTCCTGGCAATGTAGTTTGGGCGGAAGCCGAGTCGCTGTGCAATTTCGAGAATGCGTTCCTTGGTTTCGGTGCTGATCTCGCCCTTATCGTTTATTGCCCGCGAAACAGTTTGAGGTGATACGCCTGCTTCTTTGGCAACGTCTGCTAGAGTGACTCGTTTACTCATGCTTGTTCCTCTGGCTCAAAAAACAAGGGTGTTGTGAGGTAATCTGTCAACATGGCTTGATCGTGGATGTGCAGGAAAAAGGATACCATTGAATAGACAGGTCGAATAAGTGTTGCTGATAAGTGGTAAGGATTGTGTGCGTTCCGCCCGGTCATCAAATTACCATATTGACATTCAAAAATCTTCAATGTATAATCACGTTAGCGCTAACGTGAGCGTTCACGGATACTTATACAGATTATACGGCTATAACCAATCACTGTCAAGCCGTTTTAGTGAGTATCTACATAAATTCTCACACGAATAAAGGACAAACATCCATTCAGGTTTTTTTGGTAATCAAAGTATATGAAAACAATCAAATCATTCCTCGTAAAGATAGATTTTACGGAAGACGAAAAGGTATCCTGTGGATAATCACAGGGAAAGGAAGGTGAATATTCCTCATATCTGGCAAAACCTCGATTTTATCGAGTGTTTGAGAATGTTATGTATTTCAAACGATCCTTTCTACCCCAAATTTATGGAGGACTAGAAAATGAAGCGAAAGACCCTTTTATTTCTGAGTTTGCTTATTGTTTTAAGCATGGCTTTGGCTGCTTGTCAGCCTGATGCTGATACTGAAGAACCGCCTGTAGCTGATCAGGGGACTGAAGAAACCACAACTGAGGAACCAGAGGAGCCGGCCTTCAAGACTGGTGGAACTGTCAATTACATGATTAGCAGTGAACCGACCACTTTACTTGCTTGGACGACTCGCAACCCGACTGACATCTCCGTTTTACACATTACAAATGAATTTCTCATGATGTACGATGAAAACGGTGCTGCTCAGCCCTATCTGATCGAATCCATCACACCTGACCAGGATTCTTTGACCTACACCTTTGTTGTAAAGCAAGGTGTCAAATTCCATGACGGTAGCGATCTGAACGCGGATGTTGTAGCCTGGAACCTGAACAAGTACAAGGAAAGCGGCGTTCTATCCGGATCATTCTATGGTAAGTTCGACAATGCAGAAGCTGTGGATGAATACACCGTAGTAGCCAATATGAACCAGTGGGATTCCCTCTGGCCGACAGCGCTGGCTCGCACCTGCTTTATCACTTCCAAACTCGCTTTCGAAACCTATGGGGAAGATTATTTGCAGGAGCATCCTGTTGGTACAGGCCCATTCATGTTCGATAGCTGGGATCACGATGTATCTGTAAACTTCGTGGCCTTTGAAGATTATTGGCGTGGTACTCCCCGTTTGGATGGCCTCAACATGGTCATTTACACGAACCCCCAGATCGCAGCCGCAGCCCTTGAGACCGGAGAACTTGACATCTTACCGGTGGACGTGTATGACCTTGCGATTAGCCTTGAGGGCAAAGAAGGTATTATTGTTGATACCTCTGCGTTAACTGGTACTGGCTTTACCCTCTGCTTCAATGCGATGGATGAGGATGATCCGTTCTATGATCTTCGCGTCCGTCAGGCAGTCGGCTATGCAATTGACGCCGAAACAATCGCTGAAGTTACCACAAAGGGTTATTACTTCGAGAGTAATCAGTGGGCCAAATCCGTGGATCCTGTCTATTCTCCTAATGTAACAGGTTTCCCATATAACCCCACCAAAGCAAAGGAATTGCTTGCGGATGCCGGTTATGAAGATGGCTTCACAACCAGAATCGTGCTCGAGGTCAATAAGTTGGAGGACGGAGCACAGATTATTGCTCAGCAGCTCGCCGATGTGGGTATCACGGTTGAAATCCTCATCGTTGAACGTGCAAACTTTAAGGCCTACATTGGCGATCATGAGTATGGTATGCTCCTGCACCCCATGGGCACCCGTAATGGCCAGGCTTCCCAATTGGCAGCCAACTTCGTTCAGGGCTTGGATTTTGCCTTGGGTGTTGATACATTCCTGCACACTGATGAAGTAAACGACATGATAAATGAAGCCGTTGCAGCAGATGAGGAAACTGCCATTGACCTGTTCCAAGATATTGCCTATAAGGTGTTCGAAGAGCAGGCCTTGATGAAAGTCATCGTCTTGACGAAAAATGTTGTTGCCTATAATGCTGATTTGAAAGAATCAGACATTTATGCGACCGGCCTATATGCTGATTCCTGGCACCTCGCTTGGCTCGACGAATAATTTTTTTGGGGTTTGTTAAGATACAGCACACTAACCTTCGCCCGATTATTCGGGCGAAGGTTAGATTACATTAAGGGAGGAGGAGGAGTTTGGTATAGTATGACTTACTTTCATTTTATAAATGAGAGAATCAGTAAACAGCCTGCAAGTTGTAGTTTTTATATTTCTTTTCCTGGCCTGATTGGAATAACTGAGTTCATGTATATTACTAATGAAGACAGCTAGAGGTTTAGTAGGAGGAAGACTTTGAATATCACAATTCTTGGAGCAGGCGCAATGGGTTGTTTGTTTGGGGGATACCTCTCCCAACACAATGATGTATGGATGGTGGATATCGATGAGCAGCGTGTGAAAACGATAATCGAGAAAGGTGTTGCGATTGCTGAGAAAGACGGAGAGAACGTCTTTATGCCCAAGGCCACGACAGACACATCCGGCTTGAATGCAATGGATTTGATCGTTGTATTTGTCAAATCCATGTTTACATTGGATGCTTTGAAACAGAATCAGCACCTCATTGGAAAAGACACCTATATCATGACCTTGCAAAACGGTGCTGGGCATGAGGCCAAATTGATTCAATTCACCGACGACGATCACGTTTTGATAGGAACCACCCAGCACAACAGCTCCATTATCTCAGATGGACATATTCACCATGGCGGTGGCGGCAAAACGACCATTGGTATTCTGGGGGGGAACAGATTGAGAATACAGCATATTGCAGATACCTTTTCAAATTGCGGTTTTGAAACGACGGTATCTGATAACGTAAAAGAGCAGATCTGGAAAAAATTATTCCTGAATACAGCTGCAAGCTCACTGACGGCTGTATTGCAGGTCCCTCTTGGCTTTATTTTGGATGATCCCTATGCTTGTCCCCTGATGGAATGGCTCGCCCACGAAGCCGTTGCGGTTGCGAATGCCGAAGGTTTTTCTCACTTCGACGCGGAAGAAGTTATTGAGGAAATTAAAAGGGTTCTTGACAATGCCAGGGATGGCTATACTTCCATCTATGCGGACTTGAAGAACGGCGTTCGCACCGAAGTGGATACGATTAGTGGTTCTGTTGTTGATACCGCTAACCGCCTGGATGTCCCGGTGCCGTATCATGAGTTTGTTGTTTCTTTGATTCATGCCATGGAAAACAAAAACTTGGATAAGTAATTCAATTTGATGAGGAGAAATCATGAGCGTTTACCACATAGGAAATTTACGAGTTGTTGATTTGACGAAACCGCTTGATCCGGCAACGGAAACCAGGCGCTGTCATCTCTTCCGTTTCAATACCGGCGGTCCCATTCCCGATTTCCATACCAACATCGATATTACCAGCCACCTGGGGACCCATGCGGAATGTCCTTACCATCACGATGACGACTGGCCTGACGTATCCTCATTGCCGTTGACGAGTTTTTTAGGCCGTGCCGTTTACGTGAATTTTTCGGATGCGAAGCCGAATGCCTATATTTCCCCTGACATGTTGGAGAAAACCTGCGGTAAAAAACTCCGCCAGGATGATATCATTATTATCGATTCACCCTATAAGTTAACCCCCTTTACAGAAAAAACCAATACGGAAGAGGACAAGCGTCTCTTTGTAAATAAAGAAACGGCCCTCTGGCTTCGTGACCGCAAGGTAAAGTGTGTCGGTTTTGGGAATGGTGTCTCCATAGAAAACCGCAATGAGGATGTGAAACCTTTCCATGATGTGTTGCTTGCAGAAAATATTCTTTTTCTCGAAGTGCTGAAGAACCTTGAACTTCTCGAAAAAGATATCTTTTTTATGTCCTATTCACCTTTATACATTAAAGGTCTCGATTCTTCGCCCGTTCGTGCTTATGCCATCGAAGGATTGGCCGAGTTTTCATGATCTTCGAAAAGATGGAGTTTCACCTTCCGCTAGCCCATGGAGGATTTATATAATGAACGAAAATAAGACCACACTTCGAGAACTGCTCGAAAAAGGTCAGGTGATTGCGCCTTGTGTGTACGACTGCCTCTCCGTGCGTTGTGTTGAACTCGCCGGCTTCGAGGCTGCCCTGCTTTCCGGAGGTGCCTATGCTTACAGCATGTGCGGCATTCCTGATATGGGACTGTTGAATCCTGATGAACTGCTTTGGATGACGACCCGTATGACGGATTACTCTCCACTGCCCATCATTGTGGATGCCGATGAAGGTTACGGCGAATCCCCTCTCAATACCTATCGTACTGTGATGCGCCTGGCAAAAGCTGGGGCCATGGCAGTCACTATCGATGATTCCACCGGTATTCGCGGGTGGGAGCGGCAGTTCAATGAAAGTGAAGGCCCCCTCCAGGTGGTGTCAAGGGAAGTCTTTTTGTCGAAGATTAAAGCGGCTGTGGAAGCTGTCAAGAATACAGACTGCATGGTGATTGCCCGTACCGAAGCGTTGGTTTCACAATATGGGATCGAAGAATCCGCCGGCCAGGCCAATGGAGCCTCATCGCAGCCCTTTCTTGTGACCACTTCCTCCAACCTTGGAATGGATGAAGCCCTTGAACGTTGCCTTGCAGCCCGCGCCCTTGGTGCGGACATGACCCTGGTGATCGGACTAAAGACGCTGGAACAGGGTAAACTCGTTGCTGAAAGGGACCCGGGTTGGAAGATGTGGCCGGATGTTAGCGTGACCGATGGAAGGTCTGATGTAGACCTGGCTGACATCGAAAAACTTGGGTTCAACTTGGTGACCATGCACTATACAGAGAAAGCTGCCATGTTCGGCATGCTTGATTATGGCATGCGCGCCATGAAGGATCAAAACACCGTCTATGTGGATGAGCACGACTTTGATGGTTGGCTTCCCGGTAAGGATCATCATATTCTTTTGTCTTATTGGAAGAAGTGGATGCCAATGGAAGATGAGTTCAATGATCTGGCAGACCTAAACGCAAGGTCCTACGACATCAAGTTTGAGTGAGGGATTGAGGATATCTCCATGGAAAAAAGAGAAAAATTCCGTGATTTACTTGCAGAGGAACAGATTTTTGCGCCCTGCGTATATGATTGTATCTCGGCAAGGGCAGCAGACCTTTGTGGCTATAAAGCCTTGATGCTTTCGGGGGGCGCTGTTTCCTATAGTATGAGTGGACTCCCTGATATGGGTTTCACCACGATTGATGAAATTGTATGGATTACCGAACGCATAACCAATGTAAATCCCTGGCCCTTGATTGTTGACGCCGATGACGGTTTTGCTGAGAGCCCCGCTGTGGTCTATCGGAATATGCACCGCCTCCTCAAAGCGGGTGCCATGGGCATTACGATTGATGACTCGACGGGTATTCGTGGGGCAGAGCGTTTCTTTTATGCCCTCGCCAAAGGGGAAAAAGTTGCTATGAGTGATGTCGCCAGGGTGGTGCCCCGTGATTTATGGCTCTCGAAAGTAAAAGCCACCTTGGCTGCGTGCGAAGGGACAGATTGTGTGACCATCGCCCGGATTGGCTTACCCCTTAAAAACGAGGCGGATTTCACTGAAGCCATGGAGCGTGCCTTGCGGGCCAAGGATTTGGGCGCTGAGATGATTATGGTTAATGTTCACGATTTAGAGGATGCCCAACGGGTGGCAAGATATGTCGAAGGCTGGAAGATGTGGCCAGATGTCATGTCCAAAGATGGCGTCCCCAACGTGGACTTGAATGATGTCTATGAGTTGGGCTTTAATTTCGTGACCATGCACATTTTTGAAAAAGCGGCCATGTATGGCATGATGAAATATGGGCTTGAAAACTTCAAGAATAAGAATTCTGTCTATTCTGAATTACATGATATGGGTGGTTATACGACCTTTAAGGAACAGATGATGACCCTTGTGGATCACGAAGAATGGATAGCGCGTGAAAATGAATTTAAAGATATCTCCTCACGAAAAAGGGGGGAAGGAGAAAACTGAATAGTTTTGTGCGTGTATAATTCTGTCAGATATCCGTTATAGGTTTTATTGATGTGAAGGATGATGTACCCATTTTCTAAGGAAGTGAATCTATGGTCAATTTTATAATCAAGAGGATATTGATCGCCCTGTTAGTGGTATTCTTGGTATCCGTATTTGTCTTTTCCGTTATGCATCTTTTACCCGGAGACCCTGTTCGTTTAGCGATGGGATATGAAGCAGCAGAATCCGATGTCCAGCGTGTCCGCGAAGAGCTCAATTTGACCAGGCCTCTTGGTGAGCAGTACTTCTTGTGGATTATCGGTTTATTTAAAGGGGATTTTGGTCTCTCTATCGTATTTGATAGACCCGTAGCAGATTTGTTGCACGAGCGTCTTCCCCGAACAGTATCGTTAGGAATCCCTGCTATGATTATTGCCGTCATTGTTGGGGTTGGATTTGGCATAATCAGCGCCCTGGAGCGTGGTAAATGGATCGATCAGGTGATTACTTTGATCGCCACCTTGGGTGTAGGCACACCCCAATTCTGGATCGGTATCGTTGGCATATACATATTCGCCATCGGCTTGAAACTCTTGCCCATGCAGGGCTTTACTGCGCCCTCCCAAGATTTTCCCCTTTATCTAAAAAAAGCCGTCATGCCGGTCTTCTGTATGTGCATCGTCATGCTCGCTTCTCTTGCCAGGCAGACTCGTTCCAACATGCTCGAGGTGATTAACCAGGATTATATTCGTACTGCCCGTGCAAACGGAATACCCATGTATAAGATTATTTTCAAGCATGCCTTGAAGAATGCCTTGATCCCGGTAATCACCATTATTGGTATGCAGTTGCGCGTCGTCATCGGCGGTTCCTTACTCGTGGAGCAGGTTTTTAGCATCGCCGGGATTGGCACTATGCTGACCCATGCGATCAGTAATCGAGACTATTTTGTCGTTCAGAGCTGTGTGCTTATCATATCTTTATTCACCGTTGCTGCGAATATGATTGTCGATATTCTCTATGGGGTAATCGATCCCCGTATCAGGATGGCGAGGAGGTAGTAGCTCGATGCTGAGAAGTCTATATACCGAGAACGTGAATCAGGTCTTCCGGGTGATCCTGAGCCGCGGCATCATCGTCAAGATAAGCCTTGCCATTATCCTGATGTTCGTGTTTGCAGCCCTCTTCGCCCCTATACTGACGCCCTATACACCCTTTGAACAGGATTTGACTCTATTGTTTGCTAAGCCCTCTGCCGAGCATTTGCTTGGTACGGATAACATTGGGCGTGATTTACTCACCCGGCTGCTCTATGGCGCCCGTATTTCTCTCACGACCAGCTTGCTTGCCAGTATTTGGGGAGGACTGATAGGCATTACCCTTGGCTTGATTGCCGGATATTTCGAGGGTTTCATCAGTTCGATCATCATGCGCATTATTGATGCTCAGTTGTCCATTCCTTCTTTGATCTTGTCTATGGTCCTGGCGATGGTGGTTGGGAAGAGCATCCTGGAAATAAGCATAGTTATTGGCATCGGCGCCATACCGGCCTACACACGCATGGTCTACGGCATGGTACTCTCGTTGAAAAACAATGACTATGTGATCGCAGCGGCCCTGATTGGTCAGAGTGACGCCAAGATATTGATAAAACACCTCCTGCCCAACTGCTTTGCGCCGCTGATTGTTATTTTCACCATGAGTCTTGGCATTGCAATCATGGTCGAAGCCGGGCTTGCATACTTGGGTGTGGGCATTACCCCGCCAACACCTGCCTGGGGGGTCATGGTTTCTGAAGGCTATGACTATCTGGTTTTACACCCCCGCTTGGCAATTCTCCCCGGTCTCTGCGTCATGCTCGTTGTCGTTGCCTTCAATATTGTCGGTGATGGTTTACGCGACGCGCTCGATCCGAGATTGAGAGGAAAGCTTTAATGGCTAAGAAAAAATTGCTTGAAGTGAAAGACCTGAAGACCTCGTTCTTCACGGCTGTTGGTGAGGTGAAGGCAGTTGATGGTGTTTCCTTTCATTTGAATGAGCAAGAAATCATCGCAATCGTTGGTGAGAGTGGCTGTGGCAAGTCTGTTTCCCAGATGTCTGTCATACAGCTCATCCAATCCCCGCCTGGGAAGATCCTCGGAGGGCAGGTGATATTTGACGGCAAAAACCTCTTGGATTTCCCGCCGGAATCGCAGGAAATGCGGGATATCCGCGGCGCAGGGATTTCAATGGTTTTTCAGGAACCCATGACTTCCTTAAATCCCATTTTGACGATTGGTCAGCAGTTGACCGAGGTGATCATGACCCATACAAAATGCAGTAGGAAGGAAGCATGGGACATTGGCGTTGAATCCTTGAAAGCCGTAGGCATCCCCGATGCAGAAGAACGTATGGCCGATTATCCCTTTCAGTTGAGTGGTGGTATGTGTCAAAGAGCGATGACGGCAACGGCTATCGCTTGCCGTTCGAAAATAATCATCGCCGACGAACCTACGACCGCATTAGATGTCACCACACAGGCGCAGGTCATGGAGTTGTTGCTCTCTCTTGTGGAGAAATTCAAGACCTCGGTGATTATCGTCACCCATAATCTTGGGCTTGTAACACGTTATGCAGATCGGGTGTACGTGATGTATGCGGGTAAGATCGTCGAGTCGGGCACCACCGAAGATATTTTGATGCATTCAAGGCATCCCTACACACTTGGATTGCTGGATAGTGTTCCCAGGCTGGATTCGAAAAGGGAGCAAGACTTACTGCCCATTCAAGGCGCTCCCCCGAGATTGCATGATTTACCGCCAGGTTGTACCTTTGCCCCCCGCTGCCAGTACGTGTACGAGAAGTGCAGGCAGGAATATCCCAACCTTCGCCAGGTAGGAGAAAAAAGTCATTTTGCAGCCTGTCATCTTGATGTGGGGGTGAACGGACGATGAGTGAGAACATGAATGGGAAACCATTGCTGAAAGTCGAAAACCTGAAAATGTATTTCCCTATCACGAGAGGTATTTTTGATAAGGAAGTTGGATACGTTAAAGCTGTTGATGGGGTCAGTTTTCTCATCGATAGTGGCAGAACTTTTGGTTTGGTAGGTGAAAGTGGTTGCGGAAAGACGACCACAGGCAAATGCGTTTTGCGTGTGTATCAACCGACCGCTGGCCAGGTTTATTTCAAAGGCATCGATATTACCACCATGTCCAAGAAACAAATCAGCCCCTTCCGTAGGGATATTCAGTTGATTTTCCAGGATCCATTTGGTTCCCTGGACCCTCGTCAATCTGTTCATGGGATATTGAAGGAAGCCATCGTTTCGGATAAGCAGCGCCATTCTTCGCCGGAAATTAAAGATCGTATGGGTGAGTTGTTATCAGCGGTTGAATTGGACGTTTCCATGAGTGATAGGTATCCGCACGAGATGTCAGGGGGTCAGCGCCAGCGTTTAGGGATTGCCAGGGCTTTGGCCTGTGATCCCGAGTTGATTGTCTGTGACGAACCCGTATCTGCGCTGGATGTTTCTATTCAAGCGCAGATTATCAACCTATTGAAGAGGTTGCAGGAGGAGCGTGGTTTCACCTATCTCTTCATCGCCCATGATTTGGCGGTAGTCCACCATATCGCAGATGTGATTGCAGTGATGTATCTCGGCAGGATCGTAGAGATGATGGACGCTGAGGAGATCTACGAAAACCCCCTGCATCCCTATACCAGGGCATTGCTTTCCGCTGTTCCGATTACGGATTATTATGTGGAGAAGAAAAGGGCACGCATCATATTGGAAGGCGAGGTGCCCAGTCCTATCCACGCACCTTCAGGCTGCCCTTTCCATCCAAGGTGCCGCTATGTGACTGAAGAATGTGAACGAACGATGCCCAGCTTGGATGATGTCGGCGATGGTCATCAGGTCGCCTGCCACAACCTGGATAAGATTGTTGACTGAAGCCTGGTAAATTTCTGTTTTTTTCTTTTGGCCCAACAGCAGCGCATCCTTTATATTCACCTGCAAAGCTCGCCGATTTATTGTGGCTTTATTATTTATGTTGTCTTAAACCCTTGTTTGATTGATATTTTTAAAAGGAGCGTGCATACTTATGGGTAGGTGAGGACATTCATAATGGTGATCATACAGCCAATCCCCCAGCTGATAATTAAAATACTAAAATTCTAGAGAACATGATTGATAGTATGGAGAAATGTATCGAATTATAATGTGAGTCCACTAACTAAATATTCCTCACGGTTTTCGAATCCGGATGAGATACAAAGGATATTGGATGCCAAAATACATCCCCGAACCTTTCCGTATCAAAATGGTTGAGCCGATCCGCTTGATTGATCGTGGACAGCGCTTGGCAGCCATCAAGAAATCAAAGTATAACGTTTTCAAGCTTGACGCTCAAGATGTCTATATTGACTTGTTGACCGATTCTGGTACCGGTGCGATGAGTCAAAATCAATGGGCTGCCCTCATGCAGGGAGACGAATCCTATGCTGGGGCAAGTTCATTCCACCGGCTGAAAGCCGTCATTGATGAGATATTCGGTTTCGAATATTTTATGCCCACCCACCAGGGGCGCGCCGCAGAAAACATTCTTTCGAGCGTGTTGGTGAACCCCGGGGACTATATCCCTTCGAATATGCATTTCGATACCACCGAAGGCAATATCCGCGCTAGAGGTGGCAATCCTGCCAACCTCATCCACGACGATGCTTACGATCCTGCCAAGCGGGTAGATTTCAAAGGCAATATGGATATTGCCAAACTCCGTCGGTTCATCGAAGAGCTTGGTAGGGACAAGATTCCTTTTGGGATGATAACCATCACCAATAATGCCGGTGGGGGTCAGCCTGTCTCGATGGAGAATATTCGGCAGGTTTCAGCCCTGTATAAAGAATACGGGATCCCTTTCTTTATCGATGCTTGTCGTTTTGCTGAGAATTCTTATTTCATCAAACTGCGTGAACCGGGCTATCAGGAGAAGACCCCCTTGGAAATCGCACAGGAGACCTTTTCCCTTGCCGATGGTGCCACGATGAGTGCCAAGAAAGATGGCATCGTCAATATTGGTGGTTTTTTGGCCATGAACGATAAAGACCTTTACGAGCAAGCCAGGAATGAACTGATTGTTCGTGAGGGGTTCCCCACCTATGGCGGTTTGGCCGGAAGGGATCTAGATACGATGGCTGTCGGATTGAAAGAAGCCCTTGAGGAGCCCTATCTCGAATACCGTTTGGGGCAGACCAGGTATTTGGCTGAACGATTACTAAAGGGCGGCATCCCCATCATCGAACCCCCCGGGGCTCACGCCGTATATATCGATGCCCTGGAAATGTTTTCTCATATCCCCCAAAAGGAACTCCCCGGCCAAACCTTGGTTGTCGCCATATATCTCGCCGGAGGTATTCGCGTGGTTGAACTCGGGACGGTGGCCTTTGGCTACGTCGACCCCAATACCGGGAAGGAAGTCTTGCCCAAACTCGATCTCGTCCGTATGGCTGTTCCAAGGAGGGTGTATACCCAGAGTCATTTGGATTATGTTGTCGATACCTTGCTTGAAATATCGAAAAATAAAGAAAAATTACAGGGTTTCCGCATTACCTATCAACCGCCCCTCATGCGCCATTTCACCGCAGAATTTAAGCCGCTGGGACCAGTGGAAATTGAATGATTCATTCCTAAAACAGTAGAGTTCGGTTCCTTCAGATCGTAAGAGATGAAGTTGGATTCTCGATGAGTCCCAGATATGTTTGTTTTTTGGGATTTTTCTTTATTCTATTGCTTGTCTCCTCAATCATTCGTTGGCGTATTGCCGTCTCCTACGTGATTCTCACCGTGATTACCATGTTGGCTTCGAGCGTTTGTAGATTGCCAGGAACATAATTACGTCCATTATCGGTCCTTCACCGGGCGCTTTGGCTGATACCGCACCCTATCATTTGAATTCCTTGGCCGTCGCTGTACCGCCTTTATCCCTGCCGCGACTCGCGCCGGTTCCGGGATAGCGTATAAGGTGCGAACAGCGCTTCTGCCAGGGAAGGTTCTTCTTCCAGTAACTCGTCGTTGAATTCGTCCCAATCGCCCTCATCGGGCCACAGCGGGAGCTGCTTCACCCCATCGAAGGCCAGGTCGGCCAGTTCTTCCTCACTCATCCCCAGCGGAGAGAGGATCTGGCCCACAGCCCGCAGGAGCAGCTCCTTATACCGCTTTTTACTGACCATCGTGTAGTCGGGTTTCACCGGATGGTCCCATGGATAGACGCTGGTCCGCTGCCCGTGGATGTAGATGAAATCCACCCGCTGCCCCACCCGCACCTGCTTGCCCGCCGCCGCCAGCTGCCTGGCAGCTTTGGCCGCCGGTGAGACCCCGGTGTATTCCTCTAGTGCCTTGGCCATTTTATTCCGGCAGACCAGGTCTTCCAGCGGAACGCGCTCGGCGTCCAGGTCCGAGAAGTAGCGCTTGGTCTTGGCGATGATCTCCGGGACGTAGTCTGTCAGGCGCCCCCCATCTACCTCACTCCCCAACAGCGCCATGATCTCATGTTCGGCATCGATGATCCAGTTGGGCGTATCCGACCGTCGCTGCGCCATTCCCCTGACCTTGAGGTCTCCGTGGTCGAATTTACCGAAGTAGCGGTTGGCCGCCCCGATCCGCGGGTTTATCTTCGATGCCGTGAAGATCAGCCAGTCGAAGATGCCATCCAGTTCGATCACCAACCCCGTGCGGCGATCGATCTCTTCCATCAGGGCTTGGAAATCCACCGGTAACCTCGCCCCCGCTTTCTGCACGAACAGGCTGTCCACGTTGGCCGCCAGCACCTTGAAGCCCATCTCGTGCGCCGCTTCGATGGCGACCACCAGGCTCTCCCTGCCGATAGCGCAGATCGCTTCATGCGCCTGGATGTTCCCAAAGAGGTTGTTCTTGTACCCCTGGTAGCCGAAGCTGACGTACCCCAGCCACTTGCACGCATCCGAGATCGCCTGGAGGATCGGACCCTGTGGGTCGTCCGCCGCTAAGCTTCGTAGCACTTGTTTGACGGCATACCGTTTTTTCAGCAGCGGGCGCAGCACGCTCGCCACCAATCCAGGGACGTCCTGCCGGATGGGCACTTGGTTCTGCGGCACGTACCTCGTCTCCTTTCCTTCCACCCCCACGGTCTCCCCGCTGATATTCCAGCTTTCCATGATCGAAGGGTACATCGAGAAGAAATCCAGTTCGGCGACCTGCCTGTGCACCCCCACGAGGGGCCGGTAGTTCAAGCCCCCGCCGTCGGCGTCGTTCAGCCCCATGGCCGACTTGAAGCGCTCCGTCTGGCGTTTGTGCAGCGGGATCAAAACACCCCGCCCGAGCGCTTCCCGGATCTGCATGGCCGTGAAGCCCGACCCCGGGCTGTTCCTCGCCGCGGTCTGCACCGAGACGCCCGTCAGGCGCGCCAGCTCGATCGCCGAGCGCATGCTGAAATTGAAGCCCATGTTCATCGTCGAGTTCTTGGGGTCGATGTGCCACCGCCCGAACAGGTGCGCCTGCGTCGCCCGGAAATAGATGCTGCCGTAACTCTCGAACGTCGCCTCCTGGATCGTATGGATGCGTTGCCGTTCGTCCCGGCTGGGGTTGAAGTCGATGCCCTGCTTTTCCGCAATGCGCATCAGGTGCGGGAACAGCCACCCGTCCCCCCACCGGGCGAAGATTGCGTCGGGGTCCCTGGCGTTGAGGGTGTCCTGCAGTTGGCGCAGCAGCCTTCTCTCATCCTCCAGACTGATTTGTTGGGTTTCGTCCTCGAACCTTATTGTCAGGGTTTTTGGCGGGGCGTGGCTTGGGGTGACGTCGGGTTCGATCACCAGCGAACGCAGGGGGGGCAGCCCATACTCCAGGTCCCATGGGCTGTCCAGGGCCTCGATCTCGACGATCCGCTGCCGCTCGTCGATCTCCAGTCGGCAGTGCGCCATGGGGAACACCTTGTGGGCCACCCCGTAGCGGATCGGGAAAGGGATTCTGGCGTCGTAGTACCGCACCCCATTGAAACGTTTCTTGAGCCGGAAGAAGAGCGTCTGTTGGGCGACCGGGTTGTCCACCTGGACGGCCAGGACGCGCAGCAGCCCCTTGTACAAATCCTCCCGCTCCACGAAAGCCGTCCCGGGCGGGTTCTTCAGGCCGCTCAAATAGTCCCGGACATTTTGCAGCCGCCCTCGCTCCCCGGAGAGGTAGAAGGTGGTTTTGAACGCCTGCGTCAGCCGGTAGCGTTCCCCATCCTCGCCCAGCAGCCACAGGACCGCGCCATCGGCCGCATCCGGGTAAACGGATAGGACCCAGCCGCTGAGTTTACGGCACATATTCATACTTGATCTCCAGCACTTCCGCGCGGAAGGCCGCCAGCCTGTCTTCCAGGTTCCGCTCGAGGTCCTCCAGCCGGTCGTTGAGGTAGGCGATCTGCACAGCTTTCTTCTGGTTCTCCTTTTCTAGGGCGGCTGCCCGTTCGGATAACTTCTGTGTTCTCTGTCTGAGCTGGTAGATCGTCTTCTCCTGTTCGAGGTTCACCATCATCAGGATGGTGGCGATGGGCAGGGGGTGGGCGGCTTTCTCGGCCGCCGGCACGTGGAATTCGGCCCGGTTCCACAGGTCGGCGAACAGGCGCTTGTCCTCCGCCAGCAGCAGGGCCCGCCGGAAGGCGTCGAACCGCCCTCTTTCGATCTTATACTGCATGGTGAACGGTGGTATCGTGTGTCCCATCGCTTCCTCACCGCATGAACTGGCCCCTGGCAGCAGATGCCTGCGGGGCTGGGTCGAGGCGGAAGACCTCGTCGGCTTTGTTTTCGAGGGCTTTCAGCAGACGCGGCCGGTTTTCCTTCCCGTATGCGCTCACAACCACCGGCGCCTGGCTGCTCAATCGGCTTAGCTGGAGGACGCTCTCGAACAGCAGTTGGTCGATCTCCCCTTCCGGCACCCCTTCGTCGTAGAAGGAGGCCAGCAGGTCGGAGACCAGCGTGAGCGTCGCGCTTGTCGGCGTTTCCAGCAGCAGTTCCACGACCTGGTAGCAGGTCTCTGCCCGTGATAGCGTGATGTTGTTCCGGAGGATGTCTTCGTACCGCCTGGTCTCGGCGGCCAGGGCGTAGGCGATGTCGTAGAACGAGAAGCGGTTGCCGCCTAGCAGCGCCCGCACCGGACCCTGCAGGGCGGCTTCCACCATTAGCCTGTGCATCGCCTGGGAGTTGGCGCCTTTCGGGCCGGTAACGAGCGTTATTGTACCGGGGTGCAGATTGCAGACTTGGATCATATCCCCAGCGTAACGGCTTTTATATTCTTAATCTATACCTCTTGGTGTAATTGTGGGAGGTATTTTCGTACTACCTCTCCGGGGGATGCAGGGATGGGGGTTGGGGAGAGCCTGGCCCGATATCTCCCTGGCTTTCCCAGGGCTTCTCCGGATTCTCGAAGCCCCAGTCGTCCAGCATCCACTTTAGGATTCCCCGTCCTTTGACCTCGAACTTCCGCAGCACGCTGCTGACGTGCTTCTTGACCGTTTCCTCCGAGATGCACAGCTTCGCCGCGATCTCCTGGTTGGTCTTTCCCCGGCAGACCAGCGCGGCCACCTCCTGCTCCCGCCCCGTCAGGTCCTTCCAGCGGGTGATCCTTTGATCGCTTTCCCGGTATTGGAACCGGATCGTGTAGCGCAGTAGGTCGAGGGCATAGTCGTAGGCGTCGACGCGTTCCCGCTCGGCCAGCTTTGCCAGCATCTCGCTTGTCTCTTCATCTAGGGCGTCGACGAGCGCCTCCGGGTCCGGCGCACCCGCGTACTGTCCTCTCTCCCCGTATCCTGGGGCGGAGGGGTCTGTTCGCCGGAAGAACCGCCCGACGCTTCTCCAGATGATTGAAAAGCCCGATGTCGGCATGAGATTTCCTTGCACAGCTTCGTGATAGGAGGTCGTGGGGAGGGGGAGTGAATGCATGGAACCGTTCGGGCAGTGGGAAGGGCTTCACTCTCGCAGTCTAAAAAAGATGCGCTGTGCTGTATATATCATACCAGAACATCCGTTCTATATCAAGGATGAATTATTGATTTCTTTTGCCCACCCCCTCAGTCGCGTGGCGAATGCAAAGCATTTTCAGCAAACACGGGGTGCTTTTCCCCGTTTGCCAGATGATCTTTAAGACCCATCTACCAATATACTTAAGACGCACTGCTGCACATCCATCAAAAACACACCGCAGTTCATCGAGGGGTCCGGGGAGTCGCACTCCTGGCAGGGGGGTGTGGGATTGGTCAGCTTCGCTGACCTTGGAGAACCTCCTATTACTCTGGTTCAATAACAAAGACTATGTCTTTGCCTAAGAAAATGCAAGGCATTTTCAACAAACGGGGTGCTTGTCCCCGTTTGCCAGATGATCTTTAAGAACTTTCTACCCACTACCTAAAGACGCACTGTCGTTTATCTGATAAATACACATTGCAGTTCATTGCAGGGGTTTGGGGGGAACTTTCCCCCCAATTGGGGGTGTTGGGGGTCAAACGACCCCCAACAATATTAAATCCACCACCAAAACATCCTCAACCATCTCCTCATCACACATAAACGACCAACAATCTTGAATCCACGCGATAAACCACACATCTCCCCAAAAACATAAAGCCAATCAACAAACCTCGCCTGTCCTCGCATCACGATCGTCCAAACTTACACCCATTTCCTTCCACCCCCCATTTTTGCGGCCGCTTGGCCCGAATACCTCGTTATTAACCAGAGAATTAAATGACGCTCCTATGCCTTTGATCGAGGGGTCCGGGTGAAGGTCAGCTATGCTGACCTTGGAGAACCTTCGGTTATCCTGGCGCATGTGGAGAATGCAAGGCATTCTCCCAAGCAAATCGTAGATTTGCACCCCGGCAGTGGGGTGCGGGGGATGCTGCCATCCCCCGCAAAAAAAAACGAAAAAAAAACTCAACCGTCTCCTCCTCATACACTAACAACCAACAATCTTGAATCCACTCCATAAACCACACATCTTCCCACATAGAATCTAACTCACCAACAAAACATCGCTGACGGTTAACTCATCAAGTAATTCAATAAAACCTGACACACGGCAAACCAATAACTATCATCTCGCCAGCCCTTGAGGAAGAGATTTGCTAAGGGTGCGCTTCTATCATACTTTCAAGTTTTGGTAAATAAATCCTGCTTGACCCCACTACCTCAACTTAATCGCCCCCTCCGGGCACTGCAGCACACACGCCCCGCAGGCGATGCACACCCGCTCCTCGATCTCCACCACCGTCCGCCTCTCCCGGTCCGGCGCCCATCGCCCCATCGGGCACACCTCGTAACACTGCCACACCCCCTTACATTTCTCCGCATCGAAATATATTCTCAATTTGCGCAGCTTCTTGGCGATATCCCCATGTTCCATCATCGCCGAAATGAAAGTCGGTTCCTTCGCCATGCTATTACCTCCATCCCATTCCCAGGGGTACCAGCCAATACAGCAATCCCAGGATTGCAAAGGTCACCCCCTCCCATCCCCAGTTGGCTTGCTCCCCCCGCATCCTCGGCGACATCCCCTGCAGTTCCCCCGCTGTGAACACCGCCATTGCCACCAATCCCACGCCCCACCTGAATGTCGTCTCGGGCGGCAGCGGGTTTATCAATTGCGTATAGGTAAAGAATCCCAGCAGCGTGATGACCGTCATCGGGATGCTCTTCACCAGCCCGTCCTCACCCGGCAGCCAGGGGTGGAAGATCGCATAGAAATATGACAGGCTCACCAGGGCAATGCTGATCGGCCAGAACATCTCCCGCCAGAAAATTGCCAGGGGCACCAGGATCATCAGCCCGTAGAATCCCAGCGTGACCGTTACCATCTCCAGCCGGTCCTTGAGGGGGAACGCCACCTGTCGCATTTTATCGGACTTCTTCTTGTTTGCCGCCAAATACCCCGGGATATCGGCCGCTTTCACTGGTCCCCAATGTACGCCCCATCCCGTCTCCTCCCGTACCCGCCACCCGTCCACCCCGTTGGCGCACAGCTGTGGCAAAATAAGGGAGTGGTGTTTCACCACTCTTTCCACCCCGGAAGTTTTCACCGCCGCAATGACCTTGTCCGCCGTAAAGAATCTCCCCCCCGACGCGCACCACACGTTGATCCCTGCCGAATCCGCCACCACTACCCAGGCGTTCACCTCCCCGTCGATGGCCTTCACCAGCCGTCGCACAGTTAGCGTGTAGTTCCCCGTTACCAGCACCGGTGAATCCGGAGCGGGTTCCCCCACCTTATACAGCCCCGGCCGTACCTTGGGATAGGGCGGGATCATCCGGAAGAACAGCGCATACAGGTCCGCCAGCAGCGTCTTGATTGTCACCTTGTGGGCGAGTACCCCCACTGCATTGGCGACGAATTGATCTTCCCTGCCAACCTCTGCTACGAACAGCACCAGACTGCCCATGAGCGTGGGTTCGCTTTTTATAAGTTTGTATCCGGCTTGCGCCAGCAAGAATCCGAAACCCCGCAGGGGGGAGGTCGTTGTCCGTGTCACCAGCCACGTGACCAGCGCCAGGGGGAGTCGTACCAGGTAATATGATAATTTAATAAAAAATCCATCCGGGATAACCTCATCCACGATCACCATCCGCCCACCCGGAGCCAACAGCCGTTTGCACGCCGCCAACACATATTTCTGCAAGTCCCCGGGCAGCTCGCTGAATACCAGCGTCGACACGATAACGTCGAAGCTTTCCCCCTGGAATTCTTCACCTATCATCACCGCATCCAAGTATTTCAACGTCACCCGTTCCTCTAGCCCTGCTGCCCTGACCTTTTCCTCCGCTTCGGCCAGCATCGCCGGGCTTGCGTCGATGGCTGTTACCTGTGCCCCTTTCTCTCCCATTATGGCGCTCAACGCCCCCGTCCCGCACCCGATTTCTAGCACTCGTTCTCCCCCCTTTACGTACACATCTGCGATCTTCTTTTTCAGCCTCTCCAACCGCCCCAGGGTTAGCATACCAATCCCCCGGTCGTAATCTTTCGGCCTTCTCTCCAACCACTTCATGAATACCGTCGCCATCGTTCTACCTCTATCGATAATTATAAGACGAAAATTACTATAGATTCTTTTGATAATGAGAAGTTTACGGGTGATATCACCCGAAAAGAAAGGGCTGCCCTGTCATATTATTATTATATTTATTGTCACGCGTAGGGGCGTCGGCAAAACTCTGCCGCGCATGCCTGCGCCCGCTTCCCCTCACATATCTACTACATGGCGAATACAAATGAAACGAGGTTTCGCTGAAACTTCATTTCGCCCATTCGCCCTAAAAAATGCATGGCATTTTCAACAAACGGGGTGCTTGTCCCCGTTTGCCAGATGATCTTTAAGAACTTTCTACCCACTACCCAAAGTCGCATTACCGCACATCCACCAAATACACATTGCAGTTCATCGAGGGGTCTGGGGAGTCGCCACCCCCGGCAGTGGGGTGCGGGGGATGGCAGCATCCCCCGCAAATACATAATCAATCAAAAAAACATCCTCAACTGTCTCCTCATCACACACCAACAGCCAACAATCTTGAATCCACGCAATAAACGACACTTCTTCCCATTTAGAGTCTTACTCATCGTCAAAAAATCCCTAACTGCTTTCACTATGAGATAAATCGGGCATAGCTAACAAAAAAATAGCCATACCCTATCCTTCTTTGCGGCCGCTTGACTCACAGCCCAAGTTATAAACCACAAAATAAAACCACGCACCTATGCCTTTGATCGAGGTGTCCGGGGAGGGTTCCTCCTCCGGCGGTGGGGTGTGGGGAGTGACGCCACTCCCCACAAACATAGAATCTATCACCAAAACAATACAAACCGTCTCCCCATCACACACCGACAACCAACAATCTTGAATCTACTCCATGAACTACGCATCTCATCACAAACATTTTATCAATCAACAAACCTTGCTTGCCCTCGTATCAAGATCCTCCAAACCTATACCCATATCCTCCCATCCCCATATTTGCGGCTCATTGGCTCAGAATCCCTGTTATAAACCAGAGAATTAAATATCGCTGCTATGCATTTGATTCCAGGGCTCCGGGGAGGGTTCCTCCTCCGGCGCTGGGGTGTGGGGGATTGGTCAGCGAAGCTGACCTTGGAGAACCGAAGGTTCTCCTGCTGCATGTGGAGAATGTGAAACATTCTCCTAAGCAAATCGTAGATTTGCACCCCACAGATATACAGTTTGTCAATAAAACATTACTAAATGTCTCCTTATCAAACCCAAACCCCCGACAATCTTGAATCCACTCCATAAACCACACATCTCCCCAAAAAACTCACTCACCAACAAAACATAGCCATACACTATCCTTCTTTGCGGCCGATTACCTCACAGTCCATGTTATAAACCACAAAATAAAACCACGCACCTATGCCTTTGATCGCAGGGGTCCGGGGAGTCGCCACCCCCGGCAGTGGGGTTTGGGGGATGCTGTCATCCCCTACAAATTAAATTTCTCTCGCTAAACATACTCGGTTGTCATTCTGAGGGAACGCGATGACCGAAGAATCTGGGGTGCTTGTCGCATTTTCTTAATAAACTAAGACAATCGTGAAGGAGAAAATAAGAATATATTTTCATTTCCCCTTGCAATTCAATTATAAGACATGATAAATGTACTACAGCCATAGATTTTTAGGTATAATCCTGTTAGGACAGGTTTTATACAAAACAAGTTCTGCACAGGAGGACACCATGAAAGACAAAACACTAAAAACTTTAACTATTCTTGGGGCCGTACTCGGCCTCGCCAACCCCCTCATTGCCTTTGCAGCGGTGAAGTTCGATATCGAAGGCTCTCTGGCAGATCCCAATCTCTTTCTCCGGGCCGTATCTACGGGCCCTTGGATCTTCCTCGGCATGCCCTTGTTCTTCCTGACGGACAGCCTGGGTTGGTATGTGTTTCCGAGCTTTCTGATCCGCCGCCTGCTGGAGAGGTATTCTCTGCCGAATGCATCTCGCATCCGGACGTTGACCTGGATCTACTCGATCATCGGGAACCTCGGCGTTCTCGTCTTCATAGTTGGCTACTATGCTTATATCGCCGGTGCTGTCGACGTGGACTTCTTCATCCGTGCCTCTCGTATGTCATACGACTGGATATGGGGAACCATCAATAACCTCTTCGGGGGCTCGATGTTCGTCCTGCTCGCCCTCGGGCTTTTCCGGAAAGTGAAGAAGATCGTTCCGGGCGTAAACTTTTTCGTAGGTGTGGTCATGCTCCTGTCTTCGATCCTCTTCCTGGTCGGCACTCTCGCAGGAATACCGTCCATCTCCGATATTTCCAGCGCTTATACGATCCCGCTGTATCTGCTGCTCTTCCCGGTCGCTGTCTTGCTGTATTGGCCACTTTGGAGTAAAGAATGATAATCTGATAAGGAGTAAGAACATGAGCGTCGATGAACAATACCCGGTAGCTTTACCGGATCCGTCCTTAGGCAACAATCAATTTGTTCACTATCTACTTGGAGAGGATGCTTCCGCCGAAGATTATAGGCAAGCTCCTCTGGCTCGGGATCTCGGCGTGAGATCGGATCTCGATAAGGGTGGGCTGCAGTGGAATTATTTCCATATTACAGACAGCGCCCAAGGCATCCACGTTTTTGGGGGTGGGATGTATACACAGACTCTAAATCCAAAAGGGATCGATCCCAGGCTGTCTTTGGTGGTAAGGACGCCCGATGGCGCTGTTTGCCGGGAGGTGGTCAGTTGTGATCCCAAGACTTTTAGCGCGGATGAGCTT
This sequence comes from Anaerolineales bacterium, assembly GCA_050115475.1. Taxonomy (GTDB): domain Bacteria; phylum Chloroflexota; class Anaerolineae; order Anaerolineales; family UBA11579; genus JASFQL01. The sequence goes on from JASFQL010000036.1 coordinate 25,576, forward strand.
GGTTTGAACGCAACTTTCAACGAAAGCAGTCATATGCACACGGTGGGTGGCCAGGATCAGTATGTGGATGGTGGGCGTGTGACCAGACCACTTGATATAGAAGTGAAACTGCACGGTAAACGGATTGGCATTGACGTGGTCTCCAGGGGTAAATATCGTCCCACCTGGGGCGGGACTGGTGGCACGAAATATGGTCGCGATCTGGCCATTCACCTGGGATGGTTTCAGTATCAGCCCTTTGCCTTGGTAAGTGGTACGTTGAAGGTCGATGATCGAACATATAAAATCAAGGATGCTGTGGGCCACATGGATTCCGGAAACGGGAATTCTCCCAAGTCCTTGAAGCAGGAGAATCATTGGTACTGGAGGGTGCTGAACGCGGACAATGGAAGATATGTCCTTGTAGAATCCACTGCGACCGCATGCGCCAAGATGGGGAATGAGACTCGCCAGCGTATCGTCCTTGGCGTTGATGGTGACATTATAGGTGAGGATCCCCGCCGCTATATGCCCATGATCGGCGATCCAGTACGTGTCGTTGGCACCAAAGACAATTTCCGGAGTTTGGCTTATTCCAGCTCCTATCTGGGGGATGACGGTAAGACTTGCTATATCTGGCATTTGGATGCTGGGCCGGAGATTTTTCGATCCAACCTGCTCTCTATGACCAACGACAGTCCTTTGGTGGCGAAGGTCGCAGGGTTTTTGAATGACTCCGGAATCCTCTTCACCGGGAGATATCAGCAGCATCACATCGACGGTGTGCTTCGCACTATGGTGCTGGGCAAAAATGACCGTTGGAGGTTGAAAGAGACGGTTCCCCTTCATGGAGTGCAGGAACTCTACCATCCCAAGAATCAGAGAGTGAAGTAGAATTCATACCCCGGCTCACGATGTCGATTAATCCGGGGTATTAACATTAACATTCCGAATTCGTATGGGCGTCGGCAATACTTACCGCGGCATACCTTGCCCGATCTTCACCACCTTATCAACCGAATATTGAATGTGATACATCTGCTGAATCAATTTAATTAGCTTTTCTCCATTTGATCATCGTAAGGGCGCAGCATGCTGCGCCCGCTGACGCATCCCGTATCCCCACAGCATGTATATCACTCCATTGCATTATTATCGGGGAAAAATGTATGGGCATCAGTAAATCCTTGCCGCACCCTCGTGAGCGTTTGCCAACGCGCCTTAAATTCCTACAGTATATCTATCACTTATTTTTAGATTTTTTTGGGCCGGGCCTTTCCCATCCACCTATGGAGTCACTTACTTGAGCAAAGCGAGCGGTATGCTTACTTCTCCATTTCCCTAATCGCTTCATCCAGATTATCAGGACCAGTCATGATTGTCCTAAAGAAGTCAGTGATTCGCTTTGAGACCTGTAGAGGGAAATCGCGATCAAAGTAGTCGATGCTGTTAAAGTTCAATGTTCTTATTTCCTCTATTCGAACGGTTTTAACCATATTCAGAGTCAACTTATCGTAGGGTACCACTTGTTCTAGAGCCGGAACAGCGCCAAACTCTCGATTCACTTCAAGAAGCATTTCACCCACTTTCCGTCCTAGGACTGTAGCAAGTTTGTAATCGTATGAAGATGGTGAACCAGAACGTGGTAAGTAGTCGGTTCTGTGTGGACGGATTTCGAATTTATAGGGAGGTACAGTTAGCGGACTCCTCTTGCATCTACCCTCTTCGCTTAAGCAACTATCTTGGAGCTTCTTTGGGGTATCTTCCTCAGCCTGTGTTTTATTCTCCTTTAACTCTAAAACATCTTGCAACCTGGCTTTCACCTTCCATCCTTTAAGAGGGTGTTCATCTACGTCGTCCACTTTTTTCTTATATTTCTCACCTATTGGTGATTTTTTCGTCTCGGTCAATACTTTCTTAATCACGTCCGACATATTGACAGTATCATACGCTTCCACACAGAGATTTGAAAGACATCGAAAGTAATATTCCAATACAGGTGAAACAAGCATGGTGACGAGCTCAGTGGCGCCTACTTTTTTTCGTGGCCCATACAGATCCGCAATAACCCGACGAAAATCTTCCACCTCATCGATTTCTACGACAGGTTCAAACCCTTCTGCAACAGCGACAAGTACATTTCTGTTTTTTTGATAGAAATGAATTATCGTATCAACCAGGCTCTCCATGATTTGGTTTGATACCTCATCCCTATGTGACTTTGTTTCCCTTTTGTAGAGTTTATCCCATAATTCCATATGTTCCGGAACGAGGAGAATCTCGGCACCGCCATAGGTTGCGGCCGCGGCCAACCAACCTGCGTCTCTGCCCATCGTTTCAACACAGAAGGCGCGTTCTGCAGTTCGTACCGTAACTCGTAGACCCTCAACACAGGACACCACCTTCTTCACAGCGGATGGGAATCCAGGGCAGAGTGATACCTCGACACCCTGGAAGTTGGTAAATGTGCGAATATCATTGTCGATGGTCTTGAGAAATCCAACGATTTCAAACAAACGGAATTCACGGGAAGCTCGTTTTTGATGAACCCATTCTTGGAACATCCTCGTAGCTTGTAAGGTGCCATCACCGCCAATGACAACTAAAACATCGATCCGATAGTCCGAAACGCATCGCGCCATCTCCTCGCAACGTGCCTCGTTGATCTTATGGGTATGTCCTGTCTTTACCCGTTCTTCTTTACTACACGGGTCGGTTGGACTCACACGTAGACTACCAAGACAAGACCCACCTATTGTGGGGTCGATCTCCTTGTCTGTAATATCCTCAATCCAGCCATCGACAAGCCCCTGGTATCCACGCCTGATTCCATAGATTTTCTTGTAGCCTGCCTTATAGGCGTGGTCACGGATACTCTTGATAGATGCATTTAAAGCACATGAATCACCACCGTTGGTCAGAATTGCCAATGTCTTCATGCCATTTCCTCCTCATCTTATCAGTTGGAAGATCGACAGAGTTCAATTTCGATGGCAGGGTTAACGGGGTGTTATGCTAAATCTTCCCTCCATAAAAACTTCTATAAATTAATTATACACGGGAAAAGGCTTTTTTATAATGCTGGAATGTATGATGTTCAAATTATGCGAGATTCATCTTGCATAATGTTTTCAAAGTCGGTTTATATAGCAAATAGGAGTCTACACAAAACCTTGCCGCGCATGCCTGCGCCCGTCAACGTATTCTAATAATTCTATTGCGAACTTATCTCTTAGGTGCCTTTACATAAGGTCTGACTCACCCTGGCCTGGTATCATATTATCTGGGAAATCGTAGGGGCGTCTGCGAAAACTTGCCGCACCCTTGTGCACGCCCGCTAACATACCTTGTTTCCCCTTCAACGTTATTATTGATTTATTATCATCAAATTACGGGGATCAAAACCCCTGGTACACAAACGGCACCTGGTTGTCTGCCCCCGACGCCGCCAATATCAACAATAACATCACCGCCAGCAACACCACTCGCCCCCACTGCTTCCACTTCAAGAAAAACAGCTCCCCCCGCCGCTCCTGCATGAAATCCAGCCAAAATGCTGGCAGCAAAATAAAGAAAGGACGCGGGTCAGGCAGCCCATGTTCCGGCCACAGCCAGAAGCGCTTCTTCGTGAACAGGTCCCGCCATGCCAGCGTGAACGCCGGGTCCACCCAGAAACTGTGCCCCACGATGCCCTTCACGTATTGGATCGCCACTTCCATCTCCATCTTGAACGGTACCCATGCCGCCACCGCTAATGCGAACACGATCGTCATCCCCAACCCCTGTCGCCACCACGGCCGCTCGTCCGGCGGCACCACTGGTCGCCCCAGCGTGGCCACACGTTCGACCACCTGGTACAGCCCGTGCAGACCGCCCCACACCAGCATGTGCCACGACACTCCATGCCACAGCCCGCTCACCAGCATCGTCACCATCGGCGGGACGATCAGGTTGAGGGCGTTCTTCCGGCTGGGGAATACTTTCAGCAAGGCCCGTGTTGTCGGGAAGAAGATGTAATCCCGCAGCCACTCCGACAGGCTGATGTGCCACCGCTTCCAGAATTCGGTGAAATCCCGTGCGAAGTACGGCCGCATGAAGTTTGTCGAGATTTCGATCCCCAGCAGTCCGCTGGCACCCCGCACGATGTTCGTATAGCCCGCAAAGTCGTTGTACAGTGCGAAGGCGAACGTTAGCAGCCATACGAATAAGAACTGCCCCGGATAGTTCAGCGGTTCCGTGAAAGCATCTTCTGGGATTAAAGCCGTCAGCGTGTCCGCCAACACGATTTTCCGCGCCAACCCCACCACGATCAGGCTTAGGCTCCGGGTCAGCATCTCGTTGTCCACCCGCCGCGCCTCCTTCAGCTTCGGCAGGAATTCCCGCGCCCGTTCGATCGGCCCCGATACCAGCTTGGGGAAGTACACGAAGAATAACGTGAAGTCCACGAAGTCTTCTTCCGCTGTCGTGCGCTTCCGGTGCACGTCGACCAGGTACGCGATCGCCTGCACGACGTAGAACGACAGCCCTACCGGCAGCAGGATTTGCAGCCCACCCGCCCCGGTCTCGATGCCTAACCTCTCCAGCAGCCTCGTTACCGCCGGCAGGTAAAAGTCCGCGTATTTGAAGACCAGCAGCGGGGGGGGGGGGGGGGCGGGGGGGGGGGGGGGGGGGGGGGGGCGGGGGGGGGCGGGCGCGGGGGGGGCCGGGGC
>JASFQL010000037.1:0-29888 GCA_050115475.1 Anaerolineales bacterium
TACAAAGAGTTGTTCCCTGAAATCCGTGATGCATTGATGGATATGAATCCAGATGAAGTTGCGGCAAAACTCCTGGCAGAAAAACCTGTACAAGTGAATGTTGGTGGAAAGACTCTTGATATATTGCCTGATGAGGTGGAAGTGAGAGCAGATGCAAAAACCGGATTGACAGTTTCTCAAGAAGGTGCTTATCTAGCTGCAATAAAGACTGAGCTGACCCATGAGCTGGTTGCTGAAGGACTGGCCAGGGAATTTGTCAGGCGAGTACAAGATTTCAGGAAGCAAGCTGGATTTGACATCGCAGACAGAATCCAACTATATTATTCTGCTTCTGAAAAGTTATCTGAAGCGATAGAAACTCATCGTGAATATATCATGGGGGAAGTATTAGCCACTCAAATCGAAGATAAAAAGCCGCCCAAAGATGCGAAAACGCCCGAGGAAGAATTCCAGTTTGAGGGAGAAAAAGTATCGATAGGATTAATTAAGAAATAGTCCAGGTAAAAATTCCTTATGGGACGCGGAAATTTCACGTCCCATTTTTCTTTTTGTACCATCTACATTTGAGAATTATTATTCAATTTACTAGGATTACTGGGTCGTTTGACAAATATCAATCTTGATGTAATATGGATTAAAATTATTAAGTAATCGAGGAGATTCGAATGGTTAATGTTAGAAAATATCGTTTTGCTTGTTTCGCCTTGGCAATCATTGTTATCTCTTTAGCTTGTGGTCCAGGAAGTACAAGCGATGCAGGAAAACCCACAGTTGAAATCAATTCACCTGTGAATGGCTCAAGCGTTTATCTTGGTGTGGAATTATATATTGTCTCTACTTCCCATGCTCAAAGTGGGATTTCAAAGGTTGAATTGGGTATTAATGGTCAACAATTAATAGCTGATGCCCCTTTGGGAAATCCAGAGACGCATGTAGCGAATATGTCTTGGGTGCCGCTGGTGGAAGGCGCTGCAGTAATTTCAGTTATTGCCTATGATGCCCAGGGAAATGCATCTGATCCGGCATTGATTACTGTACAAGTCATTCCAGCGGAAGGGGAACCACCTGAAGAATCACCACCAATGGCGGATACTTCGATCCCACCAACAGATACTGTCATCCTGCCTACAGATTATCCAACCAATACTCCCTATCCAACATATACACCATATCCAACATTTACGCCTACGCCATCACCAACGTCTCAGTTTCTATTAGCAACCCAGGTTTTCTTTTCACCTGGAATTTTCTCGTTTTTACCTGCTGTTGAAAGGGTTGATAATAGCATTTCAATTAATGGAGGAAATTCAGGATCAGTCAGTGTTGATTGCCCTGGAGACAGCATCGTTGTTTCGGGGGGATTCGTAACGAATTCTGATGTTATGGTATATGAACAAAGAATATCAGGAAATGGGTGGAAAGCATATGGCAAAAATAATGGTGGGGCTGTGAAGAAATTATATGTCTATGCGGTTTGTTTATCTAATACGACGGGATCTGTAACTACGCATGCGAGTGATGCCAATGCTTCCGGTGGTGGGATAGGAAATCCTAAAGCTAATTGTCCTTCTGGATCGATTATTACGGGGGGTGGTTGGAAAGTTCCGTCAGATCCAGACGTGGTCGTTTACGTCAGCGCGAAAAATGGCAATGGCTGGGAGATATTTGCCCATAATAAAACTGGCAGTAACAAATCTATCAGGGTATATGCAGTATGTATGTCTGATACGAGTGGTGTGATCGGATATAAATCGATGACATCTTCACTTTCTGCAAACAATACCGGGTATTCCATTGCGACTTGTACAGATTCGTTAAATATTGGGGGAGGTTTTAGGACCAGTTCCTCTGTATCGATTTACAATACCTCACCAAGACCAGGGTATGAAGACCAATGGATTGTATATGGGAGGAACCATTCAGGCTCAAGCCAATTTCTCCAGGCGGATACTCTTTGCCTCACCTTCCCTTAATCGATAAAGTTAGAGCATAAAAAAAGGGACGATGTTTGTCGTCCCTTTTTTTATAGATCATTGATATGGTTTACGTTTAGGGGTGGTCGTTATTCCAGAACCAATTGTAACTGTAATATGCAGTTGTGTCACTTTCTAACCGGATAGCGATCCGTTCTTCCCCGTGAAGTGATGATGGAATTGTGTAGGTCCCGGTAAACGACCCACTGGCACCTGTTGACTGGCTGCCTGATGAAACTCCGCCGACACCTAATGTGCCATAATTCCCCATCAATACTGTGTAGGTATCGTTGGTCGTGAAGTTGGTTCCCGTAATCGTTACAGTATTATCTTCGTCTACTGCAGAGATTGTAAAGGTTGGAATCGTGCCAGAGCCACTTGGTGGCGATGAAGAACTAGACAATGAAGATGCGTCATTTACAAACCAGTCGTAAGCATAGAAACCAGAAGAAGGGCTTTCCCAACGGATAGCCAACTTTTCTGAGCCATGATAAGCTGCCGGGATGGAATAGGTTTCGGTGAATGTCCCACTCCCATTCGTCGTTTGGGTGCCAATGTTTGTACCGCCAACACCTTTTGTACCGATTGCACCAATATAAACGTTATAGGTATCATTCGTCGTAAAGTTGCTGCCTTTGACTTTTACACTGGTATCTGTAACAACTTTCTTAATTGTTGTTGAGGGGATTGTATCTGACCCAGCTGGAGGCCACCCCCATCCTGTTGCCGGAGGAGAGGATGAAGTGGGTGAAGGTGTACTTGAGCTGGGGTGGTCGTTGTTCCAAAACCAATTATAGGAATAATAACCAGATGTAGGGCTTTCAAGGCGGATAGCGATGCGGTTTGAACCATACAAGCTGGCGGGAATCGTATAAGTTGCAGAAAAGCTCCCTCCACTTCCTGACGATTGAGTTCCAACCAAAACACCACCAACACCTAATGTCCCATATGCTCCCATCGTGACCGTAAATGAATCACTAGCAGGAAAATTATTGGCAAGGATGGTTACAGATGAATCCCTGCTGACGGCTGTGATGCTAAAAGTGGGGATGAGAAGAGACGGCGCAGCAACAACCTGGATAGGTATTAAGATTAATGCAATAATGCCTAAGGTAAGAAAAACCTTTTTCACTGGTTCCTCCCGAAAAAATAATCCTGGATTCCTATCCAATATAATGAAAAATCATTCAAGGTGCAATAGAGCAAGAGTTCTAATAATAAACACGCAGCCAATCATTGGCTGCGTGTTTTGATAGTGAGTAGCAAATATCAGATAATTTAGCCTACAGGAGGCGGATTATATGGTTAATTTGAATTGTAGAACCAATCATATGCGTAATAAGAAGTGTTCTGGCTTTCAAATCTGATAGCTATCATTGAGGATCCCTGCAACGCTGCTGGGATATTGAAGGTCTCTGTGAATGTACTGGAGTTACCTGTTAGTTTTTCTCCCACATACCAACCGCCAACACCTTTTGTTCCCATTGGTCCCATATACACAGTGTAGGTATCATTTTTCGTGAAGTTTGTTCCGTTGATTGTAACGGAGGTATCTTTAATAACGTTTGATACCTGTGTGTAGGGGTAAGTTCCTGCGGCTAAAAGCCAATCACCGCTAAACGCAGATGCAGTCCCAGCCGAAGCGTTATAACCATCAGCATTTTCGAAAAAGTCATAAGCAAAGTGGGTGGAGGTGGTGCTTTCCAAACGGATGGCAATTAATTCGCTGCCCCATAATTGCGCTGGAATGGCGTAGGTAACAACAAAAGAGCCGCCGGTTCCACTGTTTTGAGTACCAACAACAAATCCACCAATACCTTTCGTTCCCATAGGCCCCATGGTTACGAGGAAATCTTTATTAGCCGGGAAATTGAAAGTTTGCAGTGTTACTTCTGAGTCTTTTACAACATTGAGGATATTTGTAAATGGGGTTGAAGTCGATGAGGATCCACTGGAAGTGTAATAGGTGGTGTAATTCCCATACGGAGCTACGATCTTCCAGTCTATTTTATTCGTAAAAGCCGTTGCTCCAGTGTGCCCATTGATCACATTTGAAACCAACACTTTTAATTCATCAGCCGGCCAAAGGCTTGCTGGAATTTTATAAGTCCTCGTGTGTGTTTTTCCGTCTGTAGGGTCGATTGCACCTAAGAATAGTCCCTGGAAGTTTGCATTGTTTTCACCGATAGAAACCGAATAAGAGGCCACTCTGTCATAATTTGTGAATTTTATTGTTAGTTGGTCTGGCCGATATAAATCTTTTATCCAAAATGTGGGGCCATCGAATATCGCACAAGATTTTCCAGGTGTTTGCGCTGAGGAACGGTGAATTGGTGTTAACGACCATGGCGTATGGACGTCAAAGCCATTGCTATTCTCAAAGATTGTGTAGCCATGGGTATTGTCTTCAAGATTAATTACCATGATGGCGATATGGAGTTCTTTCTTTAATTCCTTTGGGATCGGGAAAGATTTACGAAAATCTTTAGGTGAGGTTTTTTTCAACATTCCCACTTTATATTCTCGTAAACGACCGCCCACATGACTCATATATACGTAATATACTTTCCCTTTCGGGTAGTTGGCGATACTAAGCTTTACACTTTCATTTCTGTTAACATCAGATATCCAGAATTTTGGACCATTAGGGACCTGAACAGTACCGGAGCCAGCGGCGGGCGCTGCCTTTACCGCCATCGGTATAAGCAACATGGTAATGACAAGTATCTGAATTACTCGTTTCATATTCGTACTCCTACGTTTCCGAGGTTGCGCATATTTATCTAACCTCGAAATCCACTATACATCAAATCTCATATTCAGGCAATTCATTCATTCGAATATTTCTGTATCAAAGAAAATTGCAAGTACTATGCCAGATGGAGAGATTCACCTGGTTTATTCGTTTAGGGTAAAATAATCTTTATGCAGATTCCAAATCATCCCACGATTACGTCCAATGGCATCCTAAGACCAACACAGCTTTCGATAGATTTAGATCAGTTAACAAAAAATTATTTCACTATCCAGGAACATGTTGGCGACGTGATTGTTATGCCAATTCTCAAGGCCAATGCATATGGGCATGGCCTCATTGAAGTTGGGAAGCATTTCTCAAAAATGGGCGTGAAGTACATTGGTGTAGCCTTTTTAGAAGAGGGAATCTTCCTGCGAGAATCGGGAATCGACACTCCGATTTTGGTGCTGGGTGGAATATTGGGAACACAAGTTCCGGAATTTTTACAATATAACCTGACATTAACTGCCTCATCGATAGAGAAGTTGGAACAGGTAGACCAGGTGGCAGAGTCGATGGGAATAGAAGCAAAGGTTCATCTAAAGATCGATACTGGCATGGAACGGATTGGAGTCCATTATTACAATGCGAAATCATTGCTAGAAGCTTCACTGAAATGTAAATACACGAAAATTGAAGGTATTTTTTCCCATTTTGCCAATGCCGATGCAGCCGATCTTACTTCTGCGAAGTTACAACTTGAACGTTTCAACGAAGTGATCCAATTTTACAAAGATAGAAGTGTAGCTATGCCTTTACGGCATATGGCAAATTCAGGGGCTGTTCTGCAGTTGCCGGAAAGCCATTTTGATCTCGTTCGTCCTGGGATCGTAATGTATGGTGTATACCCTTCAGCTGAAGTACAGAAAACAATTGAAGTTGTTCCAGCGTTGAGTTGGACTTCTCGAGTAGTATATTTTAAAGTAATCGAACCCAATCATCCGGTTAGTTATGGTTCTACTTGGCAGAGTGATCATATGGTAAGAGTAGTAACAATCCCAGTTGGTTACGGTGATGGATACTTCCGAAATATGTCCGGGAAAGCTGAGGTGATAATTCGTGGAAAGCGTTACCCTGTCGTTGGTACGATTTGTATGGATCAATTCATGGTCAATATTGAATGGGATTCTGCGTATAACAATGATAATGTCATATTGATTGGAGAAAGTGGAGGAGAATGTATTACAGTTGAAGACCTGGCGGAATGGGCAGGTACAATCCCATATGAAATTCTTACCAATATTAATACGCGTGTACCAAGAGTGTATATCAATACGGGTGAGATTGAATGAGTAAAATTATTAAATCTAGACGTGTGATACAAAAAAAATCCCTAGAAATAAATCAGTTGGTGAGCCTTGATTAGCAATTAGTTTTTTGTATTCGTGATAGTATAAAATTATTTATTCTTATGAAGAAATCGGATCTAATAATACACATTTAATTCCATGGAAGAAAAGTTCATTACATTCAAAGGGAAACAAGTACGGTATTTACAAGGCGGCCGTATTAATGGGAAACCTGTTTTTTTATTGCATGGCATCGGCGCGGCTTCAGATATTTGGAAAACACTTATCATTGAATGTTTGAACGACTATTTCACCATCGCTCTCGACTTCCCGGGTTTCGGCCAGAGTGAAGAAATCGAGCCTGTTATCGTGCCAGAAATATTTATTGAAGTGGTAGATTATTTGGTTAAGGTACACGATATCGACCAGGCAGTTTTTATCGGGCATTCAATGGGAGGGCTTGTCGCTGCAGAATATACGAATAAGAAACCGGAGAAAGTCGCTAAACTCATTTTGATAGACAGTGGGGGATTTGATAGGATCATACCATTTTACAAAATCGTTTCTACAAAATTCTCTGAAAAGCTTCTCCTTCCATTACTTGGGAATAGATGGGTCGGTCCCATTGGATGGCGGATTATTTATGGTTCGAAAATTGATCGTCGAATTTACCTGACTCTTACTGAACATTGGTCGGATCAGAAAATGGCCAAATATTTTTCTCGAGTACTCAAGGGATTTGGGGATTGGAATTTTTTTGACGACTTGACAAAAATTAATTGCCCTACCTTGATCGTTTGGGGGCAACTGGATTGGGTACTTCCAATGAAGCATGCCAGAATTGCTCATGAAAAACTTCCCCATGCAGAGCTAAAGGTTATCAAATTTTCAGGTCATTGCCCTCATACAAACAAACCAGGAGAAGTAAACCCTATTCTTACCGAATTCATAAGATCCGAATGATAGAAATTAACAATGAGAATAATGTTAAATAATTTTATAAACTAAACTATCGAGGTAAACGCTTGTGAATGAGATTCTACTTAACAGCAACAATGAAGAAAGAAAAAATCCAGATACTTCGCTTGAGGAGGAAAAATCAAAGCTTCGTAAATCTTATCTGACTGACGTATTCTATCTTTTATTTATTGCCGGCGTTATTGTATTACTAGATTATTTTACGAAAGCTCTCGTACGTGAAACACTATCACTTGGCGAATCATGGATGCCGTTAGAATGGCTTGCTCCGTATGCCAGGATAGTGCATTGGCAAAATAGTGGTGCAGCTTTTGGCATGTTCCAAAGTGGGGGATTGATTTTTACGGGATTAGCCATTGTGGTATCGATATTTATCATTTTTTATTTTCCTCAAGTACCGAAGGAGGAGTGGGCATTGCGGCTTGCCATGGGGATGCAGCTGGGGGGAGCACTTGGAAATCTCGTGGATCGATTACGATATGATGGTTATGTAACTGATTTTATATCCGTGGGGGACTTTCCAGTATTTAACGTAGCTGATTCGAGTATAACGGTTGGTGTTATTGTATTGCTGCTCGGGGTGTGGTTGAGTGAAAGGAAATTAAAGAAAGAGAGTGAGGAGGAAATTCTGGGTGACTGAGAAGGTGCTCATCTTCCAGTTCGAAGAATCGCAGAGCCAACGGCTTGATCACTTTCTTGTAGGTCATTTGACGGAACACTCTCGTACCTATTTACAATCACTGATCAATAACGGTAGAGTCAAGGTCAATGGAAAGATTGCTCGGAAAAGTGGCATGAATTTAGAAGGCTATCAAGAAATCGAGGTGAGGATTCCGCCTATTGAGCCATCTTATCTCGTTCCAGAAGATATTCCCCTCGATATCATTTATGAAGATAAAAATGTCATCCTGGTGAATAAACCCGCGGGAATGGTGGTTCATCCATCCTCGGGACATAAAAGGGGTACATTGGTTCATGCAGTTTTAGCACACGATCCAAATATTGAAGGGGTTGGTGGAGTTCAACGCCCAGGTTTGATTCATCGACTAGATAAAAACACTTCTGGCGTGATTGTCCTGGCGAAAAATGATTATACTCACCGCTACATTCAAGAGCAATTTAAATGTCGAAAAGTAGAAAAACGTTATGTCGCTCTTGTTGATGGGAAACCACCCACACCAGAGGGTCGTATTGAAGCACCTATCGGTCGAGATCCAAACCATCGGCAAAAAATGGCAATCGTATCACAGGATAAGGGACGAATGGCGGTGAGTGAATATTCCACACTAGAAGCATTCAACGAGCATACTTTATTGGAAGTTAGGATATTAACTGGGAGGACGCACCAAATCCGTTTGCACATGGCATTTATAAAGTGCCCGGTAGTGGGGGATACAGTATATGGGCATAGGCGTTCAACCCTACCAATTTCTCGACATTTTCTGCATGCAAAGTCTCTTGGATTGTCTTTGCCAGATCAGAAAGATATTCAAGTGTTTACGGCCCCTCTCCCAATTGAATTAAATCAAATCCTTAAAACGTTAAGGCATTGATATAAAAGGTGATCTATGGATGTATTAGATTTTCGTTCAGATACTGTTACTCGCCCAACCCCTGAAATGCGAGAAGCCATGGCAGCAGCTGTGGTTGGGGATGATGTTTATGGTGAAGACCCAACGGTCAATCGTTTACAGGAAATGGCAGCCACGAAGATGGGGATGGAAGCCGGGCTTTTTGTCCCTTCTGGTACGATGGGAAATCTGGTTGCCCTGTTAGCTCACTGTGGGCGAGGGGATGAAGTCATCCTGGGAAATCTAGCACATACATTTCTATTCGAAGGCGGCGGATTGGCTGCACTTGGAGGTGTAAGCGCTCATACTGTTCCTAATCACCCCGATGGTACCATGGATTTGGATGCAATTCGAAATGCCATCCGTATGGATGATTCTCATTTCCCAATCTCCAGGCTTGTTACCATAGAAAATACACACAACCGTTGTGGTGGTGTTTCATTGTCTATTGAATATACTCAATCAGTCGCTGATTTAGCTCATGAACGAAAATTAAAACTTCATATAGATGGTGCCCGAATTTTCAATGCGGCAGTAGAATTGGGCGTGGATGCGAAAGAGCTTTCTTCTCCTGCAGATTCAATTACTTTTTGCATCAGTAAAGCACTATCTGCTCCCGTGGGATCTGTAATTTGTGGGACGAATGATTTTATCCATAAAGCACATCGAGAACGGAAAAAACTTGGTGGTGGAATGCGCCAGGCTGGGATTTTAGCCGCTGCTGGTATTGTTGCGTTAGAGCAAATGATTGATCGGTTAGGTGATGATCATCGCCGTGCAAAAGAACTTGGAAAAGGGATAGCAAAAATACCGGGAGTAGAAATTGATTTATCACTTCAACATACAAATATGGTGTATTTTAATTTATCAGAAAATCTAAAGATAACGAATAAGGAATTCCTAAGCGAGACAAGTAAACAAAATCTACTTTTTGGATGGGTTGGGGGAAGACGGTTCAGGATGGTTACTCATTATTGGATTGATGATTCAGCAGTGAAGCAAGCTGTTGATATAATTTCAAATGTAATTGGAGATATCCCATATTAAAAGTATATGTAATATTATGTTGAGTTTTCAAACAAATGATATAATTGTCGGGAACGATTTCAAAAAAACCTTTATTCATAGAATTTCATTAATGATTACTGGTTTACATTACCTATAATGCATGAGCAATTAAAAACATTTATTCGTACACTTGATACGCAACAAGATTATGCTAAGAGCACTTGCCAAGCATATGCGAATGATTTATTTCAGTTTATAGAATTCTTACAGACTGAACTTGGGCGGATTCCTAAAGTAACTGATTTTACTTCTGAAACTACGAGAAACTTTCTAGAAGTTGAACGTAAAGCTGGTATGAAACCAAGTACTCTTCACCGGCGCCGGGTTGCATTGAAACACTTTGCACAATTTTTATTTGATCAAAATTTATTAGATCTTGATATTGTCATATCTGTTTCACAAATACAAGAGAATCTGTGGAAAGAAATCTCAAAACAAAAAGTCATTTGTTTGAGTGAAAAAGAAATGACTCGATTAATAAAAACGATTTCCATTGAAAATAATCCCAGGGCACTTCGGGATATAGCAATGGTTACACTGCTATTTGAATCTGGTCTTTCGATTGGAGCTTTGGTCGCATTAAACCTTTCTGATATCAATCTTCGGGAATCTAGAATTCGTATTTCAGAGAATAGAACAAGTGGTGTGTGGATTTCTCTTCCTGAATCCATTGATAAAATTAAAAAGTACCTGGGAAATGGGCGACCTGAATTGACGCAATCACTCTCGGAGGAGGCTATTTTTGTCAGCCAAATGGGGGAACGAATTACTCGACAAGGAGTTTGGCAAGTTTTGAGAACATGGGGTCGTCAAGCGAAATTACGAAAACCTCTTTCCCCCCGTGTTCTCAGACATACCGCAGTAAGGAAAATGCTGGTAGATAATAAAAAAATTAGCGAGATTCAACAGATGTTGGGTCACCAGAATCAATTATCCACGCGGGCCTTAGTTAGGCGGATAAAAAAAGTATGTCGTGTAAAGACAGGAGGATAATACATGAAAGAGTATCCGACCTTTAAGATGATCGACGGATTAGCTGATTTAGTAAAAAAGAGAACTTCTTATAGGCCTCAAATTGGGATGATACTTGGTTCTGGTTTAGGAGCGCTGGCAGACGATATTCAAAATGCCGATAAAATCCCATTTTCAGAATTACCCCATTGGCCGATTTCTACAGTTGAAGGACACAAAGGTCAATTGGTGATTGGGACTCTGGAAGGGAAAGTTGTCTGTGCCATGCAAGGGAGAACCCATTTCTATGAGGGATATGATATGCCCTTATTAGGTATACCTGTTCGAGTGATGAAGCTCCTGGGTATTGAAGTCTTGATTGTAACTAATGCAGCTGGTGGTGTAAATCCTGAATTTTCTCCTGGTGATTTAATGTTGATTACTGACCACTTGAATCTACTCGGTATGGCCGGACAAAATCCCCTGAGAGGTCCAAACCTCGATGAATTTGGGCCACGTTTTCCCGATATGAGTCGAGTTTACGATCGAGCTTTGGCAGAAATTGCACGTGAAGTCTCAAAAAAGAATAACTTAAAAATCCAGGAAGGTGTATATGTATGCCTCGCTGGACCGACTTATGAGACACCAGCTGATTTAAGGTTTTTACAAGCGGTCGGTATCGATGCGGTTGGAATGTCCACTGTTCCTGAGGTGATTGTTGCGCATCACAGTGGTATACGAGTCTTGGGTATCTCAGGGATCAGCAATAAAGCAAACCTGGATGGGAATACTGAAACAACGCATGAGGAAGTTTTAGAAGCCGGTAAGGTGTTGGTTCCGAAATTTATTACTTTAGTGCGAGGGGTTTTACAGAAATTGTAAAACTACAGAATGATGTCATCATGGTTGAAGCACTAAGATTTTTCCAAGAATACGAAACGATTATTTATTTTATCCTTGGGACTGGTGTAATTGTCTATGGTTGGCGATTCTGGACTACTTGGCAGCAAATGCGAAGTTCTATTTATGAGTTGGAGCAAATAAACGCACAACGCCGTCTCAATCAATCTGCAATAACGATTTTCATTTTTTTAGTGATGGGTTTTGTTGTTTTTAGCCTTGTGACATTTGTTACACCAGTTGTTACGCCGGAATTTGTTTTGGAAGATTCATCTTCTTTTCCTACGGTAGATATCAACGTCCCTACAGATGATTTATTCACATCGACACCAGAGGTCACGGATAGTGTTACTTTATTAGCTACGGCTACACCATTACCTACGGTTGTAATTGTTCCAGGAAATTGCATACCAGATAAGATAAACATAACATCACCAAGACCCAATGAAGAAGTTAGTGGAGTTATTACCGTTGAAGGTGTGGTAAATGTCGAGGATTTTGGATTTTATAAATTTGAATTAGCGCCAGCGTATGAGGAAATTTGGAAACCTATTCAGGTTTTTAAAACACTTGTGAAAGAAGAAGGACCACTGTATGAAGATTGGGATACTTCAATTTGGCCGCCTGGCGCTTATGTTATTCAGATCGTCGTAACACAGAGTGATGGTACGGCATATCTCCCTTGTAGGATTCCAATCCAGATTGGGAGGACCCCGTAAAGTGAGTAAAGTATGGAAAATCTGATAGTTCGGCCAGTTGCTTTGGCTGATTTGACATCTCTCGCTGAGATCGACCATAGTTACCACACCGACTATATCTGGCAAATGGAATTGAATTCTAGAAACTATGAAGTCACGGTGAATTTTCGGGAAGTCCGGTTACCAAGATCGATGCAGGTCGAATATCCTCGTGATGTTACTTACCTGGTCGATGGTTGGAGGGACCATCCAGGTTTTTTTGTTGCTGAGTATGAAGGAGATCCGATTGGATATATAAACCTTTCAGTCGTCGACAACCCAAATCTTATCAGTATCCTCGATGTGGTGGTTGTCCGACGTCTACGCAGACATGGGGTTGGGATTGCTTTATTCCAGGCAGCACAAACTTGGGTAATCAAAGAAAAAGCGGCTCATCACATTATTGTAGGAATGCAGTCGAAAAATCACCCTGGGATTTGTTTGGTCAATAAACTCGGGTTTGAATTTTGTGGATACAATGACCACTACTATGAAAACCAGGATATTGCCATCTTTTTTGCTAAACGAATATGATGATTTTAGGTAGTAAATGTATACTCGATCATTCTTAGAAACACTCATCCAGATTTTTGAAGCGGGGATTGCTATCTCGGCACTCTCATTACTGATACGTGCTTTATCATTTAATTTGCGTGATCGTGTATCAAGATCATTCGCTGTTATCTTAACTTGTGTGATGTTTGTTTTTTCGGGGGAGGCTATAGGTGGGGCGGTTGAAGATCCAGGTCAAATGGAGTTTTGGTTACGGTTTCAATGGTTAGGAATTCTTTATTTCCCACCTGCTATGTTACATTTTTCAGATGCCATTTTAGAGACTACCGGACGACCTTCACGTGGACGTAGGCGGAAAATAATTTTATTCTCCTATGCGTTATCAACATTGCTAATTTTTTCATTATTAACTCAGCTATTCCTAGGCCCAGTCATATTTGAAGATGATTTCCCACACCTCACGTATACAGCTTTTTCAAATGCTTTCATTCTATATTATTTAGGCGCGTTAATTTTAAGCGGAGTGGTTATTTGGAGAGCCTATCGAAGGACTCGTTTACGTGTGAGTCAAAGAAGAATCCGCTATCTACTAGCTGGGATGCTTTTCCTTGCACTTGGTGCTTATCCCTACCTACAAATTGGATCCTCTTTTGCTCAGCAGTTCCCGCTATTCTTTCTGGTTCTGGTTGCTTTAGGGAATGTTGGAATTTTCACGTGTTTGTTATTAATGGCTTATGCCATTGCCTTCTTTGGTGTATCTTGGCCGGATCGTATCGTAAGAAGCAGGTTATTTAAATGGTTGCTGCGGGGACCGGTAACGGTTTTTATTGTGCTGATTTTAATGACGAGTGTACATCATGTAGGAAATTTTTATGGAACACCTTATTCGGTAGCAATTCCTATCGTTACAGTTTTAACAGTGTTATTAATTGAACATATTGTTACTTTAGTTTATCCTTTTATGGAACGTTGGATTTTTAATGGTGGGGAACATGAGAATATCCAACTACTTCAAACTTTCTCTGAACGTCTAGTAACGACTGGCGACTTACGCCAATTTCTTGAAACTATACTGGCATCCGTTTGTGATCAATTCCAAGTATCCACAGGTTTTATCGCAGCATTAAGTGATTCGGGATTAGAATTGGTCGTACGATTTGGAGATGAAGATATCCAACATCAGAATGGGCTAGATGAAATATTATTAGAAAAAGTGGTGGAAAATGAAACTAATCAATCTGTGGAGGTTTTTACGTGGGGTGATTATTGGATTTATCCGCTTCACAGTCTGGAGCGAAGAGAACTTCTTGGTTTAATTGGTATCCATCGCAAAGATAGTCATCATTTTGAAGGAGGATTAGGTGAAGCCTTGGCTCTTCTAGGACAACGTGCTGAGATGGCTTTGGAGGACCGTCAACTTCAGAAACAATTTTTTGAGGGCCTTGAAGCTTTAAATATGAAAGTAGATCTCATTCAACGAATTAGAGCGGCTTCTAGATATGATCAGACGGAATTACTTGCTGAGATTGATTCTTTTACAGGTCCAAACAATCTATCTCAATGGGTGAAAGAAGCATTGAGTCATTATTGGGGAGGTCCAAAATTAACGGAAAGCCCATTGATGGGTTTGGAGATCGTTCAAAAAGCATTGGAGGATCATGACGGAAATACCGCAAATGCTTTACGTGCAATTCTTAGAAAGGGAGTAGAACAGGTTAGGCCAGATGGGGAACGAAGATTTACGGGGGAGTGGATTTTATACAATATTTTAGAAATGAAATTCTTGGAGGGTAGAAAGGTCAGGGAAATTGCATTAAGATTAGCCATGTCAGAGGCTGACTTGTATCGAAAGCAACGTGTTGCAATAGAGGCAGTAGCCCAGGCAATCGTAGATATGGAACTAAAAGTACGGGAGAACTAGTTGTTGGAGAAATAAGCACATGGAGAAAAATAAAATACCTAACAAGGGTATAGAAACATTGAGTGAAGGATGGTGGTCGGCTGTTTTGGCAGAGGACGAGTGTCATTCTGGGCTATTTGAAGATGAACAACCGAGGAAAAGGAAATCAATACCGGAATCGCAAAAAGGAGAAAATGATTGGGAATTTGTTGGGGATTTATTAACTAATGAAAATGTTATAACATGTACTGTAGTTGACTATAACCGTGGTGGATTATTAGTCTGTAACGAGAAATTTCATGGATTTGTGCCCGTATCTCACTTGGATGAATTACCGGGAAAAGAAAGTGATGAAGCAAGAGAAGAACGATTGAAACAATATATTGGATGTCGGTTGAGATTGAAGGTGATTGAATGCGATTCAAAGCGAGGGAGAATCGTCCTTTCAGAAAGGGCTGCGCAGACAAAACCCGGACAGCGGCAAAAATTGCTTGAAACGCTTGAGGTTGATAACGTAATCTCAGGGAAGGTCACCAATATCACTGAATTCGGCGTCTTTGTGGATTTGGGGGGAGTTGAAGGATTAATACACATTTCAGAGCTATCGTGGGGACGTGTTATACATCCAGGTGATTGTGTGAAACTATATCAAGAGCTTGATGTTTTGATATTACAGGTCAATCGAGAAAAGTGCCGCGTATCATTGAGTTTAAAACAACTACAACCAAATCCTTGGAAACTAGTTTATGAACAATTTCCATCTGGTACGGTACTTCACGGAACAGTTACTCAAATTGTTAAATTTGGTGCATTTACCCGCCTTGAGGAGGGTGTAGAAGGATTGATACATATTTCTGAAATGGGTATTGATCATATCTCTTCACCATGGGAAGTATTAGAGGAGGGGCAGGAAGTTGATGTTGAAGTTGTCCTCGTGGACCCCGAACGCCAAAGGATGAGTTTACGTTTACTTAATTGAGATTAGAATTCTCTTTGATATAGACTAGGTGAATCGGTATTAATTGTGAGAAAAAGGTCTTCGGATAAATTGAATACTCAGGATAGTGAAATGGTTCGAAAACCAGAACCTGAGGATAGAACTCCCTCATGGTTTGAGACTGGGATCAAATTTATCTTAAAATTTCAGAGATTTACGAAAGATTTCGCTGGAATTATTTTGCTTGTACTTTCTTCTCTCACTTTTCTCTCTTTGATAGGACTGACAAGTGGCGCCTGGCTTACACCTTGGGCTTCATGGCTGCGCAAATGGTTTGGCATTGGGGGCGTATTCCTTGTGATGGGATTAGGTATCGTTGGGTTGTTTTTACTACGGAAACAATCAAGTGATTTAACTATAAAGGATTGGGGACGAATAATCTGGCTTGAGGTGTCATCTTTTTCATTCCTTGGTTTGTTATCAATTGTTTTCGGCCATTCGATTGAACGAGCAGAATCAGGGATGGATGGTGGATTGGTGGGATGGGGATTAGCAGAATTCTTTGGGATTCTTTTACGCTCTTTGCCAAGTGGGATAGCAAATTTTATTATTGGAACAATTTTCGTAGTCCTGATGATTTTTGGTATATTATATGGGTTTGGGTGGATTGGAAAAGTAATTCTTAAATTGGAAGAGAGTTTTAGCAGCACCTACCAATACGAACAGAACAAAACTAATGGAAGACCGGTTGTGAGTGTTGGTGAGATGAAGGTGAAATCAGCAATCGATTCGCATCAAATTATCGATAACAAATTAAGAAAACAATCGCGTATCCCTCAGGAATTCCGCAAACAATTCAAAGTCGAAGACCAGGAAGATGACCGGGTGGATGTTTCATCGAGGGATAAACATTTGCCCCCATTAGAATTACTTTTGGGTGGAGAGAGTATCAAACCTAATGAACGCCATATCAACCAGACTGCCGGTTTAATCGAAAAAACTCTCGCGGAATTCAGTATACCCGTAAAAGTAGTAGGCTTTAAGGTCGGTCCAACAATTACTCAGTTCGCTATTGAACCAGGGTTTATAGATAAAAATAGTGGTATGGGGGGTGAAGGACGGCAGAAAGTCAGGGTATCCCAAATCTCTACTCTTAAGCGAGACTTGGCTTTGGCTTTATCTGCAGAACGGTTAAGAATCCAAGCACCAGTTCCCGGGCGTTCATTTATCGGTATAGAAGTTCCCAATAAAAAGTCAAATGTAGTACGTTTAAAGACACTTTTGGAAACAGAAGCTTTCCATCAATTAAAATCTCCCCTTGCCATTGCGTTAGGAAGAAACGTTTCTGGACAACCGGTAGTTACAGATTTGGTACGTATGCCTCACTTATTAATTGCCGGCACAACAGGTTCGGGGAAATCGGTTTGTATTGCATCGATTGCGACATGCCTGGCAATGAATAATACTCCGGACGATCTACGGATGGTTATGATAGATCCTAAAATGGTAGAGCTAGTGCGATTCAATGGTTTACCTCATCTTTTTGGGAAAGCAGAAACAAAACTGGATCGGATCACGGGTGTGCTTCATTGGGTTGTCATTGAGATGCAACGAAGATACAAATTATTAGAAGAGTTACGAGCAAGGGATATCGATAGCTATAATCGGAAAGTTCTCCGAAGAAAGGAGTACGAGCACTTACCGAGGATTGTAGTGCTTATTGATGAGTTAGCAGATTTGATGATGATGGCAGCAGATCAAACAGAAACGACAATTGTCAGATTAGCCCAAATGGCACGAGCTACAGGGATTCATCTTGTGATTGCGACACAGCGCCCTAGTACGGATGTAGTAACAGGATTAATCAAGGCAAACTTTCCTGCGCGGATTTCTTTTACAGTTGCCTCAGGAGTCGACTCAAGGGTTATCCTAGATACTAGCGGTGCAGAAAATTTACTTGGCCGTGGTGATATGTTATTTTTAAATCCAGAAGATAGCCTCCCTGTTCGAGTACAAGGCGTGATGATATCTGATAAAGAGATTGATAATGTGATTCAATATTGGAAGGGAGTAGGAATAGAAGATGAAAGCGGTCCACCTTGGGATGTATTGATCGAACAGGATGCTGTCAACAGCGGACAGGATGATTTAATTGAAATTGCCATAGAGATCATTAGAGAGACTGGACGAGCCAGCACATCAATGATACAACGTCGATTAAAAGTTGGATATCCGCGTGCCGCTAGGTTGATGGATGAATTAGAGGATATTGGGATTGTCGGTCCATCGCAGGGAGGTGGGCGAGAGCGAGAGATATTGATTGATGTGAATCAGGAGCTAGAATAATTTTTTGCCCATAGAATATAGTGAAAGGGACATAAAAAAGAGAGGAAGGCATCTAGTGGAACATAGTGTAGAACAGAAAGAAAAACTAACTTTTTCTGAACATCTCAGAATAATTTTCCGCCAACCATTAGAAATTATTGGGAATTTCTTTTATAAATTAGGTGTAAAACCGAATGTGATTACATTTACTGGCGTGATTGGGACCCTAATTGGCGCTATTTTTGTTGCTTATGGAAAATTGACCTTAGGCGGTGTCATTATCATGGTAATGAGTGCTGTAGATGTCTTGGATGGAGCAGTCGCTCGTGCTGGTGGAGAACCCGAAGAATTCGGCGCTTTTGTTGATTCTGTCAGTGACCGATATAGCGATTTGATGATTTTCGGCAGTTTGCTGTGGTATTTCGTTGAGACAGAATCTTATCTAGACGGTGTTGTTACTTTCCTTGCTGCAGCAGGATCGGTGTTAGTATCCTATGTGCGTGCCCGAGCACAGAGCTTGGGATTTGAGGCAAAGGTCGGGATTATGACGAGGGCAGAACGAATTATAGTCGTGGTTGCTGCATTAATATTCAATAAGCCTTTTATTGGTGTTTTGCTTATTGCTGTATTTGGTAATATTACAGCTATCCAACGCATCATGCATGTAAGAAAACAGGCTTATCTAAGAAAATCGAACAGGAATGAAAATGATTGACTTCACACGAGAAGCAATAATAATTTTTGGCTTTCCGATTTATTATTACGGTTTTATCTTGATGACTGGAGTAGTTGCATCGACATACCTTGCTTCGTGGTTAGCAAAGCGAAAAGGTATGGATACAGAGTTCTTATGGGATAGTCTGATATGGGTTGTAATTGGTGGGATTGTTGGAGCAAGACTTTGGCATATTATTACTCCTCCACCGTCTATGGTCGAGCAAGGAATCACTTTTAAGTATTATTTAACTCACCCCTTGGACGCACTCAACACCCGTTTAGGTGGTTTGGGTATTGCGGGAGCAGTTATCGGAGGATTGATTACTTTCTATTTTATCGCAAAAAGAAAGGGTGAAAATTTCTATAAGTGGATAGACGTAGCGGCGCCTGTAATCCCTCTTGGACAGGCGATTGGACGGTGGGGAAATTTTATCAATCAAGAAGTGTATGGAGCGCCTACCGATCTGCCATGGGCTATCTATATTGATCCAGCAAACCGCTTACCTGAATTTTTTGATGTGGAATACTATCATCCGATATTCCTGTATGAATCTATTTGGAATTTGGCAAGTGTTTTTCTTTTGTTATGGATATCAAAACGCTTTGCTGATAAATTACTACCGGGTGACGTATTTTTAGTGTACTTAATCACTTATCCAATTATACGGATTTTATTGGATTTTATCCGATTGGATGCATCAAAAATCGCTGGGATCAATGCAAACCAAATTTTCATGGTCGTTATCTTGGCTTTAGCAGCTTTAAGTTTGTATATTCGTCATCGTAGAAATCAAAAAATGTGAGAAGGAATTGAATGTAGTTTTCATTTTTGAAAGGACTATTCTTTATTATTACCTTTCTGATATACTTCATCGAATCTGTGCGGATTAACAAAAATGATTATCACTCAAGATTTGAGTAAAAGATTTAATGATTTCTTGGCTGTAGATGGTGTAAATATAGAAGTAGGCGCAGGGGAAGTTTTAGCATTATTAGGACCCAATGGGGCAGGAAAGACAACAACAGTTAGATTATTGACCTCAATTTTACAACCTAGTGGAGGTCAGGCAAAAGTAGCGGGATTCGATGTCGTAACTCAACCTGATCAGGTTCGATCTTCTGTTGGAGTGTTGACTGAGAATCACGGACTTTATAATCGTATGCCCGCCTTTGAGTATTTAGATTTCTTCGGACAAATTTACGGTATGGGTGTGATTGAAAGACGCGATCGCATTCGCAAACTTCTAAATGATTTCAATCTTCTAGAAGATTCCAAACGCAGAATAGGAGAATATTCAAAGGGGATGCGCCAGAAACTTGCGTTGGTAAGGGCATTATTGCACACCCCTCCGGTGTTACTTCTTGATGAACCTACATCTGCAATGGATCCGGAGAGTGCTCATCTGGTCAGAGATTCAATAAAAGAACTCAGGTCAGATGATCGTGCAGTGATGATCTGCACACATAATTTAGCTGAAGCGGAGGAACTGGCAGATCGCATTGCCATCATCAGGCGAGGAAAAATAATTGCCAGTGGTTCACCTACATTCTTAAAAAATAAACTTTTAGGATTTCCGATTTATGAATTAAAACTGGGTGATAGATTGAACGAGCATATCCCAGATCTACCAGAAGAAGTAGAGGTGATTGAAATTGGTACCGATTGGCTGCGTTATAGAAGCTACAACCCAGAGATTATGAATCCCATTGTATTGAAAAAATTTATTGAGCAAGAATACAAAGTTGTGGAGTTATATAAAATACCACAGAGATTGGAACAAGTTTATCTCCAAGCAGTGAGTGAAGAGGGAAAGAATAATGTGGAGTAAAGTTGAACCTGCTTGGTGGGTATTAAAGCGAGAAGTTCGAGATCAATTTCGAGATTGGCGTATCACGATTCCAATTATTCTCCTTACTTTGGTTTTCCCCGCTATCATGAATTATATGGCTGATAGAGTAGTGGACTTCGTATCAAAATACGGAGCAACATTGATTTCAGAACGTCTCATTCCCTTTTTTCTATTGATCGTTGGCTTTTTCCCAATATCAATTTCTCTTGTGATTGCTTTAGAGAGTTTTGTGGGGGAAAAGGAACGCGGCAGTATTGAACCTCTTTTATCTAGCCCGTTAAAAGATTGGCATCTATACGTAGGAAAACTATTAGCTGTCATGGTTCCCCCGCTTATAGCAGCCTATATAGGGATAGGTGTTTACCTATACGGGGCATATAACGAATTCAATTGGGTAGCAGAACCAGGTCTACTCTTGTTGATCCTAACGCTAACACTGGTGCAAGCCTTTGTGATGGTGAGTGCTGCTGTAGTGGTCTCAACACAGGCTACTACTGTTCGGGCATCGAACCTCTTGGCATCATTTATTATCATCCCGGTTGCTTTTTTAATTCAGGGTGAGAGTATTGTTATGTTTTGGGGGAATTACAGGACGTTATGGTGGGCCGTTTTTGGATTATTAGTGATTGCAGTATTACTGGCCAGAACCGGTATTAGTCACTTTAACCGAGAAGAATTATTGGGGCGAGAATTGGATATGCTCGATTTCAAATGGATGTTGTCCGTTTTAAAATCTCAATTCATCGGACAAGCAAATTCTATTAAGAGTTGGTATTTTATTGAACTTCGTAAGACACTAAAGGGGATATGGTTACCTCTCTTTCTTATGGTAATTTTGTTCATTGGAGCTGGTTTTATCGGAATCGATTTAGCCTCAACTTTTATTATTCCTTCTGATGTTATTAATATTGAAGGCTTAGATTTTTCAGTTTTCGAGGAGTATGATACATTTTCGTTTTTATCTTCAACAACTGTTTTCTATTTATGGTTTCATAATTTACGGGCAATCTTAATTAGTACCCTTGTGGGTATGTTTTCCTTCGGGATATTAGGTGTGATTACCCTTTTGCTACCCATTGGAATGATTGCCTATTTCATGGTGCCTGCTGCAAGTGCTGGGATACCGGAATGGAAATTTATTACTGGATTTGTGTTACCCCATGGGATTGTGGAGATTCCTGTAATTTTATTGGCGGGAGCAACAATATTACGTACAGGTGCCCGACTTATTGCACCAAATACGGGAGAATCTATTGGTGAAGGTTTACTGCGCTCTTTGGCGGATTGGGCTAAAATAATGGTGGGTTATATTTTGCCGTTATTATTGGCGGCTGCATTTTTAGAAGCCTATGTAACCCCGAAAATAGCTATTTGGATATTAAACAAATAAGAAGAAAAATTAGAAATATTCAAAGGAACCATCATGCCAAAATTAATTATTTTGGGATCGTCAACAAATGTGCCTGATATACATCATGAAAATACACACATGGTGTTGGTAGGTGATGATCACATGGTATTAATTGATGGACCAGGGAATCCATTCGTTCGTATTCGAGAGGCTGGATTGGATGAAACAAAATTAACAGATATTATCATGACACATTTTCATCCAGACCATGTATCAGGTATTCCACTTTTATTGATGGCTGTGGGTATATCTGGACGGAAGAATCTACTTAACTTATATGCAAATGAACATTGTTTGGGATTAATGCACAAGTTATTGAAATTCTATGAATGGGATTCGTGGCACTCTTTCCCAGTAGAATCTCACACGATTCCAGAAGAAAAAAAATACCTGTTGATGGAAGCAGATGGGTGTAAGGTTTTCTCTTTCCCTGTCAGACATTTTATCCCAACTATCGGGTTGAGATTTGAATTTCCAAAGTCAGGCAAGATTCTTGCATATTCATGTGATACTGCACCAACTCCAAGTCTAATAGATCTTGGGAAAGATGCAGATGTTTACATCCATGAAGCTGCGGGAATGTCTCATGGTCACTCATCTGCCCGGCAAGCAGGAGAGGTCGCATCAGAAGCAAATGCAAAATCACTATATTTAATACATTATCCTACTGGAGATTATGATTATCAAACCCTGATAGCAGAGGCAGCTGAAGTATATAATGGTCCGATTTCACTGGCAGAAGATTTTATGGAATTCGATTTCTAATTGTTTTGGTTAATGGGAAAATAGTATTGATTCCCATGAATATTCAAATGGTCAGTGAAGCGTATACATTAATAAAAAAGGGAAACCGGGGGAAAGCAAAGGAATTACTCGTCGATTTATTAAAAAACGATCCTGAAAATGGGCAGGCATGGGCATTGCTTTCTCATTGTGTCAACTCTCAAAATAAGAAAATTTACTGCTTAAAAAAAGCATTATCGATCAACCCTGAAAACAAGACAACTCGCCAGAATTTATTTAGAATTCAAAAAAAAACAAGGCGAAAACGGAAAACTAAACACACCTACATAGGGGTTGTGATAGCTATAGGGTCGATTATTTTTATTGGGGCTTTTACTTTATTAGGCATCTATTCAAAAGTTAAAGCAGCCTCTGCATATAATAATGAAATTATCTCTGACAAAGAATCTTCTTATTTATTGATTTCGCCAATCCTTGATGAATCAAGTGATATAGAAGAAGTAATGACTTTTTCTATTGATGAAATTAATGAAGATTTTTCATCTGATATCGAAAAACTTCCACTTCCGGATATCCCTGAAGCCTTTTGTGTTCCAAGGGATTCAAAAAGAGAATATGGCAAAGTGCTTCAAGTACTTACAGCCGATAGTATCTTGGTGGAAATGAATGAGGAACAAATATCTGTTAGATATATCGGTATAGATACTTCTACGCTGGAAGAAAACGTTTACGCCAAGGCTCTCGAAGCGAACCAATCATTAGTGGGACAGAATATCCTGTTGGTTCAAGATAAAACAGGTTTTAATCCAGATAGTATTTATCCACGTTATGTATTTATTGGGAATACTTTTGTAAATTATCAACTGCTTAGTTGGGGATTTGGCACAACAGTGAATAATCCCCCAGACAATGCATGCAATGGTTTTTTCCTGGTCGCTCAAGAGGATGCTAGGAATCAACATGGTGGAGTATGGGCGCTACCTGTACCAGAAAAATGGCGAGAGTGGCCGGTTATCCCAGAGATAAGTTATTTTTCACGATTAGTGTATACGACTGGATTAGCCCTTGGTAATGATCCCCATGGATTTTCTGTAATAGGTGATTGCCAAAGTTTGCCTAATCGCTTTTTAGCACGAGTTGATTGGGATAGCTATACCCTTTCTGACGGATACGATTATCTACAGTCAACAGTAGATTGGTTTGCAGGAGAATATTCTCGTAATTTTGTTACTGTGAGGGATAGCGCTACAGTAGCGACCATGTTTTCTCCCTTATGGGCTGACTCTAACAAATGCAAAGCGAATGAGAATCCGCTAGAATGTGAATTTCGATTGAACAATCCTAGCGTGGTGTTGATAAGTTTGGGTACGAATTGGCGGACACGAAGCGTTGAGGAGTTTGAACTCTATCTAAGGAATATCGTTGAATTCTCACTCAACCATAATGTCTTACCAATTATCGCTACCAAGGCAGATGCGACAACCAGTGATTATCCTCTCAATTATGCGATGGCACGTGTGGCTTATGATTTTGATATTCCCTTGTGGAATTTTTGGTCTGCTGTACAATATATGCCTTATCAGGGCATGGATCCTGAAGATGTCCGAGGGATACATATTTTATCCAGTGCATATCCTGTCAAACGTATCACTGCACTGCAAGTACTTCACGAAGTTCTAAAGTCTGTTGATAAATAATTTAATAAAACCCCTCATGAATGAAAAAAGCTGGCTCTATCGCCAGCTTTGATATTCTGAAAAAGGGATTGATTTTACCAGCCTTCAATAAAGGGAAGCCACTCTTGATTGTTATTAAGATATCGACCAAAAAGGTAAACCGCGGTTGCTTTTGGTGTTTTTGGTGGTTTCATAAGTGTTAAATCTGTTTCTTCAATCGTCCGACCACCTTTTTTATGATTACATTTTGGGCAGGCTGCCACAAGATTATCCCAGGTGTGAGTACCACCTAAGTGTCTTGGAACAATATGATCAATAGTCAAGTTGTTTGTACGTGTTCCACAATATTGGCATGTGAAGTTATCCCTGCGAAAAATCTCAGCTTTCGTGAGTTTAACAACTGGCCGCGGGCGTTTAACCATCCTTTCGATCCGAATGATAGAAGGAGCAGGGTAGGATTCAGAAACCGTGTTGATCGTACCCCGACCATTCATAACGAGGGTGGCTTTATTTGTGAACATGAGACCAAGGGCACGGCGCGTCGTGCACACGTTGAGAGGTTCAAAATTCACATTGAGTACCAATACGGGGGTGGATAACTTAGATTGCATGGAATTCACACGTATTCGTCGGCGTACTACTTTTAAAATAAACTTCAACATTATAGCATAAGACATAATGAATGCTATAATAGAACAATAATGCTAAAGATAGTAATTGATATGTGATTTCATTCGATGGCATCAGTAAAAAGATTGTGTTACAAAATTCCTAATGAATTGGGAAAATATTTAGTATCAGAGATACATCCTTCCAGGAAGGACTACAGAGTGGTAGTATATTACGAACAAGAAAAATAATTAGAAAGGTAAAGAAACCCTAGAGATGATACTACTGCAATCAGTTATGCAAAATGTTGATAGACATGATGCAAATTGGTATGAATATTATTCGAGTGAGTGAAGACTACACCTCATGGTGAATTCACTACGCGCCTTCACCATGAGGGCGCGTTTGATTTTTAAATCTGACTCGTGTAAACTATCTTTTTGGAGGTGTTTAGATGGACATTGAGAGTCAAGTAATGACATTAATGCAGGGGACTGAATATGGCGATGATGATCTCAAAAAGGCTATGACTGATGAACTTCGTGAAAGGTTGCTTGAAGCTGAGAAAGAGGGACGCCAATTACGAGTGTATTGCGGTTATGATCCTACACGTCCAGATCTCCACTTGGGGCATACGATAACTATGCGGAAACTACGCCAATTCCAGGATTTTGGGCATCATGTGATTTTCTTAATCGGAAATTTCACAACATTAGTGGGGGACCCATCTGACAGGGATGGATTGCGACCTTTGTTAACACCCGAACAAGTTAAAGTCAACGCAGAAACATATGCCGAACAAGCATTTCGAGTTTTGGTAAAAGAGAAAACAGAAGTTTTGCATAATGCTGAGTGGCTATCGAAACTCACTTTTGAAGAGTTGATACATCTTGCTGCAAACTTCACTGTTCAACAATTCCTTACTCGTGATAATTTTAGGAAGAGATGGGATAAAGGAGATGCCATCTATATTCATGAGACATTCTATGCTCTGATGCAGGCCTATGATGCATATGCCATTAAAGCTGACGTCCAGGTGGGGGGTTCAGACCAACTCTTCAACATTATCACAGCTGGGCGAAAATTAATGACCGTATTGGGTGAAAAACCGAATATCGGGATTATTATGGGAATATTACCGGGAACTGATGGTGTAGTGCGGATGAGTAAGTCTACTGGTAACATTATTCCTATCAATACGAATGCAGAGGACATGTATGGAAAAGTGATGAGTTTACCGGATGATGTTATGCCTACTTATTATCGTCTGGTCACTCGTTTCCCTGTAGATAAGATATTGAAAATTGAAGATGATTTAAAGCATAACCGTAAACACCCACGCGATGTGAAAATGGAATTGGCTTTTGAAATTACTGAGATATTCTACGGTGAAGAAAAGGCAAAGAAAGCACAAGAGGTATTTATTAGAATATTCCAGCAGGGGGATATACCCGAAGTTATGCAGGAATATCAAGTTATAGGCACTCAAACTGTTTTAGATGTGCTAGAAAACAGTGGTTTGGTAAAATCAAGAGGAGAAGGAAGACGATTGATAAAACAGAACGGTGTCCGACTGGATGGGGATACCCTAAATGATCCGGATCAAGTATTCCCTCACGCGGGTGTATTGAATGTGGGGAAACGAAAATTTATACGTGTGGAAAAAAAATAGAGTCGTTTATATAAAAGTTTCTAAATATCAGAGTATTATTATATACTCTTATACTTTCATTCTAACATTAGCAATGATTCCCCTATCATGTTAGCCAACTGTTCATCATTTTCTTCTAGAACTACCACTGCAATAAAATTGTTTTCAGCTTCTACTGTTGTACCACCAATAAACCAAGTGATTTGCGTTCCGTTATCTGCTGTTACTACAGATGTGAGGTGCCACATGGGGAGGTCTTCATTGGCTAATGATTCAATGATTTGAAAAACAACATCGCCACTGATTACAGATTTTCTCTCACTTTTAGATTTATATTTTTCCCATTCTCCATTTGGATTCCTAATATCTAGAATGTATTGGGGTGTAATTATCTCTCCTTGGTTGTTGAATGCAGTTAGGCTTATTGCCATTTGGAGTGGGCTTAATCGAATATCATCTGTATCAAAAACTTCAGGTAGAGTTTGTGTGGACGTAGGCAATCTAATATCAGGGGATGAATAGAATCCTAACTCAATAAAAAGATTATAGAGATCATCTTGGTTTTTATCAATTTCAGATGCAGCAAACTTAAATAGATCTAAGATACTTCCTGGAGGATAAAGGCCTTGGGTCACTCGGTTCACAAAAGGGGATTGTGGATTACTAATTATTTCTTTCCAAATTTCCACCAATCGATTTGCGTCATAGCTTGGATTGGAAGCCATGGCTAGGATTTGCCCATTGTTTACATCCACTAGAATGACTCCACCTGGATTTTCTCCCATCATTTCATCGATTAAGATTTGTCGTTGAACGTCAATACTGAGGCGTACGTCGAGCCCAGGTGGTGGTTGCCCATACAGGAGATGGTTGAACCATACAGTCCAGGGATTTTGGTTCTCTACACCACGTAGGATCGGATCGAGGTTGGCTTCAATACCTGCCTGACCATAATAAGGATTTGTATAGCCGGTTAATGAATTGAGTATTGGATAATGGTAAATTCTTTCATACTCACCTGGAATACCTACAGATTCAGATAAATATTCACCGTTACGATCGATAAGTGCCCCCCGTTTTACATGTCGATCGGAAATGGTTCTACGAGCATTGTCAGTTCTTGTGAGCAAATCGGGACCCCTTACAAATCCCCACCAACTGTTTACCAGCGCTGCGCAAATAAATCCGGTGATAAGGATACCGGCGAGTATCATAATTGGGGTCGAGTCGGCTTTCAGGGATTGGTTTTCGGTCGAGTAGTTATTGATGTGTGTCAATAACAGTAGAGCAATGAAAGAGGTCACAAGAGAAGATCCTCCATAAGATACAAAGGGGAGGGTGATTCCTGTGAGTGGTAAGAGACGGATGTTTCCACCGATGATCAGGAGACTCTGACTGGCGATCAAAACAGATAAGCCAACCGAAAGGTACCGATGATACCGATTCGTTGCCCGGATGCCAATTTTAAATCCACGCAACGTCAGAAAGATGAGGATTAGAAATAATGCAAAAGTACCAGCGATACCAAATTCCTCTGCTATTGTGGAAAAAATGAAATCGGAGTGGGCAATTGGAACAAGGCTTGGGCTTCCTAAGCCAAGACCTCGCCCTCCAATTCCACCTGCAGCTTGTGCGATGAGAGATTGTACGATTTGATAAGATCGATCAGATGGATCTAACCAGGGATTGATCCATGCGTCTACGCGTGTGCGGACCACGTCAAATAGTAGATAACCACCAATGCTAGCAAAAATGAGAATAATTAAACTCAGAAGAAGGATTCTCTTCTCCCCTGTGGCAGCGTAAATGATACTAGTAAAAATAAAAACAAAGACAGATGCTGTTCCGAGATCACGTTGAACAAGTAGAATTGAGAGGGTGATTCCTATCATGATAACAGTGGGCGCAAGGAGGGAAACTAAACCTGACGTGAGGGGCTGGCGGTCGGCAAGATATGCCGCTAAATAGATTACAAGGAGGAGTTTAAGAGGTTCGGAAGGTTGAAAATATAAACCACAACATCCCAACCAGAGTCGCGGACCAACACCCATAGGATTGGTACCAAATATGATAGTCAGCGCGGTTACACCAAGACCGCCAAAGAGCCATAAATACTTATATCTGCGTAATATATTTAAATCGCTTGATAATCGGAGTCCAGCAACGAATAATATCGCCGCGAATGCTAACCAAATTGTCTGGCGTAATCCAAATCGTTCCGTCAATCGCCAGATACTTAGCAATCCCCAACCAGTGAGGAGACCAGTCAGTGGAATAAGGTATGGATCGATGTAAGAGATCTTCATATTAATATGTTGGTGAAGGAAATAATATGTAATGATCCAAACGATAACGGCGATCCAGTGTTCCCAACGAAGAGTTGTATCGAAGGAACGTTCGCGAACGAGCGGTGAGAGGGTAAGAACGATCGCGTTAATGATGACAAAAACTCCAGATATTTTTAATAACTGGCTTTGAATACTTTTAGGAGATATTTCTTTACTTCGAAGAATGGAATTCATTTAATTTCGAATTGATACTTCTATCACTACTTTCCCGCAACGAAGTTGGTCGTTATCCGTCAGCACTGTAGGGATGACTACAGAATGTTCATTCAAGAATGTGCCATTTGACGACCCCAGATCTTCAACCCACCATTGGTTGTTTTGATAGAAGAGTCTCACGTGTTTTGAGGATACTGTCTCGTTATCCAAGTAATATTCACATGCCGGATCACGACCAATGAAAATTTGAGGAAAGTTGAAACCCATTTCCTCTGGTAAATCGGCACGCCTCTTTGATGATAGGTGGATAGAAGGGATTTGTTGATTTTTTGTGGTTTTTGATAAATGAATAAATTCTTTCCATAGTATAAAAATACTCAAACCTAGGAATGAATATAAGACCACAACCATACTGACGCGTAAGATTAAAAGAATAATTCCACTAAGGTCATCCATTGATTCATCCAGAAATTATTCGTCAAGTGTGTCTAGATCGATTTGCTCGGATTGAATATTGGTTGTCGCTGTGTCACTCGAAGTTTCAGGTCGTTGATATTCTTGAGTCTCACTGATGGAACGAATCGCATCCTGCCCATAAACGATTGGGACTCCTGCTAATGAAATCACATCCCCAGGATGAAGAACGACCTGGTTAATACGTTCTCCATTGACATAAGTCCCCCCTGAAGATTTTAGGTCAAACAGCATATACCTACCTTTTACAGCGCGTAACTGCCCATGTGTACGTGAGACTCTGGGGTCATCGATGACAAGGTGGTTATCAAGT
>JASFQL010000038.1:0-27541 GCA_050115475.1 Anaerolineales bacterium
CTGTTGAAACAGAGAAACCATCGGTATTTCGATCCTTAAAAGTGATTATAGCATGTGGATAAGTAGGCGCGCATCATAAAAGTATGTAAGGATTTGGGAGATTCTATCGATGAGAATGCATAGAATGGGGGCTGGGTTGACAAACTTGTGATTAAAGGTAAAATAACGCGGATGCCGAAGTGGCGGAATTGGCAGACGCGCTACGTTCAGGGCGTAGTGGGCTTCGGCCCATGTGGGTTCAACTCCCACCTTCGGCACTCGATTTATTCCCCACCTTCCTGGGGATTTATTTTTTTTAATCCCATTTCGCATCTCAAATAAAGTTGGCGAGAAACTTGCACGATAGGGATTCATTTGGCTTGCGCTTGAATCGAGAGTGGAGTATGATGAAAGTATGAAAACGTACCGATTATGGGGCAGAAGAGCGTCTATTGTTGTGGGTCTGGTCATATTGGTTGTCATGGTGATGGATTTCAACACTAGAATGACGAGGCTGAATCAACTACGCACCCAAAAAGAGTACGAGGAAAAACAACTCATCGAGCTCAAGCTCAAACGCGTCAATCTTCAAGAACGGATTGCCTATGTATCATCGGACGAAGCAGCGGAAGAATGGGCGCGTGAGGAAGGGCGCATGATGCAGCCTGGTGATATCGTTGTCGTGCCTTTACCAGATGCATCTTTTGTGCCGGAAATCGTTGAGGAAGAAGTAATTTATCCAGAGCCTGAAAGCAACTGGGACGCCTGGATGCAGTGGCTGCTTTTCTCCTCACCTTGACCATCCATCATCCCCATGCTATAATTCAAAGTTGCGACAACGCGGGGTGGAGCAGTGGCAGCTCGTCGGGCTCATAACCCGAAGGTCCCAGGTTCGAGTCCTGGCCCCGCTACTTGACAAAAAAACGGCTTTGCCGTTTTTTTGTTTAATAGCTAGACCAAACTTTACGGATTGATGTGAAAGATATCAATTGTTAGTGTAACCCATACTTCGTTATCTCCCACTTTCTATGTTATGTTCCCACCATTGGCATTAGCAAAACCTCGTTTATAA
The DNA here is from genome assembly GCA_050115475.1 of Anaerolineales bacterium. GTDB lineage: Bacteria > Chloroflexota > Anaerolineae > Anaerolineales > UBA11579 > JASFQL01. Next base: position 1,052 of record JASFQL010000038.1, read on the forward strand.
ATTCATCTCCCATACTCACAAATCATTTCTTTAGCTTCGTAATCTATATGATAATTCATCCTATTCTCTTTCATTACTTGTTCGATTACTGTTTGGACTCATTCTAATTCGATTATGTGTCATTAACTTGAAAATGTAATTTTTCTCCTTTGACGAAACGTTCTACTTCAGGCATTAATAAACGCAAGCTATTCATTACAATCGTTGAAGTCGCACCTGCTCTATGCGGCATCAAAGTCACATTATTCATATTAAGAAATGGGTGATCTTTTGGTAGCGGTTCTTGAGAATAAACATCTAATCCTGCACCTCGTATGACTTTATTCTGCAATGCCTTAACTAAAGCGCCCTCATCAACTAGACCGGCCCTAGCGGTGTTTATGAAAATAGAAGTCGGCTTCATTTGATTAAATTCATTTTCCCCAAACATATTGCGAGTATTATCTGTCAATCTAGCCTGCATTGATACAATATCAGATTTTTTCAGTAATTCCGCCATTGTCTTGGACCAAATCACCCCATCCTTTTCCATTATTTCCTTTGAGCTAAACGGATCATACGCCAATACTGTTGAACCAAAACCCTTCACCAATTTCCGGGCGAGTATTTTTCCAATACCACCATATCCAACTATTCCAATAATTAGGTTGCATAATGGTGAATTTATCCTATCTTCATAAACGTCCCTCTGCTGCCAATCACCATCGGTAGCAATAAGATTTCCCCTTAGAATTCCACGACACTCAGAAAGCATAAAAGCGATCGCCATATCTGACACAGGTTCTGCCAAACGTGAGGGGCAATTACTAACCGTTATACCTAACTCACTTGCAGCTATAAGATTGATCCCTTCTACTCCGCTCCGCAAACAAAAAATGGCTTTTAATTTGTTCCCTTCTTCCAGCAGTGCGCGTGTAACACCAGAAGCATGAACAAACAGGATTTCTGCAGTCTTAATTTCCTCCATTACTGCTTTATCAGGAATTATCCATCCTTCCGGACCCTGCGTTTCAATTTTTTGAATATATTCTGCTGGAGTTTTCCATTTCTGCATATTGGTATCTTTAGCAAATACAAGATCCATATTCTTTAATACAGGCAACCTATCCAAATTTTCTGAAGTAGAGAGTAATTCTTCAAAAGAAGATCCATCTTCAATAAATAACGCTTTCATCCTAACCCTTTCATTATCATGGAAAGATCTTAGTCCAGTCCCGCACCATTTGCATGTATGACTCTCAGGCGATCAATTCTAACAAAGATTATTCGAATAATTTCCTTAGTTATAAGTTGGCTGTAATTGCTGACTCCCATAATACCGAGCCATTGCTGATAACCTGTATAACCGTCGTGCTAACTATACCATGAGCATTTTCCCGATACAACCTGCCATTGAAACTCCCCCTAAACATGCAGTGATACCGTAAATTTCTATTCCGTCTGTTGTTTTCGCTTACTCAGCACCAATACTAGCCATTGCGATCAAGCCCATAACTCCAACAAAAAAGCCAGATATTACATTAGATGGTATTTATATTTGATTGGTGTTGAGACCAGAAAACCTTGCCGCCTCAACATAACTCCCCACGGCTTAAAGATATCTTCCCAGATAGGATTTGGACATTAAGAAAGCTGCATCTATGAGTTGAATCTAAATTAAAAAAAAGGGGATACAGCCTGATATAGTTTTTTATATGTTGAAAAGAAGTGATTATATTTGGAATGTGCATCGGATTGAGGCTGGTAAGTTTTCGATATTTTTACCCAATTTTTGATATCGGAAAAAGCAGTGGACGGATCAATTCCCCAAAATGCCCAAAATGCTGCACCCAGGCAAGAGGTTTCGCCTTCTGCTGGCACTGAAATGGGCTGCCCTAACACATCTGCCACCAATTGAACCCAGAAATCAGATTGGGTAAATCCACCAGAGGCTCTAATTTCATGAATGTCAACCTTCATTTCTTTCAATACTTCATCCAGGCTGCGCAGCCGAAAAGCGATCCCTTCCAAGATGGCGCGAGAGATATGGCGGATATCATGCTCAATCGATAAGCCAAAAAACGCAGCTCTTGCATCCAGGTTCCAGTTTGGACTGCGTTCTCCGGCAAAGAAAGGCAGGCAAAATACCCCGTCTGCGCCAATTGTTGATCCTTGTGCGTATGTCAGGAGGTCATCGAAAGAAATATCATTCTCAGAAATTTTTTGCAGTATATCTCTCAACCAACTTAATGCTAATCCGCCATTATTGATTGCACCTCCCACAAGCCAATGCTCTTCATCTAAACAGTAGCACCAACTGCTTGCGTTTGGATGAAGAAGCGGCTGAGGGGAAAGAATCCGGAATGCGCCGCTTGTTCCGATCATGCACGTCGCCTGACTGGCTTCCAATGCTCCGGCGCCCAAAGTTGAATTGACTGCATCAGATGACCCTAGAATCACCGGAGTGTTTGCAGAAATACCCAGTTCATCTGCCATGGATTGGTTGGTGATGCTCAATGTTTGGCGCGGCCCAGCCAACTTCGACAACTTCTCTGTTTCTATTTGCGCTAATTCTAAGGTGAGTTGATCCCAACGTAGGAAGTGTGTGTTGAGCAAGCCAGTTGCACTAGCTATCGTGTAGTCAACTATGTATTCACCACATAATTTTTGTAAAATATATTCTTTGACGGAAATAAATTTGGCTGTTTTCTTGAAAATTTCCGGTTGGTTTTCTCGCAGCCAAATAATTTTGTATAGGGGGTACATTCCATGGGGTGGGCAGCCGGTTTGCTGGTACAGGTCTACAGACCACTTAGAATCTTTTAGCCTCTGTGCCTGACTTGCTGCCCGGTCATCAGCCCAGGTGAATACATTTGTCAGTGGATTCCCGTCTTTGTCTACTGCCATGATGCCATGCTGAGCAGCACCAATGCTAATAGCCTTGATATTTAGTTTGGGTTGATTTGTTTTTCCGATGACTTGTTGTACAGCAGCAATCATTCCCTGAATAATGGACGCTGGTTCCTGTTCTTTCCAATCGCTGGAGTGGGTTGGGGAGATGTATTTGCCAGACCCAAGCCCTAATATCTGACCGTCTTGGTTAATCAGAGAAGTTTTACAGCTCCCTGTGCCCAAATCAATTCCCAAATAAAGTTCTGACACTGTATCTACCTTGAGTTTCTACATGATGTGGGAGGTTTAGATTCTTAAAAATTTCGATTCTTCTTGACATTATATCTTAAAAAGCTATATAATTTTATTTAGTGAAATAATATTTCATATTATGAAACGCTCTCATATGCCCGAGATAAAGAAATCAGAAAGTAAGAAATATAAAGTCCAGTCGGTCGAACGAGCCTTGCAAATCTTATCTTGCTTTAGTCTCACGGCACCGGAGTTAACATTGATAGAAATCTGTGAGAAAACAGAGCTTCCAAAGCCTACTGTCTTTCGTCTGCTTTCCGCTATGGAAAATTTGAATTTCATCACCCGAACAGCAGACCAACAGCGGTATACAGTTGGAATTCGAGTATTCGAGTTAGGGAACGTTTACCTATCTAATCTATCTCTAGAGCAAGTCATTTCTCCTTATATGCAAGAGATTACCCAAAAATTCAATATTGCGTGCAACCTGGCCATTCTAGATAGCGGCCAGGTTGTTTATATCGCATCAACTAATACCAGTGGACCGTTCCAGTACGCACCGATCATCGGATACCGGCACTACGTTCATTGTTCAGCTTTGGGTAAATCTCTGCTGATCGACAAGCCGCAAGAGGAGATATTGTCAATTCTTTCAGAAAAGGGAATGCCGTCATTATCTCCCCATACCATCACAGAACCGGAGGAATATCTGGCTGAAATTGAAACTGCAAGGGAACTTGGATATACGGAGGATGATCAGGAGGGGGCAGTGGGCATATATTGTCTGTCTGTGCCAATAAAAAATTCTTCTGGAAAAGTGATTGCAGCATTGAGTGTTTCTGGTCCAAGCCCTAAATATACAGATGATTTCAAAGAAGCAATTATTCAAGATCTGAAGATGAGTGCTAAAGCGGCTCTGAAAAGATTATAAATCGATATGAGAAATTCGAATGAATATACACATTTTGAGGAGGTGGTTCTTAGGAGAATAATGTCACTTGAAAAAATAACAAGCATTTCAGAGAAGATTTTTGTAATAAAAATCACTTAGGAGATTATCATGTCAAGAAGAAATACAAAACTAGTAAAGATCTTTTTGCTGTTATTGTTAGTCGCCCTTTTAATTGTTGGTTGTGGTTCAAATAATACAGCGAATAATAACAATGTGGTAGACGATGGTACAGCAGAGGGGACTGAGGAGGGTGCTCCAGCAGCCGAAGCAAAATCACAGCTTTTCATCGGTACAAATGGGATGACGGCAAAACACTATAATCCAATCTGGATGACCAGCAATCCCCAGTTTTTGTCCTTCCCGCTGATTTTACCGGCCCTGACCTGGTTCGATGACAGCGTCCAACCGGTACCGGATTTAGCCACGGAAATCGACGTGAATGATGATGCCACCGTCTGGACCTTTTCTCTGCCCGAAGATGCTGTCTGGAGTGATGGCGAGCCGCTGACGGCTGAGGATGTCTATTTCACTTACAAGTTGTCCGTCAATCCTGAAATTGGACAGTCTGTCTGGGCGAAAAACTTTTCCGCCGTGATTGGCGTGGAAGAATTCCAGGCCGGGGATGCAGATGAAATTGAAGGTATCAAAATCGTCGACGACCATACAATCACCTTCGAACTGACAGCCCCCACGGCGACCTTCCTGAACAACACCTATCTGGGCATATTGCCAGAACATGTTCTCGGCTCAATGTCTGTTGAGGAAATAGAACAAAGCGATTATGTGGATGCCCCCGAAGTTACTTCTGGCCCCTATGACTTTGTAGAATATGTAGAAGGACAATACATTCATCTTACAAAGAAAGCCGATTACTGGGGTAAAGAGGTGCAGATTGATGAGATTTTCATAGAACTGTTTGAAGAAAATGCCACAATATTAGCACAGCTTGAGGCTGGTGAACTTGATTTGGCGACTATCTCCGCAGATGAGGTGGGACGCTTCGAGGCTCTGCCAAACGTGGAAGTTATGCCTGTCAAAGGCATCGGATACCTGGTTGCCCACATCGATGCACGCACCCAAGAACAGATCGATACCTTGAACTTACCGACCGACGAAGGCGGTAAGGGCGGCAACGTGATGGATGGCACTCCGATTGATTCTGAGATCAAGCCTTACCTCCAGGACGTACAATTTCGTCAGGCATTGGCCTATGCCATTGACAGCGACGCGATCATTGCTGTGCTGTCAGAGGATCAGGCTACACCCATTTACAGCCCAATCTTTGGGCCGGAATGGGCCGTCAATCCAGATTTGAACACATACGATCGTGACCTAGATACGGCAAAAGAATTAATGGAAGCCGCAGGCGTCACCTTCAATGATGACGGAACTGCTTTGTGGGAAGAAAAACCAATTACATTGGTATTCCTAGCATCCAACAGCGAGCAAGCACGTCAGCTTGGTGAAATTCTCCAACAACAATTGGGTGAAATTGGCATTCGTGTAGATATCAAGTTGGTGACCAGCTCTGCTTTCTTGGTAGCAGCAATTGGCGGTGAGGGTGATTTGGTTCTCAATGCGGGTGGTCGTTTTGGGGCAGAACCAAGCACAAGCTCTCTGTACTACACCTGTAAAGCAGGTTGGGCAGAGTTGGTGATGGGTTACTGCAACGCGGACTTCGACCAGTTGATGGTTGATGGTGTCGCCACCAGCGTAATTGAAGATCGTCAGGCAATTTACTTCGAGGCCAGTGCAATCTTGAACGAAGAACTGCCAAGTTTGTTCTTCATGAGCCCCGATTCCTTTGTCGGCATGAATCCAAATCTGACCGGTGTACAACCGAGTGCTGATCCTGGATACATGACCTGGAATATCGAAGAGTGGACGATTTCTGAGTAGTTCAGTTTCGTCAAAGTGTACAGCGGAAATATTTTCGCTGTACACTTTCTTTTATCTCTTATCGTTTGACACAAAATGAGAAAACTACATTACGCTGTTAGTTTATGGAATTATATTCATTATTATCAAGTGCCTGAGATTGGGGCGCTACTTAGCAGCTTATGTACAAATGGCTATGGAGTCGAGCTTTGGAATTCCTGGAGGGGAGAGTTAGATTTATTTGAAGTGGAAACCCGGCACAAAATAAAAGAATATCTAGCCGGGATGCCGGTAAGCCTTCATACGGAGATTGGGTTTAGCAGTAAAGATTTCCATATCCGACAGATAGATGCCGCCGTAGATTTAGGCGCTTCAGTTTTGGTTCTTCATTCTGATAATCTATATATGGAAAACACCAAACAATTAGACATCCCTCTGGGCAAATATGTGGTTGAATATGCCCATTCCCTGGGACTGCATGTAGCATTGGAAAATGGCCAACTACCTTTCCTCAAAGAGGCTGTAGATCAAGTGCCGGGATTAGAGATTTGTCTGGACATAGGGCATGTATATCTGGTCGATGAGTCGATGCAGGCGTTTTTAGATACATTCAAAAGTAAGATCATCCATCTGCATATTCAGGAAACTTTATCTCAACCAGAAAGATTTTTAGTGGGAGAAGATGGCATTATTGTCGATCATTACACGCCAGGAACGGGCGGAATTCCTAAAGAAGATTGGAGCCTTCTTTTTGATACTTTAGACGAAATTAATTTTGACGGCATGGCAGTATTTGAAATTCAACCAAGAAAACCACTGCAAACCGCTTTTCTTGGCAAGAAGTTTATGGAAGAATTTGAATTGTCAGATACATAGCTTTGTGAGAGTGGTTATACTCAACACTAAAATTGGTTTGTGGAAGTAATCAATGGGAAAATATATTGTTCGTAGAATTTTGATTTCAATCCCCGTGCTATTTGGGATCACAGTGATCGTTTTTGGGCTTATCCAAATCGCCCCGGGTGATCCTGTTGCCGGGATGATTGATCCGACTATCGGTAATTTCGATGCGGATAGAATTGAATTAGAAAGAGAGAAACTGGGCTTAAATCAACCTCTGACCGTGCAGTATTTCTTCTGGTTAGGACGGGTTCTGAATGGAGATTTGGGGTATTCTCTCATCACTCAAAAACCGGTTGTAGAAATGATACAGGAGCGGCTTGGCCCGACCTTGAAATTAACTATTTCTGCACTTATTCTTAGCAGTATCATCGGAATTTCAGTTGGAATTATTTCCGCAGTCAAACAATATTCGCTTATTGATTATATTTCCACTTTCTTTTCGTTTGTTGCAGTCAGCCTCCCGGGTTTCTTCCTGGCATTGGCTCTGATCTATCTGTTTGCACTCAATCTCGATTGGCTGCCTACCTCAGGGATGAGCAGTCTGGGGCAGGAAGCTTCTTTATGGGATGAAATCCAGCATATGATTCTACCTGTATCCATTTTGGGGATTGGTAGCGCTGCTCCATTGGTGCGTTATGCGCGCTCTTCTATGCTGGATATTCTCAATCAGGATTATGTTGTTCTGGCGCGGGCAAAAGGTGTGGGCGAATGGATGACCATTATACGGCATGCTTTCCCCAACGCACTCATCCCGCTAATCACTGTGATAGGGCTGCGGCTGCCCATTTTGTTTGCCGGTTCGGTGATCGTGGAGCAAATTTTCCATTGGCAGGGATTAGGAAGCTTGAATATATGGGCGGTTCTGAACCAAGATTACTCAGTACTGATGGCACTCAACTTGATTTCTGCTATGTTAGTACTAGGCGCAAATTTAATAACAGACATTGCATACGCAATTGTGGACCCACGCATTCAGCTTGATTAGATGACCTTTGGAATAAAATAATATGGACAATTCGATTGAAAAATTACAAGCAAATCCACCGCCCCAGATTAGCCGATGGCGGAGAATGGTGAGTCGTTTTGTGCAGTACCGCCCGGCAGTCTTTGGGCTTCTTGTGATAGTTTTGCTAATTTTCATTGCAATATTCGCCCCGCAGGTTGCACGCCAAGACCCATATTATCAGGATTATTCCACATTGAAAGCACCCCCCAGCGCTGAACATCGGTTGGGGACGGATGCTCTGGGACGGGACGTATGGGCCAGATTGGTATATGCAACCAGAGTCTCCATATCGGTCGGGCTTGTAGCGGTCGCAATTTACACCATCATCGGTACCCTTTTGGGGGCGATTTCCGGTTATTACGGAGGCTGGGTAGATACTGTTATCATGAGGTTCACCGATATTGTAATGACTTTCCCGGCATTGATTATTGTGATTACGGTTGTTGCACTCATAGGGCCGAGTCTGTACAACATCATGGCGGTGTTGGGACTGTTAAGCTGGCCTAGAATTTGTCGTCTGGTCCGTGGGCAGATTCTAAGTTTACGTGAAGAGGAATTTGTGATTGCTGTCCGGGCTCTGGGAGGGTCAGATTTCTTTATCATCTTCAATCATTTGCTGCCCAATGTGATTGGGCCAATTGTGGTTGCTGCTACCTTCGGTATCGCCAGCGCGATTCTGACAGAAGCCTCGTTGAGTTTTCTGGGTTTAGGCGTGCCTCCACCTCAGCCCAGCTGGGGGCAGATGCTGACAGACGCGCAAAGACTGACGATTTTATCGGAGATGCCGTGGTTGTGGGTACCCCCTGGCCTAATGGTTTCTGTAACTGTTTTATGCGTCAACTTTGTTGGAGACGGTCTGCGAGATGCATTAGACCCGCGGACGATTCTATCGGCCGGCAAGCAAGATAAATAATTATAGAATTTGGAAATCATATATGAAACATATCATTTTATATAAAGACGATGGCGCTTATAGCTGTTTTCCGGCGATCACGAAAACAAAAGAGGGTACTTTGTGGGTATCTTTCCGCCGGGCGGGTGGATTCAGCTTGCAGGCGGTGCAAGAAGGCAAATATGACCACGTCGATAAGGGTGCCCGTATCTGCTTATTGAGGTCTAAAGATGGTGGTGAGAGCTGGTCCGATGGTATGGTGCTGCCTGCTTTCGACTCTGAAAGGGGCGAGCAAGACCCGTCTATCCAGGCACTCTCTGATGGCACATTGATGGTGAATTTTTTCCAGTGGTTTGTTGTGCCTGAGGGAGAAAAAGACCGACTAAAATATCCGGCACGACAGCAAATCGACGGCTCGTGGGCAGATGTAGAAGGGCCTTTTGTCATCAGTTCTTCCGATAGGGGGCAGACCTGGGGAACTGATCCGGTCTATGTGGACAGTGCGCCATTGCCGCGCGGCGGTACCTCTGATGCAGTTGTTGAGCTACCTAACAGAGATTTGATGATGGGTATCTACGGTGCAGATTATGGCAGCGGCGTGTGCCGGGCGTATTCCGTTATTTCACACGATAAAGGCAATACGTGGGGAGAACCAGCGTTGATTGCTGGTGACTCAGATGGAAAGATCAGCTTCGAAGAACCAGCAATTGCCCTCACTCCAGAGGGCAACCTAATTGCTATGATGCGGTCTGGTGAATCGCATAAGTACCAATACTTGTACCAGGCTTTTTCTCATGATTTGGGTAAAACTTGGGTAGAGTTGGAAGAGACGCCCATGTGGGGACATCCGGCACACGTGCTAAAGTTATCGGACAGCAGGATGTTGTGCAGTTATGGCTACCGCCGGGAACCTTTTGGTATTCGGGCTTGCATCAGCCAGAACGGCGGGAAAAACTGGGATATTGAGAATGAATATATCTTACGCCAGGATGGAGGCAGCCGGGATTTAGGTTATCCGTGCTCGGTAGAATTGGACAGGGGGGAAATCTTAACTGTTTACTATATTCATGGCGAAGATGGCATTCGCCATATTGCCGGGACAAGGTGGGAAGTATAAGTCATGCCAGATTTTGATTATGTTATCAAGAATGGCAAGTTGGTAGACGGAACAGGCGCACCCTGGCGTTATGCTCATCTGGCAATAGCGGATGGGAAAATCGCAGCGATAGGCAAAAATATCGATACATGCAATGCTTCGACAGTAATTGACGCTGGTGGGAAAATTGTATGCCCTGGATTTATCGATGCGCATAGCCATATGGATATATTGTTGTTGGCGGATGAGCGTATGGAATATAGGATTACGCAGGGAATCACCACCGAAGTTGTCGGGCAGGATGGGCTTTCTTACGCTCCCGTCAGCCCTGTGCATTTGCAGGAATGGCGTAAATATCTCACCGGGTTGAATGGGGACTATGGCGATCGGGTGACATGGGACTGGACTAATACAGCTGAACTATTGACGCTGTATAAAAACCGGTCATCTAATGTCATCCACCTGATCCCCCACGGTGCTGTACGGGTAGAGGTGATGGGGTGGGAAGCACGCCCAGCGACAAAAGGTGAATTGGACCGGATGCAGGAATTGGTGCGCCAGTCTTTGCATGAAGGTGCTGCCGGAATATCGACTGGTTTGACGTATATCCCTTGCAGCCACGCTACCACAGAAGAGATGATTGCTTTGTGCCAACCGGTTGGGGAGGTTGGGGGTGTGCTGCATATTCATTTACGTTCTTATGCCGAAAAGGTACTGGAGGCTGTAGAGGAAGCCATAGAAATAGGTCGTCAGAGTGGTGCAGCAATACAGCTCTCGCATATGCGTATGGCAGTTCCTTCTACCTGGGGACTTTCAGGTAAAGTTTTGACTCTGGTTGAAGACGCAAGGGTGGAAGGCATCGACGTTACCTACGATATTTATCCGTACACATTTGGATGCGCTCCGCTGTTTTGCTTGATTCCCGATTGGGCACAGGCTGGCGGACCAGATGTCGTCCTCGATCGGTTGAAGGACGATAAGATCAGAGATCAGATCATTAAGGAGATCAGCCAGTGGCAGATCGAGTGGTCTTACTATACATTAAGTAATTTACCAGAAATTGAGTTGGGCGCCTGGGAGGGTTTTCGCCTGACTGAAGCTGCGGATGAACTTGGCATATCTGTATTCGAGTTTATGCTGGATGTATTATTACAAACTCAATTGGATGCAAGCATTGTAGCAGATGGTGGAAGTGAAGAGGACAACATGGTGATGTTGAGCCATCCAGCCGGGATGATTGGCAGTGATGGTGTTATGGTTGGCGGCAAGCCTCACCCACGGGGATATGGGACGTATCCGCGTTTGTTTGAAAAATATGTGCGCGATGATAAAAGTCTGCGTCTGGAAGAAGTCATCCATAAAATGAGTGGGATGCCCGCCGCCCGCCACAACCTCAACGATCGAGGGATTCTTGCTGTTGGACAGTCTGCGGATATCGTTGGTTTTTCGCTTGAAGAAATTAAAAGCAATGCTACATTTGAAGATGCACTCCAGACTCCTGATGGAATAGATACAGTTCTGATAAATGGGAAAGCGGCCGTATTGGATGGGAAGTATTTGGGTAGTAATTTTGGAAAGGTGTTGCGGCCATTAATATAATGGAGATGCCCAAATGGTAAAGAAGCTTGAAATTGGAACTCCAATAAAGAATATCGATACGCCTGCCTTATTGGTGGACCTGGATCTCTTGACGGAAAACATCAATAAAATGGCTGATGCATTCAAGGATTCGCGCGTACGCGTACGCCCACATATCAAAACACATAAATGCCCCGAAATTGCAAAACTTCAGATTGAGGCCGGGGCGATTGGAATAACCTGTGCAAAAGTAAGTGAGGCAGAAGTATTTGCTGAGGATGGCATTACCGATATTTTGATCGCCAATCAGATTACCGGCCCGGTGAAAATAGACCGGCTTACTGAATTGGCTAAACGATGTGAATTGATGGTTGCAGTCGATGATGCAAAAAATGTAGAAGCCCTTAATCTGGCTTGCCAAGAGAAGAATATTACCATCAGGGTGTTGGTTGAAGTCAATATCGGTATGAACCGCTGTGGTGTTGAGCCGGGTGAAGATACGCTGAAACTTACTCAGGTGGTTAATGATGCTTCTCACCTGGGTTTCTGGGGTTTTCAGGCTTATGAGGGGCACCTGGTTTTGGTGAAGAACCCCAGTGAACGCGCTCAAAAGGTGGAAGCCGATTTTGCACCGCTGCGCGAGACGATTGAAATGGTAGAACAGGCGGGAATAGAAGTAAAAACAGTCAGCGGCGGTGGTACCGGTACATATGACCTTGCTGAAGAACTAACCCCGTTAACCGAAGTCCAGGTAGGGTCCTATGTTTTCATGGATAGTACCTACGCCAGTATCCGGGGAGAATTCAAACCATCTATCCATATTGTCTCCACAGTTGTAAGTCGACCGGTTCCAGCGCGTCTGGTGACCGATGCTGGCCTAAAAGCGATGACCAGTGAATTTGGTTGGCCTGTTTTAGAAAGCGTTGATGACGTAAAAATGAATTATCTATCAGAAGAGCATGCAGTCCTTACTCTGGAGAAGCCGGAATCAGTGACTCTTATTGGAGGCGACCGAGTATTGTTTTTGCCATCACATGTCTGTACAACGGTAAATCTACATGATTATTTTTATGTGCATCAAAATGGCCGACTGGTGGATGTGTGGAAAATAAAGGCGAGAGGATGCACACAATAATTTTTAGTATTTATTTACAGAAAGGATAAATCATTGTATAAGGGAATCATTCCAGCATTACTTACACCATTTACGCCTGATCAGCAGGTAAATCCGAAAATGATTACTAAGCTAGTGTCATATTTTATTGACCAGGGGGTTTCCGGTTTTTATCTGTGTGGGAGTACCGGAGAAGGTTTACTCATGACCGAGGAGGAACGAAAGATCGTTACCGAGACTGTCGTGGCAGAAGTAAACAGCCGCATTCCGGTGATTGTGCACGTCGGTGCGCCTGCTACCATTATGGCTGAACGCCTAGCCAGACATGCAGTCGAGGTTGGTGCAGATGCAATTGCATCTATTCCACCGATGTATTACTTGTTCAGCAGACTGGAGGTCGCGGCTTATTACCGACGATTAAAACGTGCTGCCGAACTGCCTTTATATTTTTACAATATTCCTGGATTGTTGAATATCAGCCTGGATACTGAATTAGCCCATAATCTATATTCGGAGGGAGTGATTCAGGGGATGAAGTACACCCATCATGATGTGCTTACTTTCCGCGGGATCATTGAAGCCTGCGGTAATGGTTTGAATGTCCTATCAGGGCCGGATGAGAAGCTGTTAAATTTCCTCGTGATGGGTGCACATGGCGGGATTGGTACTACTTATAACTGTATGGTGAAAGTTTACGTGGATATTTATAATGCATGGCAGAATGGAGATGTTGCTCTGGCACAGGAACTGCAGTATCTGGCGAACCGGGCGATTTCAATTATGGCGCAGTTCAATATGATCCCGGCGGTAAAAGCTGTCATGCAGATGAAGGGATTGGACTGCGGCGATCCGCGCGGGCCATTTTTACCTTTATCTAAAAAGGAGAAAAATAAACTGCGCAAGGAATTGGATGCGATTGGTTTCTTTGAAGACGGCGGGAGATTCGCAGCATGAATTCTCGCGAGCGCGTTTTAGCAGCGTTGAATCACGAACAACCCGATCGTCCCCCCCGCGATCTTGGCAGCACTACGGCTACTGGTATTCATCCCACCGCTTATATAGCATTAAAGAAAAAGTTAGGACTTGGGGAAGATTTTAATTATTTGAGCGCTCGCGCACTGCTTGCCTATGTAGAATCGGAAGTAGTAAATAAATTTGGTATTGACCTGCTTCCGATTATCTCAAAGGCTTCAGGCGAAGCACCCGAGTTGGATGAGAACCTGGCTTATATTGACAACTGGGGTGTGGAGCGACGCAGGCCAAAAGATGGGGGGCATTATCTGGTCAGCCGGCCGCCTCTAGCTCATATGAATGACAAGAACGAACTTGACTCCTTCGCTTGGCCGGAACCAAGAGCCAATTTCTCAGACCTGACAGAGCAGACTCAAGAACTGCGTGATTCCACTGATAAGGCGTTGGTACTCAATCTTGAGGTGGGATTCTTACACCAATCCCAGTTTATGCGCGGCTTCGATCTCTGGCTGATGGACCTTGCTGCAGATCCCGATTTTGCAGAAGCCTACATGGACCGAATTTTAGAAATCTGGCTGGAAGAAGCTAAAGGAATGATTGAAGCTACCCGAGGTTTGGCTGACGTAGCTATTTATGCTGACGATATTGCTTTCCAGAACCGGACAATGGTATCAGATGCCATGTACCAAAAATTCTTCAAGCCGCGCCAGAAGCAGGTGTTCGATTTGATTGCAGGGAGCGGCATGAAGTCTCTCTACCACAGCTGCGGCAGTATTACGTCACTCTTGGGTGATCTGGTAGATATGGGCGTTGAGGCGATTAATCCGGTGCAGGTCTCGGCAAAGGGAATGGGTGATACGGCGGAATTGAAGAAGCAATGGGGGAAGTATCTGACTTTCTGGGGTGGGATTGATACGCATGAAGTACTGCCGAGCGGTAGTGTTGAAGATGTTCGCCAGGAGGTGTGGCGCAGGATGGATGACCTTGCTGGAGACGGCGGATATGTCCTTGCCAGCGTACACGATATTCAACCCGAAGTGCCCCCAGAAAATGTCATTGGGATGTTTGAAGCAGCGGATGAATGGTCTGATAGGCAGCGTAAGGTTTAGTGTTATGGACTTAAATTTATTGAAAGAACGGGCCAGAAAGACAATAAAAGAGAATAATGAGCAGTTTGTTCAGCTTGCGCTTGAGATTCTAGATAACCCTGAATTGGGATACCAGGAATATAAGTCCAGCCAGGCGTTGGTGAATGTATTGATGGGAGCAGGGTTCAAAATCACGAAACCATACGGCGGTCTTGAAACAGCATTTAAGGCAGAGGTATCACACGGCAAAGGGCCTAATATTTTCTTCCTGGCGGAATATGATGCCTTGCCTGGGGTTGGTCATGGCTGCGGTCACAATTTGATCGGTACTGCGGCAGTTGCGGCAGCGATTGGTGCAGCCCAGGCTTTACCGGAAGTTGGGGGGACTATCGGTGTGATTGGCACACCTGCTGAAGAATATAATGGTGTGGAAGAAGGAAAGATAAAATTACTCAAGGCAGGCGCTTTTAGGAATGTATCTGCTGCCCTGATGCTGCATCCTTCCTACACCCGGCAGGTGATGGGGAGAGATCTGGGTTTCATTGCCTGCGAGTTTAAATTCTTCGGTAAACCGGCACATGCTGCAGCCGATCCCTGGAATGGATTGAACGCTTTAGATGGCCTGCTAGCCACTTTCAATAATATCAATGCGCTCCGGCAGCAGATTCAACCGCATGTCCGCATACATGGCGTGATTACAGAAGGGGGCCAGGCACCGAACATCATCCCGAATTATACCGAGGCGCAATTCATGGTACGGGCTGAAGACCCGAAAACATTGGAGCAGGTTTACATACGTGTGTGTGAATGTGCCCAGGCAGGTGCATTATCTTCCGGGACAAGATTGGAAATCAACAAAATCACCACTGTATATAACACCCGGATAAATCCAACGCTGAATCGATTGATTGAAAATAATTACGAGGAGATTGGTATGCCGATCACGGCCTCACCCTATCAAATGGACGCTTCCTCCGATTTTGGTAATGTCAGCCAGGAGATACCTGCTGCGATGTTTATGTTGGAGAGCCACCCCCAGGGAATTCCCTGGCATTCCGTTGAAGTGGCCCAGGCTTCTGGCGAAGAGAAAGCGTTGACTGCAATGATCAATGGGGCATGCGTGATGGCTGGCGTGGCCCTGGATTTGTTGGCCGACGGTAAGTTATTGTCCCAGGTACGAGAGGATTTCAAAAACGTATGAGTGAATATGAGGATTTCGTCCCGTTAGAACCAGATTTCGAGCGTTTGAGGAAAGTGTTGTTCCTTGAGGGCGAACCCGACCGGGTGCCGAATGTGGAACTGCATGTGGATTGGCAGATCAAACAGGCTTTTCTTGGCCGCCCCATAAAAACTGTGCAGGATGATGTCGATTTCTGGTATCAGGCAGGATACGACTATATTTACCTGCGGGCAAACTATGAGTACCAGATGGTGGGAGACGGTAAAGCAGATGAAGACCATATTTATGCGGGAGATATGCAGGTAACGGAATGGGCGGGAGATGAAAAAAGCCTCATCAGCAATTGGGATGAGTATGAAACCTATCCCTGGCCTGATCCTGAAACTATCGATTACGACAATTTGGTGGAGTGTGCTGCCGGTTTATATCCGGGGATGAAGATCATTTCAGGGGTGGGCGGTATTTTTACGCGCGTATGGCGTATCATGGGCTTTGATACTTTTTCCTACTCGATGATAGACCAGCCTGACTTGCTGGAAGAGATGTTCAGGCGAGTAGGGGAAACGCAAATGGCCGTTTTCCGGAAAATCGTTGAGATGGATTCAATTGAGGGAATGTGGTATGGGGATGATTTAGCCTATAAATCTGGCACCATGATCCATCCCAGATATTTGCGCAAGTACCTGTTCCCGTATATACGTCAAATGGGTGAGATTTGCCAGGAAAAGAATATCCCATTTGTATTGCACTCAGATGGAAACTTATGGGACGTGCTGCCAGATTTGCTGGATGCCGGTTTGAATGCCTTGCATCCAATTGAACCGTTGGCGATGGACAGCCTGGAATTGAAAGAGAAATTAGGAGATCGTTTGTGTTTGTTGGGTAATATCGAGATTGGTGAGACTTTGACGATGGGCACACCCGCAGATGTGGAAACTGAGGTCAAAGAGCGGATAAGCAAGCTAGCGCCGGGTGGTGGATATGCGGTTGGTTCAAGTAATACCGTGGCCCATTACGTCAAACTGGAAAATTTCAAGGCGATGATCCAGGCTACCCGAAAATACGGCAAATATCCGATAAGCATTGAGGATTAGAACCCTATGACGATGAATTCGAAAGAACGAGTGATGTGCGCTTTAGCGGGGGAGAAGCCAGACCGGGTGCCTTTCTGTGAAGGGTCAGTAGCTCCTAATATTGCCAGGGTGTTGGCAGGCAGTGACAAAGATTTGAGCGAGAGAGAAATCTCAGAAATGCTGCATAGGGACGTGGTGGTGGCGGTTGTATTTCCCCCTTATTTTGCAGATTCTGAAATCGGCGAAGATGGTCAATCATATGTCACCACCGGGTGGATAAAGAAAAGAAGCGACCTGGAAAAAATGGTTTTACCAGACCCTAATGACCCATCGGTTTATGAAGGGGCAAAGCAGGTGCTGGAAGATAAAAGGGAATTTGCTTCTGCCGCTGCGATCAAATTAGGAGTCGCCCCTATGCTGATGAGCATGGGCCTGGATGGCTTCTCGTATGCAATGGTAGATGATCCTGACCTGATCCATGAGGTCCTGCGCCGCTACACCGATTGGCAGTTAATCGTCACACAGAACTTGATCGAGATGGGATTTGATTTTATTTGGAGCTTTGACGATGTTGCTTATCGGTCGGGGCCGTTCTGCTCAAAGAAAACTTTCGACGAATTTCTATTTCCTTATCTTCAGAAGGTTGCTGATAGCATCACCATCCCCTGGATCTTTCACAGTGACGGCAATGTGATGCCTTTATTAGATGAACTGATCACTTTGGGAATGAGCGGCCTACACCCGTTAGAGCCGGGGCCAATGGATTTAACTACAGTTAAGGCGGAGTATGGCGATAAGCTTTGCTTGATTGGTAACGTGGATATTACTGCACTCAGCAACGGCAGCGAAGCAGAGGTTGAGGAAATTGTCCGGCAATGCATCAATGTGGGGGGCGTTGGTGGTGGCTACATGATTTCCTCGGCGAACAGCATACCATCTTATGCCAACCCTGAAAACGTCCGGGTGATGGCGGAGGCGATTCAAAAGTACGGCAAGTACCCTCTTGGAGGCAGTTAAGTTTTGAGCGATCTAGAATGTTCACGAGTTGTATTTGTTGCAGGTGATCCTGGAGGGGCAAATGCACTCGCGCCGGTGATCGAGCAATTGAAATCGGAGAAAAATTATTTCCTCTCTGTATTTGCTTATTATAAGGCTGCACTGGTCTTCCGCCAGAAGGGGATAGATTTTATTGAACTTTCTAACACGACCACTGCTGAACAAGTTCTTACCATGTTGGCAGATACGCGACCCAATTTGATCGTGACTGCAACTTCGATCAATCCCTTCGAGGTGGAGAATGTATTTATTGCAGGTGGGAAACGCCTAGAAATCCCAACTTTATCTATATTAGATTTTTGGTCCAATTACACCCAACGTTTTAGCAAGGACGAAGACGATTTGGTTTATCTACCAGACAAAATCGCAGTCATGGATGAACTGGCAGTTTCCGAAATGGAGGCTCAAGGTTTCCCATCAGACCGGCTGGTGATAACCGGTCAGCCGGCTTTCGACCGATTGTTTGACTTACGCCAGTGCTTGGACCGTAAACATATCCGGGATCGATTAGGAATCGGGCAGGATTCTAAGTTGATTTTATTTGTCTCTCAACCGTTTTCTGAATTATTTGGCAAGAATTCCGATAACCCGCTCTATCCTGGCTATACCCAGCAATCCATTCTTCAAACACTGCTGGAAGCCTTGGAAGACATGATTAGGGAAAGCGATCATTCGATTGTTTTGGGCATTTTGCCGCATCTCCGGGAGACAGAAAATTGGTGGACGATGCTTGAGCGTGACCGGGTGCATATAAAAGTGTTGAGCAATGAGTATTTCGAAGAGGTGTCTTTATCATCCGATTTGGTGGTAGGGATGACGAGTACGAAATTAGTGGAGGTAGCATTGATGGGATGCGCTGCAATCAGTTTGCAGATAGGGGCAGAAATATCTAAGCGCTTTGATATGGAACGGTTGGGGATCACTAAAATGATATTTGAAAAATCTACGCTGGATACCTTCCTAGAGGCTTTCCTTTTGGGAAACGGTGATATTGTAAGAGGTGGTGGTTTATCTCTAAGAAGGCAGGCAACCGCGAATGTTAGATTACTTATGGAAGATATGCTGCAGATGAAAATGAAAGAGAATTAGTCGCAATTATGCAAAAAATAATAAGAAGGTAGACATGTTGAGCGGATATGCTGGAAAATTTTTATGGATAAATCTATCAACCGGAGAAATTCGGGAAGAAATTCCTGCTGAAGATTTGCTGCGCGATTTTATTGGCGGTTACGGTATCGGGGCTAAAGTTTTATACGATAACATGCCTGCCGGTGTAGATCCTTTAGGCCCAGAAAACATTCTAGGTGTATTGACCGGACCTTTGACAGCTACCTCCGCCCCGACATCCACGCGATGGACTGTGGTTGCTAAATCCCCGCTGACGGGTGGGTGGGGCGACGCAAACGGCAGCGGATATTTTGGCGTTGCTTTCAAGCAAGCCGGATTTGATGCTGTATTCTTTCGTGGAATTTCTGAGAAGCCGGTATATCTTTACCTAGAAGATGGGCAGGCGGAGCTGCGTGATGCTTTTGATTTGTGGGGGAAGGATACTTATGAGATTGAGGATTGGCTCAAGGCAAAATTGGGTAAATCTGTTGAGGGTGCCTGCATTGGCCCTGCTGGGGAGCGTCTTGCCCTTATCTCAGGCGTTATCCATTCTAAGGGGAGGGCCGCGGCTCGTTCTGGCCTCGGCGCCGTGATGGGGGCTAAACGGCTGAAACTCATTGCAGCCAAAGGCACACAAGCTTTCTCTATTGCCGATAAGGATGGGGAAAAAGACGCTCGTAAAAAGTATATGAAAGAGATCAATGATGGCGTCGGCGCTTCTGATTTTTACCGCCAGACGGGTACCCCGGGTATTTTGACATGGACGATCCACATGGGTGATGTGCCTGTTAAAAACTGGGGCGCAAGCGTATCCGAAGCACCTGACCCAGACCCGTTGGAATACAGCGAGTTGATGAAGTATCGTAATAAACGGGAAGCCTGCTACCGCTGTGGGATTGCCTGCTGGGGCACCAGCGAGCTGACTTACAACGGCCGGAAGGTGGAAAGTCACCAGCCGGAATACCAGACCAGCGCCACTTTTGGCCCGTTAACCCTGAATAATGATTACCCCTCTTTAATCACTGCCAACGAAATTTGCAACCGGTATGGCCTGGATACTATTTCGGCTGGCGTATGTATGGCATTTGCAATCGAATGTTATCAGAACGGACTTATCACCAAGCATGATACAGGGGGGATAGCGCTTGAATGGGGAGACCACGAGGCTATGAATGCCTTTCTGGTAAAAGTTGCTCTGCGGCAGGATTTCGGTGATGTGCTTGCCCAAGGGGTAATGCGGGCAGGAGAACATCTGGGGGCGGATGCGGTCCCATTTGCTGTTCACTGTGGCGGGCAGGAACTACCAATGCACGACCCCAAGTTCGAGCCAGGGTTAGGGCTTATTTATAAGATGGACGCTACACCCGGCCGGCATACACAGGCTTCTCAGTTTACTGTTGCACCTGGTTTTGAAACAGACCGTCCGGCATACGGCGAAAACCGTGACCAGCAAACCGGCAGAGGGCGATATTTTAAAGAGGCCAGCCTGCTGACCCATACCATGAATGCCTCCGGAATGTGTTTGTTTGGCTACGCTTCTACTCATGTGACATTTATCCCCGAATATTTGAGTGCAGTGAGAGGAGAAGAATTTACTGTCGATGATATGCTGCTTGCCGGAGAGAGGATCGCCAACGTGCGACAGGCTTTCAACGTGCGTGAAGGTATCAACCCGATTACGCAGTCAATTCCTGGAAGGGCTTTTGGCAAGCCATCTCTGGATGAGGGCCCAACTAAAGGCATCCGGGTAGAAATCGAGAACATGACTGCAGAATATTTGGATGATATGGGGTGGACACAAGACGCCGCGATTCCCACTCGCCAGGTTTTGGAACGATTGGGCTTACAGAATATTGCAGATGATCTTTGGGGGCAAGGATAAATTGATGAACGATATCCGCACCGGATTTTATATCTACCCATGGGATTTACTCGACCCCGACCCAGCGCAGGTGATAACGCAAATGGCTGGAGAATTGAACTGCAACGCGGTGGCAGTGAACGCACAGTATCACCACGCACGATTGCTGAGGCCCCGCGCCGACGGACGAAAGACTCTACACTATGATCGGGCTGTAGCTGCCTTTGAGCCTAATTCAGAGTTTTATAAAGACAGTAGATTGCTTCCGGTTGGGGATAAAGACCTGGTACAGTCGAATGTGCTAGGGGCTTCACAGAAAGCCAGTAAGGTGCATAACATGGATTTTGGTATCTGGTTGGTGGGACTGCACAACTCAACTTTAGGAGCAGTGAATCAAGAACTGTGCGTAGAAAATTGTTTTGGCGATGTATATACCTACGCTTTATGCCCCAGCCAGGAGAGGAACCAGCAGTATGTGGTTGGGTTGGTCAAAGATGTATGCGAACAGTTTGCGCCTGACCGGGTGATATTGGAGGCTGTGGGTTTTTTGGGGCTGCGTCATTGGGTGCACCATGAGTTATTTATGACCGATTGGGATGAAGCACAGGAACTACTGACCTCGATTTGTTTCTGCCCGGCATGTATCCATAAAGGGACTCAAGCAGGCATCGATGTACTTGCTTTGCGAGAACAAATCAGGTGGTTGGCTGATTTATCATTAAATGAAGAACGAGGCACATTGCCCGCAAACTTTACTTTAGGGGAAATCCCCTCTATGTTATTTGAGATAGAAGGATTATATGAATACTTACAGTCTTGCAGCCAGTCTGTTATCGATCTGGTAGGGCGTGTGTATGAAATTACGAAACAAAATGGAATCGAATTAGAGGTAATTCCCAGCAGTTTCCATCGCCCCTCCTCGCGGGCATATGTGGAGCGAGTAAGTTTGAAATCATTGAGTGAGGTTTGTGACTATCTGTCGGTTTCGTCCTATTTTGCTACCCCAGCAGAAGTAGAGGCAGATTTACGCTGGACGACCTATCTAGCACCGAACGCTAAACTAACTGCCGGTATAAATGCCTGTGCGCCAACCGCCGGCGCTGTGGTATTGGAAGGGCAGGTCGCTGCTTGTTTGGATGTCGATTGCAAAGGTGTGTATTTCTATAATTTTGGTTTACTCACCCATAAGCGTTTGGCGTGGGTGACACAGGCAAATGCATCAATATTGCCAGGAAGATAAAAAGGTTTCAAAGAATGGAAAATCGTTTTAAAGGAAAAGTAGCGTTGATAACGGGGAGCAGCCAGGGGATCGGAAAGGGGATAGCTCTTTCCCTTACGCAGGAAGGCTGCTCTGTAGTGATAAATTACCATTCCAATTTGGAAGAAGCCCAGGAAACTGCAAAAGCGATAGAAGCGCTTGGAAGCAGTGCTTTGATATGCCAGGCAGATGTAGGCAACCGTGCTGAAGTCCGTACCATGTTCGTTGATGCTATAACGCATTTTGGCCGGATCGATATAGTGGTTGCGAATGCGGCTTACTCTACGCGTGAGATGGTCGTGGAGGCAGAATGGGAGAATGTCAACCGTACATTGGAAGTCAGCCAGTTTGGTGTATTCCACACCTGCCAGTTTGCTGCCCAACATATGATCGAGCAGCCCTTGACCGGTGTGAGCCGCGGCAAGATCGTAATCATCGGCTCAATATTAGCTGAGAAAGCACCACCTGCCAATGCTGCTTACAACATGGCGAAAGCTGCTATTAACCATCTGGGGGAGACAATGGCAGCAGAACTTGCATCCCATAAAATCAATGTCAATATTATTAATCCGGGATGGATAGATACCCCCGGAGAACGTAAGTATGCAAGCGAGGAAGATTTGATGACAGGGGCAAAACGCATCCCCTGGAAACGGCTAGGCGTGCCGGCGGATATTGGGAAAGCGGTTGCCTACCTGGCAAGCGACGATGCAGACTATGTGACGGGTGCAACGCTGCGGGTTGATGGCGGCTTAGTATTGGGCTTGCAGCTTCCCCCCGCTGAGGATGAGATAGATTGAGAAAGTAAACTTATTTAAAGGAATGACGAGTGAATAAGAATCAAAAACCTCTATTAGAAGTAAATAACCTCAAAACATATTTTTACACGCGGGAGGGAGTGGTAAAAGCCGTAGATGGAGTCGATTTTTACGTCAAGCCGGGGGAAGTGTTGGGGCTTGTAGGCGAGTCGGGCTGCGGTAAAAGTGTTACTTCTAGATCAATTATGCGTCTGATTAAGAAACCAGGCAAAATTACAGGTGGTGAGGTTATTTTCAACGAGCGGAATTTGCTTGATCTGCATGAAAAGAAAATGGTGGAAGTCCGGGGGAATGAGATTTCAATTATCTTCCAACAGCCACAAAGCAGCCTGAACCCTGTATTTACCGTTGGTAAACAGGTGATAGAGGTCTATCAACTGCACAGTAATTTAAAGAGAAAAGAGATGAAGGAACGGGCAGTCGATCTTTTCAAGCTGGTAGGTATCCCTGATGCAGATGAGAAAGTAATGGCATTTCCCCATGAGATGTCTGGCGGGCAGGCCCAACGTGTCATGATTGCGATGGCACTAGCCCTGGATCCAAAATTGTTGATTGCTGATGAACCTACCACTGCCCTAGACGTCACCATCCAGGCCCAAATATTAGATTTGATGCGAGAACTGAAAAACACCAAAAACACAGCCATGATTCTGATTACACATGATCTGGGGGTTATTGCAGAAATGGCTGACAGGGTGGCAGTGATGTATGCAGGAGCGATCTTGGAGCAGGCGGAAGTGCGTGAGCTGTTCAAACGTCCGTTGCATCCATATACACAAGGGTTGTTGGATTCGATTCCGGTTTTGGGGGAGGTAAAAGGCGAGTTGGAGGTAATTCCAGGAATTGTTCCCAGCCTTGTTGATCTGCCTTCAGGCTGCCGATTCGCGCCACGTTGTAAAGCTCGCCAGGAATTTAGTTTATCAATTTGTACGCAGGTCGAACCGGAGCTAGAGTCACTGGATGGTCAGCATACAATTCGGTGTTGGCTGTATCAAAATTGTGAAGGCCATCAGGCACCGATAAAGCCTGACAAGTAATTTCAAAAAAAGAGAATTGCTATGACTTTAGATACTGAGCGTAAGACTTTGGTTAAGGTAGAAAAGCTTAAGAAATATTACTCGGTGCGTGGCGGCGTACTACGCCAGATCACGGCATGGGTAAAAGCTGTTGATGATGTCAGTTTTGAAATTTACCCTGGAGAAACTTTAGGTTTGGTAGGTGAATCTGGTTGTGGGAAAACTACAGTAGGACGTACCCTATTGAACCTGATAAAGCCTACGGAAGGAAATGTGTTTTTTGATGGTAATAATGTATATGAACTGACCACAAAAGAGTGGAAAAAAGTCCGGCGCGATATGCAGATCATTTTCCAGGATCCATTTGCTTCTCTCGATCCCCGGCTTTGCATTGCTGATTCTATTGGTGAAGGACTTCGTATTCATCGCATCGGCAACCGGCGAGAAAGGTTTGAGGAAGTGCTGGATATTCTCAGGAAAGTGGGGTTAGAAGAATATCACGCCCGACGTTTCCCACATGAATTTTCCGGCGGCCAACGGCAGCGGATAGGCATTGCCCGTGCGCTGGCATTGAAACCTAAATTTATCATTTGCGACGAACCCGTCTCTGCTTTGGATGTGTCGATCCAATCCCAGGTGTTAAACCTTCTGAGGGAACTACAAAAGGAATATCACCTCGCTTATTTGTTTATTGCCCACAACCTTTCGGTGGTTGAGCACATTTCAGACCGGGTGGCTGTGATGTATCTTGGTAAAATTGTAGAAGTAGCAACCAGGGAGGAATTGTTCAGGAATCCGCTGCAACCCTATACTCAAGCTTTGATGTCTGCCGTGCCAGTTCCCGACCCGGATTTGAAGCGAGATCGAATTATATTGAAAGGGGATGTACCCAGCCCGTTGAATCCGCCTAGCGGCTGCCGGTTTCATCCGCGCTGTCCGAAGGCGATGGACCACTGTAGAGTTGATGAGCCCAAATTGAAAACTCATTCTACCGGCAGTCAAGTCGCCTGCTGGTTATATGAGTAGCAAGGGACAACGGTTATGTCTGATCAGGATTTGAAAAGCTGCCATATCCTAGTGACTTCAACATCATTTGGCATAAATGATCCAACTATGAAAACGAAATTAGAAGAGCAAGTTGGTCAGGTTACATATAATACGCTGGGACGTCCATATACGTCTACTGAACTTCAGGAACTGCTTCGGGATGTGGATGGATACATTGCCGGATTGGACGAAATTGACCGGGTTGTAATCCAATCAGCACCAAAGCTGCGGGTGATCTCACGTTATGGGGTTGGGGTGGATAATGTGGATTTGGAGGCAGCGAAAGATAACAATGTGGTTGTTACCAATACGCCCGGTGCGAATACAGCATCTGTGGCTGAATTGACTGTGGGTTTAATATTAGTGCTGGTAAGAAGTATTTACGATGCTGTCATATCAACTAAAGTGGGGGAATGGCCGCGCTGTCGCGGGGTATCATTAGAAGGCAAGACTATCGGTTTGATTGGTTTTGGCAAGATCGGTCAGGAGGTAGCCAGAAAGTTAGCCGGATTTGACTGCCAGATTTTAGCTTTTGATATTGCACCTGATTTCGATACGGCCAGGCAATATCATGTTGAGTTGGTTGAGTTTGATGAGTTGCTAAAAAAGTCTGATATTTTATCTTTGCATTGTAGTTTAGTGTCTGAAACCGGAAATCTTTTGAATCAAAAAAGTTTTAATAAAATGAAAGATGGCGTTTATCTCATCAATACAGCCAGAGGAGAGCTGATAGATGAAGATGCTTTACTAGAAGCGCTGAACCGGGGGAAGATTCACGGGGCAGCTGTAGATGTCTTTTCCCAACAACCTCCTGATCCCGATAATTTATTACTTCAACATCCTAAGGTGATTACAACCCCGCATATGGGGTCACATACCGACCTTGCAATGAATAAGATGGGGTGGTGGGCGGTAAGAGATTGTCTGGCAGTTTTACGTGGAGATGAACCAGAGTATCGAATAATATGAAAAGGATTGAATGTGCAAAAGGAAGAAATTTTAGAAAAAATAAAAGAACTAGGTTTACTGGCTGTTATCCGTGGAGGTAGTGCTGAGGAAGCGGTAAAAATTGTGGATGCTTTGGTTGATGGTGGAGTAACCGGCATTGAAATTACATTCACCACACCAGATGCGCTGGATGTTGTCTGTACGTTGGCGAAAAAATATGGAGACAATATTCTCCTAGGAATGGGGACGCTAACAAAACCCGAAAATGCCGAAGCAGCAAAACAGGCAGGTGGACAGTTTTTGGTCAGCCCACACACAGAGGAAAGATTAGCAGATGCCATGAAAAGAACAGGATTGCCAATAATGATGGGCGCTTTGACACCTTCAGAGGTTTACCAGTCTTTTCGTTTGGGATCTGATGTAGTCAAATTGTTTCCTGGATCATTTGGGGGCGTCGCCTATATGAAGGCATTGAAAGGCCCATTCCCTGATATTCCGATTATACCGACGGGGGGAGTGAATTT
>JASFQL010000039.1:0-27496 GCA_050115475.1 Anaerolineales bacterium
AATATCGGAAACATAGTCATCATTCATCTCATAAAAATCTATCCCAATGTCTTTCCCCACTTTTAGTGCGATAGGTAATATCCAGGAAATTTTCGGGAGATCAACATCCAATACTTTAAGACGCTTTTCTTTGCCATTATATGAATACTGAAGCACGATAAATCCTTGATACTCCCCATCTCTATATACTTCATATGGGAAATATTCAAAACCGGGTCGTGTGTCTGCAAAATAATATTCCATTTCTTCGGTGGGCGATTGGCCCGGAAGAAGCACCCATGGTTGGGAAATCATCCAATTCACTACTTTTGAATCCCGAAAAAAGCAGATTTTTTGTTCTTGTGTTTTATTTTTTAACTTACCATCTCTCACCCGCTCGACATGCGTAAGTGTCAATTCATGGAACATATTTCGATACGGTGTCAATAAAAAAAAATTAAGTACGGGGCGGCCAATCCATCCAAATAAAGCGATAAAAATCGAATTAAAAAAAATAGATGGTTTTTCAATGTTCAGTTCTTTTCCAATGAGGAAGGCAACCTTTCGAAAGGCGCGTAATAATAGTGTGAACGGGTTGAAATGCCAGATGCGATTGAGATTAATACGTGCAAAATTCCAGGTTGGGAGGCTAATTAATCCTGATTGAGTGCTGGCTTTACGTCCAAACTTACTGGCAGCCAGGATGTAATCCTGGTTGAGAGAAATCGCTTCACGCATTAGCAGTCTTCCAACCCCCTTACCTCGGACTTTACTTGCCACATTCCAGCCAGTGAAATACCACACAATCGACGAGGTTGTCTCAAAGACTAATTTCATTGGTAACATGCCAAAATAACCCACGACCTCCTCCCCCAGGAAAGCAACTAAAAGTGCTACATTGTCTGGATCAACCAAGGGATTTTTAGCTTGAGACTCGGCCCGTTGCATTGTTATAGGGATGAACGTCCCGGGTTTTGCCTTACGGATATAATCTGCCGTAAATCTTGGTAGATCTTTTACCATTATCTGTTCAATTCGAATTTGATCTTCTGACATCTTTATCATTTCCATCCAAATCTTATTTCAACCAAAGCCCAATTATATCGGATTATTATTGTATAATTCACTCCGTTGAATCGGAAGCTCTCTAGTAATGACAAAATATGGAAGTATATTACTAAGATTTAAAAAAATCCTTCTATCCATATGAATTTCTAACTTCATCAATGGATAGAATTTCTTAGTTTATTCAAAAAAACCAAGGAAAATAATATCGTCGAGTGTTATGATATAAATAATGCCCCAGATGAAATGATAAACCTATCCGGTCTTAGTTCTTTTCTGTATAACAAATACCGGAGAATCATAATCTATAATGTACATTGCTGATGTCGTTGATCCAGATTAAATATTATCTACTTTTTAAGGAAAAACAAAGATGACGAAATTTCTAAATTCATATTTCAACAAAGGGGATATTTTTAAACTTTTTTTGGTTTGTGCATTCCCAATCCATATTTGGTCAATCTTCATGTTTCTCAGAGATTTCGATTGGATATCTGAACGGACCAATTCATGGGATGCAGTAGGTGTCGGGGGATATGCATTATTGTTAGCTTTAATTGAAAGTTTCATAATCTTTGTGTTTTTTTTATTACTGAGTTTTTTAATCCATAGGACTTGGAAACCCAACACTCGCCTAGCAACCATGACCATCCTTATTTTTGTTGTGTCTTTTTGGGCAATCTTCACACAAGTATTTTTTCTATTGGGGGGTATACTCCCTGAATCCATTTTTAGATTTTTAGTAGATTCAGGACATCCCTATAGATATCTGTATGGACCAATTTGGGCAGCTGTAATCATTTCTATCACCGTGCCAGTATATTTTCTCCTTCGTTCGGAAAAATTAGTGAACGGTGTGTTAGCCGTGGTAGAACGGATTGTCTTGCTTTCCGGCCTTTATTTATTTTTTGATTTTATCGGTATAGTAATCGTGATTGTTCGTAACGTCGTACTTGCCTAATGAACAAATCTATTAATCGAAGAGAATTTCTAAAACTTGCTGGATTTTTACCTTTCTGTTTTTATCAATTACCTACCGATCCCAGCAGTTCATTACAAAAGAGGGAAGCTTTAAATATCCTCATTGTAATATTTGACGCACTTTCAGCACGCCATATCTCACTTTATGGTTATCAACGGGAAACGATGCCTAATTTATCCCAACTTGCTGATCGAGCAGTCGTGTACAATAATCATTACGCTGCGGGGAATTACACTTTTCCCGGAACCACATCGATATTAACAGGAACGTATCCTTGGACAAATAGAGGTTTTTCACCTCATGTAGGCATCGATGAAAATTTTATTAATAAAAACATATTTCACATTTTCGACCAAAACTATAGGATTAGCTATACCCATAATCCAGTTGCTCAATCCATTCTTAGTGAATTCACCTCTGATATCGATAAATTCAAGAATCGCCAAGAACTCTTCCTCGATCATGACTTGATATCCAGCCTCTTATTTAACAAAGATGAAGATCTCGCATCGGTTGCCTGGTCACAAGGTATCATTAGGAATGGGAATAGTGGCACATACTCACTCTTCCTAACGCACCTTTATGAATGGTATCGACAAGGAATAATCCAAAAATTCTCAGACGTATACCCAAGAGGGATTCCCAATATTCGTGATGATAATTTTTTCCTTCCAGAAGATGCCATTGATTGGACCCTAGAGCAAATTAATGAACTACCACAACCTTTCCTGGGATACTTCCACTATTTACCACCCCACGACCCTTACTATACCAGGCGCGATTTTACCGATACTTTTAAAGATGATGGATACAATCCAATAAATAAACCTGAACATATATTTTCCAGAGGAAGATCTTATGAAGCTATTCGGGAAGACCGTCGTTGGTATGATGAATTTATTCTCTTTGTAGATTCTGAATTTGGTAGGTTATACCGCTACTTAGAAAATGCAGGAATACTGGATAACACAATATTGATCTTCACCTCGGATCATGGCGAAATGTTCGAGCGTGGTATTACAAAACATTATAATGAATCCCTCCATCAACCTATCATCCAGGTACCTTTATTAATTTTTGACCCCGGGCGAATATCAAGACAAGATATCTATACTCCCACAAGTGCAGTTGATATCCTCCCAACATTGGCAAATTTCTATGGAAAAGAAATTCCTGAATGGTGCGATGGGCAAATATTACCTCCATATAACGATCTGAATCAGAACAATTCCCGGAGTATATTTGCAATTGAAGCCAAGAAAAATAAACGTTACAAACCGATATCCACCGGAACAATCATGATTGTAAAAAATCAATATAAGCTGACATACTATTTCGGCTATCCAGAACTCAAAGGACAGGGAGGGGTGATTGAGTTATTCGATATTATCAATGATCCAGAAGAGATGATAGACCTTTCAAAATCTCACACGAAACTAACAAATGAACTGTATAACGAACTCATGGATGAATGGCATGCAGCCGATGCTCCATACTCTTCTTAGTCAATCCAATTAGTTTTACTAAAAACATACTAATCATTTTTTTCCTATGAATAAAAAAATTACTAGACGAGAATTTCTTAAACTGACTAGTTTAATACCAGCAGTCTATTATTTACCAAGATTTAATAAACGTCCTCCTGGAATAACGGCAGATTCAAATAGCCCTAATATTCTCATAATTGTATTTGATGCTCTTTCAGCCATGAATATATCTTTCATGGGTTACCAAAGAAATACAATGCCCTATTTATCGCAATTAGTGGAACGGGCAACGGTTTATCATAACCATTATGCTGGTGGGAATTATACGACTCCCGGAACGGCGTCACTTTTAACAGGAACTTACCCAATAACAAACCGAGGGATAACGCGGGGAAAGCCCATGGACAAAGAATTTGTGGAGAAAAACATCTTCCATTTATTCAATCAACATTACCGTTTAACTTATAGTCATAATCCTTTTGTGAATACACTTCAGAACCAATTCGCTGATGATTTAGATTTACTAAAAAACAGGAGAGACCTATATTTAAAAAGTGACTGGTTAATTAGTGAACTTTTCAAAAATGACGAAGATATTGCTACATTATGTTGGGTACAAGGGATAAAAAAGAAATCTGGATATGCTTATTCAATCTTGCTATCATTTCTCTACCAACAATTAAACCAAAGCAAACTGCTTGAACAATATTTCACTTTCCCACGTGGCCTCCCATATATTAGTGAAAATAGCTATTATATCCTGGAAGACGCAATTGACTGGACTTATTCAGAATTATCAATAACGCCGCAACCCTTCTTAGGTTATTTCCATTATCTC
Organism: Anaerolineales bacterium; assembly: GCA_050115475.1. Classification (GTDB taxonomy): domain Bacteria; phylum Chloroflexota; class Anaerolineae; order Anaerolineales; family UBA11579; genus JASFQL01. Next base: position 4,352 of record JASFQL010000039.1, read on the forward strand.
CCTCCCCATAAACCCTATCTTACAAGAAAGGAATTTACTAATGCCTTCAAGGGAGATGGGCTGGAACATATTAAAAAAATCAATCCAATAAATCAAAGTGAATCGATTTTCCGTGGAAAACGACGTTGGTATGATGAATTTATACTTTATGTAGACGCTGAATTTAAAAGACTATTTGACCTATTGGAAACTTCGGGGATATTAGAAAACACATGGATTTTCTTCACATCAGATCATGGTGAAATGTTCGAACGTGGCGTTCAGGGGCACATGTCTGAAATGCTGTACCAACCTCTAGTGAAAATACCGTTAATTATTTTTGAGCCAGGACAAACTACTCGACGAGATATCTATACACCAACCAGCGCTGTAGATATATTACCTACGTTATTACATATTAACGGAAAAGTTGTTCCAGATTGGTGTGAAGGTGAAGTGCTTCCCCCGTATCAAACTACGAACGAAAAACGAAGTATCTTCGCTTATGAAGCAAAAGAGAATGGTCAATTTGACCTATTAACAAAAGCCACTGCGATGATTATCAAAGACCATTATAAATTTATTTCCTATTTTGGTTATAAACAACTTAATGGATCACCACTTTATGAGTTTTTTAATCTCGAAAGAGATCCTGAAGAACTTAATAACCTCTATCACCCCGATTCAATTACTATTACAAATCTATTGGACGAATTAAATATGAAAATTGACGAGGCAAATCAACGATACCAAGATTAATAATTATCGATATCTCTTCAAAATTCTCATAACCTGTCCATGATATCCACGCCCAAATAAATTCAAATGATTCAATAAGTGGTACAGATTATATATATCGAATCGATCTTGCCATCCCAAAGGTAATGGACGATACTCATTATACGCGTCATAAAATCTGTTATCGAATCCGCCAAATAATGCAGTCATCGCTAAATCTGCTTCAGCCCAACCATAATGTGCTGCAGGATCAATGATCGATGGATATCCATTTTCATCTGTCATTGCATTTCCTCCCCATAGATCTCCATGGATTAGGGAGGCAGGCTGTTCAGGTACCAATTCTTTTAATCGTTCTGCCAGATTTTCTACCCACTTCACTTCTTGATCTGTCAATAACTTTCGATTAACAGCCATTTCAGCCTGAAAAATAAGGCGACACTGAGTAAAGAATAGATAACCATCTTTCATCCATTGATTTAATTGAGGTGTACTTCCTATGTAATTATCATGGGGGAAACCAAATTCATCGTTGGTGTAATTGTGTAAAGCAGCCATTTGTCGACCAAAATCATCCCAATATCCTGGCATTCTCGCAGATGGCGATAAATCCTCCATCAATAGAAAATTTGTAGCATGCAGATAAGGATTTGGTACACGCGGGCCATCTGTTACATTGAGAATAGCTAAACCTTCTACTTCCCGCCCGAACATATCCTCAGGAGCATGATTGTTGGTCTTGAGAAAAAAGGATTCGCCCGATTTAGTTAGAAGCTGAACGCCATTATTGATACACCCACCCCCCACCGGATGTGAAGATTCAATCTCTCCATAACCATTATCGACCAACCAACATTGAACCTGTGAAGGAATCATCTATTTCTTACAAAAAAAATTTAGTAATCAATCTCACCAGATTCCAACGCATTTAATAATCCCTGGCAAGACCTTTCCAGAATTTTATATGTTTCATGGAATCCTTCTATCCCCCCATAATATGGATCCGGAACGCCATCGGATGGTTCGCCCTGTGTATCAAACGATCGCATTGTTATGATTTTCATTTCATCACGTTCGTGACGAGTGAGTTGTAGTAGTTCAGCTCGGTTTTCTAAATCCATGGGGATGATCAAATCAAACCGGTCGAAATCCGATTGGGAAAATTGACATGCTCGTCCATCATAGTGTAATCCATATTCAGCTGCAACTTTACGCATACGAGGGTCAGGAGATTCCCCCACATGATACCCGCCCAAACCCGCAGATTCTGCAAAATAACGGTTCCCCGCCCCTTGTTGGTTAGTCAAATGATTGAAGAGATGTTCTGCCAAAGGGCTGCGGATTATATTTCCTAGGCAAATAAACAATATTCGAGTCATACCTAATACTTTCCATGAATTTCAATAACAAATTATAGCAAATTAGTGTAAAAATACGCATACAGGAAATTATTTTTTTAATATACAGATTGATTCCCAAAACCTTGCCACTTCGATTAGAATCATGTACACTCATGGGTATTGAAAGGATTAAAATGAATGGCTGAAGGAAAAGATAAAGCTTTAGAAAACGCCTTAAGTGATATCACGAAACGCTTTGGTGATGGTTCCATTATGCGCTTAGGTGAAGCGCATATTTTACAAGTTGATGTAATCCCAACTGGATCTCTTTCTCTCGATCTTGCCCTTGGAATCGGAGGAATCCCTCGAGGGAGAGTGACTGAAATCTATGGGCCCGAATCATCGGGAAAAACCACCATCGCCCAACATATTGTTGCAGAGGCACAAAAGCTAGGTGGTACGGCTGCATTCATCGATATGGAACATGCTTTAGATCCAAGCTATGCAACTGTCTGTGGTGTGGATGTTGATAACTTGTTAATTTCACAGCCAGACACTGGTGAACAAGCTCTTGAAATTGCAGAAGCACTTGTACGGTCAGGTGCTGTAGACGTTGTAGTTGTCGACTCAGTTGCTGCTTTAGTACCCCGTACTGAACTTGAAGGTGACATGGGGGATGCAACAATGGGAACTCAAGCACGTTTGATGTCACAAGCTCTTCGTAAATTATCTGGAGCGATCAAACAAACCAACACAGCGATGGTTTTCACTAATCAATTACGACAAAAAATTGGGGTAGTGTTTGGTAATCCTGAAACAACAACAGGGGGGATGGCGCTGAAGTTCTACTCTTCCGTCAGGATGGATGTACGCCGGATACAATCGATAAAAGCAGGCTCCGAGATTATTGGGAGCCGAACTCGTGTTCGAATCGTGAAAAATAAAGTCGCAGCTCCATTTCGTGTTTCAGAATTCGATATCATGTATAATGAAGGTATCTCTAAAGTTGGAGATCTGCTTGACCTCGCTGTTGAATATGAAATCATAAGTAAACGTGGTTCATTTTATTCATACGGTGAGGAACGACTAGGGCAGGGGCGTGAGAATACAAAAGATTTCTTGCGAAAAAATTCTGCCCTGGCTGAAGAAATCGAGAAACAAATACGAGAAATTATTGTTCCAGACAATGGTATTATGCCTCTCGATGACGAAGAAGAAACATAAAGATATTGTCTTCAGCCACATTTTGTGTATGGTCGCGAATTTCCAATAAGTGCTTGTGCGGCCACTGCTGTGAAAAAGCTCAGTTAATTACCAGGTATAGGTTAATTGCTTGTACCGCGAATGGTAAATCGACATACAACTCTATTAAATGTTTAGGTCAGCAAAGTAACCAAATCTTTATGCCGAAATAATTTTCAATTCATTGACCTAAACACATATAGAGGTGTCGAAACAGAAAAACAAAAATGTTGGTTGATCCAACAGAAAATCTGAGATTGTCACCCAAAGGTGAACACAGCCGTGGCCTATTAAGGTTTTTTCACGGCTGTTTTTCATTAATAATTGTGAGTAAAATTACAGCTTTAAAACTACAGAAACGAAATAATAACCGGGTGAATATATATCTGGATGGTGAATATGCATTTGGACTAACTAGAATCATTGCTGCATGGTTAGAAGTCGGGCAAGAACTTTCCAAAGAGAAAATCAAACAACTTCAAGAACAAGATGCCGTTGAAATTGCCCTTCAAAAAGCAATTCACTATCTCAGTTATAGACCACGTTCAAAAGATGAAGTAAGAAAGAACCTTAAAAAGAAAGAAATTCCAGATCATATCATTGATGAAACGATAGAGCGGCTTCAGCGCGGTGGTCTTTTAAATGACAAGAAATTCGCAGAATTATGGGTCGAAAATCGGTCAGAGTTCCGTCCACGCGGTATTCGAGTCTTGCGAATGGAATTACGACAAAAAGGAATTTCAGATTCGATTATTGATATTGTTACATCGAATATTGACGAAGACCACCTCGCTTACCAAGCTGCTATAAAGAAAGCTTGGAAATTCCGAGGATTAGAGTGGAAGGATTTTCGGAAAAAAATGTACGGATTCCTTTCACGCAGAGGATTCGATTACGGAATTATCACTTCAATTATTCTAAAAGCATGGGAGGATTTATCCTCTCATGAAAATCGAAAGAAATAAAAAGAGGTACAAACATGGATAATTTCACAATCTTAGCTGGCGCAGCCATGGGGGGGGTAGCAGTTGGCTTCTTAGTTAGACACTTATTATTAATTCGTACAGCGCATAAAGATAAAGAGAAAGCAAGCCAAATTATCAATGACGCGATGGAAGATGCTCGTGAAATTGAGCTTGAAGCGAAGAAGAAAGCCTTAGAAATTCGCTCAGAATCTGAAAATGAAATAGACCGTCGTCGGTCTGAATTAGGTAAAGAAGACGAAAGGTTACAGCGCCGTAGAGCTGAGTTAGACGATCGAACAGATCGGATGGAAAAGAGGGAACAAAAATTAAATAAAAGACAAAGCACTCTGGATAAACGGTCGAATGAACTCGATCAGATGCATTCTGAAGCACTTACTCAACTTCAAACCATATCAACAATGACAGTGGACGAGGCCAGAGATTTACTCATACAGGAAGTTGAAAAGGAAGCCCGTGGTGATATGGCTCGTGTAATGCGGCAAATTGAATCAGAAGCAAGAGAAGAAGGCGAAAAACGTGCCCGTAAACTCATCACCCTAGCAATCCAAAGAGTTGCATCAGAACATGTATCTGAAATTACCACATCAGTGGTCTCTCTACCTTCCGATGAGATGAAAGGCCGGATTATTGGAAGGAGTGGGAGAAATATCCGTGCTTTTGAGCAGGCAGCTGGTGTAGATGTCATCGTTGACGATACTCCTGAAGCTGTTACTATCTCCTGTTTCGATCCCATTCGCAGAGAGATTGCCCGCCGTACTTTACAAAAACTCGTCACTGACGGCCGCATCCACCCTGCCAGTATTGAAAAAGCTTTGACGAAAGAAACAAAGGAAGTGGAAAGGGCTATTATTGAAGCAGGAGAACAAGCGGTTTTTGATGCGGGTGTACCAAATTTACATAAAGAGGTCACAAAAATGTTAGGGCGATTGAAATTCCGGACTTCTTATGGGCAAAATCAACTCGATCACGCTGTGGAAACTTCGAAATTAGCTTCTGTGATCGCTGCTGAACTTGACGCCGATGTTGAAACCGCAAAGATGGGTGGACTCCTGCATGATATTGGAAAAGCGATGGATCACAATATGGAAGGAACTCATGCCACCTTAGGAGCGGATTATTGTTCTCGATATGGTGTGCCCAAAAAAGTAATCAATGCCATCGCCTCACACCATCATGAAGATGAGCAAGAGAGTGTAGAGGCAATCATCGTTGAAGCCGCTGATGCAATTTCTGGTGCTCGACCTGGTGCTCGGCGAGAAAGCCTTGAACAATATCTTAAACGTGTTAAAGCGCTTGAAGAAGTCGCTAACTCTTTTAAGGGTGTGAACCAGAGTTATGCTCTCCAGGCAGGACGGGAGGTTCGTATAATTGTCAGACCAGAGGATATCGACGACCTGGAAGCCACTCGATTGGCCCGCGACATTGCTAAACAAATTGAAGAAACAATGCAGTATCCAGGTCAGATCAAGGTTACCGTTTTAAGAGAAACGAGAGCAGTAGATTACGCAAAATAAAAGACAACCAATATTGTCAAAAGGAACACCTCACTCATGATTATTGGTGGGGTGTTTTTCATTTTTATATATCATTCTTATCTGCTAAATATCGCAGGAAAAATCACGGTCTCCCGGAGAATGTACGTTATTGCCAAATATGATAGTTCTTTACGCTTGAGAGTTTATGACTTATTTTTATGGCTATACGCAATTGTTTCATTAAATAAATATCTCCACTTCAAACGGTGTAAATACTTCAAGACCAACTAAGTCAATCAATGGGAATTATTTACGAAGACCCATAAATAGTTATGTTGCCTTTATTCTTTCTTATAAAAAAGGATTGTAAACTCGCTCAAATCCAACAGTCGTTTCTGGGCCATGCCCGTTGAGTAAACGGGTTTCATCTGGCAGAGTCAACACCTGTGTTCTGATGCTTTCGATTAAAGTAGCGTGGTCTCCATTGGGTAAATCCGTTCTACCGATACTGGCACGGAAGATCACATCCCCACAAAATAGCACCTGATTTTCCGCACAATAAAACATCACGTGGCCAGGCGTATGTCCCGGTGCATGTCGGACCTCAAACTTCGTTTTCCCTAACTTCAGAATCTGCCCATGGGATAATTCGATGTCCGGCTCTGGTCCAGATTCAATCTCTTGAACGCCAAATAAAAGTGCACCGCCCTTTTCATCCCACAACCAACGATCCCCCGGATGGAGGGCGATAGACAATGGGCTGATTTCATCAGCGATTTCTCCCACACCACCAATATGATCAAAATGCCCATGTGTCAACCATACTTCCTTTATCTTCCATTCTTTGTTTTTAGCTTCAGAAATCAACCCACCCCCTTTCCAACCCGGGTCGATAACGACTGCGTTCTTTGTATCTGCGTCTCCTACCAAGTAAGCGTTAGTCATCGTCATCCCTATTGGACGACATACTATTTCAATGCTCATAATATCCTTTTTATTTCTATTGTGATAGAGGTATATTATACTTTGCCTGATGAGAGATCAAATCGAGAATCCATCACAAGAAACAATAAACACAAATACACTCCCACACCCCTCAGTATCATGGATACTTTAATCCATTCATTTGATTGGTTATAAAGGTCTATATGCTTTCGTGGGTACTCTTAGTGGAAATTAAGTCGTGAAAGGGAATCACTTTCGTTTTCGACTAATGATAGTCGAAAACGTATATCATTATTCCTTTTTCTTCGCCCTTTCCCAAATCTCATCCATTTCTTCAAGTGTCAAATCAATTAACTGCTTTCCCCTATTCACTGCTTCTTCTTCGATGAAAGTAAAACGTCTACGAAATTTCTCATTCACATTCCGAAGAGCCGATTCAGGATCTACGTCAACCCATCTAGCAAGATTAACGATTGAAAATAGGATATCGCCAATTTCTTCTTCGCTCGCGTTTTTCCCTTTAGCGATTAAGAATTCTTCGATCTCTTCTTTTACTTTCTCGATCACTCCCTCAATTCCAGGCCAATCGAATCCCACCCGGGCAGCCCGTCGCTGATAGGCATCTGCAACTGCCAATGCCGGCATTGAAGTAGAAATGCCATCCAATAATCCCTTTTCTTTTTTTTGTTCCTCCCCTCTTTCAATTGCCTTCAACTTCTCCCAGTTTTCAATAACAAGCTGGGCATCTTTAATATCCTCATCGCCAAAAACGTGAGGGTGACGATGAACTAATTTTGTATATATGCCTTTAATTACATCTGACATGTTGAATTCTTCGTTTTCCGAAGCAATCTGTGCATGGAGAGTAATTTGTAATAGAAGATCGCCAAACTCCTCTTGCATCATTCCAACATCAGCTCGATCGATAGCTTCCAAAACCTCGTAGGTTTCTTCCATTAAATTCCTGCGAAGGGATTGGTGTGATTGCTCTCGATCCCAAGGGCAGCCATCAGGTGAACGGAGGTGAGAAATCAACTCTTGGAACTCTTCATATGAAGTATGAAATCCAAGCGGTGGAAGAAATAAGGTAGCCAAAAGCTCAATTTTATCGCTTTGGTCAATCTTATCCAATAGAACGTGTTGGACGATTGGATCAGATGTCCGCCCAATTTTCATAAGTTGAACTGAATGATCAGGCGGATATTGCGTTAATAGAGTAATTTTTATTTTTTTCAACGACCCTATTGAATTAATATTGGTTATTAGCACAGGGAAATTTGGAGGGAATAAAGGATGGTATTTTTTCTCCAATTCTTGGGCATCAACAATAACTATCTTTGATATTTTCCCCATTTCTATAATTGAAAAATATGAATCAATCAGACTAACGCCTTCAATCAACCTAATAGGTAGTCCTTCAACCTTTGCCTGTCTGTAAATCTCAGGACCAGTGGCCTCTGTAACGAGTGGATGCCCAGGAATGCCATACACTACACCTTCTGGTCTACGGCCTAATTCCATAATAGTTTGTATGATCTGTTCAGACACACTCGAATTATCTTCTTCACTCCTGAATATTTCATCAAAACTATGAATCTGTAAATCCTCTGGCAATTTCTGCACGACAGGATGTTGAGTAGTCAGTAAATAGATGGTAGAAATTGAGTTTAATATTGACCAGGCTTCATGCGTAACTAGCTCTGGACGACCGGATCCAAGCCCTAGCAATATGATTCCTTTTCCTGTTTCTTCCATTACAATTTTTCCTTGTTATAAAAAAACCGCGGAGAGTGTGAATACTCCGCGGTCGAAAAGCATTGTGTATCTATTAACGCTTCGTGTATGTCGGCGCTTTCCGAGCACGTTTCAAGCCGGGTTTCTTGCGCTCTTTAACTCTCGGATCTCGGGTAAGATGTCCTCCCTTACGCATGACCCGATCGATATCTGGGTTCATTTTTACCAATGCACGTGCCAGCCCCATGCGTACAGCACCCGCCTGGCCTGTGACGCCTCCTCCTTTTACTAACACAGACACATCCACATTCCCTTGTGAATTTGCATCCACCAATGGGGATAATATCATTTCTGAGTCGCCAAGTCGAGGAAAATAATCATCTAAAGTTTTGCCATTGATAATGAATTCACCTGAACCATTTGAAATTCTTACACGAGCAGTACTTGTTTTTCGTCTGCCAACGCCTTCGTAAAATCTATCAGCCATATTCGTCTCTCCTTAGGCCAGTGATTTCGGATTTTGGGCTTTATGCGGATGCTCTGGCCCGGCATATACCTTTAATTTTTTCAAAAGGTTACGCCCATGTGTATTTTTCGGCAGCATACCCTTTACAGCTAACTTTATAACACGATCAGGATGTTGTTCTAACATCGTTCGCAATTTCTTTTCTTTTATTCCGCCTGGATACCCAGTGTGTCGATAATATTTCTTCTCCTCCAACTTATTCCCAGTAACCACTATGTTCTCACAATTTATGACAACAACATAATCACCTGAATCCACACCGGGTGTAAAAGTAGGTCGATGTTTGCCCAGTAAAACTTCAGCAACTTTCGTGGCAAAACGGCCTAAATTCTGGCCATTTGCATCAGCAATATACCATTGTCTTTTAATCTCATTCGCTTTTGGGTAATAGGTTTTTTCCATCATAACCTCATAATTATTTCTTACATTTTCGTATATTACATATAGGCTTTTTCAGCATAGTTTACTTTGGTTAAGAATAAACCATGAGCTGGAGCTAATCCCTGAATCATTCCCAGTACATCACCGTTCAAATATCGAGAAATGATATCTAAATTATACTTCCCTTGCCCAATCTCGACCTGGACGTTGACCATGCGGCGCACCATGTGATATAAAAAGGCATTTCCTTCAACCTCAAAAAGGAAAATATCACCATCCTGCTGCCATTCTGCTCGAAGTATCTGTCTAATAGTGCTTCCGCCCTGTTTTGGGGGTGTTCCAAAAGCAGCAAAATTATTTTCACCGATCAACTTCTGAGCGCAGGAATAGGCTACACGCAAATCAAATTCCGGCCAAACCCGCCATACATATCTTTCCCGCAAGGGATCACGAATTGGACTACAAATGATCCTGTATAAATACACCCGTGAGATTGCATCATAGCGGGGATGAAAATCATCGCTAACCTGTTTCACACGGGTGGCTGCTAAATCCTGAGGGAAATTCGCATTGAGTGCATTCATCAGGTCATCTGGTGAGTGGTCCCAGTCATAGTCAAAGGCGATTACTTGTCCAGAGGCATGCACACCCGTATCAGTCCGGCCAGCGATCAATATTGATTGACCTTTCCAACCGATTCTTACTAATGCTTTCTCAATCACCCCTTGAACTGTACGTACATTTCCCTGGCGTTGCATCCCCTTGAATGCCGTGCCATCATATGTAATAACTACTTGGTAACGTGCCATTCCAATCCGGTATCCGGAGTGGTTCTTACTTATTCAACAAGTTCTAATATCACCATCTCTGCGCTATCCCCCCTACGAGGGCCTAGCATGAGAATGCGAGTATAGCCACCTGCCCTTTCTTGATAACGTGGTGCAATGTCTTCGAACAACTTGACAACGATTTCCTTGTCCGCTAATCGAGACGCGGCAATTCTTCGTGCATGGACGAGCTTATTGGTATCTTCAGCTGCCAATCCACGCTTGGCTAGTGTGATTAACTTTTCTGCTTGCCCACGGATGGCTTGCGCTTTGGCTTTGGTGGTTTGAATACGCTCGTGTTCAAACAATTGTTTTACCAATATTCGGCGTAAAGCATTACGAGCGCCTTGATGTCGGTCTAATATTTTTCCAGCTACTTTGTGTCGCATAATTTCTACTCGTCTTCTTCAGCGTTTTCAGATTCAATTTGGGATTCCCCATCAGATTGGAGATAACCCTTTTCCGTCATATTCAATACAAGCTCATCCATACTCTTTTCACCAAAATTCCGGATCGACATGATGGCATCTTCACCCTTTTCAAGTAACTCGAGCACCTCACCAACTGTAACAATCCCTGCTCGTTTTAGGGAGTTGAACACACGAACAGAGAGGTCGAGATTTTCGATGGGGGTTTCAAAAATCTCACTTGTCAGGCGACCATCGATCATTTCTTCTTCTGCGATGGGTGAAAGAGATATCTCTGTTACACCAGCAATGTGCCGGAGATGTTCGATTAGAATCCCGGCGGCAGTGCTCATCGCCTCTTCAGGAGGAATGGTACCATCGGTCCAAATATCCATGATAAGTTTGTCATAATTCGTGCTCTGTCCCACGCGGGCTGACCCAACTTCCCAATTTATTTGCTTCACAGGTGTAAAAATGGCATCAACCGGAAGTTCACCGATTGGGAGTCTACCACTGCGATCATCTGCAGGGGAATACCCACGCCCACGTTCAACCGTCATTTCAATTTCCAATATCGTTTTCGAGCTATCCGATGTGAAAAGATATAACTCAGGATTTACTATCTCAACCTCAGGGGGTACGATGATATCGGCAGCTGTGACGGTGCCTTCTCCTCGTACCTCTAGATGTAAACGTGCTGTGTCAACATCCACCATCTTCATACGAATCTGCTTCAATTGGAGCATGATCTGGATAACATCCTCTCGAATCCCCTTTATCTGGCTGTATTCATGTTGGACATCTGTGATTCGTATCGACGTGATCGCTGCACCTTCCAGTGAAGACAGCAATACTCTACGTAAAGCATTTCCCAAGGTGCGTCCATAGCCGCGCTCTAAGGGAGAAATTGTATATTTTCCATAATTTCGAGATTCAGCTTCTCGCTCAATTCTCGGTGTAACCATATTACTTAGAACAATCACTGATCAAACCCTCCCCTTTAAGCGGTTAATAGATTCTCTCATTATCCACTCAAGGACAATTACTTTCATTCTAACGGGAGTAATACTCCACAATCCTCTGTTCATTGAGGTTTGCATCGATTTCAGATCGCTCCGGTAAGCGGGAAATACTTCCTGTCATTTTCTTTACATCTCTCGATATCCAATCTGGTATCGAGCGTTCTTCAGCTATAACTAATAAATCTTTAATCAAGGTCTTATTACGAGATCCTTCCCGCACTTCGATAACATCACCGGGTTTGATCTGCATGGAAGGAATATTTGTGCGCCGCCCATTGACTATGAAATGTCCATGGGACACTAACTGACGGGATTGAGCACGGCTGCTGGCATACCCCATTCGATATATAACGTTATCTAATCGTGATTCTAGAATTTGAAGTAAAGTCAGACCAGTCAGACCAGGTGCCTTTAAAGCTTGTTTGTAATATCTGCGGAACTGGCGTTCCAATACTCCATATACTCGCCGTGCTTTTTGTTTAGCTCGTAGTTGGGCGCCAAAATCGGATGTTCTTGAGCGCTGCCATTGTGCCATTCGCCCATGTTGTCCCGGAGGGTATGCACGGCGTTCGACCGCACACTTTGGTGTAAAGCAGCGTTCTCCTTTAAGGAAAAGCTTTTCACCCTCACGACGACACAGTTTACATACAGGACCAGTGTATCTTGCCATTACTAGTAATCCTCATTTCTTCCTGCGTTATCGCAATTAAATTTCAAACTCTGCGCCTCTTCGGCGGCCGACAACCATTATGCGGCACCGGAGTGACATCTTCAATTAAATTTATTTTCATACCCATCGCCTGAACAGCACGGATAGCCGCTTCTCGCCCAGGGCCAGGTCCTTTAATATATAATTCAGCTTCCTTCATTCCTAAATCCGTTGCTGCCTTTAATGCTTTCTCTGTTGCCAGGCGAGAAGCAAAGGGCGTACTCTTTCTTGATCCAGTAAATCCAATCGCACCAGCACTTGACCATGTGACAGTATTGCCTTGATGGTCAGTAACAGTAATGATGGTGTTGTTAAAAGTGGCATATATATGGATCTGCCCAGATGAAAGTGTTCGTTTTGCTTTCCTAGAGCCACGTCTTGATCGTCCACTACGAGCCATAAATTCCTCTTTTCTCTATACTTTATCTACACGCTAGATAGATCTTACTTCTTTGTTGCGCCTCGGCGGCGGCCACGACCGGCAACTGTTTTCTTCGGGCCTTTACGTGTACGGGCATTTGTTCGAGTACGCTGGCCGCGTACAGGAAGATTTCTTCGATGGCGTAACCCACGATAACTTCCAATTTCCGTTAGCCGTTTTATATTCATTTGCACTTCACGACGTAAATCACCCTCAACTTTGAGGTTTTTTACGATGTAATCGCGTAGCGACGCTATCTCTGTATCGGTTAGGTCTTTCACTCGAGTATCCGGGCTAACACCTGTTTCGGTCAGAATCTTTTGAGAGGTAGGCAGACCTACACCATAGATGTAGGTTAAACCAATTTCAACTCGTTTTTCACGTGGTAAGTCTACACCTTCTATACGCGCCATAACTACCTCTACCCTTGCCTCTGTTTATGTTTTTTATTCTCACAAATCACGTACAGTTTTCCTTTACGGCGAACAAATTTACATTTCGCACAGCGCTTCCTTACCGAAGATGATACTTTCATTGGTGATACTCCTTCAACTTATCTATGAAAGCCAAAACAACAAATTATACTTTTTCTTTCCAATTTCGTCCAGGTTTATCCATATATCAAACCTGGGTAAGTATTTGGGGGTCATTCTCCGTGACCGCAATCGTATGCTCAAAATGGGCAGTCAACGAGCCGTCTTTGGAGATAACCGTCCACTGGTCTTCTTTCACTCTTGTATGGTGTGTGCCTACCAGAACCATTGGTTCTAAAGCAATCGTTAATCCTGGACGAAGAACCATCCCCCTACCGGGGAGACCATAATTAGGAACCTGGGGACCTTCGTGCATTTGCCGGCCAACACCATGTCCGGTATATTCTCTAGGTACATGGTAACCAAAACTCTCTACATATGTTTGAATGGCTGCAGAAACGTCCCCAAGCCGGTTACCGGATCGCATTTTACTGATACCAATCTCAAGAGCTTTCTCTGTTACTTCCATGAGATGCTTTACCTTATCTGAAGTATCTCCAACTCCAATAGAGAAAGCAGAGTCTGCCACAAAACCCTTAAAAATAGTACCGCAATCGATCGATATCAGATCACCATCTTTCAACTTTCGTTTTCCTGGTATGCCGTGCACCATCTCTTCATTGATACTGGTATTGATTGTAGCTGGATACGGAATTGGTCCTGGATAACCTAAAAATGCCGGTTTAGCATCATGCTCTCTGATAAGTGTTTCGGCAATCTCATCTAAATCACCAGTAGTTATCCCGGGACGGATGGCTTCACGTACAGCATTTAAGGCCATTGCATTGATCTTTCCAGCCTCACGCATGATCTCAATTTCATGCTGGCTCTTTATAACAACGTTTCGTTCCCAAGTTACCATTGCGAATAGCCTTTATCGTGACGGCATGATTGTCATCAAGTTTTCAAAGACCTCATCGATTGGGTGAACGCCATCGATCTCTACTAATACACCAGAGTCTTTATAATACGCAATCAAAGGCGCAGTTTGTTCCATATACACTTTAATGCGATTGCTGACTGTTTCTCTTTTATCATCCTCACGTTGATAAAGCTCTGAGCCATCAAAATCACAAACACCAGCTACTTTTGGTGGATTGAATAGCTCATGGAATATATGGCCGTTCTCTCTGCAAGTCCACCGGCCAGTAAGCCTTTCGATCAATACTTCATCCTCCACCTTGATGTAAGGAACAACATCTACTTTTCCGTGAAATTCCGACAAAATTTCATCAAGTGATTCAGCTTGTGGGCGTGTCCGGGGAAAGCCGTCTAAAACAGCCCCTTTTTCGCAATCTGAGCGGGATAGACGTTCTTTTATCATGCCAATGGTGACATCATCCGGTACCAGTTCCCCTCGGTTTATATATGCGGAAGCAGTCACTCCAAGTTTTGTTTGATTGTTAATGTTCTCTCTGAAAATATCTCCAGAGGATATATGGGGGATTCCCATCGTTTCGGATATGCGTCTGGCCTGAGTCCCCTTACCAGCACCAGGCGCACCGAGTATGACTAAATATAATGGCACTGCCCTACCTTACCAGGAGTGATTCATCGTACCCATGAACTTTCAACTCAGCTTCAATGTTGAAGAAGGTATCTCGGACCACACCAACCACAATAAGTAGCCCTGTAGCATTAATCAAGAAAGAACCACCTGTCGATCGAGAAAATTCAGCCAAAGGTGGAATCAACTGAGTGATCAAAAACGGCAATATGGCGATCACCCCCAGGAAAATCGCACCAGGTAATGTGATGCGTCGTAACACTTTGGTTAGATACCGCTGTGTCGGGGCACCCCGACTTACCCCAGGAATCTGTGCCCCTGCCCGTTTCAGGTTTTCTCCATAATTCTGTTGGGCGAATAGCACATCTGTGTAAAAGAAGGCAAAGCCGACAACAACTAGGAAATATATACCCCAATAGACATTACTCTGGCCGCCAAACCATTCTCCTAAACGTACAGCCAGGTTGGCAACCCACTCAGTTTCAGAATCGACGAAAAGTCCGCTAATAATGGCAGGAAATTGTAAGAAGGCCTGCCCAAAGATAATTGGAATCATACCCGCCATATTTACCTGGAGAGGTAACGTACCTTTTACCGGCATGGACATACGGCTTCCTACTCGACGGCCGGGATACATCACCGGAACCTTTCGCCGCCCCTGCTGAACGTACACGATGACGAATATCGTTAGCAAAGTAATCAATAAAATCGACCCAATCCCAATCCAGCGGACATCTTCATGCTGCCATAACGTGACATAAGTGCTTGGTAATTGGGATATGATCCCTGCGAAAATTATCAAGGAAAGCCCCTGGTTACGAATGCCGTACTCAGAGATGAGTTCGCCCAACCAGATTGCGAACATCGTTCCAGCAGTCATTGCAAGAATGATCGTGATTGAAGGTAAAATCTGATCTCCAGAAAAACCGAAGTTTGGAATAATTGGCACTGTCGCAAAAGCAGAGAACATACGAATTTGTCCAAATGCGGTTACGGCTGCCATTATGACTGAAAAATATAAAGTGGTTTTCTCCATCCACTTACGGCCTTCACGCGGATCAGATTCCATACGCCGCTGCCATGAAGGAATAATTGGTGTGAGAAGTTGGATGATAATTTGGGCAGTAATGTAAGGATAAACACCCATGGCCATAATTGAAAATTGGCGAATCGTTCCGCCGGTGACCATATTGATTAAATTAAGCAAATTCGCGCCCGCACCCCCTCCCTGGAAAATAGATTCAATGGCGTTTCGATCCACACCCGGCACAGGAACCTGCGCTGCAAAACGGTAGATAATCAGAATCATAAGTGATATTAACAACTTTCTTCGAATATCCGGCGCCGTCCATAGATAACGCCAGGCTGAACGAGAGCGTTTCATTTAGCCTTCTCCTTACAGAGTTCCTTATTCAATGAGTTCCACACTACCACCAGCGGCTTCAATTTTTCCTTTAGCCCCTTTCGTTACGCGGTGCACGCTTACTTTGAGGGCTTTCTTTATCTCGCCACGTCCCAGTATTACAACCGGGGATCCGGGTTTTCGTAACAAATTCGCTTTTTCAAGGCTTTCGGGGTTGACAATTGAATTAGCTTTGAAATTGCCTAGCTGGTCGATATTGACTTCATTGTATTCAACCCGATTTGGTGGAGAGAATCCACGCTTGAAAGGTAAACGACGATAGAACGGCAAATTCCCACCCTGATGGTAAAGACGGGTACCGCCACCTGTTCGAGCGCCCTGCCCTTTTGTGCCACGTCCCGCTGTTTTCCCACGACGACCACCTGTGCCCCGTGCCGCCCGAATACGAGATTTTTTCGCACCTTCGTTTGGTTTTAGATCATGTATTTTCATCGATCAGCCTTCTATTCTTCAACTTTAATCAGGTGACTTACCTTGGTAATCATGCCACGAATCACCGGTGAATCTTCCTGTTCAACGGTTTGGTTTATTTTTTTCAAACCCAATGCTCGTATAGTGCCTTTCTGGCGTTTGGAGTAGCCAATCGGGCTTTTTATTAATGTGATTTTTAATATGTTCTTCTTCGCCATTTTACTTCCGCTCCCAGAATGGCAGCAATTCTTCATTCTTCTTGCCGCGCAATCGTGCAGTCTCCTCAACGGATTTGAGATTGTCCAAAGCTTGTAGGGTTGCTTGGACAACATTAAGGATATTAGCACTTCCTAAAGATTTAGTCAGTATATCGTGAACGCCTGCGGCTTGCATTACAGCGCGCACTCCCCCACCAGCGATCACACCCGTCCCAGGAGATGCGGGTTTTAGAAAAACCTTAGCACCTCCCACCTCCCCCATAACAGCATGAGGAATGGAGGTTTTATACAGGTTTACCCTATGCATGTCCTTACGGGCACGTTCTGCAGCCTTTCGGATAGCATCTGGAACCGTTCGAGCCTTGCCAACACCAACACCCACTTGTCCAGCTTTGTCTCCTACAACGACAGTAACCCGAAATCCGAAGCGGCGCCCACCTTTGACCACCTTGGCTACACGAGTGATGTCGATCGTTTTTTCCTCAAGTTCTTGCTCGAATTCCCGATTTTTGAATTCTGTCATCATCGACTCCTAAGTTAAAACACCAAACCATTCTTGCGAGCGCTATCTGCCAATGCTTTTACACGTCCAATATATTTGTAACCACCCCGATCAAACACTACTTGGGTAATTCCATGTTCCTTTGCACGGGAAGCAATTTCTTCACCCACGGCCTGGGCCTGTTCAACTTTACTCTTCCCTTTGAGTTTAGAAGTCAAAGACTTATCAACCGTTGAAGCAGAGGCCAAAGTCTTGCCAGCTTCGTCATCGATTACCTGAACGTAGATATTGGATAAGCTGCGAAATACGTTCAATCGCGGGCGTTGGGGTGTACCAAAAACTGATTTCCTCACACGTTTATGCCGACGAATACGGGCGACGTTTCTTTTTATTCTTGCCATACTCTTATCCTCTAAATTGCCTTACCAGCTTTACCAGGTTTTAGGCGTATGTATTCACCACGATAGCGGATTCCCTTACCCTTATAGGGTTCTGGAGGACGAATTCGACGAATTTCTGCCGCAACCTGGCCAACAACTTGTTTATCGTATCCAGTAACACGGATGACATTGTTACGTTCCAATACTTCAAAAGTAATCCCATGAGGAGGTTCGACCTCTACTGGGTGTGAGTAGCCAACGCTGATAACCATCTTCTTTCCCTCCATTTCCGCCCGATAACCAACTCCATGAATTTCAAGGAATTTCTCGAATCCATCACTTACACCAGTAACCATATTTTGGATCACCGAACGAGTAGTGCCGTGCATAGAACGATGGAACTTCTCTTCAGAATGGCGCCTGACTACGATCGTTCCATTTTCTTTCTGAATATCGACGATGGGCGGAAAAGTATGGGATAATTCACCCTTCGGCCCTTTTATACGCACAAAGGTTCCCTTTATTTCAACATCCACACCTTGAGGTATTTCAATTGGCATTTTACCTATACGTGACATAATTAGCAAACCTCCAATTTTATCCTCTTGCAGGTCACCAGACCTTACAGAGTACTTCACCGCCAACCCCAACCTGCCTAGCTCGCTGCCCTGTCATGACACCCTTTGGAGTAGACAGAATAGCAATGCCCAAACCAGATAAAACCCAAGGGATTTCACTTTTCTTAGCATAAATACGGCAGCCTGGGCGGCTGATTCGCTCCAATCCACTTATCACAGGGCGGCGGGTTTTTCGCTCACCAACGTACTTTAAGCGGACGCGTAAGACCATATGAGAGGGGCGATCACCTTCAGCAACTTCATAATCCTCGATATATCCTTCTTCTTTCAATATATCAGCAACCGCAACTTTTAATTTGGAGTTTGGCATCGCGACCAAAGAATGGCCTGCCATCATACCATTTCTTATGCGGGTTAACATATCGGCAATTGGATCACTGATTTTCATGTCTTCTGCTCCAGTAAATCACCAGGAAGATTTGACAACACCGGGAATCTTTCCATCAAGGGCAAATTCCCTAAAGCATATCCGGCACAACCCAAAACGTCGCATATAGCCGCGTGGTCGGCCGCACACCCGGCAACGATTGCGAACGCGAGTAGGATGATTCCGCCTGGTTTCACGGATTACCATTGATTTCTTTGCCATAAGATTTATCCTTCACTCCTGAACGGCATTCCTAATAAACTGAGTAATGCCCGACCTGCTTCATCATTATCAGCCGTGGTAACAATTGTGACCTCGAAACCACGGATTTTGTCAATATTATCGTAAGTGATCTCAGGGAACATTAACTGTTCTCTAAAGCCGAGAGTAAAATTCCCACGGCCATCGAAAGAATCAGGCGATACACCACGAAAGTCACGCACCCGTGGGAGGGCAATGTTCATCAACCTATCTAAAAACGACCACATCCGTTCACCGCGTAAAGTAACTTTCGTTCCGATTGTCCGTCCTTCACGCAGCTTGAAATTAGCGATACTTTTTCGGGCTTTCGTCACAACAGGACGTTGGCCTGAAATTAGGCTGAGATCTTCAACCGCAGCATCGATTGCTTTTGCATTCTCCAGCGCCTCGCCAAGACCGATGTTGAGAATAATTTTCTCCAACCTCGGTGCCTCCATCACATTTTTAAGTCCCAACATTTGAACGAGTGCAGGAATTAATTCTTTTTCATATCTTTCTTTTAAACGAATAGCCATAATTCTTTCTCCGACCTACACTCAGTCGATATGAGCCTCACATTGTTTACACACACGATAGGCTTTTCCATCTTCATCTCTTTCAATCCCGACTCGAGTGGGTTCGTTGCATCGTGGACAAACTAACATAACGTTTGAGATATCCAGCGATCCTTCAAATTCAATAATACCGACATCCATGGTCTTCCCTTCAGTTTGGAACTGTCGCTGATGCTTCTTACGAATATTCACACCCTGCACGACAACACGGTTCTTCTTTGGGATTGTCCGGATAACCTCACCACGCTTGCCTTTATCGCCACGTGGACCTGTTACTATTTCTACGGTATCACCTTTTTTTATCTTTACTTTCATGCTTTCACCTAATAACCCTAGATCACTTCTGGCGCAAGCGACACAATGCGCATAAAGCCAATTTCACGAAGTTCACGTGCAACCGGGCCAAAAATACGGGTTCCCCGAGGATTCCTTCCATCATGGTCTAAAATGACCACCGCGTTATCATCGAAACGAATATAAGAGCCATCATTCCTGCGCCACTCTTTATTGGTGCGCACGATCACTGCTCTGACAATATCACTTTTTTTCACACTTCCCTGTGGTGTAGCTGATTTTACGGCACCAACAACAATGTCTCCAACATTCCCGTATTGTTTCCGAGAACCACCTAATACTTTAATAACGAGAATTTCACGGGCGCCAGTATTGTCGGCGACTTTCAGGCGAGATTCCTGCTGTATCATTGTTCTACCTCGACACTACCAATCTCGACCTCAACCCGCTTGGTGATTTCCTCAACCACCCAACGTTTGTTCTTGGATATTGGTCTACTTTCCACAAGGCGGACCTCGTCGCCGATTTTGCAGCCTTTCTCATCATGAGCCATCAGGCGTCTATGGCTGGAAACAACCTTTTGGTATAAAGGATGACGGAATTTTCGGGAAATTTCAACGACCACCGTCTTATCCATCTTATTACTGGTGACAACACCATTTATTCGACGACGCTTGTTCATACTTCACCTTCTGTTTGTTCATTCAGTTGACGCTCACGAAGGACAGTCATTAATCGAGCGATATTTTGACGTGCATACTTTAATTGATTATGATCAACCAATTCACCCGTAGTTATTTGAAAACGAAGCCGCATCAATTCCTCACGCACATCGTTCAGAGTTGATAATATATCTTCTGTACTCATATCTCTAATTTCGACGATTCTCACGATTAACCTCCGGTACTATCATAAGCAGCAATGATCTTCGTCTTCACTGAGAGTTTATATTTGGCACGGGTCAAAGCCTCTCGCGCAATTTCTTCCGACATACCACCAACCTCGAATAGAACTCGTCCAGGTTTTACGACCGCAGCCCAATATTCTACATTCCCCTTCCCCTTTCCCATCCGGGTTTCAGCTGCACGCTGCGTAATGGGTTTATCGGGAAAGATGCGGATCCAGACCTTTCCACGTCGATGGGTTGCGCGTACAATCGCACGACGAGCTGCCTCGATTTGACGAGCAGATACCCAGCCAGGTTCAAGCGCTTGCAGTCCGAATTCTCCAAAATGGACTTCAGCGCCCCGAGAAGCCTTTCCCCTCATCCTGCCCCGCATCTGCTTGCGATATTTCACACGTTTTGGTAATAGCATAGTTGTAACCTTATCAAATACTACAAATATTGGGAGCTATTCACTGACGTAAACGCCCTCAGTTGATTCCATCTCATCTTCAGAGACAGGTAAGATTTCACCTTTATAGACCCACACCTTTACACCAATAACGCTGTATGTTGTCACAGCTTTAGTGGTGGCATAGTCGATATCGGCACGTAGAGTGTGCAAGGGAACACGTCCCTCGCGCATCCATACACGTCGAGCCATATCAGCGCCTCCCAACCGGCCTGCAACCTCGATCTTAGCGCCTTCTGCCCCAGCCCGCATGGTCTGCTGCAATGCCCGTCGCATAGCACGACGATAACTGATACGACGCACGAGTTGGTCAGCGATGTTTTCGGCGACAAGGTATGCGTCTAAATCAGGGTCTTTGATCTCTTTTATTTGCAGATCTATTTTCTTTCCAACCAAGGCTTCAATTTCTTTGCGAATGAGTTTTACGCTTTCACCTTTTCGTCCGATCAAAACACCTGGTTTCGCTGTGTGAACAAATATCTTCACATTCCCAGGATAGCGTTCGATCTCAATCCGAGAAACACCAGCTCGTGGAGCCATCTCTCGAATCATATTACGTACGGCGAAATCCTGGTGGAGCTGATCAACATATTCATTCCCTTCAGCGTACCAACGACCATCCCAGGTTTTATTTACTTTTAAGCGAAAGCCTATTGGATTTACTTTACGACCCATAATATCTCCTGACCTAGATAGCTTCTTTCTGGCGCAAAATCACGGTGATATGAGAAGACCGGCGCAGCCAGGGTTTAAAACGGCCACGCGCGCCAAAACGACGCCACTTCCTCGTTCGACCTTCATCAGCAAAAATCTGATGTATATACAAAGCATTCCGGCTGATACCAAAATTCTCTTCTGCATTGAGCATCGCTGAGTGTACAACTTTTTTAACTGGTGCGGCAGAACGATTTTTCAAGAATTGCAAGGTATCGAGTGCCTGAAGTACATCTTTTCCCCGAATTACATCAACCACAAGTCGGACTTTCTGGGCAGATATTGGGATATTCCTCGCGACTGCACGATAATCAGTAGCCATGATTCTCCTTAATTACCTTCCCCGCTTCTCTGGGATATGCCCACGGTAAGTCCGGGTAGGGGCAAACTCACCTAAGCGGTGTCCTACCATATTTTCGGTGATGTAGATAGGAACATGGCGGCGTCCGTCATGTACACCGATCGTGTGCCCGACCATCTGTGGGAATATCGTACTGGCCCTACTCCATGTACGAATGACTTCCTTCTGGCCACTCTCGTTCATGGCTTCGATCCGTTTCAATAATTTCGGGTCAATAAATGGCCCTTTTTTCAATGATCGTCCCATAATATATACTCCAAAAAATTAACGGCGTCTCTTTCCACGCCGACGTACAATATACTTATTCGTCGTTTTATTTCTTCGGGTCTTATAACCCAAGGTCTTTTGACCCCAAGGGCTTTTTGGACTGGGCATACCAATAGGAGCTCGTCCCTCACCACCTCCATGGGGGTGATCACGGGGGGTCATGGCAGAACCTCGTACTGTCGGTCGAATACCCATATTCCGCTTCCGACCCGCTTTTCCTAATTTGATGTTCCCATGATCCAGATTCCCAAGCTGTCCAATCGTGGCATAACAGACTTGGCGGACGAGACGGATTTCCCCAGAAGGCAAACGAATTTGGGCGTAATCACCTTCTTTCGCCATTAATTGGGCCGAGCCTCCAGCCGCTCGAACCAATTGCCCGCCGCGACCTTCTTTCAACTCAATATTATGGATCATCGTCCCGGTTGGGATGTTTGCTATAGGAAGGGCATTTCCAGCGCGGACATCTACATCTGGCCCAGATACTAAAGTATCACCTACTCGGATATTTAGCGGGGCCAGGATATAGCTTTTTTCACCATCAGCATAGTATAGTAAAGCTAAACGAGCAGAACGATTGGGATCATACTCGATTGCAGCGACTTTGGCGGGAACATTATGTTTTTTT
>JASFQL010000040.1:0-26054 GCA_050115475.1 Anaerolineales bacterium
TCATCGACAGAAGCTGGGCAGGCCGCTGAATAGATCGGGACGGGTTGGGACGCCCAGCCCAGCTTCTGTCGATGAGGGGCGACCATGAGGGATCCAGATTCTTTTTTGCCCACGCCGCTGCTGTATGTTTCGAGCTGAGCACTCCTGCCTTGAGGTCGTGCAGCATGCGGCAGTAGCTTAAGACGATAAAGGTCTGGTAGAAATGGTTGTTGTATTTATATGGATTTGTGAGGATCTCGTCTCCCCAATCTTCGATGACGCCCATGATCTCTTTACGCAGGGCCTCAACGGGGATGGTATCGATAAGCGTTGTTAGCAGGGGACCTGCCAGGGTGACGCCGTATTCGCGAAGTGTCTGGCGGACGACAAGGGTGTTGCAGTGTTTGGATTGGATGAGGGAACGCGCACCGTTGTCGAGGTACCAGAGTTTTTCCCCGCATCGAGCCTGGTTCCGTAAAATTTCTTGGGGGAAGTAGGAGCCTTCAAGGTGCTGTGCCCAGCGAGACTCAAGAGAGTAGACCCGCTCGTGCATTGCTTGCAGGGCGTCCACCTTTTCATCGGTTAATTCATCTTCAATAACCATGACCCAATCAACGTCGCTGTGTTCGTCGTAATCCCCCATGGCGAAGGAACCCTGCAAATAGGCACCGATGAATTTCCTCATTAGAATTTGCTGGACACTTTCTACCAGTACCTTCAATACGTGGTTCAGTTCTGGATAAGGGGTGGGCGTGTGGTTTACTTTCATAGGGTGAGACTATGGCCGCTGGCAAAGATACAAACAGAAGGTGCTGAGGACCTTCGTCCTCCCTCTTGCCCGAATTTCTCTTCGTTTGATTTGCGCCTTTTTCAGGATATCGAGCTGGCTCTCTTCCAAGTATTTGCTTAGATCAAAGTCTTTGTCATATTCGACCGCGCACAGCAGCCCACCTGATACGAGGTTTTGTGTGATATGTTTCAGCCCAAGTAATATGCCTTCTTCCCCTGAAGGGGTTTCTTTATATTCCTTCCCTTTGAGATTGACCAGCACTTTCTTGCAGTAAGCCAGATCGATGTCGGACGGTAGGTTGTGGTCGAGGATGATATTCTTTCGGAAGAATTGGGGGAGGCGTTTTTCATGGGCCAGTTTGCATACACTCTCTGGTATGACTTTATGTTGAGGGGGAGGGCGATTACATTCGTCCCTAATAGTTGCCAGGTATTGGTTAAGTGTCTCCAGTGTAGATTTTGAATTACTCTCAAATAGATCAACCCCTATACATTCACCACCTTGTGTTTCGAGCGCCAGGCCAAAGGTGGTGAGTCCGTCCCCGCAGCCGAAATCACAGACTCTTGCTGGGTTTTGGGGAACACCTAAAACTGCAAACTCCTCTCGGATGTCTTCGCGGACAAGGTCGAGGTGTTTGAAATATTTCTTTGCTTCGATGTCCATCACCTTCACCTCGGTTTCGTGCCGAAGGTAAAGGCAACCGTTTTGTGGAAGAGGATTTCACCATCAGGTCGGGATTCTTGTAAGTCGGAGAGTACTTTTACTTTGAAAGGTTCGATGATTTGTGGGTCGGTGACCAGCCTGAAGTGATCTGAGGTGGCATGTTTCATTTGCTCCCACCAGGATTCAGCGCCAGGCAAAACGAAGGGTGTTGTCTCTACGTGGGAATGGATATTTTGAAAGCCGCTATCCCCGAGGATAATCTTATAGCCTTCAGGGTTTTCCTTTCCGTAAGCCGAGAGACTATCCCAGGTCTGATCCCCTGGTTCAGGCAGGTGCCTATTGAAGGCTCCAATCATCCAATCAATATCGTCCTGCTTGACCCAGTAGCCGATGCCGAGCTGTCCTCCAGGTTTGAGGATGCGCATGATTTCGGGCGTCCTGGTATCTGGTTGGATATATTCCATTAAGTTGAAGTCGAAGTAATCATCCCAGCCAACGAAGTTCGCCAGCACACAATCAAATGTTTCGGATGGGAAACCCAAGTGGGCCGCGTCCATTTGTGCAAACCCTGCCTTGATAATTCCCCGCTTTGACGCCTCGGCGATTCCATCCACAAAACCATAATCATCGATGTCGATTCCCACCCCAAGGCTGAGTGGGCTTGCTTCATCCATCGCTTTGAAGAGCACATTCCCGTCACAGGTACCAATATCCAAGATCAGCGAGTCTTGGGGGATCGCAGCTAGATCGACCAGACGTTGGGCGAAATAGTGCCAGTAATCTATGCCAGGCTGCCCCGATGGCCCGATGTGTTTTGCCCAGATTTCTGTCATACTGCACTCCTAGGGTCACGGTTTCAGGGTGGACTAGGGAGATATATTATACAACTCAAACGAAGCTTCTTCATTCCTTCCCTTTGATAAGGAATCACTTGACAAATCTCAGATTTTATTATATATTATCGATTGATAATATTATCAGATGAGGAAATAAGGTTATGGAAGATATCTCCAATGCGGAATTATCCCTATTGAGTTTACTCGCAGAAAAGCCAAGACATGCTTATGAGATCGAGCAGGTGATCGAGGCTCGCAACATGCGCGACTGGACAGAAATCGGATTTTCATCCATCTACAGGATTCTTTCCAAGTTAGAAGAATCTGGTTGGCTGGCGGGGGCAATGCAGCCACCTGAGGGGCGGGGACCAGCTCGAAAGGTCTATACACTTACCCCAACCGGGGAAAAGGTATGGCAGGATGCCGCACTTCTCAATCTCGCCAAACCTGATAGAAAATATTCTTCTTTTCTATTAGGATTGGATAACCTTTGTGCGTTGCCGCCCGAGGAAGCATTGGGGGCAATCCACACTTATCTCACCGACCAGCAAACTGTCTACGAACAATTGAGCCTTACTGTCGAGACTCATCCCATGCGAGATGATTTCTACATCGATGTATTCTTCGATTATCTGCTGAATCAGCTGGCAGCTGAGATCGAATGGTTGAAGAAGCTTATCGTGCGATTAGAAGCACAAATATAGAATGACAATCAATATGAGGAGATATATATGAATGAAAATTTATTCACCGGCTTGGAGGGATTCCAGGTCTATCCAATTGGCTATATCCACAGGAACGACGGGGATATGTATTTGGAGATTTTGCCCCAATTTACACCTGCACTCAAGAACCTGGAACACTTCAGCCACATCACCGTATTGTTTTGGGCCCATGAACACGGTGCAATGGAACAGCGCAGTGCCATAGAGCTGCAGGTGGATCCACCTTATGCACCGGGGAAGATAACGGGAATCTTTGCTACCCGCTCTCAACTACGCCCAAATCCAATTCTAAGTACGCCGTGTAAGATCGAATCCGTCGATAATGAAAAGGGGATCATCAGGGTCAACAAGATCGATGGCTTTGAGGACTCCCCGATCCTGGACATCAAAGGCTATTTCCCCATCATGGACCGGGTCAACGACGCCGTCATTCCCGATTGGTTGGATTGGGGACTTGACCACGTCCCTGAAGAGGGGTTGGATTTGTACGAAGAGATGGAAGAATAAGATATCAAAATTATTCTGCTGAAAAGGAGCGAGAAGACCTCGCTCCTTTTCTATCTTTATCTTGATTGATCCCCGTGTGTATATCAAACC
Source organism: Anaerolineales bacterium (assembly GCA_050115475.1). Lineage (GTDB taxonomy): Bacteria > Chloroflexota > Anaerolineae > Anaerolineales > UBA11579 > JASFQL01. The sequence goes on from JASFQL010000040.1 coordinate 3,591, forward strand.
GCATCAGGTATGTGATCTTCGATTTGTCGAATGTGTGGGTTAATGAATCCCCAGGTTGACACAACTATTTTGATAAATCCCATGAGAACGAACATCAAAGCGATGCCGCGCCCGACACCTGTACCCAGCAATGGACCAAGTCTATCCGCCAGACTTCCATTCACAGCCAGCATGGGTTCAAAGATTTCATCTGCCAGCGGTCCCGCAAGAAGATAAGCCAAAGGTGCGGTAGACCGGGTGACCATTTGCTGCGCGCCGAAGACACGCCCCTGCATCTCAGGTGGAACCTTGACCTGCCAGATAGCCTGGCTCGATCCCTCAACGATGGCGATGGTCATGTGCGCCAGGAATGCACCAATGGCAACCAGCCAGGGTAAGGGTTTCAAGCCAATCAGGATGAAACACAAGCCGCTGAATATCTCGGCCCCCACCACGCCATAGACCTTTCGGGTTGGACCTCCCCAGGCACTCATTACCAGCCCGCCCAAGAGCATCCCCAACCCGGCAATAGAAAGAATCAAGCCTAAAATATTTTCACTCGTAAACCCAAGAATCATGGGGACGATCAAAGCGCCGACCATTCCCCATAAGAAAAACACGATACTGGTGAAAATCACCAATCCAAGCAGCCCTTTGCGAGCGGCGATGAATTTCAATCCATCCATTGATTCACTCCAAACAGAACGGTTTTGGAATTCTTTATCATCGGGAGAGACTCCGGGCGAGGGGAAACGGCTGAGAAGCAAGGTCGTGACTGCAAAGAGGAATGTGGCGAAGTCGATCAGGAGGATACCGAACAACTCCAATGTGAGGATCAATGCGCCTGCGATCAGGGGTGAGAAGATCTCAGCTGCGGCCCGGTTGAGGGTCAACATGCCGTTGGCATGCCCTAGTTTATCTTTGGGAACGAGTAAAGTCATCGCTGCCATAAAGGCAGGCCACTGGGAGGTGTTGCAGATGCTGCTCATTCCAACAGCGATATAGATGTGCCACAATTCAATCCTTCCTACGGCATATAACAAGGCAATCCCCAAAGTGGTCAGGCCGGCAAAAGAATCGCTGAGAATCATCACCTTGCGACGATCCCACCGGTCTACCAGCACGCCGGCAAAGGGAGAGATCAGAATACGGGGTATAACAGCCGCTAAATTGATAAGAGCGAATTGGGTTACCGAGCCGGTCTGTTGGTAGACCCACAAGCTCAGCGCGAAGCTGGTCATCCCTGAACCGACCAGCGAAATCAACTGTCCGAACCATACGATTGAAAATGTTTTCATACCTTTAGGGCTTTCATTTTGGGCCATTAGTACCTCCTTGATAAAAGAATGGAGCAGCTCGAGCTGCTCCGTCTTGATATTCGATTTTTCTTGATTACCGATTTATCTTTTGTAGCTTTTCAGGTTAACTCGATCAGGTTACCGGCTGGGTCGTAGAACATAACCCAACGGCTTTCCTGACCTTCTTCGATGCCCCAGGGGAGTTCTACACCGTAGGCTTGCAGACGTTCGACGGCAGCGTCAAGGTCGGCCACACCAAACGCGAAGAGGGGAAAGCGTTCGGGATCTGAATCTTGTGCCGGAACCGGTTTTCCTTTAAGGACGGTCAGATAGGCGTTCCCGATTCTGAAGTGCGGGCGACTTCCATGATGGTGCTGAAACAACTCAAGCCCCATAACATCTTTATAGAAATGGGTGGTTGCTGCTACATTTTCTGCCCAAAGGCTGATGATGACGACTGTATCAGGGATATAAGGTTGCATAATAACTCCTTCGAATTAGAAATAGTAGGGAATGCTGAAGGCATTCTCTTATACACAGAGTAATTTATTGCTCTGTGTCATTCTTCTGTGAACAAGTAGCTGGATTTTGGATCGTAATCCAAATCGTATATTTGTTTTATAGCGGCGATCACTTCCAGAGATTCCTTGTTGAGGGTATTCCCCTCTAGTGCATTGAGCAGGATGCCTTCCAATAAATTTCCTAGAGTCATATCGTGGTATTCAGCCATGGCTTTCAAGACTTTAAGGAGGCGTTTTTCAATACGCACACCAGTTTGGACGCGCTCTATTTTAATCTTGTTGGTTTCTTCCATCGGCAAAATTCTCTTACTACTGAATATGTTATGCAGGTATATTGGTAACAATGTACCATATTATTAGGAAATGTCAAGGATATTGGAATTCGTCAATCCATGATCAGCTACTTAAGAAATCGGGTTATGGGTGATTAATGATCGAGCAACCAGGTCGCTGGGTTTGGGTGATTGAGCAACTATTAATAATTTCCATGCTCGCAATCCTTTACAAGCCTTTCGTTTTCTATTAGAATCCTTCGATTGTATTTTTATAGATTCATATCAATGTTTCTCACGATCCGGCAACAGGCGCCGTTTGAAAGGAGGTGAGACCACATGCCTAAGGTAACCGGTAGGCCAAACGAATCCCAACAATCTATGTTCAGGCGATTTCGTAAAGTGGTTACGCGCAGCGGGGTATTGAGTGAAGTGCGCAAGAAGCGCTGGTTCATCTCTAAGTCGGAACAGCGACGCATGGATAAAAAGAAAGCTATCAGACGTCATCGACGAAACCAGATGAAGTATTCGAATAGCAGGAAATCAAAAGGAAGATCCCGTTAGATTTAAAATCTATAAAGGCTAAACCCCTGGACAACGCCAGGGGTTTTTTTTATTGAAATGAAGTTATTGAGTTATGTTCTATTCTTGGTCTTCGCTAGATATTTTTTAATTTCTTTTTCGAGGACAGCAGGTCTGAAATCAAAAGGCCCCAATCCGCCCCGGTAAGCCACTTTTCCATCTAGGCCAACGAGGTATAGGCGAGTGGGCCATGCGGCGTAAGCTTGATTGACTGCATCGTCCATACCGTCCACATAGGTATTGATGCCATATTTTAGTGCTTCTTCAGATTGACCGGCGACGGCTCGGCGCTCTTCGAGTGTGGTGGGATCATAGGTGTCGAGAGCTGTTTTTGACCGGGAGAGTTTTATGATGGTTTTAAAGGCGCCTTTCCCTAACCACCAACCGTCAACCGGGTGGGCTTCACGGATGTAAATATACAGGAAGTGGGCCTTCTCGCGGTACTTTTGGTGAATTTTTTTGAGACTCACGGTCCCTTGAACGTGAGTCGGTCAGGTGAAACTGCCGAATACCAGGATGACCGGTTTCAATCCGCGGAATTGAGATAGGGTAACGGGATTTTTCCCGTTCACATCGAGAAGTTCGAAGTCAGGGGCGATATCCCCAATTTTTGGGGCGAACTGGTCGTAATGTTTCTGCCAGGCTATAGCTTCTCGCCGGTTCTTGATGGTCGGCGGCATAAACGACTCCTGGGTGTCTTTTGGGAATGGATTATACTAGAATTTAGTAAACAGGAAATCAGGGTAGGGCAATTAGAAATTTTCTATTAGTGATTATCAATTTCCTAGATGATTAATTTTTTAATAATTATTCCATCATGGATTGTCCGTAATAGGTGGAACAATGGGTGGTGCATCCGCTTCGAGGCTGCGCAGGTAGGTGACTAAGGATTGTATTTCGTAATCAGAAAGACGACTGCCCCATGCAGGCATCAAGGTTTCTGGAACTCCTCCGGCAATAATCTGGTATATGGCTGCATCGGGCGTTTGGGATAGGAAAATCTGGTTGTTCAGCGCAGGCGCCATGGGGGAGCCATAGGCTTCGCTACCGTGGCAGGATTTGCATGCAATGTGGTAAAGACGGTCGCCGTCGGCAATCATTTGTGGAGAGGAAGCAATGGGTTCAGGTTCGATTTGGGGGAACTCAGCACCAGATTGGACCATTTCAGGCCAACGGTAGATTAGGTCGATCACCGAATTCATCTCTTCAAGGGAAAGCGAATTTTGCCAGCCTGTCATCAAAGTCCCGGGGACGCCGTAGTTGATGATCCGAGTCATTTCCTCTAGGGGCATGACGCGCAGTTCTTGCGAATCGATAGCTGGGGCAATCAATGTACCAGAGCCATTGGCTCCATGGCAGGCAGCGCAGTTTTCTCCATAGATAAGCAGCCCCTCGGCTAATTGGTCTCCATTGGGCAGGGCAGATACCGAATCTAAAACCTCATCGGTCACATCTAGTTGGGTAATTTCTGGCGGGATCAGGCCCAATTCGGCGACCCATTCCCCAACAAATTCCCATTTGCCCGCTTGAATCAATATGACCAAATCATTCACCTGGGCATTACTTAGAACACCTCCCTCTTCCACTACCCAGGCTGCCATGGTGGTGTTTGGTCGTCCTCGGGCGATGGTTTTGGTGAGGTCTGTATAAGACATTGTCTGGACAGCTTGGGTGCTTAGGGGAGGATTATCTCCAATGCCCTCTCCTACTGCCCCATGACAGACAACACAGCTTTGAGCATACAGATCGGCCGCGGATGTGATCGATTCTGTGTGGTATTTTGCCAGCAAGTCTTGTTGGTGAATGGGTTCCCACCAGGCGTATATTGGAATCACGATAATCACAACGAGTATGGCGGCTAAACTAATCAATTTCATTGTATTCGACATTTTTACTTCTCTTAAATATAGACAATATTGCTGGGATCAACGTCGTTTCTTTCTATAGGTTTGCTTGTATCCACGATGATCTCTCCAGTGTCATTGATGGACAGAGTGAAAATATCTAGAGGGCGCGGCGCTGGTTCGTTGAGTACGTCCCCTTCCATTGTGAAAGCAGAACCATGGCAGGGACACACGAACTGCTGTACAGCCGGTTCATAGGGCACCGAACAACCCAGGTGTGAACAGCGGCGATAAACTGCCAGGAAGCCACCATCGGGCAAACAAACCAGATAAAACCTGCCGGCTTCGACAGGGGTTACGCTGCCGGGGGGATACTGGTCATAAGTGCCCAGGTTGAACTCCCCACCAAATTCGCCTTCCGTTGCTTTGGGTGAAAGGAATTGTAAACCAACAACAGCAAGTTCAGCAGCGGCGGTCACCCCCGCCAGAGCTAAGAGGGAATTGAGAAATTCTCTTCGGGATAATGTTTTATTCGTCATATGATTAGTTCCAAGGTAAGATCAAGGCCATTCCTTCACCGCGGAAGAAAATGCCGATTAGGGTTAATGTAACAAAGGCAGAGAACAACAAGGTAAAGACACCCTGCCGGGCTTCACAGGTTTTTACGCCTAAGGCTTTCAAAAAATCATGATAGCCAATCAGGAGCAGCAACACAGCTGCAAGCGGAATCCACCCATTGCTCAAGTAACTTGGAAGAAATGGAAGCCAGCCAGGGATATCCAGCCAATATTCATCTGTTAAGACGAATAAGAACGTACTCGTTATGCCAAGGATGAAACTCAGCAGTGTGGTCCATTTTCCGATTTTTGAACGGAACCAGATCCCTGTGGTTTCCATATCTTTTTCCAAGTAGGGGATTGCCATGATGAGTGCCAATCCCAATCCCGGAATGATGATGGCCCCAAAGAGGGGGTGGAAATGGAGGAGGAGTTCCTGGAAACCCATAAAGTACCAGGCAGCTTTAGCAGGATTTGGACTATGAGCCGGGTCTGCTGGAGCTTCTAAGGGGGCGTTCACAAAGGCTGACCAGGCAATGATCACGGCGATCCACACCAGGGCGTAGACAAACTCAATACTGACCAGATGTGGAATGGTTGTAACTGTTGTTTGATCTGGCTGTACCTTTTCGTTTTTTCTTGGGACAGTAATTTTATCTTTACGGACCCGCCAGATGTGGAACGACACGATTCCAAACATCGCCAGGGGGATGACCGCAATATGTAATCCATAGAAATTGGTGAGGGTAGCCGCCCCGACTTCCGGTCCACCCAAGAGGAGTTGGGTGAGGGGTTCCCCCAGGAGAGGGATATAACCAAGCAGGCTTGTTCCCACCGTAACGGCCCAGTAGGCCAATTGATCCCAGGGGAGTAAATAGCCGGTAAAATTGGCCCCCACAATAAGTAAGAGTAAGACAACACCCAAGACCCAATTGAATTCGCGCGGCGGCCCGAAACCATGGGTGTAAAACACGCGCAATAGATGCAAAACGCCTACAATTACCATTAAATTTCCAGACCAATGATGAAGATTGCGAATCAAGTTGCCAAAGTACACTTCTGTTTGTAAGGCAATCATGCTGTCATAGGCTGCATCGGGGGATGGCGTATAGACAAAAATAAGCAGTACACCTGTGATCGCTAATATGGTGAACAATAGCAGCAGAAGGCCGCCTAAGCCAAAAGTATAGGAGAGTTTCAATGCTGGTTTAGATACTTTAGCCGGGTGGATGTGAAGAATGAGGTTGTTCATGACAACGCGCATCCTGCCGCGGTCGTCTGCTGGCGGTAAAGGCTCCCGTTGAATAGAGTGAATGACGCGGGAAATCCAGGATGGTTTCTTCTCAGGTTTTATTTGATCGTTCATGATAATTATGTTCCTTAGAAGATAAATAGCAGGGGGAAGTAATTCCCTCCGCTGGCTGTATTTTCAAGAAGGTTTATTGTTTCCCGTTTCCATTCCCTTGGCCATTTCCATTACCGGGACCAGCCCAAAGGGGACGACCATTGGGATCACGCAGCATGACACGCAATCCCGTAGAGACCTGGGTGATATCTCCCGCTAAAAATTGGCCATCTTGATAGAAGCCAAGGACAATGACTTCATCGCCGACTGCGAAGGTCACTCCTTGCTCGGCGAAGAAGCGCGGCTGCCCCGTTTGGAATGAGATTAATCTCCCTTCAGCAGTACTTACCGTCATACTTCCCCGCTGATATGCAATCAACGTGCCATTTATCGTGACCCAATCGTCAACTTGGGCTTGAGGTTCGGGTGTATGTGCTTTATCTGTACTGGTATTATCTGCCATCTCACCATTAGCGGCACTCCCATTCCACAGCGGTTGTCCGGATTCTGTCCGGAGTTGAAGAACACGCCCATCTGCCAGGGTTACCTGATTGGCGTGAACCATGCCTTCATTTTCAGTGCCTTCAATCGTGACTTGAAGACCCAACTCGAGCTGCGTATCTTGAGCCTGCCAATAATCGGGCGGCCCCAGTTCAACATAAAGGGTGGTTCCACTTTCAAGCGTTAGGTCAAGGCCATAGTCATCCAAACCGGTGATGATGCCTTCATCTTGCCAGGGCGTGCCTAAAAATTCTTGAGAAGTAATTGCGGTTTCGGATTGTTGGGTTTTTGTGTCCACGGAGGCAACGACAGGTGTAGAATCAGTTTCTGTATCTGCAGGATTAATGGCCTGGTTGACCAAAGCAGCACCCCCCGCACCAATAACAGTGAAAGCCAGAATACCGATAATAATTTTTTTCAACATACGAAACTCCTAATAATTTTCAACGATTAGTGCTAATATTATTTTCGAAATGTGAGGAAAATAAGAGGATTTTGTGAATAAAGTGTGAATATCAGACCAAAATTATGAAAATTATTTTACTTGAAATTTTCCTTTTATGTCCACGAGTGGAGGGTGTATGAAATACAAGAGCATTGTCGTCACCGAACACGGCGGCCCGGAAGTCCTCAAAGTCGTCGAAAATGACCTGCAGGTACCAGCCCCCGGGGAAGTCCGTATTAAGATCCTGGCTACACCCGTGGTGCAAGATGACATCGCCGTGCGGGTGGGCAAACGGCCTTTCCTGCCGAAGCTGCCCTTCGTGCCGGGGTATTCCATCCTGGGGGAAGTGGATGCGATTGGGGATGGGGTGACCCAGGTAGCTGTGGGCGACCGCGTGGCGGCTTTAACCCAATACGGCGGTTATGCCGAGTATATCTATCTTCCTGAAGACCAGCTTGTCCAGGTACCTAAATCGCTTGACCCGGTAGAGGCTGTATTACTGATCCTTAATTACGTCGTTGCTTACCAGACCCTGCATCATGTAGCCGGGGTCAAGCCGGGTGACAGAGTGCTCATCATCGGGGCAAGCGGTGGTGTGGGAACGGCTTACCTGCAGCTTGGGCAGCTTGCCGGGTTGAAGATGTACGGGCTGGCCTCATCACGCAAGCACAGCATACTAAGAGAATACGGCGCTGTTCCCATCGACTACCGCACTCAGGATTTTGTGGAGGTGCTGCGGGAAGCAGAACCTGAGGGGATCGATTACGTGTTCAACGGGATGGCCGAAGAAGTCTTCGAGCGAGGGTTGAAGGTGTTGAGGCGAGGTGGAGTCCTGGTGCATTACGGCGGCCCAACAAGCTTTTCGGGATTTTTGCTGCTGGTCGTTAAGCTGATGTTTTACAACCTCCTCCCCAATGGGAAAAAGATCAAGGGTTATGGGACCCACCGGGGAAAGATCGAGTTGTTCAAGGAGGACTGGGAGACCCTTTTCGGGCTGTTGGGTGAAGGGAAGATCAAACCCATCATCGCGGCTAGGTTCCCCATCTTGGATGCGGTAAAGGGGAATGAACTGCTGGAGAACGGTGAGGTGACCGGCAACGTGGTCTTGCTTGCGCCAGAGTTGTTGTAAGGTTTTTAGGTGTGGAAGCGTTTTTTAATACGTAAGGCTTCATTCAAATGGATGAAGCAGTGTCTGGTTGGCGGCATCAATAACAAACCAGCGATATTCCTTTTAGCCCAGTAATCGATGACCAGCGAAGTAGGCGTTGAGGTTCGCCGGTGACAAGCGTATTCATGGTGATGTCTTCGATCCTGGCGAGGTGTTAGATAATCTATGCGATTGAGTGGTCGCTCCCCTGTGGTATTGTGCGGATTTCTTCCCCAGTCATGTCGTCCAATATCCAATCTTCAAATGACCATGGTTCGGTTTGGACCATCCTCGCTGAGTGTAAGGCAGCATGTTGAGAAAAGAATAGCTGAATCCCCTTCTCAAATTGTCCAGGCGTTGTCAGCGTTTATCGAAGCTCTTTCTGCCGTTTATTCCAGGATTTTCGGCGTGTTTCAATTTCATCGCAAGGTAATCGTTTTGGCATTCACTTTTTTTCCCTAAGTTTGGAAGTTAATCGACCTGGCAATTAATTATAGCATTGGTAGGTTGTCCCTAAGTAAGGTGCTGCATTCAGTTGATAGGGAATTGCAGAGAAATAAATAAGCAGATAGTATATAATCAGGAAGAAATCCATTGGCACAGGAGTGAAGATGAAGAAGAAACACCGATTTTTACTTGTGGTCCTTTTGTTGGCGTTGATTCCCACTCGAGACGTCCATGCGGACGCAGGGCCAAAGCCTTCTATGGAATTTGTATTCGTTTTCGAAACCGGTTCACCATTACAAATCATCGAGGGCGATTTAATGGAGTGTGAAGACATTGCCTGCAACGAAGCTTCTCGCTTGCCAGAATTGGGCCCACAAGGATTCAGGTGTGATGGCGTCACTTGTTCGTCGATCGCTTATCAATATGCTGAGCAGTTCTTCCTGGTCATGACATTTTCGGATGGAGTAACACGAGCGAGCAACCTGTTTAGTAAAAAACATTTTGATGCTTATTACCAAGTCACAGTGCGGGCGGATGACATGGTAGTGGAAGAGACGGGCGGACGGAGTAACCCCATGGTGGCTCTCTTAGCCGGGATTATTGGCGGTCTGATTCTCTTCACGGGTTTGGCGGTTGGGCTGGTCATCATCTTAATTAAATTTGTGGCCAAGGGAAAAGATGTAAGTTCTGGTGAGGGTGCGAAGATCGGATGGTACATCGCAGCCTGGATTATCGGAGCAGTTTTACTATTCGCAAGTGTGTATTTCTCATGGGCAGCGTTGATCTCGGCAGGAATCGAATTGTTTCTGGGATGGTTGTATACCAACTGGCGAAAATTAAATAAACGCGTGGTTTTAACGGTGATTTTGGTCGCCAATGCACTCACATCCCCCGTGTTGTGGGCCCTCTTCACAGAAGGCTTCATTCAATTCACCTGGTTGGGGATGCTTATCGGAGAAGTATTTATCTGGCTGGTGGAAGCTGTGATTCTCTACGTAGCGATGCGAAAGTCCATCAGGTTTGGAGAGGCATTGCTGGTCTCACTGGTTTTAAATGCTGCCAGTTTCGGGGTGGGCTTGTTGCTGCCTTTTTAAAGAATTGAAATAGGGGTTGAATTGAGAATGAAGAAGAGATTTTGGGTATTGATTGTTGTTGCCACATTGGTTTTAATTCCCACCCAAAATGTCCGGGCAGACATGGCGCCAAAGCCCCTCATGGATTTTGAGTTTGTTTTCGAGACTGGTTCTCCTTTACAAATCACAAAGGGGGAATTGATGGTTTGTGAGGACACTGCCTGCAATCGGGTGATTTCACCGCAAGAACTTGCACTATTTGGATATTTTGACTGCGATTTTATGAGTTGTTCATCTGTTAATTATTATTTCCCTGATGATTTCCCTGAACAACAATATTTCCTAACAATCACTTTCTCAGATGGTAAGATACGTGAGAGTAACCTATTTAGTAAGGAAAAATATGAGGTCTATTACAGAGTTACAGTAAAAGAAGAAGCTCTCTTAGTTGAAGAGATAGGTGGGTACAAGGCTCTAACAAGGTTTTCGTTTTTGGCAGGTTTCGTGCTAGGAATCATTAGCCTCATTGGTGGGTTACTCGGTGGTTTGATTATTACGCTTATCGTTGTTTTGAGGAAACGGAAAGAGGGGGATACTTGGGGTGGGGTAAAGTACGTGTGGTTAATCACAGCCTGGGTTCTGATTGCTGTATTGATATTATTGGGTGGATTTTTCTCCCTCACAATCCCGCTTACGACGATAATCGAACTAATTCTCGGGTGGTTATATGCCAAGTGGAAAGAAAGAAAAGAGAGTATGGTGCTTACAACGGTCTTAGTTGCCAATCTTCTAACTACATTTTGGTTTTGGTCATTCTCAACAAGTTCGGGAATATACCATGCTTCATGGTCAAAGCTTTTCGTTGGCGAGATAATGGTTTGTCTGGTGGAAGCTGTGATTTTCTACGTGGCGATGCGGAAATCCATTAAATTTGGGGAAGCGCTGCTTGTCTCGTTGGTCTTGAACGCCATAAGTTTTGGGGTGGGCCTGCTGCTGCCGTTCTAGGGAAAGAGAGTAAGTCTAGGCTGCCTATTTCAAGATGCAGCAAACTGCAATTGTAGTTGATATTAAGAAGCTTGGGGGATTATTGTCTTAGTTTGAGGGTGTCTGTTCCCAATCTTGTAGCCACCCAAATGTCTAGGTAAGACGGATCGATCGGTTTTGCTAAATGATACCCCTGACCAAATTCACATTGGAGTGATTGTAGAATCTCAAGTTGTTCTTCGGTTTCAATTCCTTCAACAACGACTTTCATATCCAGGTCTTGTCCCATGGCGATAATGGTTTTTATCAGCCCCTTTCCTCGTTTTGTGGTTATCTTTTGAATGAAACCTTTATCCACTTTGATAAAATCGATAGGGAAATCCAGTAAATTATTTAAAGTGGAATATTCTTTACCAAAATCATCCAGGAGGATCTTTACACCGATCGATTTCAAATCATTCAGCGTAGAGATGGCCACGTCTGCATCCGAAGCAATGATGCTTTCTGTGATCTCGACTCCGATATTCGATGCGCCGATGTTATATTTTTCTATAGCACTACGAATTTTTTCAACAAAGTCGGGTTGAGAAAATTCCATACGCGAAATATTGATTGTCATGATCCAGGGCTCACGTGCCGGGAAATTCTTTTTCCACATCCACCATTGTCTCAGACCATTATCCAAAACCCATTCATCGATTTTCTGTATTTTTCCGGACTCTTCGGCCAATGGAATAAACGCAGAGGCGGGTAATAAGCCTCTTAGATCGTTCTTCCATCGAACCAGGGCCTCTATCCCTAATATTTGTTTTGAGTTTAGACTAACAATAGGCTGATAGTGGATGACGAATTCATTATCCACGATAGCCTGGTTCAACTCAGCTTCTGCCTTCAAGCGTGTCAGGACTTTATCGCGCATCGACTGGTCGAAATATTCGTGTCTCGACCTGCCGAGTTCCTTGGCACGATACATAGCGATATCTGCATCACGAATAATTTCTTCAGCAATTTTATAACGAGGATCATTAACAACAATGCCGATGCTTGCAGAGGATGTGATTTGATGACCATTGATGGAGATGGCGGGTTTGAGGCATTCGTGAATCCGTTCTGCAACCAGGGTGATATCGATGATATCTGAAACCTCATCGAGGATGATCATGAATTCATCACCGCCCAAACGTCCAAGGGTATCAATCTCACGAATGATCCTGGAAAATCGTTTGCTGACCTCTACCAAATATTGGTCACCGATGGGATGCCCAAAATTATCGTTGATATTTTTAAAATTGTCTAAATCAATGAAGAGGGCGGCGAATAAATACCCTCCTGTCCGTCTGGAGCGGATTATCATTTGTTGGAGGCGGTCTATCAGCAAAGTTCGGTTTGGTAGATTTGTGAGTGAATCGTGATTAGCTTCATGGAATAACTTGGCTTCAGCTTTTTTCCGTTCGATGATTTCATTTTTTGTTTTTTCGAAAAGCTCTGCATTTTCCATCGCCACTGCTGCATGTCGGCAGATCGTTTTACACAGCGCAATCTCTTTTTCTCCAAATGCGTGTTTTCGCCTACCATCCCAAATTTCTGCAAACCCGACCAACTCTCCTTTAGTAATCAAGGGGAGGTATAAAATAGTTTTTATACTGTTTTGCTCCATGTAATCTCGCTGGGATGGCAGCAGATCAGGATCATCACGATAGTCAATATGGAAGCTATCAGACTGTATTGTATTAATAAATTGAAGGTCATTCCCGATTTCTGAGTGTTTCAAAACGGATTGACGTTCATTTGGCGAGGCATCGGGACTGATGTAATTTGCGATTAGGCTAGAAATTTGCCGGGTTGGTTGGTGAGTATATATATAGGCGCTGGTAGAAGAGGAAATGATGGTCAATTGTTTAGCAATTTGGGATAAAACATTATTAAGATCTAGCGCAGACGAAATAGCCGTTACAGCATTGACCAATGCTTTCTGTTCTCGCAATTGTTGTTGGGCGTCGTAATGCAATTTAGCATTTTGGATGGCAATAGAAGCCTGATCGCCCAACGCTTTTAAGAAGGCTATTTGATCATCTGGAATCAATCTCTCTATATTCGTATCGTGGAATTCAATAAGCCCGATTGGCTTTTCTTTTATATATAAGGGAATGATTAGTTTCGTTTTTACCCCCCATTTAGTCATATCAAGCCGGCTTTCTTTTTCAATCGATGGATCATTCACCATGATTACTATCGGATCGTCTGATTGGATCACCGCAGCCATATAGGGCCAATTTTGTGGATGATATTCAGTACCTTCACCTGGGTGCCAGGTGGAGTTGTTGTATTCAAGAAATGTGTCCACAGTTCCTTGATGTTTATCCCAGGTTGATAAGAAACACGTTGACCCCTTGCACGTATTCACCACTTCTTCAGCTAACTCAAATAATTTATCTTTTGGATTTTCTGAAATCAAAGGGAATATCCAAGTCGACGCATTCCGTAAGATCGAATAAACGCGTGCTGCTTGATTTTGATCAAAACGAATATCAGGATTATTTGTGGCAATCTCGACGAGGCCGATGATTTGTTGTCCACTCCACAAAGGGGACATTAATAATGTGTTTTGATCTAATTCTTCGAGTAGAGTGATTTCTTCTTCTTCACCGTTGTTTTTTTTATTTATCAATTTCGTAACCCCGGATTTTAATACAAGCTCGGTTGTGGGATATTCTTCCAGTCGATATTTTTCTGTACTCTTCTCGGTCCTGATGACACGGGCATATTCCACAAGACGACGGAATATTCCATCTTCTTCATGCCATGCATAGACCTCGCATCGTTGGAATCCGCTTTGAGTTGATAATTGTTCTGCAAGTGTAAAGAGAACCTGACTCAGCTCCAGGCTAGATGAGGCTGCGTTACTTGTTTGGATAATGGCAGAAAGTTCTGTTGAGCGCTGTTTGAAGGCGGTGATATTCTTCAATATGATGATTTCACATAAAAGTTGTTCTTTCCAATCCCGAAGATCGGTGCGAATGATCTGATAGACTTGATTGTTTTTCTCATGAGTTATCTCAAGGTTATATTGCATCCCTTGGGGAGGATTTATCTGGAGTATGTGAAATAGCTGCGGCCAAAATTGTTGTAGGTATTTTCCTTTTATGGAAGATGGAGGGGCGTTGAGGAGATCTAGCGCAACTTTATTAAAATCCATGATTTTACCAGTTGGGTCAAAGACGATATAGGCATCAGCGGAACTTTCAAATAATGCTGACCGAGATAGCTTGGAAACCTCTAATTTCCGGATGTTGAGGACACTACTTGCGATAGATATAGCGGTTATCGTCATAACCAATCCTGTAGGCCGAAATCCCAGGAAATCGAAGTATCCTTTAAATTCCCCTGCAGCGAATATTATCGTGATTGCACCGGTGACGATTAGTGCAGTTGTGCCCCGTCTATAGTAGTATTTAGAATTTCTACGTGCAAATAATAATAAAGCCAATGAGGCTGAAACCAACAATGCTGAATATCCAAAAGTTATCCAAAACCCGGGACGATAGGTGTGTACAATCAAGGGATAGGTGTATGTATAGTCGATGGAAGTACTATCCCACAAGAAGGCGAATATATCGTTTGCGAACAGTAGAAAGATGGATACAACGGGAACGACGGCGAATAAACCAATATGCCACCAACGAATTGTCTTCAAGTACCCAGCGTATCGAATTGTACTGAAATGGTAACTCGTCGGTAGTATTGTCATAGCGCTAAGTGTGATTTTTTCCCAAAAGAGAATATCATCAGGTTCAACGCTGGTCAATTGGAGAGCATAACCTGTCATCCAGATAGCAGCAGAAATTAGAGTCAGAGAAAAGCCCCGGACTTCGGGTGTGCTTTTTGTCCGAAAAATAATAACAGCGGCAACCAGGGAAGCCGCCCCCAAGGTTACGTGGACAATCGATAATAGATGCCAGTTCATAATTAAATCATGACCGCAGCGCGACGATACGGCACCAGTTTGTGGTATTTTTTTTCCATGATTATCACTCGACCAATTTATATCAATCATATCTGAGATTGGGGAGATTTGCCTTCCAAGAGTATAAGAAAATAATGACAAAAGGGCTCTCTCCTGTACGTGATGTATTCTGTCATTGTTTTATGATTGAGGATTTAGAATCAAGTAATTGAAGATTTTTTTGATTGGGGATTTGGAGATCACAGATGAATGATCTTGGTAGAGATAATAGAACAAATTTACTAACATGGATTCATCTTTTTGTCAAGCGAAAATGGGGAAATGTCAAGTACCTTGACATTTTGTGTTTTTTGTAGATTAAATCGAACAAATGTGCTATATTATAGAAGCATTTACAACCATGATTGGTGGAGGGTATTTGATGAAAAACAAAGTGGAGAGCGGCGTAATTTCGGGGGAATCTGAAGTTCAAACCCAATCTCAACAGGTTTCAACAAATGGACGTGACGAGCAAACTTCACACACGGAACTGGATGGGCAGATCAGCGAGCATATCCGCCAGGAGGTGGAGCGACGCTTTCAAAGCGCAAAAGACAAACGCTGGGCGCAGTTGGAGAAGCAGTATGGGCGTTTACATGAAATAAACGAACAGACCGGATCAGCAACCCCTCAAGGTAGAGTCTCCCAAAGTAAGAATAGGGAGGGTGAGGTGATGTGGCGTGCCGCCATGCTTCTAGAGCGGATCGGCTTAGGTAATGATCCCGAAGCTGTATCTCTGATGCAGGGGATCGCTCATGATCAGGATGAAGATGGTTATCTGGATATGATGGAAGACCTGGTCGAATTGTCGCTGCGACGCACCGGAATTGAAAAGACACCAGAAGCAGCTGTAATACAACCAAGTGGTGGGAACGCTCCGGTGCAGAGCCTGAAGGAAGCGTATGAACAGCACAAGAAAAAGCTTCGCCCTGGGGATGTGAACGGACTGATGGCACTCAAAAGAGAGTTCCGGGAAAAAGGGCTGGATGTTTTCTGATCACTGAATAGCATAATTTTACTTTAGTGGTATTCCAGAAAATAAATCAGCGGAAACAGGAAAGAAAGATACAGGAGGAAAAGAATGGCAATTTTAGACCAACCCAAAACGGTCTACAGTGACACAACTGCACAGGCACGAGCGATCAGCGATGTAATTTCTATGATCGATCCGCGGGACACTCCCTTGATCGCCAAACTGGGTTTAGACAGCGCCAAAGAGAAGTTCAAGGTGAAGGCCAACGGCTACAAGATCGAGATTCTGGAGGATGAACTCGATCCATTGGAAGGTGCGGTCGACGATACGAATGCATGGAATGATTCGGACACAACCGACTTGGACGTAGCCGATGCAAGCTTGTTCCAGGATGGGCACATCCTACTTGTGGAAAGCGAGAAGGTGATTGTCAAGGACGTAAATCTGACGAGCAATACCATAGACGTTTATGAGCGTGGTTTTGGATCCACTAGTGGGGCAGCACACGCAGTTGACACACCGATTTACGTCATTGGCATGGCCCGATTGGAGGGTGACGACGCAGATTACGGACCAGTGGTGGATATCACTGCTCCGTTCAACTACACGAGTATCTTCCAGAAGGCTATCAAGATCTCCGGAACGCTACAAGCTATCACCCAACATGGGATCGACGACGAGTTCCTGTACCAAGCTAACAAAGCCGTTCCACACTTGCTTAGGCTGGTCGAGCGGATGGCTTTCTATGGAGAAAAGGCGGAAGGGGCCTCCTCTTCACCTCGCTCTGCTGGCGGGTTAGGTACTTTCATCACTTCGAACACCGAGGCAGCGGGAGGCGCTATCGCCAAGAGCCATGTGGATACTTTGATGGAAGAAATTATCATGGACGGGGGCTATCCTGACCTACTGGTAATGAACCCACGCGTGGCGAACGACCTGCGCGGCCTGCTGGACAGCTCCAGCTTCGTACGCGTCAGCCAGGATGAAAACAAACTGGGCGTAGACGCTATCGAACGGGTGATGACCCAGTATGGCGAGTTGGAATTGGTGATGGATCGCTGGTGCCCAACGGATACCGCGTATATTTTGCAATCGAGTAAGGTGGGGTTCTACACCTTACGTAACTTCGAAAGTTACGAGCTGGCTCGTTCGGGGGACAACCTGAAAGGCGAGGTTGTGGGTGAATTCTCGATCCTTGTCGCTAATGAAAAAGCACACGGGAAGATCACTGGAATCACGACTTAGGAGTAAGGTTTTAATTTCCTTTGGAGAATGGCAATACACGTAAATGACTGACAGGATGATTGGTGCCGTTCTATACCAAATGGAAAGCATGATTGGGGGAAAGGGACGGGTGGTGGGGTAGGGAAGGTAAGGCGGGGATCAGAAGGGCTTTGGGCCGGGGATAAATATGAGAGGTTTTAGGAGGAGATGACCCCGCCTTACCGAGGAATTATTAGAATATTTTTTGGAGGAAATGGATAATGGGCTTCATGTTGAGTGACTTATTAAGAGAAGTTTATACTGAACTAGGACAGATGCAAGCCTCGACTGCAACGGGTGGGGGGGATGATTACCTCACCGACAGTAAGATGGCAAATACTAGTGGGAAAGATGACGTGTGGAAGAATGGAGCAGTGTTTATCATCGAAGACGCCGGGGGTGCGGGATCTTCGCCTGAAGGGGAGTATAAGCTCATCACAGCTTACGACGATACTAATGGGAAATTCACGGTGGAATCGAATTACACCGCTCAGCCCGCTTCTGGGGATTTATATGGAATTGTCAGTGATTACTACCCGCTGTATACAATGATCGAGTTAGTCAATGCTGGCTTGAGAGGATTAGGCGATATCGCCTTGGTGGATACAACGACATTGGATACTACCGATAATCAAACAGAATATAGTGCAGCTTTAACCTGGAAGCGGAAAGCACCTCTACGAATCGATTTCCAAGGGGAAGTTGGCGATGGGGATGATAACCGGTGGATTCGCGTATTTGATTGGGAATTTGTTCCAGCTTCACCAGGATCAATGGGTCTGATCGTTTTCCACCGTGAGCTGCCCGCGGGGCGTGACTTGCGTATCTGGTATTTAGGCACACACCCGCGACTAAACGTTTTTAATGATGAAGTCGCTGAAGTAATCACTCCAGAGTTAGCTGTTTCAGCTTGTGTAGAACGGGCGCTACGCTGGCAGAATTCCCGCTTGGGTGGGGGTGATCCCTTCCTTCTTCAGCGTTGGAATGATGCCAAGGTGGAGTTGGGACGGGCGATCATACGCTTCCCGGTGTGGCGACCAGGACGTGTGGTTCGATCAAAATTGGCAGGATTGGAGGGATAAATGGTCGTACGGGTATATCCGGGGGCGAAAAGCCCCACACATGAAGTCAGTCTAAGCGATGGGGTCAACATCTGGGGTTTGAGGTTAGATGGCGGCCCACGAGCTTTGCAAGAGATTCCTATGACACCATCGACCCTTCAGTTCACTGGGGGAGGATCGAAGTTTGGGGATTGGGAACCAGGAATGAGTCACATCGAACAGCGCACCTGGATCGGCGGGCGGGGATCGGATGATTTTGCACTGGATCCGACGCGCTTTTTCGACAGCCACATGGCTTTTACGATGGTCAATGGAAAAGTATTCCCTGCTCCCCAATGGAAGTTGGGTGTGTGTGAAGATTTCAAGGAATCTTACGAATACCTACCTGGGAATGTCAACTGGCAGGCTTTGTTGGGAGATAAACGATGGGTATCGATTGATTTTATCGTTGGGGAATCTGCCTTCGACGCAAATAAAATCTACATTTGGTTAAGGAGGACCGGCAGCCCGAATGCTGTTACCTATTCAATTTATACAGACAGCGATGGATATCCGAACGAACTACACCCCAATGCTACTGGAACGGTAGATATCAACGATGTCACTGATGTGGTCAGCTGTTGGATTGCTGTGGACATAAGTGATTCAGACGCCCTCTCTATTGATACAAAATACCATGTCGTCATCCATGCGAGTGAAGATGACAATGCTGCTAACCATTGGGAAGTGGGTGTGGATAAAACTGAATCTTACTCGAAATACTCTTCGAGTGGTGAATCGTGGAGTAGTGCAGAGTTCACACTCTACCACCGTGTAATGGCGGCAGTAACGAATCGTCGAATCTACTATTTTCTCTTCCGGGGAGCGTTGTATGCCGTTGACAGAAAGGCAGATGGGTCGGCTTCGGAGTTATTTATCAACGGCGACCGGGGTGTATCTACGACTGGTGGAGGGACTAGCCTCCAAGATAGCAACAAGTCTTGGACAGTGGATGAATGGGTTGGTGCGTGGGTGCAGATTGTGGCCGGCACTGGAAAAGGGCAGTGTCGCCAAATTATCAATAACACAGTGGATACGCTTTCGATTTCAAGCTGGGATGTGAACCCATCCACAGACAGCCTTTATGTCATATATTCTACGAATATTTGGCAAGATATCACACCAACATCAGGGGATCAATTCGATGTCCCGATAACGGGACCGACATGGGTTGCGGAAAAGGTCGCCTATTTTCCCAGAGGGAACGGCACAAATATTTTTAAGATGCAGTACAACGAAAGTGCTACCCCACCAGAACATGAATTCAGAGACGATACGGGAGATAATGCTGACCTTATTTACGGTTTTTCGGATGAAACAAATGGATACAAACTTTACATAGCGGACAATAATGAAATGACACTGACCCGCTTTTCGACTGTTGCTTAT
Organism: Anaerolineales bacterium; assembly: GCA_050115475.1. Lineage (GTDB taxonomy): Bacteria > Chloroflexota > Anaerolineae > Anaerolineales > UBA11579 > JASFQL01. Next base: position 23,314 of record JASFQL010000040.1, read on the forward strand.
GCAAGCAATCTCGCCAGTGGAACCTCGATAGATGTAGGCGATGATTCAGCAGAGATTGTAAATATCACGGAGCACAATGATAAATTGTGGATCTTCAAGGAGGATGGATTTTACGAGATTGACAGTGATAAAGCCATCAAGAAAGCCTCCGGAATGGATTTTGTGCGGTCTGAGAATACGGGAGAGGCATTAGCAAACAGGAACTTCTATTTATATTCTTCCTGGGGTGGGTTCGAACTTATGCAAATGCAGGAAAATTCAGCGATGATCGATATGGCCAGCATAGGTCCAAACCGAGGGGAAGGATTGCCAGATGACCGCAGAGGACCTGTTAGGGCTATCCTCCCCCATCCAGCAGGATTGTTTGCAGCGATTGACGGCGGGGATGATGGTTATTCTTCTGTGTTGATACGAACCGACCCGGTTGGATGGCATGAGGTTTTCAGATCGCCTGAAACGGGATTGCGTATTCGTGGCCTTTTCTGGCAGGATTGCCCAGGTACACGACCAAGGTTATGGATCGATGGTGGGGATGACATGTTCTACCAAGAATGGCCGCAAAATGCTATCAATCCTTTGAAAGACAGCGGCTTTGTGTTTCAACACGAGTGCTCCCTAATTTCCAGCACAATCGACATGGGTGCAGCACTCCTGCCTAAGTTCATCAAGGAATTGAATCTCATTTCTGAGAACCTGACCACGGGCATCGAAGTACATCTGGAATACCAGGTGGACAACGACATTGGGACAAAAACATGGGTCAATGCGGAAACTTTCTACTCTTCCCCGGAGGACAGTCTGGAAATCAATAAGGGCAATGTGAAACGTATCCGATTCAGACTTCGGTTATTGACCAACAACGCTGATGTACCTCCTGTCATATTTTCAACTGTGTTGGAAGGATTTGCACGCACCCCATTGAAATATCAATGGAATATGCGTATCAAGATCAGCGATACGCAAACAGACCTCTCAGGTGGGCATGCCGATCACGATCCGGATGAATTTCTATCCTGGTTGAAGGATGCAGCTATTGGGGCGCGACGAATATACATGCGCTCGATTTGGGAACAGATGGATGGGAAATACGTTATCGTAGAACCTCCATCTACCTTGAGACAGTTTACCAATAACATCCTTGGCTTTTGGGGAGGGGCGGTGACTGTGACTGTGAGGGAAGGATGACGACTAAGCCGTATTCATACAAGTTACCATCCAAGCGAGCGGGTAGCCTGAATCTGAACCGATTGAGAGATCTCAATAATCCTTCTGACCCAATCCCATTAACTGGATGGATTCACGGAAAAGAAGCCAGCGATCTGGAAGAGCGATTTTATCGAGGAGTGAAGAATACCGGAATCCTCGATGAAGATATCCATTTCGACGTACAAGTTCGAGTGACGTCTGGGATGCGGAAGGTAGAAAAGAAAGTGGATTTTATGATCGACATAGGCGTGATTCAACCAGTAGAGGTGGATGGGTACATTGGGCACAGCACAGCTGCCCAACAGGGGTATGACCAGGTCAGGGAATCTCTATTGAATGCAGAGTTTAGGAAGAGAGGAATTCGATCGTTAAAACGTGTTAAGTGGTGGCAGTTGGAAACTCAGGAAATGGCGAATGCAATTGCTAGGAGCATTATCAAATAAATGAGGGAAGGTTTTTCTATTATTCTTTGGGTTTGATTGAGGAGGTTTTATATGAAACGAGTAGACACAGATGCGACAGATTTTTCATCGATTGAATGGGGGCAAGATATTCTAGATATGGTGGAGTATGAAGAGCCAGTATATGCTGGTGAATTAGTAGATGATGCTGAACAAGGTGTCATAAACCTCTCCGCCTCACAGACTTCTGCGTTTGAAAGTAGCAGGATTTTGACAAAGGGATCTGGAGTTAACAGGGTTCAAACCTATGATTGGGGAAGGAAAGAAGGAGTGCAGGAGGGACAAGATCGGAATGATGGGAGGATTAGCAACCGTCGGAAATATGGAAAAGAAGAAAGAAAAAGCAGCAGAACAAGTGAGAATAATCAGAATATCTCTCTTCGCGTTCAACCATCTCGTACAATTAAAAAAAGAGGAAAGTACATTCCTTGTTAGGAGGGAATAATGACAAGTTTAATATATAACGAAGGGAAAAAACAAATATTGGATGGAGGGATCGACCTGCTAAATGATACGATCAAGGTAGCATTGGTAACAGGCAGTTATACTCCGGATAAAGATACTCATGAAGACTTCGGTGATATAGACAATGAGGTGAGTGGGTCGGGATACGACACTGGTGGAAATGCATTAACCTGGACTGGGGGAGAATTTAATGAAAATGGACAAGCTGCTGCAGTATCTCGGGATGACACTAATGATAGAGCAGTATTTAATGCAGATGATGTAACATGGGGACCAGCGACAATCACAGCCAGGGCAGCGATTATATATAAATCTACTGGCACTGACTCAACAAGTACTCTCATTGCATATGTCGATTTTGGGAAGGATTACTCTGCTTCCTCTGAGGACTTCACTATTGAGTGGGATAGTGAAGGGATATTATATTTAGGAGAATAATATGGGATATCAGGATTTAACAACATACGTAGAGGTAGATCCTGGAACTTATATAACTGTTACGGAAACAAAAGTCACAGCAAATATATATAATACCCAGGACGCTTATCTCTATTACAACTTCGGCGAAGATTTTTTTGACGATGTGGATATAGATTTCGAGTTATATGG
>JASFQL010000041.1:0-25934 GCA_050115475.1 Anaerolineales bacterium
ATTGCCACCCGCGTGAAGTGTTATCTCACTATTTTCTTCGCCTAATATAAAATCATATTTCTCCATGTTCAGGTTCTCTGATTGATCTGGAGTTTTGACCCTAATAACTTTATTTTTGCTTGTTATTGAAACTTTCCCACCTACGCCAGGTAAAACTTTACAATTGATGTTTCCATCCGAATTAATTATGTATTTTCCTTCGGGTTCGGGTTCAAATCTGATAATCGCATTGCCCTTTGTGTTGGCTAGTAAACCCATTGCTAATCCGCGGATATTAATGTTTCCGTGAGTATCTAGGATTTCTAAATTCCCATCTACATCACGAATTACCGCATTACCAATAAGGGTTTTTATCGACAAATCTCCTTCGATTTGTTTTGCATTCAGATTGCTGTTGATTGTTTCTATTGCAGTTTTTGAGATGTTTTTTAAAATTACTTGTTGGTTAACTTCACCAATCTCAATATCCCCCTCAATGGATTTTACCAGCAGCTCTCGATCTACTTTCCTAATCCGTACTGTGCTTTCCACTGGTATACGAAGGATACATCCAGAAGAACACTTTATATCGAGTGTGTCCTCTTTTTGTTTTACATCCAAAGTATCATTGATATCGGCATCACCTCGAAATTCAGGCCGATCCCATCCTTTGATACGAAGGCTTCCTTGTATATGAGAAATATTGATAATTGGTGAAAAGGAAGTATCCAATTTTATTCTACTCATTATTATCCGACCTCACTTTCTCGCAGCATTTTCATGGCTTCTATGGAATCAATTTTCCCTTTTTCAAGGTCATCGAGAATTTGTCGCCGTTCTTCTTCCGTTGGTCCAGATTCTTCTGTACCAATTTCATACCCTAGTGCTTTGATAACTTCGTGCAAGCGGTTCCTGATTGTGGGGTAGGATAGACCCAATTCTGCTTCCATTCTGTTGATCTTTCCTTCATTGCGTACAAATAGCTCTACAAACTCGAGTTGTTCGATTGATAGGTTGGCAAAAGGTCCAGCAAAGAAACGTCCTTGGATAATTGAATCACATTCCCGGCATTGCATTGTTGTTACAATCATTTCGCCTTTACACACTGGACATTCATTGAAAATGGGATACATATAATCTCCTTAGTTAAATCAATCATTATAATTTACTACTGGTAGGTGCATGCAACCTATTTTCATTCCCAGTCAACTCCAGGATCAATGTAAAATTGTTGCTGGATACGAGGCCACTGTGTTTTTCTTATCCTTTTGGTGATTGTTGAGATTAACCCTCGTATTGATTTTTTATTTTGAAGTAAAAAACGAACTTTTGCTTGGATTTTCCTAATATTATTTATGTGCTTATTTTCTTCAGACATTTTAAGCCTTTGTTAAGAAATTCTGAATATTCATCTGTTAATATATCATTATTATAGCGAATACATTGAAAATGTCAAGCATAAAATTAATTATCTTAATGTCTTATCGATGGTTTATTAATAATTTCCCTTTATTTCAAAATTAACATAAATAAGTCAATATTTGGCATAGATTTTAAAAGGTAATTCGATTTTAATTTCCATAAGTATTATTCTACAACTGAAGATTGTGTTGATAAACAAGGAATAAATCTAAGGGATTTTCGCTATTAATCTAGTCATTATCCAGGATGACTGTCCGCAAATCTATTTGTGAGTAGGTATGAATTTCCTGTAGCCCTTATCTTGAATGGATAATGAAAACATTCCTGGGTGTGTAAAAAATCATAACAATTGTGAATCCATAATTCAGTATGGATTTCTCGGTTTTATGATTTAATAATTTTGGGTATATTGAACATCGCTTGAACAAAAGACTAAAAATAAAGGATGGGGTAAAATCTGGATATGTAACATCGTCCACAAGAATATTGATAACCGATATCTCTAATTGGATTAGAAGAGGAACAAAATATGGAAATCAACTTAGGATCGCAGTCGAAAGGGTCGACAAGGGAAACTCAACATACAAATGTGATCATCATTGGCAGCGGCCCAGCCGGCCTAACTGCGGCATTGTATGCTGCCAGAGCTGAATTATCGCCGATTGTTCTCACGGGTATGACACTTGGTGGGCAGGCAGCACTAACTCATATCATCGAAAATTATCCCGGTTTTCCTGAAGGCTTGCCTGGTGCGGAATTAGGTGATTTATTTAAAGTCCAGGCTGAACGTTTCGGAGCACAAATAGTATACGATACCGCCTCCGAGGTAGATTTTTCCAAATCACCCTATCGAATAAAGACTTTTGGGGCAAATTATTTGGCAGACGTAGTAATTATCTCAACGGGAGCGACACCCCGCCATCTTGAGATTCCTGGGGAGGAGGAGTTTACCGGAAGAGGCGTTTCCTATTGTGGTACTTGTGATGGGTTCTTTTTCAAGGATAAAGACGTGGTGGTCGTTGGGGGAGGGGATAGTGCCATGGAAGAAGGTATTTTCCTTACCCGCTTCGCGAACAAAGTCAATGTCATCCATCGCAGGGATGAGTTGCGCGCAAGCCCGATATTACAAACTCGTGCAAGAGAGAACCCAAAAGTCGATTTTATTTGGGATACTATCCTCACTTCGATAGAGGGTGGGGAAACGGTCAAAAATGTTCAGCTAAAGAATGTAAAGACTGGGGAGAAATCGAAATTCGAAACTGATGGTGTATTCATATTTATTGGTCACACCCCAAATACTGAGTTGTTTGTCGATCAGCTAAAGATGGATGACAAAGGATACCTTGAGGTCAATCAGAATATGGAGACAAATCAACCCGGTGTTTATGCGGTTGGAGAAGTTGCTGACCCACATTTCCGTCAAGTTATCACGTCTGCGGGTATGGGAGCAGCAGCTGCTATACAAGCGACTCGTTATTTAGAATCTTTTGATTGATGATTGGGATCGACTTACATATAAATTAAAATATCGGTAATTATTATCAGGGTTCAGCAGTTGGTTGGGGAGGACCACCAATCCAAGAGAAGTAATTTGATACACTTCTTGCGCCACCGTCCCGATATTGTGGGTTTCCATCTTCATCTACACCTATTTGAGCGACAGGTACGACAGACCACATGTAGATGTGTGTCTGGTTATTTGTTGGGCGGAAGTTTATCGGGACAATGAATTTCGTGTCCTTTACAGTTTGAGTTAGTTCAATTTTTTGACCTGCTGTGATATCAATGACCGTAACAAAGTAAAATTCGTTTTCCCGCAGAGTGCCTACTGAGGCCCATTGGAGAGTAACAGTATCGTTTTCCAATGAGAATGCTTCACCATTACGTGGGAGTAATAGTTCAGGTGCTGGATAGGGAGGAGCTGGTGAAGGCGTTACCGTTGAAGATCCAACATATTCTCTCATACATAATGGAATAATCAATGTTTCACCCACAAATGCAGTATTAACGGTTTTCCCACTCCATTCCATGATGTGTTCTACGGCGACTCCTTTCACAGAAGAAATCAAACTTAAACTGTCGCCTTCTTGTACGACGTAATATTCCTTTTCACAAGCTGCTATTGTAGCCTCTCGACTACCAAGTGTATTCGTCGCTATTGGGGTCACAGTGGGAGTGGGAGCAGGAATTTTTAGTACCATTCCCTCATAAATATCACAATTGGCTGATAATCCATTTTCCAGAATTATGCTGGTTATGGAAACATCAAATGCTCCTGCAATCCCACTACAGCTATCTCCTGATTTGACTTCGTACGAACTTGGTGTTGATGTGGGGACGGGCGGGTTGGTGGCTGTGGGTAACTCTGGGGTTACTGTCAAGGTAGGTGCTGATGTAAGTGTAGCTGTGGGACCTTCCGTCGGCTCGACGACACCTCCAGTGAGATTTAAGGCTGCATAGGTCAATCCCCCGCCAACTCCAAGAAAAATGATGAATAGGACTAATACAACGGGCACACTTAATGTGACCATTGGCATTCGGCTTCCCCCAATCACTGGTTCTTGCTGCGTTTTTTTTGATGTAGTTTTTTCTTCGCTAAAACTTGTACCGCAAACTAAACAACGAGGGGCATCTTCGCTGACCCGTGTTCCGCAGGTCGGACACAGTTTAGTAGGAGTAGTTCCTGGGTGTTCCATAGTATAAACCAGCCGGGATTATACCAGTCTTCTGATAAACGTCCAGAGATAATTGCTTACACTGCTTAATGTTCTCTGCAAGTCAATTGATTGGATAATTCGATTAAAGCTTCTGCTGCAGTTCCATCTAGATTTAATTTTCCAAGCCATTCAAGGGCTTGCCTAGTGAGTTTATCTGATTCGCATTTCGCATAGTCATAAGCGCCTTCACTTCTTAAAACTTCTGCCATCTCTAATACTTCTTCAGAATTTATTCCTGTATTTTTCCAATGTTTGGCAAATTTACCGTCTTTTTCTAAGGCGAATAAAATGGGGAGGGATTTCTTCCCAGTAACGAGATCACTCTCTGCTGATTTTCCGGTCAAGGCAGAATCTCCCCATATCCCTAAAATATCATCATAGACTTGAAACGCTAAGCCAACACATTCCCCGAACATCCGATAGAGTGTCACCTCTTTTTCACTTGCACCCGCAATAAGGGCGCCCAACTCAGTACACGTAGCCAGAAGGGAGGCGGTTTTTCCTTTGATCATCGGCCAATAATCAGAAGTTGAAAGATTTCCTCTTTTTTCGTATGCTAGATCTAAAAATTGTCCTTGCGTTAGTGTAAGACATGCTTGAGGGATGATTTGGTGTGCTTTGATTTTTACCTTGTAAGGGACAGAATCATTTAAATTATCAAGGGCAGTGTGTGCTAGTGCGAACATGGAATCTCCTGCATTGATTGCTTGAGGGATTCCCCATCGCTTCCAAACAGTGAGGCGTCCTCTTCTAAATGGGCTTTCATCCTGAATATCATCATGGATCAAGGAGAAATTGTGAACCAATTCCACAGCAGCCGCACATGGAAGTGCCTTACACCAATCTTCCCCCGTGGTTGCTGCCGTAAGCAAAAGCAATAAAGGGCGGATACGTTTTCCTCTTGCTTTAGAACCAGCTCCTTCTCCTTCCCATCCAAGATGATAGGAGAGCATAGTGTGTAACTCACCTAATTCGGACTTATTTATGGAATCTACATTCTTTTTTAATTCATCTTCTATCTCTGGAAGCATTAGTTCCAAAAACGTAGAAAGCGACATCTTGACCTCTTGTTGCTTTTGTTGAAAGAAGGATTATCGTTTAATCAGACCCGTTTGAGTTAGTTGTTCAAGATATTTATTACCCGTTGAGAACATACATATTTTTATTACATTTGAAATATCTTCTATAACTTGAACAACTTTCTTTGAAGATACATTTGCTGCGTGTAAAAATGGAGAAGCTAGCCCTCCAAGTGTTGCACCTAATGCAATGGATTTCGCCACGTCCACTCCTGTACGTAACCCGCCTGAAGCAAAAATTATCATTTCTGGAATTTCGTCTTTCACCATTTGAATCGAATCTGCTGTAGGAATACCCCAATCAATAAACGCTTTTGCTAGATTAGCCTGACGTTCATTATTAGCCCGGTACATCTCAACTTGAGTCCATGAAGTACCGCCAGCGCCAGCGACATCGATGGCGGAAATGCCTGCGTTCATTAACTGATGCGCTGTTTTACCAGAGAAACCCCATCCTACTTCTTTCGCGATAACAGGTATGGATAAAGCAGTGCACACTGATTCAATTTTCGATAAAAGATTTCCAAACTTTGTATCTCCCTCAGGTTGAATGGCTTCTTGTAAGGGATTAAAGTGTAAGATTAACCCATCAGCTTCGATCATATCGACAGCTTTTTGACATTCTGTTACACCATAGCCGTAATTTAATTGGACAGCTCCTAGATTGGCAAAAAGGAGAATGTCTGGGGCTGATACCCTTACTTGGAAGCTCTCTGCGAGTGAAGGATCTTCGATAGCGGCACGTTGAGAACCTACGCCCATCGCTACTCCTTTTTCCTGCGCAGCTGTGGCAAGATTGAGGTTGATACGGTGAGCTTCTTTCGTTCCCCCCGTGATGGATGATATCAACAACGGGCTACGTAATTTTTTTCCAAATACCTCAACATTGAGATCAATTTCTTCCATGTCGATTTCAGGAAGTGCCTCGTGGATAAATTGAAATCGCTCTAATCCTGTTGTCAGACCGGAGCTAACATTTTCTTCGAGGTTAATACGGATATGGTCGGATTTTCTGGAACTTATCTGCGTAACTTTTGCCATTATCAAGTGTTCCTGAGAAGTGAGTTTATCTTACCAGTCACGAATAGAGCTGTCAACCAATGCTTGACAGTAGGCTCAAGAAGGTTAAAATAATTCTGTTATATAGAATAAATGGAGGATTAAAATGTCTGACGTGTTTGCGGAAGTAACAGAGATCATCGTTGATTTGCTTGGTGTAGATGCTGGAAAAATTAAACCGGAGTCTCGATTCAGAGAGGATCTTGAAGCCGACTCCCTTGACATCGTTGAATTGATTATGGCGATGGAAGATAAATTTGGGAGTGAAATTTCAGATGAAGATGCCCAGAAATTAACAACTGTTGGTGAAGTAGTAAAATATATCGAAGATCGAAAAGAGTAATATATTTCGATTTGCTCAATATCACAAAAGAGACCTGGAGATTTTATTTTCAGGTCTCTTAAGTTTTAACATAAATCGAAATTATATTTTTTAATTTAATTTTCCTTACTGATTATTGAATATTCACTGCTGCAGCATTTGTGCAATTTCTTCAGGGTGATTTGCTACTTGAACGCCTGCTGATTCTAATGCTTTAATTTTTTCTACCGCTGTGCCTTCTCCCCCTTCAATGATAGCACCCGCATGTCCCATTCGTTTTCCTGGTGGTGCAGTTTTTCCGGCAATAAAACCATAGACAGGTTTCGTCATATGGTTGCTGATGTATTCAGCGGCTTTTTCTTCATCTTTCCCACCGATCTCTCCAATTAACACAACTTTATCAGTATTGGGATCATCCTCAAACATTTCAAGGCAATCGATGAAACTCGTCCCATTGATAGGATCACCACCAATACCTACACAGGTACTGGCTCCCATCCCATTATTTCTTAATGCGAATAAAACTTCATAAGTGAGGGTTCCTGATCTTGAAACCACACCTATGTTTCCTGGAATGGCGATATTTCCTGGAATGATCCCAACTTTCGATTCACCAGGCGTGAGAATACCTGGGCAGTTAGGACCAACCATTCTTACACGTTGCTGATCTAAAAACGCACGGATACACATCATATCTTGAACGGGAATGTGTTCAGTTAAGCATACGATTAATTCAATTCCTGCATCTGCGGCTTCCAGTATGGCGTCAGGTGCGAATCTAGCAGGGACGAAAATAATGCTTGTGTTTGCGCCAGTTGCGTCAATGGCAATCTTTACTGAATCGAATACGGGGACTTTTCCTCCTAATACCCATTCTCCACCTTTACCGGGTCTAGTACCAGCAACGACCTGAGTTCCATAATCCAGCATTTGTTGGGAATGGAATAACCCTTCTCTACCTGTAATCCCTTGAACAACGAGACGTGTGTTTTTATCAATCAAAATACTCATCGTTTTATTCTCCCACTATGAAGAAGCAACAACCAATTGTGCAGCATCTGCCAGGGATTCAGCCGTTTTCAAATTTGAATCCCTCAATAACTCTCGCCCTTCTTCCTCATTCGTGCCAACTAATCGGACAATCAAAGGGACTTTAGGTTTTAATTCATTAATTGCCTCAAGGATCCCTTTGGCAACAAGGTCGCACCGAGTGATCCCACCAAATATATTTATTAATACAGCTTTAACATTCTGATCTTTGAGGATAATTCGTAAAGCAGCTGCGACTTTTTTTTCGTCAGCACCTCCACCGATATCCAGGAAGTTCGCTGGTTCTCCTCCATAATGTTTGATGATATCCATGGTAGCCATTGCTAGTCCAGCACCATTGACCATACATCCAATGGATCCATCCAGCTTGATGTAAGTCAAACCATATACTTTTGCTTCTGTTTCAGCATCAACCTCTTCCTCGCGCTCTCTATCTTTTTCTAATTCTTGTTGACGAAAAAGAGCGTTGTCATCGATCATCATTTTTCCATCAAGGGCTAATAGACTTCTTTCTCCTGTAATAACAAGGGGATTGATCTCGACTAACGTAGCATCGTATTGTTTATAGGTTTGCCAAAGACCTTGCGTAATCTTGTTGAATTGCGGCCAATTTTCTCGAGGAAGTTCAATCCCGATGGCCAGGTTTAGAATTTGGAAATTTTGAAGTCCTAAAAGGGGATCAATGTGGATCTTTACAATTTTCTCAGGAGTTTTTGCTGCGACTTCTTCAATATCAACACCGCCAGCAGAGGAGGCCATTAAAACCGGATTTCGAGCCGAACGGTCATTTGTAATACCCAGGTAGATTTCATTATCTATGTCTACGGCTTCATCTACGAGGACTTTACGTACGATTAAACCCTTAATTTTCATACCTAGCATATTTGAAGCTAGTTTTTCGGCATCCCTAGCATTTTTCGCTAATTTTATTCCTCCTGCTTTTCCACGGCCACCAATGAGTACTTGGGATTTAACTACAACGCGTCCACCCAGTTCTTCTGCGATTGATCTTGCTCTTTCGGGGGTGGACGCTACTTTTCCTTTAGGTATAGGGATGCCGTGTTTAGCAAATAAATTCTTGGATTGGTATTCGTGCAGTTTCATGTACCTCTCTTGAAGTTTTTATTCTTTTTTAATTGATACTGAGAAATTATACCATGTGGATGATTCCAGATATTTAGCGAAAATTATGGGAGTGTGAAGTGTAAGAGACGGTTGTTTTTACTATCACTAATCCAGATACCGTTTTCATTATCAGACGTGATACCATTAGGCACACCGAGATTGCTTGTTTCAAAGTCCCCGAAGAAGTAAAGGAATTCACCTTCCTGATTGAAAACTAGAATACGTGATATTTCAGGATCCGTAGCGAATACATTCCCATCCGGTCCAATTGCCAGGTATGGTTTATTATCGAGAGACTGACCATACCAAGCGCTGATTTCCCAATTGATTTCTGGAATGTCATTTCCTGATTCACTTTGTGAAAAAGATTGAATTCGTTGATTCCAGGTATCAGCAATGAAAACTATTCCACTTTCCGGATCAATGGCTATACCCACGGGCTCATCGAATTGTCCCGGTGCAAAACCAGCACCGCCAAATTCTCTAAGGAATTCACCTTGAGGAGAAAAGACTTGAATGCGTTTATTGCCGGTATCAGAAACATACACATTTCCATCTGGGTCTGTGGCAACATCTCTGGGTCCCCATAATTCAAAAGGGTCGCCTGTTTGGCCAAAGAATCCCCAAGTTTTTATAAATTCTCCATCTGAGGAAAATTTCTGTACTCTATGATTCCACGTGTCTGCTACGTAAATATAATTGCCATCTGGAGATACAGCGATTCCCCAAGGTTCGTTAAAAGTACCGTTCGGCGCGATATTATTATTAGATACAGATAATTCTCCCCAAGTATTGACAACTTCTCCATCTTTGACATGGACGATCCGGTGATTTTTGGAATCGGTTATATAAAGGCTCCCATCTATTCCCACAGCGATATCACGCGGGGAATTGAACAGAAGATTACCATCTTCTCCAATTTGAAGTTCATTATCTGGGTGTAGCTGTATTTGACCATTTTCATATGGGTCAATTACGATGGTTTCTTCATAAGCCCCTACACCATAATCCCATAAATCTGCAATTGTATCTTTTCGAATATACATTCTCATTCGATCAGATGGGTTCCAGTTTGTTAAATTGATTTTTCTTGCCACAGCTTCCCCATAAGCGGAATAATCACGATTCATCCATATTTGGAATATCCCCCATCGGAGAGATTCATCGGCGATGTAGGTTTTCATTTTTTCCCAGTTAAGACCAAAGTAATCTTGTATCGGCCACCACATTCGAATGTAATCGAATCGATCGTATCCGTCTCCAACAATGGGGTCGATCTTATGGAAGATATCATCTCCGATTAATATAATGGGGACATCCCTTAGCTCATTATAAGGTTCATCACCAAAAGGTTGCTGATTTGTGTAGTTTCGTAAATACCATTTGAAGGGCCACTCTACATCGGAATCGTAAGCAACTTTCAATGCAAGGCCATCTGTTGATCGTTGAGAGATGTCCTCTATCCTATTCATAACGACCTTGACACCATCGGCACCATGAGCGTATACCAGGGGTTCAGTTGCACGATTGTAATCAATAAATGCAGCTGTAAAAGCTGTTCGTGTTGTTAATACCCCTAGCAGGGTGAACAATGTCAAGACGGATAATTTATTAATTTGGCTTAAGTCCCACATTCTTGATAACTTGAAGAGTCCCCAAAGACAGACGCTTAAGACTATCAATGATAAAAGGAAATGATTTGTAGCCTCAAGTTGATCTATTGTTTTCCCAGAAAAGGGATGGATTGGATTTATTAAGCTTATGATAATTACGGCTAGGCTGATGATGAGAATGGGAATGATAATCAGAGCTGTCCAACGTTTATTTTTTTTCAATTCTGACCACTTAACTCGATCTACTATATAACCGAGAGCCCATCCTGTTAATAGGAGCATTGGTAGGGCGATATGAACAGTTAGCCAAGGCATTTTTTCTCCTGCGATAGTGTAAGCAAATAGGCTTGAGACTGCCCAAAACCCAAACAAGAGAATGGCCCTTCTTTGATTTCCTGACACTTCTAAATGAGTGTTAGAGGAGTTCAGCATGGATTTCTGATTTATTTTCTTTTTGTTTTGCGAATAAACACGCCATCCAATTCCAGCTGCAAGAAGAGTCCCCAGGGCGGCTAAATATTCATAAAGTGGGATTTGAACCAAAGCGTAATAATATAATGGTTGGTTTCCTCTTTCGACTCCTTGTTGAACCAACCAATACCCCAATGAACCGACCAATCCTGTGAAGAAACCTGTATTGTTGGTAAATAATGAAGTGAAAAAAAAGAGATAAATTCCATAGAAAATTGAATTGGCGATGAGCCAGATTTTCGGTTTCCACCATAGACCAATAATAATAGATACAATAAATAGTATGATGACAACTATTCCCGTTTGCTCGAGATTTTGGGTGTTTTGGTAGTTGAGTGGATCCCAGCCAAGCATGCGGATTAGGAAAGCTGAGAGATGAGGTAGGGCAATGCTCCCGAGCAAAATAATCAAGTTGAAAGAATGGAGATTACGCAGATTTTCTATACCATACCCCTTGAAAACAAAATACAACGAAAGGCACAATACAATCACTCCCCCCATAATGATGGTATTGCCTAAGGAGGTTAATCCTTGTGATTCAACAATTTGATAATCTAGATCACCTGGTATGAGGGGTTGTACAATATTATCTGGATTAAGTACCGCTCTAGCTCTCTCCAAGAGGATATATCCAAATCCGGTTGCTGCTACAAATAATACGATCACTAAGATAGAGATAAATGCTGTACGATAATGTTTAGATTGCCAAGGATGTTGGGTTATGTGATTTAAAAATAACAGACCTAAAAAAAGTAGAGTTTGAGCAAGATAGATAAATGATGTCTCTTTCGTTGTGAAATGAAGGGCGGTTGCGGTGATGAGATAATAGATGTAGAGAGTCCGCCCTGTATCTAAATATCTCAGTAATGCCCATAGACTAATTAATCCGAAAAGAACGACAAAAGCCTCGTTCCGGATATAGCGGCCATAATACAACATGTAAGGGGAAATCACGAATAGTCCAGCTGTGATTACTGCACCAGACCGTCCCAGATATCGCCGGTATTTCCAAATGATCCCAATGGAAAAAATACTTGCTAATGCTGCAGGTATTCGTGCCGTGAAATCATTATCACCAAAAATGCTGAAGATCATTGCTAATAGATGGAATTGCAATGGGCCATGCATTAATGGATTATGCTGGAAGCCTTGCCCTTTTGAATATGTCCAGGAGTAATAGGTATGTAAACTTTCATCGTGACTCATTACCCGTGCGTCTAAGTTATAGAAACGTGTGGCGATAGCTACGAGAATGAGTAAACTAAATAGGATGGTTTCCCAGTTATACTTGATGGTATGAATTTTGCGATCTAGCCAATGATTTATTTCGATTGATTCCATGAAATGATTACTCCCAGCAGAAATATTTGCCAGCGTTATTGTATATTATCTCCTTGGGATTGTACAATTTTCTTGTGATGAGTTTGAGGTTAATTTGATGGAGTTATTGATGGAATAATGGGAATGGAGGTGTTAAGAGAATGAGGGATTTCAGTCGATATTTGCGCATGAGTAGAAAGATCCGTCGTTCCCATAGTAGGTGTTGAGGTCGGTGTATTTGTTGCGGATAATGGTTGTAAGTTAATTGGATTAACGAAAATGACCGCTGCGATGGTTGCCATGAGTACTGCTACTTGTAAGGCGTAGCGGGTAACACGATAGCGTTTGGTCCAGGGAGCTTTTTGGATCCGAGAATAAAAGGATAAAGAGGGAATTGGTTGAAAATTCTTATAAATTTGGATGAGATTTTCCTCAGTCATTACAGTATTTATCTGATTCATAGATTTTTCTTTTGTCATATTATTCATCCCTTATGTCCATAGAATCCCATTTGTTTTTGATTTTATTAAAGGCTCTTCGTAAGGTAACGGAAACTGTATTTTCTGGTATATCCAGTAATGTACCAATATCCTTTACACGCCATCCAAACATGTAACGAAGTATGATCATTTCTCGGTGTTCGATGGGTAAATCCTGGATTAATATAAACATTTCTTCAATCTGTTCTTTTTGGAGAGCTTTCTCTTCTGGTGTTGCCCCTGTTATTGGGATAATGACCTTTTCGATATCCATTTCAAAGCCGCGAGTTTTTGATCTTCGATAGGAGTCAATCACCAGTCGTTTAGCAATCTTTAGTAGCCATCCTGTAGCTCCAGAGTGATTTCCTTGGAATTTATACCGTGCACGCCATGCTCTCCAATAAGTGTCTGCAGTAAGGTCTTCGACTTCTTCTTGTGGACCTCCATGTAAACTATATATATACCTAAAGACTAAATGATGTGTCTGCTCGAATAGCAGGCTGAAATCTGCTGGATCACTGATTTGGATTGACTGCTTACACATCTATATAAATAACGTGAATTGGTTTTGTATATGACATTTCATTGTGAATGAACAAACCAGGAGAATTTACATGATAACGAGTCGAAATCTACTCGTTGGAACCTAAAATGTTGATAGAAGATAACGCTTACTTCTTGCTTTGCTTCTTTTTATTTCTGGTTTCAATTATTCTCTTTTCATTTTTCAACGATTGGATTTCATATTCGGACAAATATCTCCATTCTCCTGGTTTAAGGTTGCCGAGGTACAAGGTGTCGATCCGGATACGGACGAGTTTAACTACTGGCAATCCAATTTGTTTCGCAATCTCTCTTATCTGTCGTTTCTTACCTTCTTTCATAACGACACGCAACCAAGCGCCCTTTCCTTTTAAACCTTCAACATACACTTTTGCTGGTGCTGTTCGATAACCATCTTCTAGCACAACGCCATTTCTCCAGATGGTTAATTGTGCTTCATCCGGATGTTGTGCAACAAGTACGCGGTATTCTTTTTCATGTCCATAGCGTGGGTGTGTCAGGTGATTTGTCAACTCCCCATCATTGGTCAGGAGGATCAATCCTTCACTGTCAAAATCTAAACGACCTACTGGAAATACCCTTTCCATATTTGGTAGGAGATCGAGAATAGTTTTTATGTTCTGCTTATTCTTTGTCGTAGATAAAACATTCCTGGGTTTATATAGAGCGATATATGTAAATACTTCTGGAAGTTGGATCAACTTTCCATCAACTTCTATCTTGTCTCGATTTGCCACTGCCTTATCACCCACATGGATGATCTTCCCATTGACAGTGACGCGCCCTTCCCGGATCAATTTCTCGCTAGCTCTTCGAGAAGCGATTCCAGCTCTGGCAAGAATTTTTTGAACCCTCTCCTCTGCCATTTTATTCTTTTAGGATTTCGGTAGCTAAAGGTAATTCTGGTTGATCTGCAGTCTGAGTGGTGATGATTTCTGGTAAAGATAACGTTGGTAAATCTTTAAGTGAAGAAAGCCCAAAATATTGTAGAAATTCGGGGGAGGTGATGTAAAGAATGGGACGACCTGGACTCTCGCTACGCCCTGCTTCCTCAATCAATCCTTTACTCAGTAGAGTCTTAATCACACTATCGCTGTTCACACCTCGCACCGCATCTATCATTGGTCGTGTGATTGGCTGTTGGTAGGCGACGATGGCCAATGTTTCTAAAGCTGCTTGCGTGAGTTTTGATGTAGATTCAAGGTTTAGATAGGTTTCAATGATAAACGCTGCTTCAGGTGCGGTAGTGAATTTATACCCATCTCGACTCTTTTGAATACGTATACCTCGGTTCTTGAAATCCTTCTCCATTGATTTTAGTGCTTTCTCAATAACCCGCGTTGTAACTCCAAGTACATCAGCGATCCGTTTCGATGAAATAGAATCAGATGAAACGAATAATATCGCTTCGATTGAGGATTCCAAGTTTAGCCGTTTTTTTTGTTCTGGTGATTTTTCAATTTCATCAGCCATGCTATAATCTGCCTGGTAAAAAAAATTCTATAAATGGCAAGTGCTGTGAGATTATACCAGTCTAGCGATAAACTAAAAAAGGACCTGTATCATATCCTTGGTATGTTTCTAAGTTTTATTATCCTTGTCTTTTTTATAAGTGCGTGTGATTTCCCCCAAAGAAGGCAGGATGATATTTCCGTAAAAATATCTGCAGACGGGATTAGTAAAGAAGTAAATATACCTACTGGAACCACAGCAAGAGAAGCTCTTGAGATGGGAGGAATAAATATTAATCCCGATGACCGGAGTGATCCGCCATTTTTTACAACACTAAGTGATGGTGGGACGGTTCACCTCACCAGAGTGGTTGAGGATTTTGTTATCGAAGAAAGTATTTTACCTTTCGAGACTCAGGTGCTTCGCAACGAATCATTACCTGAAGGAGAGACAAGACTTATTCAACCTGGTGTGAATGGCGTTCAAGAAACTACATTCCGCATAATCCTTGAAGATAGCGTCGAAGTATCTAGAAGTCCAGTAAATACTGTCATTGTACACGCACCGATACCGGAAGTAGTTATGGTTGGCAACCAAGCGCCTTTCGCTTCTGTTCCCATTGCGGGAAAACTGGCTTATATTTCTGCGGGTAATGCTTGGGTGATGGAAACGAATACAGGTGTGCGTCGACCAGTTGTTACTACGGGGGATCTTGATAGCCGAATCTTTTCGATTTCGCCAGATGGAAATTGGTTGCTGTACACGCGCAGTGACGAATCCGATCAGGTGATCAATACACTTTGGGTTTCACGAATAGACGAAGAGGAAACCCTAGAAATTGATTTGAATGTAACCAACGTGATTCATTTTGCCGATTGGGTCACAGACTCAGTAAACGGTGTTGTTTTTTCCACTGCTGAGACTATTCAAAGCCCCCCTGGTTGGCAGGCGAATAATGACCTTAAATTCTTGAATTTTAGTAGCAGTGGCTGGGTATCTCGCCCGAGGACAAGCATTCGTGAGAGTTCCGGGGGAGTCTATGGGTGGTGGGGAGTAGATTATTTTTGGTCGAATGACGGAGAACAATTGGCTTATACTCGCCCGGATGAGATTGGTTTAGTAGATTTAGAGACTGAACTACTTGTTCCCTTGTATAATTTTCCTCCCTTACAAACGAGAAGTGATTGGGCATGGATGCCGGAAATTTCTTGGTCACCCGATGGAATGTTCCTTTTTTTTGTGGATCATACTCCCCAAGAAGGATTATCTTCAGATGAAGAATCTCCATTATTTTCTTTAGGGGCTATTCCTTTATTTGGAGTCGTACCAGTGTTGATGATTCAAGAGGTTGGGATGTTCGCTAATCCGCTTGCATCCCCTGTAAAACAATTACCAAATAATGAGAATTCTTATCAAGTGGCTTATCTCCAGGCGCTAATGCCTACACAAAGTCGCACGGGAGGATACCAGCTTGTTGTTATTGATAGAGACGGCTCAAATAGTAGGGTGCTGTTCCCCCCTGAAGGAAATCCGGGATTAGAACCTCATCGATATTTTTGGTCACCTGAGATCGAGGAAGGGGAGGGTTCAGAAACGATTGCGGTCATTTACCAGGGAAATATCTGGTTGATTGACATTGCTCAGGGAACGTCACAGCAGCTTACAGGGGATGGTTTGATTACAGCAATTGATTGGAAGTAATGAAAAGAATGAGGAAATATCGATGCGAATTTTAGTAACAGGTGCAGCAGGTTTTATCGGATCTCATCTGTGTGATCGATTGTTAGAGGAGGAACATGAAGTTATTGGCATGGATAATTTTGTTACTGGTAAACCTGAAAATTTAGTTCATTTATCAGGTCGTGAGGGTTTCTCCTTTATTCGGCATGATGTATCGAACTTTATTTTTGTGCCTGGAACTATTGACGCAGTGATGCATTTTGCATCTCCTGCAAGCCCGAATCCCCATTCTCCCTATGGGTATGTAAATTTACCCATTGCGACTATGAAAGCTGGCGCTTTAGGGACACATAATACTCTTGGTGTGGCGTATTCAAATAAGTCACGCTATCTACTGGCTTCAACGAGTGAGATCTATGGCGATCCATTAGAACATCCACAGAAAGAATCATATTGGGGTCATGTCGACCCTATCGGAGTGCGGTCAGTCTATGATGAAGCGAAACGATTCGCAGAAGCATTAACGATGGCTTACCATCGATTCCATAATGTAGATACCAGGATTGTGAGGATTTTTAATACCTATGGACCTCGCATGCATATCGACGATGGCCGTGTTGTCCCTAATTTTATTTCTCAGGCGTTGAAGGGCGAACCGCTTACAATTTTTGGAGATGGAGAACAGACTCGTTCATTTTGCTATATCAGTGATTTAATCGAAGGGGTTTATCAACTTTTAGTCTCAAATGAAAATATGCCGGTGAATATTGGGAATCCAGAAGAAAAGACCATAAATCAATTTGCAGAAATTATCAACTCTCTCACTCAAAACGAAGCTGGTGTAACCTATTTACCGGATATGTATATTGAAGGCGACCCCATGAGAAGACAGCCAGATGTCACTCGGGCAAAAGAGATTCTTGATTGGTCTCCAAAGATCTCCTTAGAAGAGGGCTTAAAGATGACTATAGAATATTTTAAAAAGGAATTAGCATAACCGTGGCAACCACATCCTTTCAACGAGAACGAATCCGATTTGTTCGCTTTGCCATTGTGGGCGCTATTGGGTTTGCGGTTGATTCTTTAGCATTCAATATTTTCAGGTCTGGTATTGGTATTTCGCCAGAATTTTCAAGCATCCTGTCGTTTATGGTTGCCATGATAAGTAATTTCATCTGGAATCGATATTGGACTTATCCCGACTCCAGATCGAAACCTGTAATGGGACAATTAGTACAATTTGCTATCGTAAATGCAGTTGGATTAGGGATTCGGACAGTCGTTTTTATTCTTATAAATCAGCCATTAGTTAATTTTTTCGAGCAAGTTTCCTTCTTTCTTCCCTTGAAAGCTTATGTCTTGGGTGAGAATCTAGCCCTTGCTATTGTTGTTTTAATTGTAATGTTTTGGAATTTTTTCATTAATCGCTTTTGGACTTACAACGATGTTGATTGAAATTAAGTTGTAATGAAGTATTTCCTTGATAAACTTATACTTAAATCAGTCTTTATAACTATTTAAGAAAATTCGATTCTCAATACCGATAATAGTTGGTGGCCGATGGAAACCAAACCGCGAAAGCCTATCCCTATTTACACAACAAAGGGGGATGCGGAAGCATTTTTGCTGTATCCATATATTTTTAACCGTATCGGAGAATGGTTGGGATTTGTCACACCTTCACGAGAAGTGTATTCTATCCGTGGGGAATATGTGGGATGGTTAAGTGATGAACCCAGAATTCTCCGAAAACGATCCTATGACTATTCGAAACCTGTACTTACCCCTCCACAAATGCCGAGGAAGGTTATGCCACCTGCTACGGTACCATTAGCCCCACTTATGGCGGAGTTGGGCTTTGATACTATTGACATTTTATTGGAGGAGCCTGAGAGGATGCCAACAGCAGATATGGGGGAACTTCGTGAAGATTTGGATTGAATTAGATGGTTGATGAAACTCAAAACCTTCAACTAGAATCAAATGAGGAAGAATCGAGAGATATCCCTCCTCACATTGAATCGAATAAAAAGGATGAGGTAGAGGGATCTACACTTAGGGCTTCAGAGGGTATTCCTTCTGGTATTAGTTCTCTTCGTGATCTTATCGATCGAGTTACTGGGAGGGACCTATCTGATCTTTCTAATGAGGGCGATGCTGGTTTAGCTGAATTTTGGCCGTTCCCATTTTTAGCGATGGTCGGCCAAGGAGATATGAAACTGGGTTTGCTTTTGGCCTTGATTAACCCAGCTGTAGGAGGGGTCCTGTTAATTGGTCCACGAGGAACTGGAAAAACCACTGCTGTAAGAAGTTTAATTGACCTTATACCATCTGTAGCATTAAGTAATTGTTATTATGGATGTCTTGAAGAAGATGTGGAAATCGGTGGGTTGGATGCCATTTGCCCTAATTGTGTCGAAAAACTTGCACGAAATGAGCCTCTATCTACACTCAGGCCGGCACGCTTGGTTGAATTACCACTAAATGCGAACTTAGAGGATGTGATTGGATCGGTAAATAAGCGTGCTGCAGCTCATGCGCGTATGCGGGTGAATAGAGGTATTCTATCCTATGCGGATAAGAATTTACTTTATATCGATGAGGTAAATCTGTTAAGTGACGATGTTGTTAATGTGATATTGGATGCTGCAGCTCAAGGGAGTTATACGGTAAGGAGAGGGTCTGTTGCGGCAACTTACCGCTCTCGTTTTACACTCATTGGTACGATGAATCCTGAAGAAGGAAGTTTAAGACCTCAAATCATGGATCGATTTGGTTTACGCTTGATTGTTCGTGGTCTGACAGAAGCGGATGATCGGCTTGAAGCCTATCGCCGCTCTCATGCTTATTTCTTGAATCCTCGCCAGGTCGTCGACCTGTATGCAGAGGAAACGATGCTTGCACGTGACGAGGTTCAAAGCGCTCGTGATTTACTCTCTAAAGTTGAATTGCCATTGGATGTGGCTAAGGTTGGATTGGGACTTATTAAGGATTTTGGTATTGCGTCACTGAGAGCAGAAATCACATTGTTCGAGGCTGCTAGGGCATTAGCAGCAGCAGGTAGTCGTACAAAAGTATCGATTGATGACTTGAAACAGGTCGCACCAATGGCATTGCGCCTTCGCCGTTCAAAATTTATTAAGGAGTATTTCAAAGATCAAACATCTGAAGAAGACGAGATTACGAAAGTTTTAAAGAAGTTACCCAAGGAGTGAAGGTGTTGCTAGTGTCTCATTTACGCGTGATATCTGGCTCTGCGAAAGGCAGTAAGTTAAAAATGGTTCCAGGTGATATTACTAGGCCCATCCCAGATAGAGTGAAAGAGGCATTATTTAATATTTTGGGGGAAGATATTCCAGGCTGTTATTTTTTTGATTTGTTTGCAGGGACGGGAAGTGTTGGTATTGAAGCATTAAGTCGTGGCGCTGAATTCGTCCGTTTTGTAGACCGTAGTGGTACTGCGGTGAAAACGATCAAACAAAACCTTGAACTCACTCATTTGAATGAAAATGCACAAATCCAGGTAATTGACGCGTTTGATTTGTTAGCCCGACGACCTGATGCTGAATTTGATTATGTCTTTGTAGCTCCTCCACAATATCATGGCTTGTGGAAAAAGACTTTATTCTCTTTAGATAGTTCTCCTGATTGGTTGGTAGAGGATGGATGGGCCATTGTACAGATTGATCCCAAAGAATACAATCAAGTTACTTTGGAAAATTTTTCTGAGTTCGATCAGCGGAAATATGGAAATACAGTTTTGGTTTTTTACGAAAGGATACAATCATGATGAACGACGATACCCTTTCGCGAAAAGCCATTAATAAAGCTTTCCCGGGGATTCCTGAAAAGGAAATTATAAGACTAATCAAAGTCGGCAATGTTGCGCATTATCCTATAGGCACAAACCTATGTATGGAAGGACAGACTGAAGATGTTTTTTATGTTCTCTTGGAGGGGGAAGTGGAAGTAACTAAAGAAATCAATCAAAATGATGTACGCATACTGAAACATCTCAAACCGGGTGATTTCTTTGGTGAGATGGGTTTGATCCATGACGCCCCACGAGCAGCAACTGTGACGACCACGAAATATACTACTGTATTGGAAATAGACAAAGAGGGCTTCGAAGAAGTACTGCATTTAAGTAGTGTCGTTTCTTTGTCAATGGTTAGAGAGGTATCTCGTCGTTTACGCGAAAATGACGAGATGGCGATTGAAGACCTTCGCCTTAAAGCAGGGGAGCTGGCTGAAGCCTACCAGCAGTTAGCAGAATTGGATTTAGCTAGAAGGGAGTTTCTAACAACAATTGCACATGAATTAAGGACACCACTGACTTCGGCAAGTGGTTATATGCATGTTATTCAAATGGGGATGTTGGAAGGTGAAGCACTCCAACAAGCTATAGCGACAGTAACGAGAAATCTTGAGCAGATTGTCTCTCTCATAAATGATATTCTCTTTTTACAAGAGATGGAACTGATTTTGTCTGATTTCGAATCAGTAGATATGCGAGAATTGATCGCCAGAGTAATTGAGGCTGAACGAGGACATGCTGAAGAGATGGGTATCCGTTTACAATTAAGTATCTCACCAACTCTTCCGACTATACCAGGAGATATAAGAAGTCTTGAACGTGCATTTTTGGCGATTGTGAATAATGCAATAAAATTCAGCATATACCGAAAAGATGTTCAGGTAACTGTAGATCATAATTCTGTGTATATATGGGTTGAAGTAATGGATCAGGGAATCGGGATACCTCAAAGTGATCGCCAATTTATTTTCAATCGATTTTGGAGAACTGAGGAGTTTGATGGGCATCTATTTGATGGGGTAGGCTTGGGTTTACCAATTGCCAAGCAAGTAATCGAACAACATGGTGGGGAGATTGAAGTAAAAAGTGAAGTGGAAATGGGGACTACATTTATTGTAAGGTTAAAAGTGAATCCTCTTCCTACTCCAATAATATAGTCTGTTTATTTTTGGGGGGAATGTCTTTTTTTTCTTCCGGTGGTTTTATCGGCATCACTTTCCAATGAACCACTTTCATCGATAAACATGATCGGGATATTCGCTAATAGAATTAAATCGCCGGAATAGAGGATACTTTTTTTAATCTTTTTATTATTTAAAAATGTCCCACTTGTTGAGTCTAGATCATAAATGGTAAATCTACCATCTACATACTTGATTTCTGCATGATAACGTGAAACGAGTGCATCTTGCAAGACTAAGTCATTATCCAATTTCCGTCCAAGGGATGTGATTTCTTTTTTTAAGGGAAATACTTGAGAATTAATTACTAAATAAACTCTTTGTGGGATGTTTAGTAATTTGTTTTTATCTTCGCTTTCACTCATTAATCCTCACACGAGCGACATTTCAATGGTGTTTTTTCATCCGCCATCTTCTGTCTCAGGTTTGGTTGGATACTGACTGGCCTCACCAAGGTACTCGGTGCTTTCGCTGGAAAACTTCTTTATAGAGGCCCCTTCACACATGAACATAATTGGTAATTTAGCGAATACAATTATATCACCAGAAAATAATACACCTTTGTCTACTTTTTGATTGTTTAAAAAAGTTCCCCCACTAGAACCAAGATCGACTAGTAAAAATTGGCTGTCTTCATAACGTATCTCTGCGTGGAATCTCGATACAGAAGGATCGTTCAATACCAAGTCATTTTTAATATTTCTTCCTATTTTTATGACTTCTTTATCTAAATGGAATAGCCTGGCGTTAACCACGAGATAGGCCTTCTCTGGTAATCCCTGTGATGGTAAATTTAAAGAATTTTCCATAACTATTGCGTGTGATATTTAGATTATAAATCCCTTAAGTTTATCTGAAAATGGGAATCATTTTGATAGATATATTTACTGGTTTATAGATAATTCTCGGCCTTCAGCGTGTATGATTAGTGTATCATGCTCATCATAATTATAATGGAGGAAAAGAGGTGGGGAATTTCTTTTCATTTTTTTGATCTGTGGGATTAGAATGGGGAGGTCTTCCACTAAGGGAATATATTGTATCTCACCAAGAGGGATCCATTCTAATGAACCTTCAGAAGAAGCTTTTGGTTTTTTAGAGGATACCTCTCCTCTAAAAACATACATGCCAATTCCAGTATCCTTTCCTGTATCAATTGTTACCAAGGCACATAACCATGGAGATAGAAGATTCAGGCCTGTCTCTTCGAAGAATTCTCGACGAGCGGCTGAAAGGATATCCTCTCCTTTTTCCACATGACCGCCGATTCCGTTGTATAAGTTTGCCCATAAAGGCTTTTGGGGTGATCCTTTGATAAGCAGAATCGAATCCCCGCGTGTCACAAATATCAACACGCGGGGAATTATTTGATAACGTTCGTAAAATAGGCCTTGATCGTGTACTGGCATCAGTCAGCTAGGTCTGAAGTATCCTCGTCAGTCTCTTCCCCGGTAACGACCCGAATGTAGGATTGTAAACTGGGTAGGTATTTAGGTGTTTTGATAAATTTATTGACGTATTTATTTGTATTGGCAAGTCCGAGAGAAGTGAACAGGTGCTGGAATTGATCCTCCCAAGCTGCGCTTGTTTTTTCTAAAACATCTTGTGGGAGAGACCAAATCTGTTTCTTGTAAGGCCCGATAGCACGTTTACGAGTCTTATAATAAAACTGGTCATCTGTCATATCGTCTTTTCGTTCATTCGAGTGGTTTTTATCCAGGTAAGCGTAGATTTCTTCTTTTAATTTCTCAGGGACAAAATCGTAGAATATGTTTTGGAAATTCGTGGCAAGATGAACTTCGCATGCTTCAGACTCTACAAATTTACTAAATGCCTCTTGGGGGAGGGTAGAAGCGCCGTGCTGTACTGCGCCTGCCATTCCGAATTCATCCCGAGCAACTCGGCTGAGTCTCAAGATAGTGTCGAAATCAACTTTCACCTGGGCAATGGAGCCATCCGGTAGAACGACGCCACCATGCGAAGTTCCTGATTGGATGCTGATCTTACTCAAACCAGGGGCATCAGGAGCGAGTTCTCCAAGCTTGGCATTGAATCCATCTGTGTAAATTCGTAATTCTTCTTCCGTTGAATTCTGCTTACCAACCTCACCAATTTCCCCGCCGACTGAAATTGTTACTCCTTCAGGTTCAATAGATCGAATAAAAGCAGTAAATTCCGCTGAAAGGTTGGAGTTAATTTCCTGTTGTTTTGCTACAGTTGGTTTACTTAAGTCAACCAAAGTTGAAGTATCAACATCAATATTATAAAAACCAGCGTGAATTGCTTCTTTCGTTAAATCTTTGATCGCCTGTAATTCCTTTCCGGGTTCATTGGAGTATCGGCTGGGGGAAACCTGGAAATGATCTCCTTGGATAAAGACAGGACCACGAAAGCCTTCTGCGATGGCTGCTGCTAGAATTTGGGCTGTATATTCAGATGGCCGTTGGTCTGTATAGCCCATCTCTGACCGGGCGATTTCAAAGATTATTGCACTGGCATCCATTTTATTTGCGACACGAAATACCATCTGAGCCGCATGGAAGGGCAATACTCTTAAATTCATCGCTGGAACCGTAAATGTGGGAGGAATTTCGCCTTTGCCCCTGGCGAGATATAAATCATGAATCGACGCTGGAATGATCCCCAAATCCAGCGCTGCTCCTCGAATAAGAAAACGGGCAATGGCACTCTTTTTCCCTTTTTCTAAAGCTGTTAATTCTGCGAGTTTGTATATGTTGGTTTTTAATTTTTCCGGTTCTTTAACAGATACCGATTTTTCATCTGCTTCGATATTGTCGTCGAGCAGAGAAATTAGAGCATTTATTTTGTTTTGCATGGTGATTCTCCTGGAATGAGATTCGAATAATTATAAAATACCAGACAGTATTTTACCATTGAAGGGTATCCTTCCTCATATTGGTATAGCGATTATTCTAATGTATAATATTGAAAACGAAATTTCAGATAAAAAATTTTTCTACTGGAGGAACGTGATGGGTGATTTATTTGATAAAGTTACTGAAGGGCAGGATCCATTAACTAAATTAATTAGTAAAGTTCCTGGATTTAACGGGTATATTGAGAAAAACACTCGCAGAGCAGCCGATAAATTATTGCGCGAACAGATTACTGCTGTGTATACAGAACTCTGGAAGCGTGTGGGGAATCTTCAGCAGGACCTTGCCAGTTCAGGTGAAATACAACATCTTGATGAACTGGAAACAGCTGCCACTAAGATACAAACGTTCATTGATAAAATCTCTAATGCAGCTTACGGCTATGCTGGGTTCTTTGATGCGATCAAGATTAAAGAGGAAGAATTAGCGAAGATATACCAATTTGATGCAGCGCTTCTAGAAATGAGCGATGAAGTTAGCCGCGCGATTGATAATGTTGAAACTTCGATTGGAAGCGATGGCTTGCCAGCTACAATCCGTCATCTTGTAAGCCTTGCGCGTGATCTCGTTTCCACTTTTGAACGTAGGCATGAAGTTGTCGTTGCGATTGAATAGATAGATTGATTATGAAATATCTTGTTTTAGGAGGATGAAATGGCGCGTATTTTTGATGTAATTGAATATCCAAACGAGATGCGTGAAGAACTTGTTCATAGATTCCCGGAGGAAGGTTCGGGAGATTTCCGCATTGGTTCTCAGCTAATCGTTCGTGAATCTCAAACAGCTGTCTTCTTCCGAGATGGGAATGCTTTAGATGTATTTGAAGCTGGAAGGCATACACTGACAACTGCGAATATTCCAAAGGTCGTTGATTTCATTAGTAAAGCCTTTGGTGACCGGACTCCGTTTACGGCAGAGGCTTATTTCGTATCTATGCGTGAGTTTCTGGATCGCAAATGGGGTACCCCACAGCCGATCCCCATGCAAACCCCTGGAATTGGCCTCGGATGGTTGTTGTTGCAGGGATTTGGCACCTTCTCTTATGAGGTCGCTGATCCCCAACAATTTGTGACCCAAGTTGTCGGAACTCAAGGTACTTACCGTACTGGAGATATTGAGAACGATCTCAAATCTCGTTTACTGCGCAGCCTATCAGATATGCTGGGCGAAATGAAGGGGAAATACTCCACAGTTCAGGATCTGATTGCTATGCAGGATGAACTCAGTGCGGGTGTACGTGCAAAGGCTCAAGATGATTTTGAAGCCCGTGGTCTGGCATTGAAAGCATTTGTTATTGCGAATATAAGCCCATCCAAGACCACAGCTGATGATCTCCGCGATATGGGTTTATTGGATACTGCTACCTATACACAACTACAAGCAGCAGATGCCATGCGTGATGCTGCCCAGAATCCTTCTGGAGGAGCAGGATTGACGGCTGGAATCGGTGCAGGTGTGGGAATCGGAAACGTTATGGGTGAGGCCTTAAAAGGTGCCACTCAACCATCCGCAGGAGGCGCTGCTGGGGCAGCGAATGCAATTCCCGATGTGATGACACCCAGTGAGGCTGCTCAAGTTCTGAAAGTTTCGGAAGAGGATGTCGTTGCCGCTATCGAGGCAGGTGATTTGAAAGCGAAGAAACTCGGGAAAGCATATCGAATTAGTAAAGAGTCCCTGGAGAAATTCTTGGAGGGATAAGCTTCAAGA
>JASFQL010000042.1:0-25717 GCA_050115475.1 Anaerolineales bacterium
AGGAAATTGAAATGAAAAAAATGAAAGCTGCCGTCATGTATGGCCCAAATGATGTTCGAGTTGAACAAGTCGACAAACCTGTTTGTGCGGAGGACGGAATTATTGTTAAGGTTGAAGCAGTAGGTTTGTGTGGTTCAGATATTCGTAATTTAACAACCGATTCACGTCAGGGTAATTACCCTGTCATTTATGGTCACGAGCAGTCCGGGGTAATTGCGGAAAAAGGCAAGATGGCAAAATGCGACTTTAAAGTTGGCGACCGCGTTTATGTCAGTCCAGTGATTCCTGAGCCTAGTGCTACCGCAGCAACAGGCAGTTTTGCCGAGTATTTACCAATTTCTGCATGGAGCATGGAACGTGTAAACATCCTGCCGCTACCAGAGCATGTTAGTTTCGAGAAGGCTGTGATGGCCGAACCACTGTCTTCCGTTTATTCATGTCAAGAAGCAGTAAATGTGAAAATCGGTCAAACCGTTGCAATTTTAGGCGCCGGACCGATTGGGTGCCTGCATTCTGAGTTGGCAAAAATGCGTGGAGCGGGTAAAGTGATCATGGTTGAAATCGTAGAAGAACGCCTTAAGATGTCTTTGAATTTTGGGGTTGATCATGCTGTGAATGGTGCGAAAGTGGATCCAGTCGAAGCTGTTATGGATCTTACCAATAGGGAAGGAGCATTCCACGTAATCAGTGCGAATCCCACAACGAAAGCCCAACAACAAGCAATATTTATGTGCGCTCAAGGTGGTATCGTTACGCTATTCGGAGGAGTTCCAAAGGGTGCACTTACAGAGATCGATACGAATCGTATCCATTATTCTAGTTTGTGGCTCTATGGCCATTTTGGCTTTGAGTTAGAGGAAAATAAGAAAGCATTCGAGCTTATCTGCACTGGGCAGTTCGATGCAGAGAAATATATCACTCGTGTTATGCCCTTGGATGAGATCAACGAAGCTATTAAGCAAGCAAAAGCCGGCAAAGCGATCAAGATTGTATTAATTCCATAGCATGTCAAGTATGCTTGAACGTTCATCCAATTGTTGTGTAAATCAATTTTCCTGTTGATGTAAGTAATTCACTCAGCATAACATTTCAGCAGCAGACACATTCATTATGTTTGCTGCTTTATTTACTAAAAGATGGAATGTTAGAAATTAAATATTTGTTTTATGGCTGGTCAGGATATATTTTTCGTTCATTGGTTTTTTAGATGAATTCAGTCCCCTCTTATTATTTGAAAGGATACTAACACCTAAGTATCATACTATGAAAGGTAGTTGAATATTTTTTTAAGGAAATTTAATCTGACATCTTCACCAATCGATACTTGACAGCCACAACAGCCGCCTGGGTGCGGTCAGAGACACCTAAGGTTTTGAAAAGATCGCTTAGGTAATTACGGATAGTTCCTTTTGAAAGAAACAGGGCATCGGCAATTTCAGCATTGGAATACCCCTTAATAATCAATGAGAGGATTTCTAATTCCCGTTCACTCAATTGGAAATTCGTCGGCTTCTTTTCTTGAGGGCTTCGATCTATAATATCGTCTAATATCTTCCGGGTGATGGCGGGATCGATATAACTTTGACCGCTGACTGTTCCTTTTATCGCTTTGACTAATTCTCCAGGAGGTAAGTCTTTTAACAGATACCCCGATGCTCCACTTCGGATCGCGTCAAATATCCATTCATCATCGTCATAAGTGGTCAATACTAACACTGCAATCTCGGGGTATCGTGCTGTTATTTTCCGTGTGGCGATGCTTCCATTCATTTTAGGCATTTTTAGATCCATTAAAATCAAATCTGGTTTTACCTTTGGGATCATTTCTATCGCTTCAATGCCGTTATTGGCAATGCCCACTACCTCTAAGTCAGGATCTGAGGATAGTATTTTTTCAAGCCCTTCGCAAACAATCATTTGGTCATCACAAATGAGTATTTTAATCATGATTCATCTCATAAGATAAGTGGATAATTGTTCCTTCTCCCATTTTACTCTCTACATCTAATTTTCCACCAGATATTTCTGCGCGCTCGATCATCCCTGGTATTCCAAAATGTTCGTTGCTGTTCATTACATCTGTACTAAACCCTTTACCATCATCACGGATTGAAAGACAGAAAACATTTTCTTTCCGTTTAGATTCTACCCACACTTTTTTCGCGTTGGAATGCAATACAATATTCTGAAAGGCTTCCTGCACAATTCTGAATATTGCTTTTTCAGCATCAAATGAAAAGTGGGGAATGTCATCCGACAGTACAAGGTCTATCGTAAATTCTCCACGCTGGGCTGCATCTTCAACGAGTTCAATTAAGGATAATCGAAGCCCCAGGTCTTCCAGAGATTTGGGGCGCAAATCACGAAGAGTGCGGCGAGTTTCATCTAACCCTACCCGAGTATTTTCCAGGGCATGATCGAGCATTGTTTGTATCCCACTCTGGTCAGAGTTTAACATTATTTTTATTGCTTCTAGATTGACCGATAGGCCACTCAATGTGTGGGCGAGTGTGTCATGTAATTCTCGGGCGAGACGGTTGCGCTCTCGAGTAATAGCCAATTGTTCCATCGTATCGGCGTATTCACTAAGTGCAACGTTGGCTTTGATAAGCCGTTTTTTTTGGACGCGTTGTTCATTGACAATTTCGTCGATAATATTTGAAACAATCCCAAAAGCAAATCCTTGAATAATCGGCACACCTAGAATGGGCAGTGTTGTGAAATTGATATTTTTTAAGAAAGAAAATAGTACTGAAAGTTCCACGGCGCCAACAATAACAATATATAAAATACTATATATGTAAGGATACTGCCAAGCTATTATCACTAGTGGAATTAATAGAATCGGGAACAAGAGCCAACTGCGGCTGATGATAAAAGAAAAACCGATGGTATCTGGGCTAACAAGGTAAATTAGATTGCTAAATATGGGGGTAGCTGTGGCAAAGATAACTGCAATTGGCAGGTAGATTCTTCCTAACTTTCTCCGAAACCAACGAACATTCAGATAACCAAAAAGCGTGATATAAGTAATTAGATTTAAATGGGCTTGGATAGCCATTGCCTCATTTGTTAGTCCGAATATGAGTTCAAACTGACCGTAGATTACTAACGCTGCAAAATACAGCATGGCAATTGCTGTGAAGTATTTAAAAACTCGTAAGAGACCAGGTTCGATGAGGTTCATGCTGATTTCATCATATCATAATCATGGTACGTAATGCACGATAAGAAAGCGTAAATGGGGATGACATTTGTCATTATTTTTCCTGACAATCCTCAAGTGAAATAATGTCAGCTAACACCTTGTAGGTAAGCTTTCTTTGATTTATCCTCCACAGAAACATAGCTATTAGCTGGAGAGATTTTCTTAGGCTGTAAAAACCCTCTAAATAAGGAGTTATAAATATGAGTAATGGTATTAATGTCTACGGGCTGAGTAAACAATACCGTACTAAAAATGATTCTAAAGCGGTAAATGATTTGACATTCTCCATTCCTAGTGGGAATCTGTTCGGGTTGATAGGTGCAGATGGCGCAGGAAAGACAACCACATTGCGCATCCTCTCCACGGTAATGGAAGCTTCAGCTGGTGATATCAATGTGTTGGGGATAGATATCCGAAAAAAACCAGAAAAAGTGCGCCCGTTGATTGGTTATATGCCTCAGAATTTCAGCCTCTATCCAGATCTGAGTGTGATTGAAAACCTCAGATTTTTTGCTGATTTAAATAACCTACAAGGAAACAAACGCGAAGAAAGAATCAGCAAGATGCTAAAATTCACGCGCCTAGACAGATTCCAATCTCGACGAGCAGCTAACCTTTCTGGTGGGATGAAGAAAAAGCTCGCTCTGGCCTGTGCATTAGTTCATGATCCTAGAATCCTTTTGTTGGATGAACCTTCAACTGGTGTAGATCCTCTATCAAGACGGGAATTGTGGGTGATGTTAGCTGAAGTGGTTGCCCGAGGAGTTACCATCTTGGTCAGTACACCTTACATGGATGAAGCCGAACGATGTACCCAAGTTGGTATCTTGCATAAAGGTAGGATGCTCACTATCGGCGCTCCCGATGAATTGGAGAGAAACTTACCCTTCGATATCATTGAAGTCAAGGCGCATCCACGCAAAAAAATGCGCAGAACAGTTGAGGAGATGGAGGGTATCACGGACTGGAGACCTGTTGGTGACCGGTTACGTTTATCTGTCCCGAATCACAATGAGGAATCAAGAAAAATACTCAAGAAACTCGACACGAATTTACACAAAGCAGACACATCCATTCACATCCTGCGTATAGCTAAAAAAACAATCGAGGATGTTTTTACATATTCTGTGCAAACTCAGCGGAGTGGCGCATGAGTGAATCAGTCTCAGCAGTTTCTACTCAAAATCTAACAAAACGTTTTGGAAATTTCACAGCAGTGGATGAGGTGAGTTTTTCCATTCCAAAGGGAGAGATATTTGGGTTATTGGGACCTAATGGTGCGGGGAAAACGACAACTATTCGTATGCTATGCGGTATTCTCCAACCTACTTCGGGGGAAGGGCGGGTGTTAGGTTTCGATATTGGAAATGAACCAGAAGAGATAAAAAAGAATATTGGCTACATGTCGCAGAAGTTTTCTCTCTATAACGATTTGACTCCACGTGAGAATATCCACTTCTATGCTTCTATCTATGGAGTGCCTTCTGCCGAGCTTAAAAAACGTATCCAGGAAATGATTGAGATGGCAGGGCTAAAAGGTTTAGAGAACGAGTTGACCGTAAACCTTTCGGGGGCATGGCGGCAGCGTTTAGCCTTAGCCTGTGCTGTTGTACATAATCCTCCAATGCTCTTCCTTGACGAGGCGACTGCAGGCGTCGATCCAATTTCCCGGCGTGAGTTTTGGGATCTCATCTATGAACTTGCAGGCAAAGGTGTTAGCGTTTTGGCGACGACACATTATATGGATGAAGCAGAATACTGCAATATGATTGGAATGATGTACCGGGGTGAATTAATCGCCTATGCCAGCCCTGATGACCTTAAAGGGGCGATCAATGGCACTCTCTTCCAGGTGGAGTGTTCTGATCCCATGGGAGCGATTCAAGTGTTGGAACAGATTCCCTGGGTAAAAGATATATTCATCCATGGTGTTCTTTTACACGTATTAGTAGATAAACCTGCACGGGATAAAGCTTTGAAAAAAACACTCCTAGAAAACGACATCAGTATTGTGCGTATGGAAGAAAACTTCCCATCTCTCGAGGATGTGTTTATCACATCTATAGAAGAGCATCGGGAGAAAAATCAAAACGTCAAAGACGTAGAGAAGGAGTAAATTTTATGGATCGTTTTATGACAATAATGCGGAAGGAATTTATCCACATCTCACGTGATGCTCGTACACTGGCGTTGATCCTTCTGCTTCCAGCTTTATTATTAGTTTTATTAGGATATGGTGTTTCAGGAGAAAGTAGCAATATCCCTTTTGCTGTGGTGGATTATTCCCGAACATCTACTAGCCAGGAGTATATTGATAAATACACCGCCAGTGGAGACTTTGAATTGGTTATCATGCCCCTGAGTGAAAATGAACTCCTCAACTTAATCGACCGCGATGAGGTGGATATTGGATTGTTGATACCTGAAGATTTTGGTCGGAAAGTGGATACAGGTGAACCTGTTACAGTACAACTATATGTGAATGGCTCTACTGAACCATCTGAAGCTCAAACTATACAATTGAAAATATCCGCCATTAGCCAGGCTGCCACTCAAGAGATTCTTGTAAATCAAATTAAGCGTTCTCCAGAATTTGCCAAAGGGTTAAGCATGCCGATAGATACGTCGATAAAGACCCTATACAACCCTGATGGTGATAGCGGGATATATATGATCCCTGGTTTGATCCCTATTTTGTTACAGGTTCAGGCGTTGTTACTTTCAGCTTTAGCAATCGTAAGAGAACGCGAACAAGGAACCATGGAGCAATTGATTGTTACACCTCTGGCAAAATGGGAGCTAATGCTGGGAAAAATCGCTCCTTATTTGATTGTGAGTATTTTCAATACGATTGTATTACTTTGGTTAGGAGAACTCGTTTTTCATGTTAGTGTGATCGGGAACTTCCTTGAGTTAATCTTTTTAAGTATCATCTTCATCATCGGTTCGTTGGGTTTGGGCGTTCTTATCTCAAACATCTCTCAGTCTCAAATGCAGGCGATGTATATAACTATGTTTGTCGTTCTTATCCCGGCAATCATCTTATCGGGATTATTATTTCCCCGCGATACTATGCCGCCGTTCACATTTTGGTTCGGTGAATTCTTACCAATTACGCATTACCTTGAGATAACTCGCGGCATTATGATTAGAGGGATTGGCTCAGAATTTCTATGGCCATCAATTATCCCATTGATTCTTTTAAGTGTTTTATATTTTACTGCCGCTGTTTTAGCTTTTAGAAAACGAATTTAATTATAAGGAGAATCATCGTGAAGAAAGTATATAAGATTTTATTTATCATGAGCGCAGGCGTTTTTCTACTTACAGCTTGCCTTGGGAATGGTAATGGAATCGATAATGAAAAAATCACTGCCTCAGGAAGAATATCTGCTGACGACTTGGATATCGCTTCGGAGATTGGGGGGAAAGTACTCAATTTAAATGTCAGTGAAGGCGACTATGTAGAAGCTGGTGACGTAATATTTCGTTTAGATGACGAGATAGTACAGGCGCAATACTCGCAGGCAGAGGCTGCTGTTGAGGTAGCAAAAACCAGCGTTAGCGCTGCACGGGCCCAGCTTGAATCCACCCAGTTGCAGTATGAAATTGTGATGCAAAGTGCACGAGCCCAGGATATGGAAGCACGTTCTTCTGAATGGAGAACACCCCAATCATCGGAATTCGAACTGCCTAACTGGTACTATATAAAGTCTGAAAAAATAGCTGCGATTGAATCAGAAGTGGATGCGGCAAAAGCTGATCTAGATGTTTCACTGTCTGATTTGCTGGATCTGTTAGAGAACGTAAGCAGTGATGATTTCTTAAATGCAGAAACGCGATTGGCGGAAGCTCAAGCAACTTTCACAAACGCAGATTATGTTTTACAACGGGCTCGTGTTTCTTTAGATCGGGATCAGATAGAAGATATCGCTGAAGAAGCTTATGATGCAGCTCTTGCAGAGTTTGAAGCTGCACAAGTTGAATACGATCGATTACTGACCACTTCAGATGCTGAAGAAATTCTTGAGGCCCGCGCCAAAGTTGCCATTGCACAAGCGCGGTATGATAGCGCTAAAGATACCTTATTGAGTTATCAAACTGGCGAGGATTCTCTCCAGGTACAAGCTGCTGAAGCAGGTGTAACCCAGGCTGAAGTGGCCTTAGCGCAAACAGAAGCAGGGCTTGCCCAAGCGGAAGCTGCCTTAGCTATTCTTGATATCCAACTTTCTAAAACAGAGGTCAAATCCCCAATTTCCGGTGTGGTGCTTTCCTTGAACATTCTTGAAGGTGAATTAATAGCTTCGGGCACAACTGTGATGACGATAGGCACATTGGATGAAATCACTCTAACGGTTTACATCCCAGAAGATGTATATGGTCGTATCGCCTTAGGCCAAGATGCGATTGTGTCAGTAGATTCTTTCCCCGATAAGTCCTATTCAGGAAAAGTGACCTATATTGCGGATGAAGCTGAGTTTACTCCCCGCAATGTACAAACGACGGAAGGACGAAAGAATACCGTCTTTGCTGTAAAAGTCACTCTGCAAAATCACGAATTAGAACTGAAACCTGGTATGCCAGCTGATGTGACCATTCTCACGCAATAGGAGAATCTAATAAAGCAAGCGTACACTAATAACAATAGCCGGGTTATTATTATCACCCGGCTATTGTGTATAAAAAAACCTGGACTTTCTGATTTTTTCGTAGAATGATCAATTTCTATGAAATTCATCGCATCTATTTTTTGAACGATGAAGAAATCCAAGTGGATGAAGAATTTTATTCAGGAATTTGGGCAGTAAAATTCTATATGTAGATAATATTGTGCTAAAATACTAGGTTAAATTGAAAATATCGGTTACGATATTATTATGGGTAGAAATATTTAATATCTGTTAATCTAATTTTAATCCTGTCGTCATATATTTTGGGACAATGAAAGAAAGTATTTTTGTAATAAAGAAGGAGGTGGTGCCCATCAAGCAAAGGAGAAGAAGGATAGAGTTCTTGGATTTTCAATTTGTTCACTAATTGATCAAATAAAAGGAAAAGAAATGAAGATCAAACAGAAACCTGTATTGGTTCTACTAATCATCACAGCCCTAATTGCCCTGTCGTTGTCGGCATGCCAAGCTGATACACCTCCTGTGGAAGAGCCCGAAATGACGGAAGCACCCGAAATGACAGAAGCGCCCGAAATGACAGAGATGCCCGCAGAACCAAAGATAATCACCGTGGCCTGGACACAGGAGCCAGACTCCTTGAATCCTTGGTACTCGAACATGTGGTACGCTGGAGTTTTGGATGACTTTCTTTACTGCGGGGCTTGGTTATCAGATGATACCAATACTGATTTCCCCTATTTAGCTAAAGAGATTCCAACTGTAGAAAACGGCGGCATATCTGAAGATGGGTTAACCATCACGATAAACCTGGTTGAAGATGCCTACTGGTCAGATAATACCCCGATAACATCTGCTGACTTCCTTTTCACCTATGATATGGTTATGGATGACGCCAATGCTGTTGATTCTAAATACCCCTTTGACGCTTTGGCAAGCCTTGATGCACCTGATGATTATACCGTAGTGATGACCTTTGAGGAGCCGTTTGCACCATGGCAGGCTACTTTCTGGGATTACATCTTACCCAAGCATGTGTTGGAACCCGTATATGAATCTGAAGGTTCGATTGAAAATGCAGAATGGAACCTAGCGCCAACGGTTGGTTGTGGACCTTTCATTTACGATGAATGGGAATCGGGAAGTTTCATCAGCTTTGCGAAGAATGAAAATTACTGGCGGGACGTTGCCAAATTGGATAAGCTTGTTTTCCAATTTGTTCCTGACGATGCGGCCCAAACAGCGGCTCTTATTGCTGGTGATGTGGACCTTGGTTACTGGCCGCCCTACGAAGACATTCCCTCCTTCCGCGATGCTGGATATGATGTTGTGACCGCTGCTTCTGGATACAATGAGGGCTGGTTCTTCAACCTTCGCCCTGATTCCGCTTCACCAGGAATCCAAGATTTGGTCGTTCGCCAGGCTATCGCCATGGGCCTTGACCGCGCTTCCAACACGGATATCCGCTTGAATGTTGTTAAACCAACAGAGACCTTCTGGGCTGCTCTCCCTGTTTACGAATCGCCGGATATCGTTCCTTACGAATATGATCCGACAGCTGCTGCACAGCTCTTGGAGGATAACGGGTATGTCGATTCCGATGGCGATGGTATCCGCGAGGATCTCAATGGTGATCCGCTTGTCATTACCCAATGCAACACAACGAAAGAAGAACGCGTCAACTATCAAGCTGTTGCGCAACAACAGATGCTGGCCATTGGCATTGATCTACAGACAAATGCCATCGACGCTGACATCCTCTTCGAAAGCTACACCAATGATGGTCCTGGAGCAACAGGTGAATGTGACATCATGGAGTGGTCAGACGCACCTGCTGTCCCCGATCCAGATGCCTGGGGTTACTGGAATTGCGATCAAGTTCCTACGGATGAAAATCCTTGGGGGTATAACTACTTCGTCTGCGATGATTACCTGGATGGTCTGTTCCAAGATCAGGTTACGAAGGTAAATGCTACGGAACGGATTGCCATCTTCCATGAAATCTCAAAATATATGCATGATAATCTCTATTACCTTGGGATTTGGGAAGACCCCGATGTATGGATAATTAATCCAGCCATCACGGGATACAAGTTCTCTGGTGTGAACCCGTTCTACAATATTGCAGAATGGGATCTTACACAATAAAGTAACATCTACTTAATTTGCATAAGGGCTGGGTTGGGATCACCCCAACCCAGCCATATTCCTTAACTTAATCAGAGTCTTTATCCAAGGAGTCTGTTATGACGCGATATATCATCCGGCGCATTCTCCAAGCGATACCTTTACTTTTAATTATCAGCGTAATGATTTTTATTTTATTACGCAGCAGCGGTGATCCGCTTGCCAGCATGGGGGGACGCCGGGCAACACGGCCTGAAGATAGAGAGAGACTCACCAGATTGATGGGATTGGATCAACCTCTCTATATGCAGTATATCATTTGGTTGATAGGAAACGATTGGACAATGATAGATGTTGATGGAGATGGTGTCCCTGAAACACCTGGGGTGCGAAAAGGTGCTTTACGAGGAGACTTTGGTGATTCTTTAGTAAAGCGAGGTGTTCCGGCTCTTGATATCATTATCGAACGCCTACCCAATACAATTTTATTAATGATTCCTGCTGAGATCCTTATTCTTATCGTTTCCCTCGCCCTTGGTATTTATTCCGCTTTAAGACAATATTCAATTCTTGATCAAGTCGTTACTGGAGCATCTTTTATTGGATACTCAATGCCAATATTCTTTATTGCGCTGGCTTCGATGTATGTTTTTGCAGTGAACTTCAGACAATGGGGACTTCCCTATTTGCCCACTGTTGGCATGTTCGATCCCAAAGTAGGCAAGACGGCTTCTCAAGTAGCATTACATATGATTCTACCAATTTTTAGTATGTCAGTGATTAGTATTTCTGGTTACAGCCGTTACATTCGTTCTGAGATGTTAGAGGTTATCAGCCAAGATTACATCCGAACTGCACATGCAAAAGGGTTGACAGAACGAATGGTTTTGTTTGGTCATGCATTAAAAAACGCAGCCCTACCTTTCGTTACTCTGGTTGGTATCGATGTGCCTTTACTCCTTGGTGGAGCAGTAGTCACCGAAACCATATTCGCCTGGCCCGGAATGGGGAGATTATTTATCGATCATCTTACTCGTAACGACACGCCAGTTGTGATGGGCATCTTGATGTTGATTTCGATAGCCGTAATTTTTTCACAACTCCTCGTTGATGTAATTTATGCGTGGCTGGATCCACGTATACGCTACACATAGGAAGGGAAGCGTAAATGGAAACCACAATTGATAAGGCAAAACAGTACGGTCTCGTAGACCTGGAAGCGCCTCCTCTATCACTAAGTCAACTAGTTTGGCTGCGGTTCAGACGTCATAAAATGGCTCTTGCGGGGGCTGTAATGTTATTCATTCTCATCTTGTATGCAACGGTGGGTGCGTTCTTCTTTACGGAAGCTTTTGGAAATATTACAGATACGGGCATTCGGCTTCAGGCACCTTCTGTTGAACATCCGTTTGGTACGGATACAGTTGGACGTGATATCTTAGCCCGAACTATTTATGGGGGACAGATTTCCCTGTTGATTGGGTTAGCTGCTGTAGTCCTGGAGATCATCGTGGGGGTGCTGATTGGCGCGATAGCTGGGTATTATGGGGGGTGGATTGATAGTGTACTAATGCGATTTACGGAAGCGGTGTTCAACATCCCAACAATCCCGTTACTTTTAGTGTTGAGTAAAATGCTGTCAGATAAAGTACCAACAATGGATATTCTTGGTCGAGAGTTCAGCGGGAGTGTTATGGTTATTACAGGTGTGATCGGCTTAACAAGTTGGATGGGTTTGGCTCGTTTGGTGCGAGCGAATTTTCTTTCTCTAAAAGAGCAAGAGTTCGTTACAGCAGCACACAGCATTGGCGCGAGTAATTTTTCTATTATTTTTGAACATATTTTACCGAATACCGTTGCGCCAATTATCGTCTCGGCGACTTTGGGGGTTGCTGCGGCTATTATCAATGAAGCCTATGTGAGTTTTTTGGGTGTCGGTGTCATGCCTCCGACAGCGACCTGGGGGAATATGCTTAATGGCGCCTATAAATATATCGAAACAGCACCCTGGACTTGGATTTTTCCTGGCTCTTTGATCGTGCTGACTGTGCTATCCATAAACTTTGTCGGTGACGGCCTACGAGATGCTCTTGACCCTCGGGCTCTCGTCGAAACGGAATAGGAGATTTCAATGAATCCATTGCTACAGATAAAAGATCTCCAAGTGCAATTTAAAACAATCGAAGGAACCGTCCACGCTGTTAATGGCATATCATATGATCTCGATACAGGACAAACCCTGGGAATTGTAGGCGAGAGTGGTTGTGGAAAGAGTGTAAGCGTCCTTACAATAATGAGGTTGATTGATGAGCCCCCGGGTAAGATTGCTGGTGGGGAAGTGAATTACCGAGATCAGGATTTATTAAAGATGGATAAGGTTGATATCCAATGCATTCGCGGTAAAGATATCGCCATGGTCTTTCAAGATCCAATGACTTCTCTGAATCCCGTCTTAACGATTGGGCGTCAATTGATAGAAGCACAGATCCTTCATTTAGGTATCACGAAGGAGGAAGCTCATTCTCGAGCCATTGATTTGCTTACTCGAGTAGGAATCCCCAAACCGGATGAACGGTTGGATGAATACCCACATCAATTTTCTGGAGGGATGCGGCAACGGGTCATGATGGCGATGGCCTTGTCTTGTTTACCCAGCATATTAATCGCCGATGAGCCCACAACTGCTCTTGATGTGACCATCCAGGCGCAAATCGTAGAACTCACGAAAAAATTGAGAGACCAAATGGATATGGCGGTCATTTGGATCACTCATGACCTAGCAGTGATCGCTGAACTCGCTGATCGTATCATTGTGATGTATGCCGGGTTCATCGTCGAGGAAGCAGATGTGTTTCAACTTTTCTCGAACCCTCTTCACCCCTATACACTTAGCTTACTCAAGTCTATACCCCGTGTAGATAAGAGAATCGATCATCGTCTTGCGACCATTTCAGGGTTCCCGCCAGAAAATCTAACCATGCCGCCAGGCTGTTCTTTTGCGCCGCGGTGTGATTTTTGCGTCGATCGATGTTGGGTTGAAGTCCCTGATCTAGAGATAGTTGAACCTGACCATAAAATCGCTTGTTGGGTAGACGTTACAACAGGAAAAGAACGATGAGCGAACGACAAATTTTAGTTCGAGTAAAAGAATTAAAAAAATATTTCCCCATCACCCGAGGCATCATCATTCAACGAGAAATCGGTGCGGTTAAGGCTGTAGATGAAGTCACTTTTGATATATATAAAGGTGAAACTTTAGGATTGGTGGGGGAAAGTGGATGTGGAAAAACAACGACCGGGAGAACAATTCTACAACTATATAGACCTACTTCTGGAGAAATCTTTTTTGATGATATCGATTTGGTGAATATTTCTGGGAAAAATCTTCGTGAATTGCGGAAAAGGATGCAGATGATTTTTCAAGATCCTTACGCTTCACTGAATTCCCGTTGGACAGTTTCCCGAATTATCGGTGAACCATTACGTGTACACAATCTATATTCGAATGGAGGCCGCAGAGAGAGGGTTGAGGAGTTACTCGATTTAGTTAGTATCAGTTCTCATTCTGTCAATCGTTATCCCCATGAATTTTCTGGTGGACAGCGCCAACGAATTGGGATTGCACGTGCATTAGCTTCAGAACCTGAATTTATTGTGTGTGATGAACCGATCTCAGCGCTAGATGTCTCAATTCAAGCCCAGGTTGTTAATTTATTAGAGGATTTACAAGAGCAATTAGCGCTGACATATTTATTCATCGCGCACGATTTGAGTATGGTTAGACATATATGCAATCGGGTAGCTGTTATGTATTTGGGGGTAATTGTGGAATTAGCGAAACGCGATGAGTTATATTCAAATCCGTTACATCCTTACACACAAGCGCTTTTATCTGCAGTCCCGATCCCAGATCCCAATGCAACCCGAGTAAGGAAGCGCGTCATCCTTGAAGGTGATCCACCTAGCCCTATCAATCCGCCAACGGGATGTAGATTCCATCCTCGCTGCCCGATTGCCAAGGACCATTGTTCGGTGGATTCACCTGAGTGGCGAGAGATAAAATCAAATCATTGGGTTGCTTGTCATGAGGTGTAACTAAGGCGTTAAACAAAACATCCTCTTAATTTCAAAGAGGATGTTTTTTATTAATAGGCAGGTCTCTTAGATAATTAACTTCTCTGCAGCTTTTTTCATTAATTCATCTAATTCTTGTTCCTGTTTCTTGGATAGCGAGGAGACTTCATGTTCTGAAATTAAGCGTTCAGCTTCCGCTTGGGCTCTTTCTCCCATCCCTATTCGTCCCTCTCGATCCCAACTATCCCAGGCGCCTCGTTCAGCCAATTTCGTGAATAAAATTTCGCCAGCGCGCATGAATTCGATGCTGTGTTTTTGACCCAGGAAATTACGTGAACTGTTCATGACTTCAGCAATGACTTCAACGCCGAGAGCGTGATTGTTGACGGAAAAACCACGTCTCAAACGAATAACGCTGGCTGCGATCTCGTTATCACAAACCATCTGCGCGTACGATCCGGTTACCCCCGCTGCCATTTCGCCAATCCCAGAAAGTTCATCTGCCCCAGCCATCGCCGGCATTACGGCGTTCAATGCGCGTTCATATCCGTTTTGGATATCTAGCACGTGAGAGTTAGTGGAAAGACCATATACGTTGACGGGTAATCCATAGCGGTGTCCAACCTGTACAGTCGCAGCAGAAGCCAATCCCATTTCCACACCTCCCCAAACCGAGATTCCAGTTCTGGGTTCCATCATCGCCAATCTGCCGCAATAGATGATAGGTAATCCTGGTTGGATGACTTGCGCCAAGATGATGGCAGTGATTACTTCTGCGTTCTGTTGCGCGATAGACCCTGCAAGTGAAAATGGCGCGGTGGCACCAGCGATGGGACATGGAAGGGGGCCAAAGGCTATACCTTGACGAGCGATCTCGATGATGGCATCAACGTGATCATCCGGGAAAATTAGTGGACTGACATTTGAAATTGAAAGGCTTAGTATTTCTTTTGGAGGCCCGATAACTGCAGCCATATCCACAGCGATCTTAACTTCTTCCCCATTTTGAACGCCTGGTCCCTGGAGAGGTTTAGTGGTATTTGGAATTGAATATCGATACATTGCCAAAGACATCAAATCTCCCGGAACATCTTGTGGGGTAAAGAATGGCGTAATTGTTGTAGCCGATTCCAAAGCATCCAGCAGTTTTGCGCTGTCTTTCACATCTTGCAAAGTCGCTTTACGGATTTGGCTCGTTTTTGGTTCATACACATCACGTGCCCCCCCGAGATTGTGCCAATGGAGTGTGCCATCGCCAAGACAAACGGGATCTCCTTCTCGACCGCGGATTTTCACCTTGGAAGGGCATTTTGATATCTCTCTCTCGACCATATCTGGAGGGAAGAATAATCGGTCATCTTCCACTCTTGCACCAACACTAGTAAGTGCTTCTTTGGCTTCGGCATTTGTGAGGTTTACGCCTGTTTCGTTTAGTATACGCAGGGTAGCAGTGTGGATTTGCTCAATATCTTCATCGGTTAACACAGATAGTTTCACCATAGAGGCATCCTTTTTATGAATAGAC
Source organism: Anaerolineales bacterium (assembly GCA_050115475.1). GTDB lineage: Bacteria > Chloroflexota > Anaerolineae > Anaerolineales > UBA11579 > JASFQL01. The sequence goes on from JASFQL010000042.1 coordinate 15,563, forward strand.
TTATCATGATTGAATTATTATGAAGCGATGTATTAAAAGCGTATTCGCTTTTGTCTACCAACATAAAGAGTAGCATTGGATATGTTACACCATCAAGTCGAAGTTGTGAATGGGGAATGAAAAGAATTTTTTAGAAAGTACATTTTAAATATTACTAAGGATATTATTAGGTATATGATTAAAATTTTGAAAAAAATACCCCCAGTGATGGGGGAAATCATCTATTTTCATTATTGGGATTTCATTATTATTTAATCAGAACTTAAGTATCTAATTTTATCCAGATTCCCTCTAATTAAGTTAGATAACAAATCTGCAGTTTCTAAAAACTCAAAATATGATTTATTGATCGGATCTTCAATGTTGAATTTTCGCCCCACTAACTCTGAAATTAAGTATAAATTCAAAGGCTTCGCTGGATTTTCTGCATATATTGCTTCTTTATGGCTTCTCTCCATAGTGAGGATTAAGTTTGCATTATTTATAATCTCTTCAGTAATGATACGAGATCGATGGTTTGTAAGGTCTATCCCTCGCTCGCCCATGATTTTAATTACTTCTGGAACTACTGGTAAATCTGTTTTTCCCCAAATACCAGCTGATTCTGCAACAAATTCTGAATCAAGTCCTTTAATGGATAATTCTCGGTTAAGAATACCTGCAGCCATAGGAGAACGGCAAATATTAGCCGTACAGACAAATAATATTGTCAACATAAAGAAATTGATATTTGATAATTTCTCATAGAAGATTAGCAGATTATCTTGAATATTCCTGGAAAAGTAGAACAAAATAATTTTTCTTAGGAAATAACTTACTCATCTAAATTAACTGCTTTTATTTCTCACCTTCTTCAGAAAAATAATCATAGGATGAATAGTAGTTGGAATAATAGTGTTGATAATAATATGCTGTCCGGCGAGTAATTTTATTTAAAACGATTCCAAGCAATCTGGCATTTGCTCTCTCTAGCTGCTCAATGGCACCAACTAGAGCTACTTGTCTTGTGCTTTCTGGTTTGACCACCAGCAATACTCCATCGACTTTCGTCGATAGAACGAGAGGATCTGTAACTAATAATGGAGGGCTATCGATAATCAGGAAGTCTGCTGATTCTGACAATTCCTCAATTAGAAAATCCATTCTCCTTGAATTCAACATTTCAGCGGGACCGGTGGGGATTTTTCCACTAAAGATAACTTGTAATCTTTTTGTGTGTTCTACAGTATTTGTGATTTGGTTGTACTCATTCTCACCAGATAAGTATCCACTCAATCCTAAATTATTATCCATTCCGTAGTTGCGATGGATGGATGGTTTTCGCAAGTCGGCATCGATTAATATCGATCTTTTTCCTCCTTGGATCATAACCATTGCCAGGTTCGAGGCGATGGTACTTTTTCCTTCTCCTGGACCAGGGCTGGTAATTAGTATTGATTTTATTCGTTCTGATTCACCTGCAAACTCGATATTCGTTCTCAATGAACGGAATGCTTCTGCCACAGGTGACCTGGGATTTGTACTCACATAAACAGGCCCCTTACCATTTTTCTTGGAAATTGGAATTTCTGATATGTAACCAATAATTGGTTGACTAATATTTCTTTTTACATCTTCTGGCGTTTTGATTGTGTCGTCGAAATATTCAATAGCAAAAACAATTCCGCCGGCAATAAGTAACCCAACGACACTCCCCAGCAAGGCATTGTTTACGGGGCGGGGTCGGATCGGAGACGATTTTAATTTAGCTGGCTCAACGACGGCAACAATAGGTGTGTTTTCAAGCCGTGCCAATCGGATGGCTTCATAGTCACTGAGTAGACCTGCATACATTTGTTGGTAAAGAGCTAAATTGGTCTGAGATTGTTCGTTACTACTCACAGAGGTTGAGGTAGTAGAATCGCCATTTGCTGAACTGGTGATAATGTTAAAATATAATTCTTGATATTCAGCAAGCATCCCTTCAGTTTGTTCTAACTGCAGCTCCTTTTGATTAATCAATGTTTGTGTTTTTGCATTTGGCGTTCCACTTTCTGGTGTTAATTTTGATATATCGAGTTTTAATTCGACAATCTCAGCTTGAAGAGAATTAATCTGATTTTCAATTTGTTGTCGTTGTTCCCAGTAAAACTCACTTGAACTTAACTCGATTTCTGATTGAAGGTTTTTAATTTGTGTTTCAATCACCTGAATTTGAGAGCTTAAACTCTCCTCCAATGCTTCAAATCTACTCATTTGAATTTCTTCATTGTATTCGACTAAAACATCAGATAAAAGAGTTGCAATCACTGCAGCCATTACTGGATCGGTATCTTCCACTGAAATTTCCATAATCTGTGTGTCTTGTATAAGTTGAGTAGATATTTGGTCTTTTCGGACATTGTAATTTAGACGCTCACTCACTTCATCCAGAATAGGAGTAGTAACAAGTAATTCAGAATAAGTCTGGATTAACTGGTAACTGTTTAAATATCCCATTTCAGAGAGTTGATCCCTCGATGGTTGGGATATCATAACTTTAGATTCGGTTCGATAAACAGGGGTCTGGAATAGGCTTCCAATATATCCAGCAGCTCCTCCTAGTAATATCCCCAATAGCAATACCCAGAACCAGCGCCTCAGCATTATTAGATATTGTCTTAGTTCCATAGTTTTAGATCCTATATCTCAATTGAGAAATAAAATGAATGATTTTCAAGATTTTATACTTTCTAATGCACTACATAGTTTTTTGATAATGAAGTCTAACTCACGTTTTGTTAGGGTAGGGAAAAGTGGAAGGGTTACTTCCCTGCTGGAAACTTTTTCTGTTATTGGGAGTTTCTTCTTTCCTTCTTCCAGCAAATACTTATACAGAGAAAATTGGTAGATGGGTGGGTAGTGAATGCTGGTTTGTATGCCATATTGTTTCATCTGGTTCATAAACTTGAATTTATTAATACCTTCTGGGAGAAGGATGGGTAAAAGGTGGCAGGATGATTTTCCAGGGTGATTCTGAAATGGTATGATTACTTCTGGTCTGAATTCCTTCAGAAGATGATGGTAGTGGTGTGTCAATTTCTTGCGGATTGTGTTATTTTTATCCAGTTTCTTGAGTTGAACCTTACCAATGGCAGACCTGATTTCATCGATACGGTAATTAAACCCCAAATCTATGACATCGTAACTCCAGGCATGACCTTCATGGCGATCCCAGGTTAAGGTAGTCATTCCGTGTGAACGTAAGGAAATCATGCGTTTTGCTAACTCATCGCTGTTCGTGATTATCATCCCCCCTTCTCCTGTGACGAGATTTTTATTCGAGAAAAAACTAAAACAACCGATGTTACCAAGCGTGCCTAATTTCTTTCCATGGAGTTCAGCCCCAGGAGCATGAGCTGCATCTTCAATAATCAAAAGGTTATGGTGTGTTGCGATCTCTCGTATCCGGTCCATGTCACAAGGATACCCCCCATAATGCATAACCATGATAACCTTAGTTTTGTTATTTATTTTTGTTTCGATTGCATCTGGTGAAATATTTAAATTTGTTTCACTTTCGATATCCGCAAAAATTGGAGTAGCCCCTGTATATCGTACCGCATTTGCGGCTGCTACGAATGTGAGAGCAGGAAGAATCACCTCATCCCCAGGACCCAGTCCAGCTACTACACATGCCAGGTGAAGTGCTGCTGTTCCACTGGAAACAGCAATGGCATGATTGACACGATTGTACTTGGCGAAATCTCCTTCGAAAGACCGTGTTACTTCACCCATAGTAAGCCATTTACTTTGGATGACCGATTGTACTTCTCTCTTTTCATCTCGACTGAAGTCGATATCAGACAATGGAATTTTCCAATCCATTCGAATCAATCCTCTGGTAAAAATCTCTCTCGCATCGTGGAAAAATCTACTGCTGCTTCCTCGTAATCTCCCGGGCGTCCCAAATCTCGCCAATACCCACTGAATGGGTAACCGACAACTAACTCTTCATTTTCGATCAATTTAAGCACTAAATCAGGAAAATCAAAATACTGGTTATATGGGATGTATTCCAGTACTTTTGGTTCGAACATATAGATTCCCATGCTTACGGGGTAAATGAAATCTGGTTTCTCAAGATAACCAATGACTTCATTGTTCCCATTCAACTTTATGACACCCATATCGATCTTAACTTCCCGCTTATACATCGCTATCGTGGCAACAGCACCGGATTGTCTATGGCTGTTGATTAAATCCTGGAGCGATATGTCCGATAGAATGTCTCCATTGGCAACCAAGAAGGTATCGTCCAGGTCGTCGATTAGGGATAACGGTCCAGATGTACCCAGTGGGATTTCTTCATGGCTATAAGAAATCTTAACGCCAAACCGTTCTCCGCTATTGAAATAGGTAGAAATTAAATGGGCTAGATGACCCACTGTGAGGGTAATATTAGCAATTCCTGCTTTCCTCATTTGATATATCATTATCTCGAGGATAAGCATATCTCCTAGGGGTAACAATGGTTTCGGAAATACACTCGTGTAGGGGGATAAACGAGTGCCCTTTCCTCCGGCCAATACTACAGCTTTCATAAAATATTTACCTCATTAAGTTACAGCTCAACAATATAATTAAATTGAAAAATCATATTTCATATATCCCTATTTGGTACCGATCCAGATTTTGTTTAATCCATTCGATTGTCATTTCTAATCCTTGGGTAAGTGGTATCTTGGTTTCCCACCTTAGGATCCTTTTGGCTTTTGAGTTATCTGATAATAATCGTTGAACTTCACTCTTATCTGGTCGTAAGCGGGTGTTATCTACTACAATCTCCACAGGTTTGCCAATTATTGAGATGATTTCCCTAGCCAGTTCACCAATTTGAATTTCGTAGCCACTTCCCAAGTTTATGGTCTCTCCTTCAATCCCAGAAATTTCGGCGCTTTTTAGTATTCCAGCCACTGTATCTGATATATAGGTTAAGTCTCGGCTGGCGTTTAGATTGCCTAAATTTACTGTTTGTTGGGATAATGCCTGTGTGATGATCGTAGGGATCACAGCTCTAGCCGTTTGCCTGGGCCCGTAGGTGTTGAATGGGCGGATTGTTACAACAGGTGTATCATAGGATTTATAGAAGCTTTCCGCCAATTTATCGGCCCCAATTTTGCTTGCGGAATAAGGCGATTGCCCCTGTAATGGGTGGGATTCATCTATTGGCGTACTCAAAGCTGTACCGTAGACTTCGCTTGTGGAAGTATGAACAAGCCGTTGGACCCCAAAATCTCGGCATGCCATTAATATATTGACTGTACCAATTACATTCGTTTCAACAACCTCAAGGGGGTGGAGATAAGAATATGGAATAGTGATTAGTGCCCCTAAGTGAAAAACAATGTCTACGTTTCGAATAGCTGATTGAACTGCCTGTAGATCACGTAGGTCACCTGCAATTAGCTCTATGTCATGGAGAGTTGCTGGAGGTAATAGGGATAACAGGCCAGGATCGTTTCGTGAGTTATAACGAACGAATGCGCGTACTTTGGCTTCTTGTTTCATAAGTAGTTCAACCAGATGGCTGGCGATGAAACCGCCAGCTCCAGTGACTAACACAGTTTTACCTTTCCAAAATGTCACTTAGATATTCCTAGCTTTAGGCATTGAGTGAAGTACTGTTATGATTAGATCTGGAGTCTATCTTGCAATTGTTTAATTCGAATGATTCCTTCTTCAATATTCCCCTTTTCAATATCCTTCTCGAGTTCTTGCAGCCATTTTCTTAGATGTTTAGATGAAAAGTGTCTTGCTTGAAAGAGAATCTCGTCTGAGTGTTGTTCTGTCTGTTCGGCATAGGTAGTATCAATACTGCCCTTTCTAATATTATCAAACTCAGCAAGAATATTTGGGATGGATACGATGTGTGCAGAACATGATTCACAAATCTCTAATATGTTCTTCTGCTCTTCCGCAGGAATATTGTGAATGGCGTAGATGATGATGCCGACATCATGTTCATCAACAATAAAAGGGATATCCTCTCTGGTTCCCAATACTTTAATCCCTCTGAAACGAATGTGTTGTTTATACATATCATCGTCGATGAAACCAACAACACTATATTTGTAAGCATTCCTGTTATTTTCCAATAGCCATGCGGCTGAAAGGCCTGCATCCCCACACCCGATTATTAACACACGTTCGCCCAAACGTTGTGAAGATTTATTCGCTTGCCTTAATCTGCTGGCGAATACCACAAGTAGTCTTTCACGATAGCGAACCAACACAAATCCCATGAAGGATACTATCGAGGCGGTAATGATGAGTAAGGGGGGCATAATTCCAAATGCAAGATTAATTGATAAAGATACCTGAAGGGCAACAAACGTTGAAACTAGCAATTCAAAAATATCAGCAATAGAAGCCTTTGACCAATTTATTCGCTGCACACCTATCAATCCACCGATAATACTAAAAAGTACAGCAAAACAAAACGAAGCGATTATTGCATTTGCCCACCCAATGTGTATTGGACTTATCGAACGACGGATCAAACCAACAAATCCAAAAGAAGAAAAAACAATAAGGAGGTCTATCGTAAACCAGTTTATAAATCGATGACGGAATTGAGATAGAGGGCCGATAAATAGCATTCGTTCAGGCGGTTTATAAGATTCCAATCTGGGGAGATATACTAGAGCTGTCCAAAGAATAACATCAAGGTCGAGCCATGATGAGTGATTTCGTACATAGAGTTGATCGAGCCGGATTTTACTCGGCTGTATCAAATTCAAATATGTTTCCATCACATTTTTATTATTCAACATGCTTTCTTCATCTCTGTAAAGAACTGAAGCGGGACTGGTTATACCCGGTTTTACAGATAAAATCTCCTCCCTCAATTCTTTAGGCCATTGTGCGACAATTTCTGGGTCTTCTGGCCTCGGCCCTACCAAACTCATATCTCCCTTTAGTACATTCCAGAGTTGGGGGAGTTCATTTAACTTAGTATTTCGAAGCCAATGACCGAGAGGTGTTATTCGGGGATCATCTTCAGCCGTGATTTTTACGCCATTATAGCTGCCTGGCCGTTCATACATTGTTCGAAATTTCAGGATCCGGAATTTTCCTCCACCTTTAGCAGCTCGGTGTCCGTGGTAGAAAACAGGTCCGGGAGAGTCACGTTTTATTGCAAACGCGATTAAAGATAGAAATGGACTTAGAAAAAACAAGCCCAATGATGCGATTATGATGTCTCGAATACGATTTATATATCTCAACTCAATTCACCGTTATTTTCATCCTTCTGAATAGTGGAAATATCCAAACAATAATGCCTATTCCTAGCAAGATTCCTACCATATACAAACCAAGATCGATGAACTGGAAAGTGCGTTCGGGCACAACGCTTTGGTGTAATTCATCGAATATCGTATATGAAAACGAAAAAACGAATGCTTTTTTCACAGCGTTTATTATTAATTGTCCGCGAGAATGAAAAGCGTTGCATGTTAATATCGTGAGAATTGTAAATTCAAAGATGTGAGCAACCCGACCGATGGTTTCATCTGAAACTGAAACAGGGTCTGGGACCACCTGATATGGATCACTAGATGAAGATATCCAGTAAATAACACCCATCCAAACGAATACAAGTAACCAGCGCAATAATGAAGCCAAAGTTTGGTTAGTTTCCGAATCGTTATTTAGAATGAGAAAATTTTGGGAGTTGACGTGTTGTAGATTTTATTATGCCATTCGTTGAAACTGGTACTTTTCCGATTCTATCGCCCCAGCGGTTCCAGAATTTTATAAGGCCAGTTAGAAATCCTAATCCATAGCTGAGATGTAGAGTGGAAAATATAATAGGCAGAAGTGGAAGATATCTCCAATTGTACTTTAAAGCCGTTACAAAAGATGTGAACAGATTAGCGAGTAAATAGAATAATGGAACGATCAGGGATAGGGGGCGAAGGGCAGGGGAGAGATAGATAAGTGAAGAAATAAAGAGGGTAAGAACAAAAAAGAGGGGGATGAATTGTCGTAATTTCATCTGTCTAGGATGTTTTTGAAGGACTCGTACTTTCCAGAATCCGTATTGATAGTACTGCCGCCAAAGGTGTATACAGGATGCTCGACTGAAATAGGTTGAATGGACGTCATTGGCTAGGAGAATTTTTCCCCCTGCGCTGCGAATTCTGCAGTTATACTCGTCATCCTGGTTGCGGACTAGCTCTTCATCGTACATCCCAACATGTTCGATGATTTGACGGGTATATGCCGGAAAAGGAACTGTATCCGTAAATGTACTTTTATCGGACATTGTACGAAAAGCTGAATTCCCTACACCAAATGGTGAACTCATCCCAATTGCGATAGCTTCTGCTATCGGAGTTTCGCCCACCGAATGAATTGAGCCACCTACACAATCGATATCATTACTCTGTATGTGATTGACACAATTTCGAACGTAGTCTGGTGCAATAACGCAATGCCCATCTACACGAATCACAATTTCCCCTTTCGTTTTTTGGAGAGCGACGTTCATACCAGTCGGAACAATCTGGCTTTCGTTATCTACAACTTCCACTCTGATCTGCAGATGTTGTGAAGCTAAATCCTCAATGATTTGGCGTGTTTGATCTGTCGACATCCCATCTGCGATTATCACTTCCATGCACTTCTTAGGGTAATCTTGATTGAGTACAGCACTAAGACTCCGTTCGATATATTGTGCTTCATTACGAATAGGAAGGATAATGGAAACGAATGGAGTATCCATGAATATTCCTATACCTTATTAAGCCTTGATATTACAGCTTGAAATTTCCCCGCTTCCGTGCGCGGTATCGAATCGACGTTTTCCAAAATGATTTCCATATCCCCTAACCTGTCGCGTAGGAGGGGCGTAAGTTCATTTGCATGTTTTTGATTAAATCCATTCGCAGGGACATATTTCACACGGATGCGGTTGATTGTTTCCTGGATGATTTGCGCTTCACGAATAGGAATATTCGCTTTGAATACCAGATCGAGACGCCCGATACGCCGTCCATCTTGTGTGAGAAGAACGTCATCCATGCGACCTTCTATCGCTTTAAGTATAGGTAAATTACGCCCACAGGAACAAGATGTTTTTTTGGACAAACGTCCCAGATCCCCAACCTCATACCGAATTAACGGCATTGCCTGATTTAGAAAGCCTGTACATATCAAACGACCAGTTTTCCCGGCTGGTAGAAGTACATCCTCGTTGTCGTCCATATTCTCTATCAACCCCACTTCCGGCCAGAGATGTAGATTACCACTCAAGCATTCGCTGGCTGCGCATACATTCTCTGATTGCCCATAGGTGTCATAAACGGGACATTGGAATACTTCAGAAATAACTTTACGTTGGTGTGGATACAAGGGTTCAGCGTTACTAATGACTATTTTCAGGGAAGGAACAGATAGTTTTTGTTCTAAAGTAAATAGGGCTAGAGAATAAAGAGAGGAAGCATATCCTAGTAAATAGACGAGATTATGCTTGCAGATCGCATTAATATAGTGGGGGATATTTTGAGGTCGGAGATGGTATGAAGATAAATACAACTGTTTCATACCTGCATTCCAGACCCAAAACGGGGGACGCCTTTTCGAGAAAGGCACGATCATTTGTCCGCCGAAAATTCCCCAGCGATCTTGACGAGAGAGTCCATACCAGCCACGCCAACGGGCTTCACAGAGTGCATACCATTGGCGAACAGCTTTTTGAGTCGTCCATAGGGTTAGGGGTGTTCCTGTTGTGCCACTGGTGGTCTCTTTCACAAGTCTTTGTTTCTGATAAGCGTCAGCGAGGAACTCTTGGGGATGCGTGCGTAAAGTATCTTTATGTAATATTGGCCAGTTACTTAAAATTTCCCAAGAAGCTTTATCCCCATTTTTCCTGCGTTTAGTCCACATATTCCGATAATAAGGTACCTGAGTGGCTGCCAAATGTAATATACGCGCCAGTTGCTCTTCTTGTCGAGATTCCCAACGTTCAATACTCCATGTCTCCCGCTCCCGGGCTTCTTCTATCATTTGATCGGTGAGGGGACCATAGCGTAACGAACTCAGGTAAACGCCGCGAGCTGAAGCTATCGCAGATTGAATGAGATGTGGGAATTTGTGATAGAACTTTACTAAACGGCTCATGATTCCCAT
>JASFQL010000043.1:0-25572 GCA_050115475.1 Anaerolineales bacterium
ATTACTAGGATCAAATAGTTTTGAATAATATTTTTTATCTAAATTCAGCTGAATGTAAGAATCTAAATCTGTTTTCCATTCTGCACAATCTTCTAACCATTGATTATATTCCGCAATTTTAATGTTAACCTTACCTTTCCTCAATAATCTCCTGCCCTGATGTCTATAACCTGATAATTCTCCAGCAACCTCTAACTGTTTCCTGATTTGTAATAAATTCTCCCTTTTAGCTTTCTTAAGTCCATCAGAGATATTACTAATAATAAGAACAGTTATCAAGATTATTGGTATTACGATTCCCCAATCAAACTTTGGTGGTTCTTCAATTATCTTATCCCCATCTGGTGTGGTTGTAGGTGATGGAGTTTGAGTAATGACATGTGCCATATTAGTATCATCAGATTGAGTGGTTTCGATACTATCATATAAGACATAAGCTAAAAATATCACTATTAATAATAAAGCAATTGTTTGCGATCTAGTTTTCCATTGCTTAGCAAACGATAATTCATCTTCTCTTGATTTTTGAATTGAAATGAACAAAAACCATAATCCAAGGTAAGTAAATCCTCCTCCAAATAGTACCAAAAGAATTCTAACACCTACGGGAATCGCTAAATGTTCCTGCGAAGGCCATACTCCCCATTCCCCAAGAATAATTGATGTCGCTCCTAGTAATGCCGTAACACTATGTTGCCCTAAACGAGACGAAATTTGGTCAACCATATCATCATTATACCCTCTCCACTAATTTAATCCTCAATAAAGGCATTCGTATTTCACCCCTCCCCAAATCAGAACATCTGTGCTATAATACCCCCATGGGCGGAATACCAGATACACCTGACACACCATACATCCCCCACACCCCTCAGGCCGCTGTGCGGATGCTTATCGACCAGGGTCCGGAAGCGCCAGCCCCCCAGCAAGCACTCAACCCCCCGTGGGACGGCATCTACAGTGCGGTGCGGCGAGCCTCCGGGGGCGCCAATGCGCGCTGGGCGGCCTTCCACAGGGCCATCGCCGGGCACCCCGAACGGGTGCGGATCACGCTGATGGTGGAAGACGCCCTGAAAGCGCCTCAAGCTGCCCCCTTCTCCACGTCTGGGAAACGCTTCATGTCCGCTGCGGCAGCGCTGCATCCCCCGCCCCTGGCCGACTGGCTGGTGGGCGAATTCATCTCCCGTCCCGGGCTGGTATTGGTGGTGGGCGAACCGGGAGCGAAAAAGACCTACGCCATCCTCGACATGGCCGTGTGCCTGGCGATGGGGGAAGCCTGGCTGGAGCGCCCGACCTCGCGGGGAGGCGTGGTGTGGATCGACGAAGAGAGCGGGGCGGCGCGCTTCCTCAAGCGGCTGGGGCAGGTGATGCGCGCCCACGAGGCCCCCGCCGGCCTGCCCTTCCACCTGTCCTCGCTGAGCGGCTTCGACCTGCGGGACGCCGACGACATCCGGACCTTGAGCGACAAAGCTGGGGAGCGGGATGCGTCCCTGATCGTGATCGACCCGCTAGTGGGGGCCATCCCCGGGACGGACGAGAACTCCGTGTTCCACCTGGCCCCGATCCTGCGGTCGCTGCGGGCGCTGGCGGACCGGGTGAGCGCGGCGGTCGTGCTGATCCACCACACCAACAAGGCCGGGATTTACCGGGGCAGCTCGCACCTGCGCGGGGCGGTGGACTTGATGGTGCAGGTGCGGGGGAAGGCGCACACGCCCTTGATCGAGTTCGAGACCCTCAAGACCCGCGACATCCCCCCGCAGCACTTCGCCGCCGAAATCCACTTCGAGCCGCCCGAGGAGCACACCATGCGGGTGTGGCTCACCCCGGCGGACCTGGCGCAGGCGCGGCTGGCGGTGCACAGTGAGCGGCCGCTTTCCGCTGCGGCGCAGCACGTCCTCGACTACCTGGGGGAACAAGGCCCCAGCCCGACGGCGAAGATCACGAGTTCGGCGCAAAGCTGCACGCCCGAGCAGGCACGGAGCGCGATCTACCAGTTGAAGAAGATGGGGATCATCGAAAGGGTGGACGATGGAGGGGTGGGGATGGCGGCGACGTATGGGTTGATCGAATAATCCCACTACCATCTATTTTCATATCATAAGGGCGGGTTGGTCACCCGCCTTTTTTCTTAATCCGGGGATTGAAAAAGGTATCATTGGCGGTTAGTTGTAGTACAATCTTGATAAGAAAATGGCGGAATTAATGCCCTAACCCCATACACGCGCGACCCTCATCGGATCCTTTCTATGCATCTTCACAACATGTGGGAAGACATCACCCCTTCCACGATGCTTGGATAGAGCGGACATTCGTACGCCGTAAGCATAGAGGAACACAACGATGAAAACCCCCTGAGATTCTACGACCCTGGCACGGCTGCCGTGTTCCTTGATGAATCGAATAGAACGTATCAAAGGAGGCAGTTATGAAAGTCAAGATTTTACTGAAAGTGTTATTTTTACTGGGCTTCGCGGCAGCGGTGACTCAAGGATGCGTGGGTGACGGCACTGTGACACCGACGCCGCCGGCGGGCGATCCCGTTGTGATAAGCTACATCGAGATGTTCACCCAGACGGAAGGCTGGGGAATCGGTGGGGAGCAGGCTCCCCTCAACCACGTCCTCCAGACGATGGACGGTGGGAAGTCATGGAGCGACGTGACGCCGCCGGAACCCGCCCCCATTCCGGGGTGGCCGGAAAAGGAGGCTGTGGCTTTCTTCCTTGACATCGACACGGCCTGGGTCACCTACGCCCCCGTAGATGGAAGTTTCCCGGAGGATACCGTCATCTGGTATACGACCGACGGCGGCGCTTCCTGGGCGGCAAGCCTGCCGCTCAAAGTAAGGGGGGATTATTACGAGCCTTTGTTCTTGCTGTTTGCGGACGGCGATACAGGCTGGTTCATGGTGGACGTCGGCGCGGGGATGTCGCACCAGTACACCGAAGGTTTCAAGACTGAAAGCGGCGGGGTTACCTGGGAGAAAATCATCGACCCCACGGATAGCGTCTACCTGCAGACCTGCTGCAAGACTGGGCTGGCCTTTGCAGATGAGGAAACCGGACTGGTCACCACAGAGCCAGGTCCATACGTCGAAGCCTATGTCGAATGGACGTACGACGGCGGATTGACTTGGGAACATGAGGTACTGCCTTTACCCACAACAGGTGATTATTGTACGGGACACTCCCCTCGTTTCTTTTCTCCACAATCGGTAGTGCTGGCCTTAGATTGCAGGAACTTCAACCTCGACGCGACTGAGTCCTACTTATATAAAACCACCAACGGCGGCACCGACTGGCAGATATATGACTATCCGGGCGGCGAACTCGTCTTCCTGGACGAGGATGTGGGTTTTGCCTTGAGCCGCGAAATCCACAAGACCACGGACGGCGGGCAAACCTGGACCTACGTCAAGACGGTCTGTTGGGACGGCCAGTTCAGCTTCATCGATGCGGATGAGGGATGGGCGGTGGGCCGTTGCGATGATGCCATCGGCCTGTACCACACCGACAACGGTGGGGAATCATGGGATGAGATACTGCCTGTGATCCAGTAAGGCGTTGTCTGCGGTTCGGACTGTATTCATCGAATCCTAATAGGGTACAGTGTGATGCAGGGAGTTAGCTTGGATCACATTGTACCTTTATTTGTCTATACAGTATGGTGGGAAGTTTTTATTTGGGGGAGTAACTCTTCTGGCTTATCGTCAATATTTAAATATATTTCCTTGCCATGTCAGGCTTGTTCAGATAAAATTACCTGGGTTATTACAGGTACATTCTTAGCGTTTTCTATCAACCAAACACCCACAACTGCATATCCTGGAGGAGGACATGTCAGGTTTCACGCATTCAACCCGGGTCAAGGTCATCCTCGTTCTGCTCCTATGTTCGTCCATATCCGTGATTCCGGCTCAAGCGGCGAGGTCTCCCAGGCCTTTACAGGCGCCCGCAGACGATTTCGTCATCACCGTTAAAACGGATAACATCGGCCCCTCGTCCGATACCCAATTCGTCATCCCCACCACAGGAGGGGGATACAACTACAACGTAGACTGCAACGACGATGGGACGGATGAAGCCACAGGGGTGGGCGGAAATTATACCTGCGATTACGGCCCCACGGGTTTGAATTTGGGCGCTGGCACCTACACCATCCGCATCAAAGACAACAGCGGGGCAGGCACAGGATTCCCGAGGATCTATTTCAATAATGGTGGGGACCGGCGTAAGCTCCTGACCGTCGAACAGTGGGGCACAGGCCATTGGACTTCGATGGGCCACGCTTTTTGGGGCTGCGCAAACCTCACGTCGACGGCATCCGACGCGCCTGACCTGTCAGGCGTCACAGATATGAACCGTACATTCAGGGATGCTTCCGTCTTCAACAGTGATATCGGCGGGTGGGACACAGGCAGCGTCACGGATATGTTTTCAATGTTTGCTTACGCAGCGGCCTTCAACCAGGACATCGGTGGGTGGGACACGGGAAATGTCACCGATATGAGCTACATGTTCTCGAATGCATCCAATTTCAACCAAAACATCGGGGGATGGGACACTTCCAATGTCACCAATATGGACAGCATATTCAATTATGCCTCCGCCTTCAACGGGGACATCGGGGACTGGGATACGAGCAACGTGATAAATATGGCGGCTATGTTCCAATACGCCCCGGCTTTCAACCAGGACATTGGGAACTGGGATACGGGAAATGCTACCGATATGAGCTACATGTTCAGGGGCGCTGCGGCTTTCAACCAGGACATCGGGAGGTGGGATACAGGCAAGGTTACCGATATGGTAGCTATGTTCACCTCTGCTGCGGCCTTCAACCAGGATATCGGGGGCTGGAACACGGCCAATGTGGCCAGTATGTCAAATATGTTCCAAAACGCCACCGCCTTCAACCAGGACATCGGTGGGTGGGACACAAGCAAGGTCGGCAATATGGGCTTCATGTTCTTTGTAGCGACGTCTTTCAACCAGGATATCGGGGGCTGGGATGTAGAGGCATTAACCGATGCCTTGGATATGTTCTCCGGCGCAAAACTTTCGACAGCAAACTACGACGCCCTGCTGACCGGCTGGGACGCACAAAATTTGATCAGTTCGGTCGATTTTGGCGGCGGTAACAGCACCTACTGCACAGGGCAAGCGGCCCGCAACAACATGACCTTTTCGGATCACTGGATGATTAGCGACGCTGGCTTGAACTGCGCTACACCCTTTACAGTCCTTTTCAGCGCCAACACAGTTCCCGCCAATGGGGCCAGCCTCACCACAGGGCCAATGCAAATTTCCATCGAATTCAACATGGATGCCCAAAGCGGGGGTGGGGGGGACGCCGCCAACTACACCGGCAACTACCTGCTGGTGGAGGCAGGCGCCAACGGCACGTTCGACACGCAGTCCTGCGCCGTGCCCGGTAGCGGTGCTGCCCCGGACGACACCCAGGTCAGCGTGGACAGCGCCACCTACGACGGCTCTGACCCCTTCATCGCCACACTTGGCATCAACGGGGGCGTGCCTTTGTCTTTGGGAAGATACCGCCTGTTCATCTGCGGCACGACTACCATCGAGAACACCACAGGTGCTGAACTCAATGAAGGCGTGTTCGATTCGACCCTCGATTTCAGGGTAAGAGAAGCGGTCAGCGCCCTGCCCGCCACGGGTTTCGCCCCGGGTCGGGTCACGAGATTGATGGAACAACCTGCGGAGAAGGCTTACATCGCTTCAGACCTGTGGATGGAAATCCCCGGCCTGGGCGTCGAGATGGACATTGTTGGGGTGCCGGTGGTGGAGGGCGAGTGGGACGTGGCCTGGTTGGGGGACAGCGCCGGCTGGCTGGAGGGGACTGCCTTCCCGACCACTGCAGGCAACACCGGTATCACCGCTCACGTATGGGACGCGGACAACAACCCCGGCCCCTTCGTGGACCTGAAGGATCTCAAGTATGGGGACGTGATCGAGATCCACGCCTGGGGCTACGTGTATACCTATGCGGTACGCTACAACTACCTTACGACGCCGACGAACACCGCCCCACTCCACCACGAGGAATACGACTGGGTCACCCTGCTGACCTGTGAGCGCTACAGCTCGGCCTATGACAGCTACCGCTACCGCCGCGTCGTCCGCGCCGTGTTGGTGAGTGTAGTACCCGAGTGAGTGGGTAATTTATTAATGAATATTGAGGCGGACGCGGGTTCGCCTCTTTTTGGTTTGATGGATAGGAAAGCAATGGGTGGGGAGGTGAGATATTAGATTCAAAGGGATAGATGTGGAAACGGTTTTCATTCTTTTATAAGCATTTCAATATCTGTGGGGGATGGCGGCATCCCCCACACCCCACCGCCGGAGGAGGAACCCTCCCCGGACCCCTGGAATCAAATTCATCGGAGTGTCCTTTAATTCTCTAGTTTATAACGAGGTGTCTGAGGAAATTGGCCGCAAAGCAGGAAAGTTCAAGGCTATCTATTTTAGCTATACCCGACTCTCCTCTTAGAGGTTTTGGGAATGGAAGTGACCGCAGATATTTGCAGGCAGATGAATGTAGATTTTGATTAAGTATGGAGGGATGATGATCATACAGGGGAAAGAACACCATTTGATTCGGTGAATGTGGACAAAACGAGGTTTCGCGAATTCTCCATGTATAAAAAAGGAAGATGAAAACGGGCGCAGGCATGCAGCGGCAGGGCTTTGCCGATGCCCCTACATGAACGAATTAAGAAAGGTGTCTCGGTGTGGTTGAGGAGAAGTCATCTCACAACCAGTTGGGTGCGTTCGGCTCCAACGGAGATCCAGCCCACGGCTACGCCGGTCTCTTCTTCGATGATGCGGACATAGTCTTGGGCGGGGGTGGGGAGCTCGTCCCACGTCCGGGCGGATTGGATGTCCCCATCCCAGCCGGGGAGGTCTCGATAGACCGGCTCGAATGCGTCCAGGTCGTGAGTACCCATAGGCAGGTCTGGGAAGGTGTGGCCGTTCTTCTGGTAGGCTACGCACAGCCGCAGGGGATCGATACCGGTGAGGATGTCTAGCTTGGTGAGTGCCAGGTGGTTGAGGCCGTTCAGGCGGACGGCGTAGCGGAGGAGGACCAGGTCCAACCAGCCGACGCGGCGGGGGCGTCCGGTGGTGGTGCCGTACTCGTCCCACGGATTTTCGCCGGTGCCCCGCAAGCATAGAGCCAAATCCCCCTCCAGTTCGGTGGGCATGGCGCCTTCCCCCACGCGGGTCTGGAAAGCCTTGGCGACACCGATGACGTCACCCACGTGGCGCGGCCCAACTCCTAAACCGACCAAGGCGCCGGCGGCGGTGGGGTTGGAACTGGTCACATAGGGATAGGTGCCGTGGTCGAGGTCGAGGAGGGTACCCTGGGCGCCTTCAGCAAGGACCCTGCCCCCCTCATCGAGAGTCTGGTTGACGAGGTGGGTGGTATCAGCAATAAAGGGACGAATGCGACGGGCATGGTCGACGAACTGGGCGGCCACGGATTGGGCGTGCAGGGGATCGGCGTTGTAGAGATTGGTGAGATTGCGGTTGGTGAATTCGACGTGTTCTTTGACCCGGTCGGCGAGGGATTCTTCGTCGAGCATCTCCTCGACCCGCAGCCCCCGACGGGCAGATTTATCCATGTAGGCGGGGCCGATGCCTCGGAGGGTGGTGCCAATCTGGCCCTGACCGAGTTGGGCTTCCTGGGCGGCATCGAGGGCGCGGTGGGCGGGGGTGATGAGATGGGCGGCAGGGGAAACCTTCAACCGGTCTGGTGAAATTGGGACACCCATGTTTTCAAGCATATCGATCTCACGGAGGAGGGTTTCGGGATTGATGACCATGCCGTTTCCCATGACGCCAACTACATGGGGATGAACGATGCCGGAAGGGATGAGGTGGAGCTTGAAGACCCGATCACCGACAGTGACGGTGTGACCGGCATTGTCGCCACCGCTGTAACGGGCGACGATGTCGGAATCGGCGGCGAGCAGGTCGACCATGCGGCCTTTGCCTTCGTCCCCCCACTGCGCCCCGAGGATGATATCTAACGGCATGAAAACTCCTTCGCGACTCTTCTCCCGACGAGGTCATTATACCGCGCGTGGGGGACTACCCTGGCGTATAGGTAATGGATTGGTTCGTTGGTTAGTTGGGTAGTTCGATAGTTTGATTGTTTGATTGTGATCATTCAGTTTGGAATTTAATGATAGGGGAATTCCTTTATTGATTGAGCAGTCGGGGTTGTACCCAAGTGAGGGTTTACATCCAGGCGCGGCGACGCATCCACAAATACATGGCAATCGGGATGAGGATGAAACCCGCTATAACGATTTTAAAGACGAGCTGGCCTGTCCAGGTTTCTAGTGGGAGGTGGGCTTGAAAGAAATTCATGCCGAAGAATCCGGTGAGGAAGGAAAGGGGCATGAACAAGGTGGTGATGATGGTGAGGGTTTTCATAATCTCGTTCATGCGGTTGTTGACCATGGAGAGGTAGGAATCCAAGGCACTACTAATGAGATCGCGCAGGTTTTCATTAATTTCTTGGAAGCGGACCATGTGATCGTAGACATCCCGAAAGTAGACCCGGTCGCCTTCCTCGATGAGTTCAAAATCGCCGCGGGAAAGTTTATTGAAGACCTCCCGCTGGGGCAAGAGCGTGCGGCGAAGGACAAGCAAGGCACGCTTGAGGCGGAAGATGCGATTCAAGACCTCATGCCTGGGGTCATCGAAGATCACATCTTCGATATCGTCGATACTCTCATCCATGCGCTCGATGACCATGAGATAGTGGTTGACGAGTTCATCCGCCAGGCGGTAGAAGAGGTTGGCGGATCCCCTGCTGAGATATCGCTTATCCCTTTGACAGAGTTCCCAGGTCGTATCGACGACTTCAAGTGGGGTGTCGTGATAGGTAAGCATGAAGTTTTGTCCCAGAAAGATGTCCAATTCGGGAATGATAATTTCAAGTTCGTCATCGTCTTCCATGCGGATACCGCGGAGGACAATGTAGAGGAATTCTCCCCAATCGTCCACCTTGGGGATATGGGTCTCGACCAGGGCATCGTCGATTGCCAATGGGTGGAAAGCGAAGATGTCCCGGAGAATTGGCTCGAAACGGCCCTCCGAGTGGCCGGATAAATCCACCCACAAAAGGGCAGCCGGGTCTCCCAATACCTGGGTGAACTCGTCAATCTGGAGGCCAATGCGGACCTCTCCAGCAGCAGTCATTGCCATCGAATTAATCATACGCACTCCTTAGGTCGTGAGTCCAATGCCACCTGAAGGGGGAACGGTTGAGGCATTTAATCAACCAGGACCTCTACAATGACGATATAAAAGAGTTAATTATCATCAACTCCATGATATTGTAAAGGAAGAATCTTGGCAATCGGAGAGGGGGACTTAATGCGAATTCAACTCGGATAAATCAGATCGGCACACATATACTCGACAATATTCATCCTGGAGATGACCCGGCGATCCCGCTATTGGGGTCAGCGAGTTATTGACAAAATATCAATCAAATATGAGCAGCCAACAGGCCGCCCCATTTTGATTTAATCAATTATCGAGTTGGAGGCATATGCTCTGCCCCTCATTCCACATAAAGACAGTGGAAAGGTTTTAGGCTTGAAGTTCTTTGAGGTCGGCGACGAGTTCGGGGGCGTGTGAATCCGCTTTGACCTTAGGGTAGATCTTTGCGATTTTTCCCTCAGGGTCGATGATGAAGGTGGCACGTTTATTGAAGATATCCCCATTCGCGCCGTAATCCTCTATCATCTTTTTCTCGGGGTCGGACAAGAGGAGAAAGGGCAGGTTGTATTTGTCGGCGAAGCCCTTGTGGCTTTTGACGCTGTCCCCGCTGACGCCAAAAATTACAGCCAGTTTTTTGACATCGGCGTAGTTATCGCGAATGCTGCAAGCCTCTTTGATGCAGCCGGGGGTGTTGTCTTTGGGGTAGAAATACAATACGAGCCATTTCTCCCGGTATTCTGCTAACGTATGGGTTACGCCTGACTGGTCTTGTGCGGCGAAATCGGGGGCGGGATCGCCCACCTGTAATGAGTTATTCATCTTTTTTTACTCTCCTGTTTTTATTATCACCTAAGGCATAGACTTGTTCGATGGCGGGTTTCTTACAGGTGGTCAGTTCTCCTTGATATTAATTAGCGTTAATTGTGGATAATCGGGGTTTCGGTAGGTAAGCCAAGACATTCATTGCGCAGCATTGTAGAGATTAAGCCTTTTCTAATTCAATATTAAGTGGTGAGGAAATGGTTTGGAATGTTTTGATGATGGATTCTATATTTGTAGGGAGATGTGTGGTTTATGGTGTAGATTCAAGATTGTTGGTTGTTGGTGTGTGATGGGGATACGGTTGGTAGTATTTTATTGATTGATTCTATCTTTGTGGGGTGCAAGCCTTCGGCTTGCTTGGGAGAATGTTTCACATTCTCCACATGCAGCAGGAGAACCGAAGGTTCTCCAAGGTCAGCGAAGCTGACCAATCCCCCACACCCCACCGCCGGAGTGCAAACCTATGGTTTGCTTGGGCGAATGCACAGCATTCGCCACAGGCTTGGAGAACCTTTGGTTCTCCAAGGTCAGCTTCGCTGACCCACTCCCCGGACCCCTGGAATCAAATGCATAGAAGCGGTATTTAGATATCTGGTTTATAACAAGGTGTATGGGCTAACTGGCCGCAAAGATGGGTTATGGAAGGCAAGGGGTGCGGCTCCCCAGACCCCTCGATGAGCTGCGGTGTGTATTTGCTGGATGTGTAGTTCAATGAGGAGATTCGAGATTGTTAGTTGTTGGTGTGTGATGGGGATACGGTTGGTAGTATTTTATTGATTGATTCTATCTTTGTGGGGTGCAAGCCTTCGGCTTGCTTGGGAGAATGTTTCACATTCTCCACATGCAGCAGGAGAACCTTCGGTTCTCCAAGGTCAGCAAAGCTGACCAATCCCCCACACCCCTGGAATCAAATGCTTAGGGGCGGTGTTTTATTTTCTGATTTATAACAAGGTGTATGGGCTAACTGGCCGCAAAGATGGGTTATGGAAGGCAAGGGGTGCGACTCCCCGGACCCCTCGATGAGCTGCGGTGTGTATTTGGTGGATGTGCGGCAGCGCGATTTGAGTATATGGATCTTAAAGAGCATTGATCAAACGGTGAAATGCGCCCCGTTTGATTCAGCAAATGGAGAAATGCATCTCCATTTGATTGTGCAAAGGTTTTACATTCGCTAAGGAATAAAAAGTACAGGTTAGTAGAGCCAGCCTTGGGTTCTTCAAGATCAACAAAGCTGCTCCATTTTCCCAAGGTCAATTCCATTGACTAACTTCCTCAGCTTCTATGAAATTCACGGTATAAAGATTATGTTAATGAGGCATTACTGCCTGAATGATTCATAATCGTCTTTACCTCGATTACGAACACGGCTCGGGTCTGGCTGCCATACAACCATAGAAACTGATATATCCCCATGTGGTGAAGTCGACTAGTATATCGAAACCACTTCACGAGGAGTTTTTATGATGCCTGAACACAAAAGCATGAGTCTGTTGTCTGCTATAAAATACGCTCTCCGTTCGAGCACTTTGCTGTTCGTCTTCGGGATTGCCCTGTTCTTGTCCGCCGGGGATTGGACCTGGGGGGACGGGTGGCTGTTTTTCGGCACGCTGTTCACTGCAGCCCTGGTGGGGATGACGGTGGTGGGACTGCGCAACGAAGATCTGGCCAACGCCAAGGTCGAGATATCGGGAGAGACGAAAGACTGGGATAAACTCTTTTTAAAGACCGGTATGCCATTGATGCTGGCGGTGGTGGTCGTGGCCGGGTTGGACGAACGCTACGGGTGGAGCATGCCTATGCCGGTCATCCTCCAGGTGATCGGATTGGTGATCCTGCTGGGGGTTTCGAGGGTGCTGAGTTCGTGGACCTTGTCGGAGAACAAATTCTGGTCGGGATCGGTGTGGATACAAGACGGCCACCAGGTGTGTGAAACGGGACCGTACCGGCTGGTGCGGCACCCCGGATATCTGTCGGCGGTGACGCAGTGGATGTCTGCCCCCTTGATTCTAAGCTCGTGGTGGGCGCTCATCCCGGCGGTATTGTTCACAACCAGCATCATCCTGCGGACACGGTTGGAAGACCGCACGCTCCAGGAGGAACTGGCGGGATACAAGGCGTTTGCCGAACGGACGCGGTATAAATTAATACCCGGCTTATGGTAGGGTCAACCCGGAAGCAGTCTGCTACCCTGCTTTTGATTTTTATATTTCCTGGAAACGCTTACTCTGCTTTGGCAGCCAGGGATTCCTGGTAGGCTTTCCAACCGGGGCACCAGGTGGTGTGCCATTTCCAAAACCTAGCCAGCAAAGACTTGGGTTTAGCTTCGGCCTTTTGCCGCATGGGGCAGTTTTCACAATTGTTTTCAGCCATTTGAATACCTCTTATAAAGTGATGAGTAATTGCTCGCCTTCTACGGCGAGGGGATAGCTGGTGAGGGGGCTTGGCGCCGGACCTGAGATGACGCTGCCCTGGTAATCGTAAGTGGACCTGCTGAGGCTGCAGCACTGCAGGGTCATGGTCCCGGCGACGGGATCGATCATACGACCGCCGTGAGTGCAGGCATTCTTGAAGGCGTAGTAATCCCCGTCTTCGCCCAGCACAACGAGAATGGGATCCGGCAAGACGGCTCCTTCGATACGCACGGCGCCGCCCAGCTCATCCAGTTCAGGGAGTTTCGAGAGGTCAAGGGAGAGGGTCCCGTTTGTGTAGGACCAGGCTCCCTCGATGATGGGGAGTTGGGTTTCGGGGGTGCCGAGAATGCTGTCTTTAATGTTGCAACTGGAAAGGAGAAAGGCGGTGCCTGCGGCTCCGGTGAGTTTGATGAAGGAACGTCGTGATAATTTTTGAGTCATAAGTACATTACCTCTTCGTGATGGTGAATCGATAGGTGAATATTTCGGGAATATTGTAATCGATTTGGGAAGGGAGTGAGGAGTCGATCGGGGAAGCAGGTAATCGGGTGGATGGGTGTGTTTTGTTTGATTGGTAATGGGAACATTGGTACCCCCCCTCACCAGGCCAGCGATGCTGACGATGATCTGCGCACAGGTCGATTTGCCGGGCGGCCACAAGGGCCGCCCCTACGTGTGGTCAGGCGGGGAGTCGGAGGGTGAAGGTGGAGCCCTCCCTCAAAGCGCTTTCAACGGTCACGGAACCACCCTGGATTTCGGCGATACTTTTCACGATGGCCAGACCGAGGCCACTGCCTTCTTTCCCGGCGTTCTTGCCCCGGTAGAAACGGTCGAAGACGCGGGGAAGGTCTTGAGGATCGATGCCAGAGCCATTGTCGCGAACCCATAAACGGAGATGATCTCCTTCCCGCTCCCCCCCAAGTTCGATGATCCCGCCCCCCTCCGGGGTGAATTTGAAGGCGTTGTCCAGGAGGTTGGATAAGGCTAACAAGGTGAGGGTGCGGTCAAGGGAGACTTCCACATCCTCCTGCGGCGGGACGAGTTCTACGACGATACCTTTCTTGGAGGCGATTGTCTTGAAGGGGGAAAAGGCTTCGTCGAGGAGATCGAAGACTTTGACCCGCTGGCGGTCAACGGCGATGATGTTGGCGTCGAAGCGAGACAATTTCAGCAAGTTGTTGGTGATCCATTCCAGACGCTGGACCTGCGAGAGACTCTCTTCAAGGAGTTCGTCCCTCGATTTTTTATCCCGCTTTGCTTTCCCGGAGAGGAGCTCGAGGAAACTGACCAGGGCGGTGATGGGCGTACGGAGTTCGTGGGAGGCATCATCGACGAAACGGCGGAGGGTATCGCGCTCATTTTCAATGGCTGTGAAGCTGGACTGCAAGGAATCGGCCATCTTATTGAAGCCCTGACTCAAACGTCCTATCTCATCTTCCCCCAGCTCAGGAGCACGGATAGAGAGGTCGCCTTCACTCATCACCGTGGTGACCTCGGCAAGATGGTTGATGGGTTTGGTAAGCCGCCGGGCGATAAAGAAGCCGACAGCCCCCGAAATCAATACAGCCCCGGCAGTAGCGATGGCGATGACACTGGCCGTGGTATCGAGGGTGTTTTTACCAAAACCGGGATCGCCGATGACCTCCACGAAACCGAGCTGGACGCCGGACTCGACGATGGGGGCGATGACAACCTGCCCGCCGATAGTTTCCGATTCGACAAGCATTTGTTCAAAGCCGGGCTGGAACTTAATACGGCTGCCCCAGGGGAGCGCTTCCCGTTGAACGACTCGAAACGTCATCTCGGGGGAGAGGCCGTAGAGTTCATAAATGTCATCTTCAGAGAGCTGGTGATCAGGCTCCTCGATGGGGAGAAGGATGGTCATATGCTCCGCCACCGACATCCTCCCATCTATGCTGTAGCCTGAAGAGAGCACCCAAAGGAACTGGTCTGCGCGACCTTTAATGCCGGAGTCTGCGAGCACCTGGTTTTCCAGGTCAAGCACACGCACGCGCACATCCCCCAGGTAAGAGGTCATCGTGGCCAGGGATTGCAGTTCGGATTCCTGCACGACAGGCCACAGCAGGGAACGGGCCTGTGCGACGATGGATTGGGCGTTGGATTCGAGGGAAGATTTTTCCTGCGAATCGACGTACTGGCGCATCAACATATACGCTGCCCCACCGATGAGCAGGGCGGTGAGCAGCGTGACGAGCATATAACTGGAGGCCAAACGCCAGCGAAGTGATTTGAACATGATCCATCACCTTTAGCTTCGTACGGATCTGGGGGGCGAGAGTGACCCGCCCCCCGAATTGCCGTTTTCTATCTATATTATACTTCTCTCAAAGGAACTCATACATCATCACCGAAGGGGAAGCCTAAAGGAGGAAATTCGTCGAAGTAGAACCGGAAGGAGCCATAGGTATCGCTTCCTTCCCCTTCCTTGCCAACGACCTCCGTCACAATCATCCCACCCAGGGACACACCCAGATAGCCGATTCCTTCATCGTCTGGGTTTTCGCCGAGGGTAACGGTGATCTCCATTTCCTCGTCTTCACCTGAACGGGCAATGGTGAGGATGACTTTATCGCCGGGACTGTGGGCGCGGAGGGTTTGTAAAAATGCGTCCATATCTTCGATGTCTTCACCATCAAGTCTGGTGATGACATCATGGACCTGCAAACCGGCGTCGCCTGCGGGGCTATCCTCTTCTACGGAAGCGATGAAAAGGCCATTTATGTTACCGTTGAAGGTGAAGTGATGGCCGGAATCTTCATCCACAGAGAAGACGAGAGCGTGGGGGAAAAATCCCCAGACACGTTTCCCACCTTCGGGAACAAAGCCCAGGCGAAATTCAGGAAGGTCACCCCGGCTGATGAAGCTCATTCCGGGGAGCATCTGGTATTGGATACCCAGGTAAGCCGTTCCCTCAGAATCCGGGTTTTCACCCAATTTGACGGTCATCTCCTGGACTTCGTCCTCTCGGGAAATTTCAAGGGTGAGGGTGTCGCCGGGTTGGTAGGCCTGGATGACATCACCCAGATCCGTATCGTATTCGATCTCCTCACCGTCGACACTCACGATGTAGTCTCCCATTTCCAGACCAGCTTTTTCAGCGGGACTGTCTGGGGTCACATCGAGGACCAGTGCCTGGGCACTCCCCTCGAAAATACCATCCTCACGCACGGCCAGCAACGTCCCCCCACAGCAAACGGAGGTGCCGAGATAGGCCCGGCCGGGGCCAGCACCCAATTCGACGGTTTTCATGACAAGCTCGTCCCCACGGCGCACGGCCAGCTGGACCTTATCCCCTTCTTCGTAAGCCTCCAGGGCTTCGCGGAGGTCGTCGACATCGCTCACTTCCCGGTCGCCGACCATGAGGATGATATCGCCTCTCTGCAAGCCGACTTTATCTGCAGGGCTGTCGGCGTTCACGCGAGTGACGACGACACCGGCGTCGGGGTCTTCCATCAATTCGTCGGCATCGATCTCGGATGGGACCTCGGTGCCGGCAGCTGCATCGGGGGTATTCGCCGGGGTGCCGCAGGCTGCCAGGCCTAAAGTTAGTACCAGGATAGTAACCACGATCCATTGCCAGTTTATTTTGTTCTTCATTCTATACTCCTATAACTCGTTGATTTTATGTGCGGAGTGGTCCTCCTCACGGTTTGATTGTAGCGAGGAAGGTTAAGGATTTGGTTTAGGGATTGTAAAGAAATGGCAACAATTGGGGTGTGTGTTTGTTGGATGTGTGGTTCATTGAGGAGATTCAAGATTGTTGGACGTTTGTGTTTGATGAGGAGACGGTTGATTTTTTTATTATTCAGATCGTATTTGCGGGGGATGGCAGCATCCCCCGCACCCCACTGCTGGGAGGAGGAACCCTCCCCGGACCCCTGGAATCAAATGCCTAGAAGCGTTATTTAATTCTCTAGTTAATAACAGGGTGTATGGGCAAATTGGCCGCAAGGATGTTTTGTTGATTGATTCAATGTTTGTAGGAAGAGGTGTGGTCCATAGAGTAGATTCAAGATTGTTGGTCTTCTGTGTAAGATGGGGAGACCACTTAGTAAGTTTAGTGATGATTATTTTATCTGTGGGGTGCAAGCCTTCGGCTTGCTTGGGAGAATGTGAAACATTCTCCACATGCAGCAGGAGAACCGAAGGTTCTCCAAGGTCAGCTTCGCTGACCAATCCCTCACACCCCCCTGACGGGAGTGCGACTCCCCGGACCCCTCGATGAACTGCGAGATGTTTTTTCTGGATGTGTGGTTCATTGAGGAGATTCAAGATTGTTGGACGTTTGTGTTTGATGAGGA
The DNA here is from genome assembly GCA_050115475.1 of Anaerolineales bacterium. Lineage (GTDB taxonomy): Bacteria > Chloroflexota > Anaerolineae > Anaerolineales > UBA11579 > JASFQL01. The sequence goes on from JASFQL010000043.1 coordinate 16,813, forward strand.
GACGGTTGATTTTTTTATTATTCAGATCGTATTTGCGGGGGATGGCAGCATCCCCCGCACCCCACTGCTGGGAGGAAACTGTTTCCCCCAGACCCCCTCAATGAACCGCGGTGTGTATATGTTGGATGTGCGGCGGTGCGTCTTAGGGGAGCGGGTAGAAAGTTCTTAAAGATCATCTGGCAAATGGAGAAGTGCATCTCCATTTGATTCGACGAAGCGTAAGATACCTCGAAGCGGTTGAAAGGTAGGTTTATTCTGTCTTAGTCGAGGGTTGGTCAGGGGGAGAATTTGTAGCCGATGCCCCGGACGGTGATGATCCAACGGGGGTCATTGGGATCATCCTCGAGCTTCTCGCGCAGGTGACTGACGTGGACATCGACGATGCGGCTGCTGCCGATATCGCTGTCGTACCCCCAGACATGTTCGATCAAGTCGTCGCGGGAGCAGACGCGGTTGGGGCGGGTGATGAGATAGCGCAGCAAACGGAACTCGGTCAGCGTGAGGAAAATAGCGTCATTCCCTTTGCGGAGCTCCCATTGATCCATATCGATTTCGAATTCCCCAAAACGGATGACCTCTTGGGAAGCCGGCGCTGCCAGGTCGCCATAGGCACGACGCAGCTGGGCACGCATGCGGGAGATCAATTCTTTGAGGTGATAGGGTTTAACGATATAGTCATCAGCGCCCAACTCCAATCCCAGGACTTTGTCGGTGGCATCGTCGCGGGCGGTAAGCATGAGGATGGGCATGCGGTGGCCGGATTGGCGGAGTTTACGGCAGACGTCGAAACCGTTTATGTCGGGCAAACGGATATCCAATAAAACAATCTGAGGGCTGCGGGAAGCGGCCAATTCCAGAGCGGAGCGGCCATCCTCCGCCAGGTCGACACGAAAGCCCTCTTCTTCCAGAGCGATGACCAGCCCACGAGCGACTGCGGGTTCGTCTTCAACAACTAAAACGCGTTCGTTTGCCATGTTATTCACCGGTCGACTATTATAAGGGTTTTTGGGGAGAAGGAATGAAAAATAGTAATCAGTTGATTGGGGATCAGGCAATCAGGTCATGGATAAAGGGCGCAGGCATGCGCGGCAAGTCTTTGCAGACACCCTTCCGGGAAAACAATGCGGAAATGAAATTTAAAACCAAGGTTCGTGATTCTATTTAACGGCGACCTTTTCGTATACGGGATGGTTCCAATGGCGGTAGTCTATGAGTTTGCCGCGCACAACGTCGTCGTAGAGCTGGCGGAGTTTCGAGGTTATTGGCCCCATGACACCGTCCCCGATTTTTCGGTGGTCGACTTTGGTCACGGCGGTGACCTGGGCGGCCGTCCCGGTGAGCATGAGTTCGTCGCAGATGAACACCTCAGTGCGGTCTATGGTGCGGTCCACGACCTCGATATCAAGCTCCTTACGGGCCAACTCCATCACCGTTCGGCGGGTGATCCCTTCCAAAATGTTGTCTGTCACCGGGGGTGTGATAAGAACCCCATCACGGACCATGAAGACGTTCTCGGCGCTCCCTTCAGAGAGGTGCCCATCCTGGGTCAGCACGAGGCCTTCATCGAAGCCGGAGAGGATGGCGTCTGTCTTGGTGAGAGCGGTGTTGACATAGGCCCCGGAGATCTTGCCGCGGGCGGGGATCATGTTGTCGTCGATGCGACGCCAGGAGGAAAAGGTCACGTGGGCATCGGTATCGTTGGATACGTAACGGTCGAAGGGAAGGGAGAAGATGGTGAAATCAGCGGTGAGGTCATGCAGGCGGACCCCGATGAGTTCGTCGGATTTATATGCCAGGGGGCGGACGTAGACATCCCGGTGGTGATCTTCTTTCTGGAGCAGTTCAGCAGTGATTTGGGTGAGATCCTCGGGGGTGACACCCAAATCCATCATGAGTAATTTGGCAGAATTCAAAAAACGTTTGAAGTGATCTATCGGCCGGAAGATGAAAATTTCCTCTTCCTTTTCATTCCAATACCCACGCACACCAGCGAAGGCACCGGTGCCGTAGTTTAGGGCGTGGGTTGCCACACCAACTTTCGCTTCAGCGTAAGGGACGATTTTTCCTTTGAAGTATGCATAGTTGGGAAGCATAGAATCAATCTCCTTTCACTTTCAGATACAGTCTATTCGTTTGATTAACCCTCCGGGATTATTATACCGCAGGGGGAATTGGCGATGGGTGACAAATGGCGCTGCTAAGGATACTCTAAGGAAGGTAATCGTAGTATTAGTTGGAGAGTGGTTAATTTTTTCCCCTTGTTGGATTGAGGAAGTATCTATATAAATTTTTAATTTCACGGACATCGTTTCTTGGTGGTTGGGCTGTGTAAGCCAGATTCTTCGCTTCACTCAGAATGACAATAATAAAGAACGGGGTTTTCGGTTTTGGTCCATTGGGTTATACTGTGGGCTGCCTCAAAGGTCGAGGCTGACAAAGGAGATGCAATGAAACGAGCCGTAAGCATCAGTCTGGGGTCATCGAAGCGGAATAAAGCCGTCGAGATCGAACTGATGGGGGAACGGGTAAGCATCGAGCGGATCGGCACAGATGGGGATATGGAGAAGGCAGCCCAATTGTTCAAAGAACTGGACGGGCAGGTGGATGCCTTTGGGCTGGGAGGCACAGACCTGGGGCTGGCTATCGGCGAGACCTACTATCCCCTCCACTCGGTGAAACCGATGGTGCGGTTCGTCGAGAAGACACCCATCGTGGACGGGGCGGGGTTGAAGCACACGCTGGAGCGGCAGGTACTGCCTTATTTTATGGAAAGATACGGCGACCACATCAGGGCAAAGACCGCATTCGTGACCTCGGCCATGGACCGGTGGGGGCAGGCGAAGTCTTTCCTGGAGGGTGGTTTTGCGTGCCGGTTCGGCGACCTGATGTTCGCGTTGGGCATCCCCCTGGCAGTGAAGAGCGAAGCTGCTTTGCGCGTCCTGGCGGCAGTCATCATGCCCATCGCGGGACGACTGCCTTTTGAGGTCATCTATCCAACCGGGGAGAAGCAGGAGGTACGGGAACCGAAATACGTCCGGCACTACCAATGGGCGAGCATCATCGCAGGGGACTGCCACTACGTCAAACGCCACATACCCGACCAAATGGAGGGGAAGGTCATTTTCACGAACACGACCACAGCGGAGGATACGGATTTGTTCCGCTCGGTGGGGATCAAGTATCTGGTGACATCCACACCGGTTTTAGAGGGGCGATCTTTCGGGACGAATATGATGGAAGCGGCGTTGGTGGCCGTGTACGGCAAAGGACGACCCTTGACACGCGAGGAGATGAAAGAGCTACTCGTAAGGTTGGATTTCAAACCCCAGATCCAGGAGCTGAACTGATGGATGCCGTGATGCTTGCCGGCGGAATCCCGCAACCGGATGACCCGCTGTTCGCTTACACGAAGGGGAAACCGAAAGCCCTTATCGAAGTGGGTGGGAAGGCGATGATCCAGTGGGTGCTGGATGCGCTGAACGGAGCTAAAAACGTGGATAATATCATCCTGGTAGGGTTGGAAAACCTGGATGGAATCGAATCAGAAAAGCCCATTCACCCTATCCCAAACCAGAACGGGTTATTCGAAAACATCACAGCGGGGACGAAAAAATTGCTAGCATTGAACCCAGAGGCGGAATATTTCCTGATGGTTTCTTCAGATATCCCTGCTATCACGGCCGAGATGGTGGAGTGGGTCATCGAGAAGTCGGAAGAGAGTGACCACGACCTGTACTACAACGTGGTGGAGCGACAGACGATGGAGAAACGTTTCCCGGGGGCCAACCGCACGTTCGCCAAACTGAGGGGGACGCAGCTATGCGGGGCGGATTTAAGCGTCATCCGGGTAAAAATGGTGACACACAAGCAGGAACTGTGGATGCGCCTGGCGGACTCACGGAAAAGCCCGATCAGGCAAGCAGCAATCATCGGGTTCGATACCCTGCTGTTAATCCTGCTTAGAATGACGAACCTGGAGCAGACAGCCAGGCGAGTCTCGAAACGGGTTGGAATCAAGGCCCGGGCTATCGTATCCCCTTACGCCGAACTGGCGATGGACGTAGACAAGACCCACCAACTCGAGATCCTCATCAAGGATAGAAAGCAATCCCACAAATGAACCTGAAAAGACTACTGGAAATCGACGCGGACCTCTCAGCCCGCCTGCGTGCTGCAGAGGAACCCGGCCTGCTGCGGAACGTCGCCATCTTGTTCGGGCACAGCGGGGATTCGTGGTTCTGGCTGGTGGGGCTGCTTGTATTATGGATGGTGGGGGATGCGTATTGGAAAGGGCGGGCATTGGTGATGATGGGGGCGATCCTGGCCCTGGCGACCATCGTGATGATCCTGAAGTTCACCATCCGGCGGAAGCGACCGGAAGGGGAGCTGGGACAAATCTACAGGAAAACCGACCCACACTCTTTCCCCTCCGGACATGCGGCGCGGGCGCTGATGCTGGGGGTACTGGCGCTCATCTTAGGGCCGCCGTGGTTTGGGATTGTACTTATCGTATGGGGGCCGCTAGTGGGATTGGCGCGGGTGGCGATGGGGGTGCACTACGTGTCGGACGTGGCGGTGGGGTGGGTTATCGGGATCATTGCCGGGGTGGCTGTCCCTTATTTTCTTAATCTGTTTATCGTTTCTTTGTTCTAGATAGGGCGAATAAAACGCACATAGCCTGGGGACCAAGAAAGTGGGTAAATGGTCGTTAAGACAGGCATCGTTTAGGAGAAATTTCATCTTAGGCAGAACCTGGAATAAATTATCGCTATAGGGATTCCTCTTTCGCTTCACTTCGTGTCGCCCATTCGGAATGACACATTAAAGGAGTTGAAAAACTTACTATTAGATTTACATCTCGGGATTATCCGTTCTCTACGTGAGATAGGAATTCAAGCGCGACAAAGCACGTGCATTCCCGTAAAAGATAGTAGAATCTTCGATATGTTTACCGTAAGGAGAAGAAGAATGAATCGTTATAAAAAGATCGCAACTATGGCGCTTACGCTGGCATTGGTCACGCTGGCCTGCGGGATCAACCTGCAACTGCCGGATGACGCCATCGACATCGGCCCCCTGGTGACCGATAATATCAACATCCCCGTGCCAAAGCCGGGCGAGACGACAGAGGTGAAACTCAATTTCGGGGCGGGAGAAATGGCCATCCACCTGGGGTCGCCGGGGAGTCTCATCACAGGGACGGCCACTTACAACGTGGAAAGCCTCAGCCCAGAGGTGACGACAAGCGGGAACAAAATCACGATCGACCAGGAAACTTTCGATTATGAGTTCACCGGACTGCCGAACTTCGGCGACCTGGAAAATATCTGGGACCTGTACTTCAGCAGCGACCCGGTCGAGTTGGACATCCGGGCGGGGGCCTTCAAAGGCGAATTCGAGTTCGGGGGGATGGCTATAGAGGATTTGAAATTCTTCGGGGGCGCATCGGACGTGAACATGTCTTTCTCTACGCCAAACCTGGCGCCGATGAGCTCTTTCCGGATCACGACTGGGGCTTCAGACTTAGAGCTGACCGGGCTGGCGAACGCCAACTTCAGCCTGATGGACTTCAAGGCCGGGGCTGGGGATTACCTGCTTGATTTCTCCGGCAACCTCGTGCGTGACGCCACTGTAGACGTCAATGCGGCCATCAGCAACCTATCCATCATTGTCCCTGCCGGTGTGAACGCACAGGTACACGTGGAAGGCGCGCTGACCAATGTGACAGCGAGGGGCGTATGGGTAGGGGAAGGGGAGTTCTTCGAGATGGGGGGTGAGGGGTCTTCGCTGACAATCAACGTGGATATCGAAGCAGGAACGGTGACCCTGGAGAATTAAGAGAGACATGGGCAGCCAAAAGGCTGCCCGATTTTTTTAGAGGACATTTATCTAGGAGGAGGATTTAATGAGTGGTTCTTTGAATAAGTGGATAAGACAGTTTCATCGATGGTTTGCCTATCCTTTTATCGTTCTCATCCTTTTGCTTGTTTTCCTACGCTAAAGCGATTCAGGAGACATATTGCTGCGTATTCAACAGGTGATGGTCTTCATTATGGCGCTGACAGGATGTTATTTACTACTGCTGCCGTATCTAAGTAAAAGGAAACGTACTAGGTAAAAGTCAAAGCGGGATGAACAGATTGAATAAATATCAAATCTGGTGAATGAATTACTATCTACTGATTATTTTTGATAAACCAAGATTTCCCTTCAGAGTATATAAGGGGGGGGGAACTTCGTTACCAACAAGATCCTCTCTACATTGATCAATCGGAAAAAACCACGTTTATTAAAAATGCCTTTTATTTTCTTAGGTGAATGCGAAGCATTCACAACGAAGATGAAGTGAGGATATAAACGGGCGCAGCATGCTGCGCCCCTACGTCGATGAAATGGAGAAAAAGGTGCAATCAAGGTTTACGAGTACATCCCCTCGATTCTGAAAATCCTATCAGACAGTCAGAATGAGATTCACGTTCATCAGTGTTTGTCTATGATTATTTCTTTTCCCCATTCGATTGTGTGCACACCGGCGGAAATTCCAATCCCCGCCAGGAAACGGCGGAGGGCATCCCCGTCAGCGGTGGTCAAACAGCGGAGGCCGCCCCCATCCGGACCACTGTTCTTGAGATCGAACTGATCCAATAAACGACCGACCTGACGGGCTACAGCGGGGGCGGGATCGATGACGCGAACATCCGGACCGGTGATCTCCTGGATGAGGGGAATGACGAAGGGGTAGTGGGTGCAGCCCAAAACCACGGTGTCGATGCCCCCAGCGAGCATGGGGGAGAGGGCTTTATCCAAGATGCGGCGAGTATCTGCGCCATCCAGGTCACCAGCTTCGATCTGCTCAACCAGCCCAACGCAGGTATCCTGGAGGAGGGAGACACCGTTGGCAAAACGCTCCACCACGGAATTATAGAGCTCACCCTGGAAAGTGGCGGGGGTGGCCAGGACGCCGACGATGCCGGAATGAGTCCCTTCGGCGGCGGGCTTGACGGCGGGTTCCATGCCCACGAAGGGTATGCGGGGGAAAACTTCACGGAGATGATGCAGGGCAGCGGCCGAGGCGGTGTTGCAGGCAACCACGATCAGTTTCGCGTTTTGGGCGAGGAAGTAGCGGGCGATGGCCTCTGAGAAGGCGCGGACTTCAGCCAGGGAGCGGGAGCCATAGGGCACGTGGGCCTGGTCGGCGAGGAAGAGGATATCTTCGCCGGGGAACTGCTCCCGGATGGCACGCAGGACGGAGAGCCCCCCAACGCCGGAGTCGAAGACGGCGATGGGAGCGGATTTAGTGGTTGGCATGTTGGTGGAAATCTTACCACTAAGACAAGAAATTTAATAGAATAGGATTCAACCTTATCTAGAAAATGAAAACTTTGAAATTACATGCAGTGCTTAAGTTAGTGTAACATTGTGACTTCGCCAACAAAAACAAATGATTGCAGAATCCGAATCGATCAAAACTGATTTAATGATGATACACTAAGGTGACCAACCTGATTGGCTACGAAAATATATTCTGATACCGAATGTATAGTAGAAAGTTGGGTGGCCTTTAGATGACCTGATTACCTAAGAGGAATTTGGATATTTGATGTATTCAAGAAGGAAAATGAGATGGACAAAAAAGAGCGAGATGAGTATGAACAACGGAAACAAGAAAGACAAAAACTAGAGAATAAACAGGAAGAGGAACGAAAGCAACGGAAACAAAAAAGGCAGGAGTTAGAAGAGAAGCAGGAAGGGGAACGAGAGCAACGTAAACAAGCCAGGGAAGATCAAGATAGGAAAGAAGAGAAAGAACGTTTACAACGGAAACAAGCAAAGCAAGATCAAGAGAGGAAAGAGGATAAAGAACGTTTGCAGCGGAAACAAGAACAGCAAGAAGATGATCAGAAACGGGAAGAGAAACGAAGGGCACAACAAAAGTGGAGGAAAAAATAAGTCCTAAAAGCGAAACTGCACCGCCTCTCGACAAGAAGAGATTAAGGTGCAGAATTAGGAAAAGAACTGAATTTAATATTGATTTCCTCTGAAAAATCCTTAATCGGAATATATAAAAACGATGACTATACGTAGAAAAACGGAACAGCAAAATCAGCTGTTCCGTTTTAGGTATAGGGTAAGAATGATTTTAGATTACAACAACGTTTTCCGCTTGCGGGCCTTTTTGACCTTGCACAACCGTAAACTCAACTTGCTGGCCTTCTGCCAAAGTCATATAACCATCGCCAGCTAAGGCATTTTGATGGACAAACACATCTTTGCCTTCTGTTCGTTTGATGAACCCAAAACCTTTTCGTTCATCGAACCATTTGACTATACCTTGTTCTCTTTCGGTCATGATTTAGAACTCCTTTTCTTATAGTGTTTGCTAGGTTAAGTATGGATTCCAAATCTTATTGTTAATAATATCCATAGTAATGTTGCTTTTGAACCCATACGTTGGTCAATTCAATATGAAGATATCGTCACACTGGAAATTTTTGATTCCATTTATAACGAATTTATCTCCAAACTTCTCATCTTTGCTCTTATCGATGACGCACTTTGTTTTAATGCATTTTCAAGATTCTTCAGGGCATCTTCAGAGTCAATATCAACTGCAATGGCATACTCGTTGACGAAAAGATTCTTTGCCTTTTTCAAAGTATCACCATCACGCATGCTTTTTTTACCATGGACAATTCTCCATCCATAAAGGTCCCGAATCAATGCAGCCAATGATTTTATGGAGCAAGCAGAATATGCTTC
>JASFQL010000044.1:0-25494 GCA_050115475.1 Anaerolineales bacterium
TCATTGATAGGATCTCTCGGTGGCCGGAAGTCGTGCAAAGTGCTGCGGAAGAGTATAAGACCCTTGACGTAACTAACTACGCGTACGAGTTAGCCAAAGCCTTCAATGAATTCTACAACCACTGTCAGGTACTCAAAGCTGAACCAGAAGTGCGTGATGCGAGGGTTCGCCTCGTCGCCGCGGCACGTGAAGCTTTGCGTAATGCCTTAACTATATTAGGGATCGATGCCCCGGAAGTGATGTAATTTTTTTAAATGTAAGGCTTTATCCTTCTGGCAACCCGTTGAAAAGCTTCCGATAAGAACTGGATATCCTCCTCCGTGTGGGCAGTGCAAGTCGAGCCGAGTCCATGCATGACATGTACGTTTTCCAGCAACATGGCCAACTGGACAACGTTTTCACAAAGAACAACATCACATATTTCCGGATTCTTAACCTCATCTGGTGATATCAAGGCATGACCTGTATCGTAAGGGAAAACCAACATATGCAGCGAACAATCAGGGATATCTTGAATCTGTTCGCCTGCAAAGCGTGCCAGAATTCCCTCCTCCTCAAATACTTTCAGGACGGCCCGGCGTGTTTTCCGGCTGATTTCAGCTAGCTTGGGATAGACCTCATTCTCGTTTTCAACGAGATGAGTTAACATGGTTTTTGCAGCCAGTAATGTAGCTGGGTGACCGGAAAATGTGCCCCCGGTGAATTTCACCTTTCTCCCACCAGCCCGACCCACTAAATCCAAGATGTCTCCTCTCCCAGCCACAGCTGCCAGGGGCATCCCTCCACCGATGATTTTACCAAGCGTGATCAAATCCGGTTTGACACCATAGAGTCTTCCTACGTCACCCGCCCTGAACCGGAAACCTGAAATGACCTCATCGAAGATTAAAACAACGCCGTACTGTTCCGTTAATTTACGAGCTGTTTGTACGTATTCTTTGCTTGCAGGCATCAATCCGCCAGCGCCCATAATTGGCTCGAGTATAAAACAGGCCAGTTCATCCCCGAATTGTTTGAAATGATCTTGGAGGATATCCGGGTGATTGTATAAAGTCACATGGACATCTTCTGTAATCGCACCGGGTAAACCAACGCTGTCCACTAAATCAAATCCCGCCCGGTCTTGAAAGCCAACTCCCTTCAATGCCCACAGGTGCCCTCCGTGCCAACCCCCACCGACCTTCATGACTTTTTCCCGCTTGGTATATGCTCTGGCGAGTAAGATGGCGTACATTGTCGCCAGCGTACCACTTGTCGTGAAACGAATCCTTTCTGAGCCGGTTTGTTTGCAGATGATTTCAGCGGTCTCAACTTGAAGGCGGTCGGTAAATCCAGTTTGCAGACCATAACCATCACTGAAGACATCCTTCAGAGTATCAGTGACTATAGGTGGATTATGCCCCAAAATATTGGCATAATGCCCTTGCCATAAATCTAAAATCTTATGGGTATCTTCATCCACAACCCAAGCCCCATTTGCTGCAACGATCCGAGGTGGGAAAGGGTAGATCAGGCGCTTCGTGTGGCTGCCCCCATCAGCGAGATACATTAAAGCTATTTCATTTAGGGCAGCTGATTTTGGGGCGTGCTGGGAATATTCCTCAGCAAGATCCCTCAGTAATCGAGTATGATCGCGTGGTTTCATTCCTTCTCCGTCGATGTTACAAATTCTATCCTCTCTAGTATATCCCTATATTTTCTGGTGTCGAGTTCCCGCGTGATATACTAACCCATCTCCATCGGAAAGGCAGAGGAAACATGTTGATCGAAAAACCATTTGCTGGCAAAATTACATTAGTTACTGGATCGGGGCGTGGGATAGGTAAAGCTATCGCTTTACATTTTGCGAGTCTAGGATCAGATGTGGTTATAAACTTCTTCCGTAATCGGGCTCCAGCAGAAGAGGTGGCGAAAGAAATCAGAGGTATGGGGTGTGACGTGCTAGTCGTTAAGGCGAATATCGGTGAAATCGATGAGATAAAGAAGTTATTTAGTGAAATTGATGACCATTTTGGTGGATTAGATTATTTTGTGAGCAATGCCGCCTCCGGTTACAACCGCTCCGCCATGGAACAAAAACCCAGAGGGTGGGATTGGACTATGAATATCAATGCCCGTGCTTTCCTCTTTGGTGCGCAGGAAGCTGTTCCATTGATGGAGAAACGAGGTGGTGGAGCCATGGTAGCAATCACGAGTCAGGGAGGGGATCGGGTGATCCCGGATTATGTTGTGGTGGGCGCTTCGAAAGCTGCCTTGAATGCCCTCACACGTTATTTAGCTGTGGAACTATCCCCTAAGAATATCGTAGTCAATGCAGTGTCACCTGGTATCGTGGAAACGGATGTATTGAAGCACTTTGCCGTAATGAAACAGGAAGGATTATTAGAAAAAGTGGCTGAAAATACGCCGGCGAAAAGACTGGTCACACCTCAAGATGTGGCAAAGGTTGCGGCTTTCTTGTGCTCGCCTGAAGCTAATATGATTCGAGGAGAGGTAATTATGGTCGATGGAGGTTTCTCTTTGACCATGCAGAGTGTTGGACTGGAGGGCTAATCAGCAGTCGAGAAAAAAACGGTTTGATAGATGCATTTTTTAGTAACCCACTATACGCCTACTAAAATTGCTCTTGCCGGAGCGCCTTCCACGCCGGAGAGTTTCAGCGGTAAGCAATATAAAGTGTAACGTCCCTGATCCACGCCAGTGAGATTCAAGCCTTCCAGAATGACTATACCTGCTTCAAGGAGAATTTTATGTGTGGGGGTAGGGTCATCAAATGGCGCAATTGAAAGATAATCGATACCCACTAATTTGACTCCTCGTTTAATTAAATATTCAGCTGCCTTGGGAGTCAAAGCGACAAATCCCTTAATAAAAGTTTTTCGATTCGATTCCCAATAGTTAGAATTCCTTGTCCGGAAAAGTACTCGTTTTGTACGGGGTGGAATGGTGGAATTCTCTACCATATCTCTGGTGATAAGATTCACTTCTTCCGGTAAGTGGAGTACGTAAGCCCTGCCAAAAAGAAGGTCAATAGGGATATCTTCAATCAATCCCCCCTTAGCTAAGAAATGCCTTGGTGCATCGATATGGGTGCCTGTATGAACAGACATTCGAATACGTGATACATTGGAGTCTGCACCTTCCTCGATTTTTGAGGTTCGGCTAATTTCTACTGGGGGATCATCTGGCCATACAACCATTTCTGGTGAAATCGCCAATGAGATGTCATAGGTTCGCATTATGCCCGTTACATCCTCACGGTTATTATTTAAAACTAAAGTTAGTATATAGTAGGGAGAAAAATCGCGCCAACTAAGGAACGTTTCAGTTTTATATCATAAGCGAAGGGTTTTCTTTTTTATTGTTACTTTGGATAATTCTTCCTGGTTGATGGACACACCTAGTCCAGAAGAATCGGGCACATTGATAGTGCTATCTTCATTGAGAGTGAATAATTCATTGGTAATGTCATTTTTATAATAGCGTTCTGATGCCGAAATATCCCCGGGTAATGAGAAATTAGGCAAACTGGCTAAAGCTAGATTTGCTGCACGCCCCACGCCTGTTTCCAGCATTCCCCCACACCACACTGGGATTTCATGTTCTTGACAATAATCATGGATCGATACAGCAGGGATGAGGCCGCCAACGCGCCCGGCTTTGATATTGATTATCCGGCCTGCTTGCATCTCAATGGCCTGGCGTACATGTCGTAAACACAGAATACTTTCATCCAGGCATATGGGGGTTTCAAGGTCTGCTTGAAGGCGATGATGATCCCATAAGTCATCTTCAGCCAGGGGTTGTTCGATGAGGAGGAGGTTCAGTTCGTCTAGGGATTTCAATTTCTTAGCTGTCTTTAAAGTATAAGCTGAGTTGGCATCCACCTGTAGCGCTAGGTCTGGGTATACTTTTCGGACCATTTCAGTTTCAACCACATCTCGCCCCGGTTTGATTTTTAACTTAATCCGCTGGTATCCCTTTTCCAGGTATCTAGATACTTCTTCTACCAACACCTCTGGAGATGGTTTAATTCCAATGGATACACCTACAGGTACACGGTCATATACGCCTCCGAGTAGTTCTTTCATTGACTTATCCATCATTTTTCCGTAAAGGTCCCATAAAGCCATTTCTATCCCGGCTTTTGCCATCTGATGCCCTTTTATGTCCATGATCAGATTATAGAAATCATTTGGATGCTCGATCTTTCTCCCTTTCAATACTGGGATGATGAAATTTTCCAAGATGTGCCAGGCTGTTCCAGTGGTCTCATAGGAATACCCTGGATGGTAATCTGCCACACATTCTCCATATCCAGTAATCCCGTCTGCTATAACTTCAATTAACAAGGAATCGCGTGTGTCAATGCTCCCAAACGAAGTTTCAAAAGGTGACTGTAGCATCATGCGAAGGTGATTTAACCTAATTTGTTCGATGCGCACTTTAATCTCCTAAGGTTTTATTCCCTAGACTCATGACGTAATAACTACGGGGATTTGTACCGGATATATAAACCATGTCGGTGGCAAGGTATCCATAATGAAAAAGTAGTTCGAAGATTGTACGTGAATAGGAACGCCATTTTTTAGCCAGTTCGATTTCAGCAGCTTTCAATCCTTGAAAATCTGCGGGAACTTCAAAGAGTACTATTGCCTTGCGGGTCTTAGGATCTTGGAGTAAATCCATTTGATCCGATTCGGGAAAAGGCCATCCATCGTTATTTAGACTCGTCGTGTTGATTAATTGTGCATCTGCTGCCAGAAAATGTGCCAGGTCAAGTTTCTTGCGCACCGTTTTACTTAGTCGTTTATTCACACGTTGAGTGTTGACCCACCATTGAACTAAAAATCTGTCTGAGGGAATTCCTCGATTACGTGTATCTGGCATTTCTCCGTATTCATTTCTTAAATATGTGTGGCAAACTGCGCCAAGTTTACTCAAATTAAAATAAGCGTTTCGTGACTCTAAAGGATCGTATGTCCAAGTAATTAAATCCAATCCCTGTTGTCTAGCGAGCTGCCATTGTGCTCTTTTTAGTATAAATCCCAAGCCGTGATCCTGATAATCAGGGTGAATACCGAGTTGGTGGGAACAGTGCTTGATTTTTACGCCTTCATCTGTTTCATATGCTCCCAGGAAACCAAATACATACCCGATCAGATTATCCCCGTCATAAGCCCCTACTAGAATACCACCGTTATGTACAACAGCTAAAAGCATGTGGTAGGGAACTGGATTATCTCCTGGCCAAATCATTTTTTCAAGATCTTCAACAGCTCGCATATCTTCAGAAGATTCAATGAACCTCAATTCGAATTCTTTTTTTTCAGTAGCCATTCAATTATCTCCGCTGACCTAATTCACGTAATGCCAACTGCCGCCAATTAATGCCTTGGAGATGTCCTAGATGTTGAGAAAATCGTACAGGTAACAAACCAAATAAACGCGGTACAGAGTCGATCTCACATGTCCGGTTAACAGCCAGGTAATCGATCCAATATACAGATAAAGGAAGCCTTGGGAAAAAGTATTCAAGAAATACACCTGCGATGCGCATGTATGAGGGTTGTAAACCTACAACTCTCCGTTTTATGCCGATCCCTCCCATAACCTCCTCGATAATCGATTGAATTGACAAGAACTCTGGACCACCGATGCGTAGCGTCTGATTGTGGGCTTCTTCAATATCGGGGGCCCACGAAAGGCAAGTCACTAGGTCCTCCACCCAAATAGGATGAACCAAAGTTTCTCCCTTCCCAGGTACAAGGAAAATGAAAGGAAATAAGGTCAAAAGTTTTGCCAACGGAGTTGTAAAGTTGTCATCTTTTCCAAAAACCAATCCCGACTGGATGATGGTGTAATCTAATTCGCTTCTCCGGATATATTCTTCAACAATTCCCTTGACCTTAAAAACCGGATATGCAGATGCGCGGTCGGCACCGAGATGACTCAGGTATATTATCTGTTTCACCCCTGCCTCCCCGGCCACGCGTATCAGGGTTTTTATCCCTTCAATTTCTATTTGAGTCAAATCAACATGAACACCTTGCCACTCACCGCCAACCAAGTGATAGATTGTATCGACACCAACAACAGCAGCCCGTAAGCTTCGTTCATCGAAAATACTGCTGATGGCTACTTCTACAGGCACACCAACGGGCAATTCTGGTGTTTGAGAAGAGGGGCGTAGAAGAGTGCGTACTGCCTTGCCATCTTCAACCAGATGGTAGATCAATGCCTGCCCAATAAAACCGGTGCCGCCAGTAACGAGAATCATTTTCCGGTAATCTAAATATAAAATAATAAAACAGATTGAGGATTTCGTTGAACCATTGAGGTCGATTATAGCATGGCAGTAATTTTTATTCCTAAGCTATTTATTAGCGTTGGAATGGGTGATTTGAGTGATGTTTTCATATTCCCTGTCTTTTGGCACAAGTCTTGCACATAATATAAGAAACCGAGAGATATCAACTATGAACACATACCCCACGCCAACAAAGAATACTCGGATTGGATTTCACTATTATCCCGATAGCCTTCATTATACGGAACAGAATTTAAATTCCTGGATTCCTGAGTTGGAGGCTATAGGAGCTCAATGGTTGACTTTGGTCACCACTGCCGACCGTGCTATTCCAGAAAATTTTATCAGAGGATTGATTGATCATCAAATCGAACCTGTTCTCCATTTTTATCTCCCACTATACCAAAGCCCAAAACCCGAAGACCTCTCTCTCCTATTTGATGTTTATGCTAATTGGGGTGTTCATTACGTGTCCTTGTTTAAACGTCCTAATTGTCACGAAGAATGGTCGGGAGAAAAATGGGTACAGCAAGATTTAATCACGCGGTTCCTAGAAATATACCTCCCACTTGCAGAAGCATTATGTTCCTCAGGCATGAATCCGGTTTTTCCACCTTTAGAACCAGGTGGAGACTTTTGGGATACTGTTTTCTTGCGTGCTGCACTCCAAGAAATTTACGAACGAGGGCATCAAGATTTGCTGGATAGGATGGTGATAGGGGCTTTTGCATGGGCTGATAATTTACCACTCAATTGGGGCGCTGGCGGTCCAGAAAGGTGGGCTGGCGCAAGGCCGTATTTCACACCGCTTGATGAACAAGACCATATGGGATTTCGGATTTTTGATTGGTATACCATCTTGTGCGAGGCAGTATTGGGGAAAAAATTACCAATCATTTTATTGAAAACTGGAAGCCGGATTGGCGATCAGCGTTTATCTAATCTCCCGTATGTGGACGAGGAGGAACATGCAACACGGAACATTTTGCTTGCCCGATTATTAGCTGGGGAAAAGGAAGTATCCCATAATGGACAAATGCTAGAGCCAATACCGGAGCATGTCCTGGCTGGAAATTTTTGGCTATTAGCCAGTGAACAGAATTCTCCTGTGAATAAAGAAGCCTGGTATCAAGCAGATGGTAGTTATCTGCCAATTGTTCAAAAACTAAAAGCTTGGTTAAAAACGCAAAAAATCGAACAATCAAAAAATATACATCTTGAATCAACTCAGCCCCGCTCAGTGGACTATAAACAATTTAAACCTATCAAACATTATTTATTGCTTCCAGTATACGAATGGGGCATCTCAGATTGGCATCTGGAGGTCATCCATCCTTTCGTTCAAAAACATTCCCCAACTGTAGGATTTTCTATCGAGGAGGCGTGTGCCGCTGAAAAGGTAACTGTTATTGGCGGTGATGACAGTTTTTCTCCAGAGGTCATTGAGAGATTATATACATCAGGCTGTAGTGTAGATTTAGTCAGGGGATCTGGCACAAGTATTGCAGCAGAATTAGAGAGACTTTGAGGTGAATCATGGACGATCCTGCATCAATTCCACAAAACGATTATCGACTTCCTGTGATTAAGGTCCTGGGTATAGGTGGGGGTGGCAGTAATGCCGTCAATCGTATGATCGAGCTTGAACTAAAAGGCGTTGAATTTATTGCCGCCAATACTGATAAGCAGGCCTTGCGTGAGAGTTTAGCTCCCATCCAAATCCAGTTAGGCCCTCGGCTCACCCGGGGTCTTGGTGCGGGAGGTAACCCTGAGATCGGCGCTGAAGCCGCAGAAGAAAGTCGTGAAGACCTTCGTGCAGTACTGGAAGGGGCTGACATGGTATTCTTGACGGCTGGCATGGGTGGGGGGAGTGGTACGGGTGCGATTCCCATTGCGGGAGAGATTGCAAGAGAATTAGGTGCGGTTACCATAGCCGTCGTAACAACACCTTTCTCTTTTGAAATGAGTGTCAGACAGGCAAATGCATCCAAGGGTTTATCAGCTTTACGTCCTAATACTGATACACTCATCGCTATCCCCAACGATAGAATTTTATACGTCGCACCAAAAGACCTTCCCCTTGAAGTCGCTTTCAGGTTGGCAGATGATGTTTTGCGGCAGGCAGTTCAAGGGATTGCAGAATTAGTCACTGAACCTGGATTGATTAACGTCGATTTTTCTCACATTCAGCAGATGATGAGAATGGGGGGGGGCGCGCTAATGGCAATTGGACAAGGTCAAGGTCACGATAAAGCCCTCACTGCAATCAACCAGGCCTTAAATCACCCCCTTCTAGAGAGTGTATCCCTCGAAGATGCCGCTGGTATAATCATCAACTTTACTGGTGGTAGAGATCTGACACTTTACGATGTAGGAGAAGCCTTAGGGCATATTCAAAAATTATCCCGTTCGGATGTAGATATCGTTCTGGGTTTCAGTAATGACGAGCGGATGGAAGAGCGTGTCCAGGTTATCATGGTCATCACGGGATTAGGTGCACAAACCCTTGAAGAAGTACTTCCTGGTGCAGAGAATTTATCCACAGTTGTGAGATTCTCACATTCCCTTCCAATAAAGGATGACCCTGATCAAATCCAAATTCCATCTGTTTCTATGTCGTCATTCAATCGAGTATCAGCAGATCTTGATCTTCCTGCTTTTATGCGTCAACGAGAGCGTTATAGTACGAGACCTTAGGCTATATGGAGAGAAAAGTATGAATCAGAAAATTGTAGAACAAATATCAAAAACTGTTTATAAGCAATTTCCAGAGGTACAAGGAAGCAAACCAAGAGTCATGGCACAGCCTCAACCGAAATCTCTGAAAACTGAAGAGAGTTATGTACTAACATATCGTGCCATTACCGAGGTGCAAGGGGGAAAGCGATTCCCACGCCAGGTGCGAGTGGTAGTTAATCCTAACGGTAAAATCCTCAGGGTATCAACCTCACGATAATTGTTCCAAATTTAACTATGACAATGTCAGACATGCTTTACGAAACAGAAAAACGGTTTTGGGAATTCGCTATCCCACTCCTTGAATCAGACCCCCCAGGTTTAGAGAAGTTCATTAATTTCGGCTATTCATTCTATAAAAGATATCAATCGATGGATTTTATTACTAAATCCCTTTTTTGGGCGTATCTTGGTCTGACATTTGGTTTAGCTTTTGGGATTATCATCAGTTGATACAAAAATCTATACCTTTAGAATAAACGGCGAAACATTCTTTATAGAGCGTCGCACATAAATAATGGGGGAAAATATTCTACTTTCTTAAATTTTAGTAATAAAAATCTCATGTTAAAATATTGATTTCATTTTGATGATATTTGATTATCGTTTTTACTGTGGCCCATAGGTGAGTATTTTTCAATCTTTCATTACAGAAAACAGGTTTACTAAACTATTCTCCTACAAAAAAAAAGCGAAAATGAACAGACATGTCTGATTTCATAGTCTGCTTTACTTGAGGTTACTCTTAAAATAACCAATTCTTTTATTGGTCGGTCTATTTGGAATAATGAGATTCTGCCAATGAAGAAACTGGTAAGAAAAACTTTATATCACACCAACTATAATTACAACAATTATCAATTAAATTTTTATTATTGCTAATAGGATTCTTAAACCATAGATGGAACGAAACAAAAATATTTTATTCTTAATTATTTTTATTATTTTCTTTACACTGGGAATTTTTACTATTAATTTTATATTTGGTGATTCTTCATCTTCCGCTGACATCCAAGATTCGAGTTCTGAAAAAAGATACCAAGAAACATTTTTAATTATTGGTGTTGATAGCCTATCTCAACCAGATGCAATTCTAGAAAGTGCTTGGTTGGTTACAATAGATTCGATAAACTCTTATATTGATTTCGTTCCGCTTTATCCAAATACAATTCGAACCCACGATCCTATTTACGTCTCCACACTCGACTATCATCAATTCGAAGACTTACAATACATGCAGACACAAGATATAGATTGGAGTGGTGTAATCTTGCTTGACTCGAACGGATTGAATGTGGTTATTGGAGTTGCAGGAGAACTGTCCTTCCAGGATATTGCTGATAGTGTGTCCGATCCCCTAGACCTTCCACGAGCATGGGAAGCACCAACAGAATCGCTTCAAATTCAAAAAAACATTGTCGTTTTTTTATGTGAAAATCCTCATCCTTTTTTCTCATATGAAAGTATTGAATACATTATGGGATTCTTCCCCGAACACTTCAGGTCAAATTTATCAAAAGATGAGTTGTGGGGGAAGTGGCAGTTAATCAGTAACCTCAATTTCAATCTCACATGCCACTATTCATGGCAGGATAATCCATAAGAGAGCACAAAATAGTATAAATTGGTAAAATATGCACTCGATGAACAGTTATAGTGCTACTCACCCTCAATTGAGAAACCAAACACCTTCAACTTTTTGGCGAATACTGGCAGCAATTAGCAGTGGTCTATTTATCTTTACTGGTTTGATCGTTTTCCTGATGATACTACTCCAACTTATGTATTCTGGGCGTGTTTTTCCAGGTGTGCAGGTAGGGGGAGTTGATTTCAGTGGTATACAAAAGACGAATTTAGAAGATGTTTTATTCGAGAATATTACATATCCCAATACAGGTTTGATCGCGGTGAATGACTCCGAACAGACCTGGTTGTTCAAACCAGCGGATCTTGGTTTGTTTTTAGATACAGAAATGACTGCTAAAGCGGCATATCAAATTGGGAGAACGATCTGGCCTTGGAAATTTTGGAATGATATTATTCTCATATGGCGGAATGGAAAGAATATCTCCCCCTTGATGATCTTCGATGAACGCATTGCCCAAATTAAGTTGAACGAGATTGCTGCTCAGATAAATCAACCTCCACATGAGGCTTCGTTGAGTATACAGGGTTTAGAGGTGAAGGCTATTCCAGGGCAAGTTGGACGCATGATCGATATGGAAACAGCGTTAAAAGACTTACGAGAATTATTGTACAGCCAACAAGATGGTAATCTTACTCTTCCAATGAAGCAATATGCACCCATTATAATTGACGTTAGCGAACAGGCTGCTCTGGCTCAAAGGATATTGGATCAACCACTGACCCTAACGATCCCAGGCGGTGATGAAACTGATCCTGGCCCTTGGGTCTTCGACCGAGAAGCATTGGCCAGTATGCTCATCATTTCGCTGGAGAATATTGATGGTGTGGATCAATACCAGGTTGGTCTAGATGCAAACAAACTTTACAACATGCTCTACCCTTTGTCACCAAGTTTAGCAAAAAAACCAGTCAATGCCCGTTTCATTTTTAATGATGAAACTAGACAGTTAGAGCTAGAAAAAAAAGCCGTTATTGGTCGAGACTTGATGATAGAAGAGAGTATCGAGTTCATCAATCAAGAAATTCTCAAAGGTTTACATGAGATTAATCTCATATTCGATTTCAAGAATCCACTTATTACAGATGATACTACTGCGGAGGAATTAGGTATTACAGAAATGGTCAGCGAGCAATCTACTTATTTTTATGGTTCTAGTGAAGGACGTATCCAAAATATTCGTACTGCGTCTGCCCAATTCCATGGACTGCTGATCGCACCTGGAGAAACCTTCTCAATGGTGGAAAACATCGGGGAGATTGCATTGGACTCTGGCTATGCGGAAGCCTTGATCATCTATGGAGATCGTACAATCCAGGGTGTAGGGGGCGGGGTTTGCCAAGTCAGCACGACCTTATTTCGGACTGTGTTCTTTGGCGGATTCCCCGTTGTGGAACGTTATCCCCATGCTTATCGAGTTACATACTATGAGAAGACTCGAGCGAATACAGTCAATGAACAATTGGCCGGGTTAGATGCTACTGTATATGCACCTTTGATCGATTTTAAATTTAAGAATGATACACCTTATTGGTTACTCATGGAAACTTACGTGGATGTTCCCTCTCGAGTATTGACCTGGAAATTCTATTCAACATCTGATGGACGTACCGTAGAATGGAGTACGACAGGATTGAAAAATATTGTTAAACCCGAACTACCGATTTTCGAAGAAAGCGATGAACTAAAGAAGGGTGAAATAGAAAAAGTAGATTGGGCTGTAGATGGTGCAGATGTAACTGTTTACCGAACAGTGTGGCGGGATGGACAGATTATCTACGACGATGAGTTCAAAACTGAATATGAACCTTGGCGTACTGTGTGCCAATATGGTCCAGGCACAAAAAATTATCCTCCCCCGAAAAAGAAACAAAGCATTTACTCATGCCAACCACAAAAAGATTGAAGAAAAAAATCCGATAAATAATATTCTTACTATAGAGGCTATAGAGGAGAAAACATGGTAAGCCAAGACCTAATTGAAATCCTTCGTTGTCCGAATTGTGTACAGGAGAAAGAGGGATTGCTAGAGTATTATAAAGAATGCTGGCTCATTTGCGAAGAATGTGGGCGAAAATATCCCATCCGGGAGGATATCCCTGTGATGCTGATCGACGAAGGAGATAAATGGGTGGAAACGAATAAAAGTGATCTCCCTATTCCTCCGCCGGGTAGCTAATCATTTTTTAATGCCTTCTTTAGAATACCTCCTTGCAGAACTCACCTGTGGTGACGAAGATCGAGCAGAGGATGCATCTCTTCAATTCATCGAATATGGCGACGCAGCAGTAGATTCGCTTTCTGAATTATATAGGAGTGAGAATGTGGATAACCGCTGGTGGGCGATCAGAACGTTTGCTTTGTTTGATCATCCACAGGCCAAAACTTCCATCGCCAGCGCTCTGCAAGATGAGAATCTTGGAGTGCAACAATGTGCTGCGCTGGCATTAAGAGACAATCCTGATCCAGAGACAATTCCTTTTTTAACTTCCCTTTTGGGACACAAAAGCATGATGCTGTCTCGTCTGGCGGGGGATGCCCTCATAAAAATTGGTAAAGAAGCCACTCAAGTAGTGATGGATATTGTTGATAATGGCTCACCTGCTGCCAGGATAGAAGCTGTCCGAGTGTTAGCAGGAATAGAAGACCCTGAATCGATCTCGAGTCTATTCAAACTCCTCGATGAAGAATCGACATTTTTACGCTATTGGGCGGAAGAGGGATTGCATAAAATGGGGGTTGGAATGATGTTCTTCAAGCCTGAATAAGCACAATCTGTATTTATTATACGTTGTGCATGCCGTATAATTTAATCGTATTCGACAAACTTTGGTAGCTTTTATGCAGTCTCAACCGCGTATTTTGTTCTCTTCGGCAGGGGGGGCGATACCTTCAAATCCCGATTGTTCGATATATTCGATGAACATCAAATGAAGTTTTTCTGGATCCCATTGTGCCAATTTACCTATCGTATCCACACCCGCATCGTAATAGAGTCTTGCCCGAATCGCCTTTAGGCCACTTATCCGGGCAAGATCAGATAATTTGATAAATTCAAGCACTGTATCAAGTAGCATGCCTGCCTTTTTTAAAAGTGTTTTTCTTTTTGCCAGTGTATTCCCCACTTCAAGTATTTGGGTAGTATTGACGATCCTTATTGATTCTTTTTTTTACACATTCCTGGTCAACGCCACGGAACTCATATTCAAGAAAGGGTTTCGTTTTTTCCGTTCTTGACGAAGTTTTGCTGAATGGTCCCGTAATTTCCAGTTATCAGTAAAATCGAAGTTATAACTAAGCGCTCAAAGATAACTTTTCGCCGAATATTTAGAATCCCTCTCGATCCAACTTACGAATTCTTCTAGATCAATTTGTTTAATTTCTTCAAGGGAAACACCATCCCTATACTCCAATAAAAATGCTGCGAATTCATCTACCATTCGTAAACACCGTTGGATAACATTTGGAGAACGCCCTCCACGTTTTAAGAATTTCTGAAATTCATCTTTATCCATTGTCTTTTCTCTTTTATCCCTTTATCCACCACCAAATGCCCAATAGGCATATAAGCCAATCTGAACACCAGCAAGACCAAAACGAACGATAAACGCCCAACCGCATCCTAGAATCATCCCCCTCGTGATACGCATGGCTTCCTCGGTATTCTTCAAACGAATATATTCTGTAAGATATAGTGTTACTGGAACAACGATCAGTCCGGCGATAGGAGTGAGGAAGAAGGAAGTGACTGCGCCTGCGATAAAGGCAATAATGATGCTTCGCCAGGATGCCCCTGCTTCCTTTGCTTTCGCTCCCATGAATACGTTGTCCGCAGCTGTAGCGATGAACATAAATAATGTAATGAAAGCAAACAACCAAATACCCCGAGTTTCAAAGCCAGCCACCAATCCGTAGGTAAGTGCGGCCCCCCAGATGACTACGTTTCCGGGAAAAATGGGGACGGCTAAACCACCCCATCCAAATAACATGATAATGAGAATCACCCAGGGAAACGCTACCCCAAGAAATTCGGTAAGAAAATCAAGCATTTACTGCTCCTTTTGAATCTGCTTTATCCCACTCATCCAGGGATGCAATACTTCAGGAAGTATGACAGAACCATCTTCTCGTTGGTTGTTTTCTAAAATAGCGATCATGACGCGCGGTAGGGCCAGTCCTGAACCATTGAGTGTATGCAAGGGGCGCGGACTTCCGCCTTCAGCAGGTCTATATCGGATTTTCGCACGGCGAGATTGATAGTCACCCACGTTTGAGATAGAGGAGATTTCAAGCCATTCCTTACAACCCGCTGCCCACGCTTCAATATCATAACTTAGCATAGCTGTCTCACTCGTGTCTCCTGCACATTTCAATACAATCCGGTAAGGGATATCGAGAAGCTGGCAGGTTTCTTCAGCATCTGCTAGCATTTTTTCCAATTCATCGTATGAAGTATCCGGTGTGCAGTATTTATACATCTCGACTTTATCGAATTGGTGACCTCGTTTGATGCCCCGCACATCCCGACCGGCACTCATCTTCTCCCGCCGGAAACAAGCTGAATAGGCTGTGTAGTATAGTGGGAGTTGATCTTCTTCGAGGATTTCATCCATATGTAACCCTGTGAGAGAAACCTCCGACGTAGGCAGCAGATAGAAATCTTCTTCGTAGTCTTTATACAAATTATCTTTGAACTTTGGTAATTGACCAGCCCCAAATAATATTTCACCCTTAACGATCGATGGACCATAAATTTCTGTATATCCTTGTTTGGCATGCAAATCTAGCATGAAGGAGATCAAAGCGCGTTGTAATAAGGCACCGGTACTCTTGAGGATATAGAAGCGAGTCCCAGATAATTTCACGCCACGTTCAAAATCAATGATACCAAGTTCCGGTCCCAAATCCCAATGGGCCTGGGGTTCAAATTTAAATTTAGGTTGCTTTCCCCATTTACGGATTTCTACATTATCCTCGTCTGTGAATCCTTCTGGTACACGCTCATCCGGTATATTAGGTATAATCGCCAAAACCGCACTGAAGGATTCTTCAATCTGACTTAATTCACCATCTAGAGATTTTATTTTTTCCCCGACCTTTTTCATAGAATCGATCTTCATTTGGCGATCTTGTCCATCTTCCAGTTTACTGATTTCTTTTGAAACTTTGTTCCTTTCTGCCTTGAGAGTCTCGACTTCTATGAGAAGTTCTCTCCGTCTTGAATCGAGTTGGATCACCTCATCAACAGGGGTTGGATCGATCCCTCTTTTTTTCATGCCAGAGCGGACAATATCCGGTTGTTCGCGTATCATATTTATATCAAGCATCACAGCACCTCCATTTAATTAGACGTCCCCCCTTCCAGCAGGACGAGGGGGGCGCTCGTGGTGCCACCTGCATTTATCGTATCAATTGTAGATACGACCTCTTGGATGCGATAACGGGCTGACCCGGCCTCCTTACAACGTATTGATATTCCTCCAGAGGCAACTGGCTGTAGCATGTCTGGGCATTTCCAGCCGATGGAGTGGATTTCTAGTTTCAACCTGCTGCCTCACACCGACCGGCAGCTCTCTGAAAGGCCGAAAGCATACTACTCTCCATGCAAGTATTTTCTATTTGGGGATTATACAATAGGCTCTCAATGTGTCAAGCACCAGAGTGGGTGGATGTTCTAGAATCACTCATCATCGACATCAATCTGGTTGCAGCAAGCATCAATCATTGTGTCGAAATATGTATTTAACTGCTGTGTCGATGTTCGGACAATAGAAATCATATCTTCAGATTTATGCTTTTCCGGGCAACTGTGAATGTCGCGTCGTATGAGTTCATTCGCATTATTGATCAATCCAAGGGTATGTTTCATGTCATGCATGAATACACTTAAATTTCGTAATATCTTTTTTCTTTTATCTTCTGGTACACAGTTGATAGAATCTGCTACATCCCGCCATACTTGAGTAAAATTTCTATCCGTTTGAGTTTCATCGGGCATTTCAATCCTCCCGTTTCCGCAGATGGGGGAATAGAATTACTTCCCGGATATTTGGTTGATCAGTTAAAAGCATCGTAAGGCGATCGATCCCAATACCAAACCCACCATTTGGAGGCATTCCGTAACGCATCGCTCGCAAGTAATCTTCATCCATGGGGTGGTATTCGTCGGAATCTGATTGATAAGCGCGCCCCATCTCAGTAAAACGCGCTTCCTGTTCTAGGGGATCGTTGAGTTCGGTGAAGGCATTGCATATTTCGAATCCTGCTATGAAACCTTCAAACCGCTCAACGGTATTAGGATCTTCAGGAACATTCTTTGCCAATGGAGATATATCACGTGGATAATTGTATAAAAAGGTCGGTTGGATAAGGTTCGGTTCTACAAACTCACCGATTAAAGTATCGATTAATTTCCCACGCGGTACATCAGCGTCAGCATCCAATCCTTTCTTACGCATCGCTTTAGATAATTCTTTTGAATCGGGAAATTCCTCGATCACAATCCCGGCGAGTTCAGCCAATGCATCATTGAGTTCCATTCTTGTCCATGATTGACTCACGTCAATTTTATGCCCTTGAAAAGAAAACGTCTTTGTTCCCAGTACTTGTTCGGCTGTATAAGCAATCATCTCTTCAGTGAAATCCATCACCTGGTTGTAATCCGCATAAGCCCAATAGAATTCCAATTGAGTGAATTCAGGATTATGGGTTCGATCAACGCCTTCATTTCGGAAATCACGACCAATCTCAAACACACGTTCAAACCCTCCGACGAGTAATCGCTTGAGGTAGAGTTCAAATGATATTCGCAAATACAAATCTTGTTTGAGTTGATTATGATGGGTAATGAATGGTTTTGCTGCTGCGCCACCATAGATAGGTTGGAGGATCGGCGTTTCTACCTCAATAAAACCGTGATTGTCGAAAAATTCTCGCAAAGCACGTAGGATAGCGGCTCGCTTGAGAAAAATTTCCCTGACCTCGGGATTCACAGCAAGGTCTGCATAACGCTGGCGATAGCGTGTTTCGGGATCCGATAGGATTGCATGGCGAATGAGTTCACCATCTACTTCAACGTCTTTTGCAGCGGGGAGTGGTGTAATACTCTTGGCTAGCATGTGAAATTCCATCACTTTAAGTGAAACCTCGCCAGACTTGGTGCGTATCATTTGACCTGATGCCTGGATAAAATCACCGAGATCAAATTCCTCCTTAAAAAGAGATAGTTTTCTTTCTCCAAGTTCATCAGTGCGGAAAAATAGCTGTATACGTCCCGCCCCATCTTCAATGTGGGCAAAAACCAACTTCCCCATGGGGCGTATAGAACGAATCCTACCTACCAGTGTAGCCTCTAGTGTTTTGCCTGAATCCTTTTTCGCAATTTCCTCATAGGCTTTGATAGCCTCAAGGCTGGTATGGGTTCGTTTAGTTTGTGTCGGGTATGGCTCCATCCCTTGTTCGCGTAAGCGACGCATTTTTTCTAATCGTTTTTTTTCCAATTCTGAGTATTTTTCTTCATCCATACTGAATACAACCTCTTCACAGCAATCATTTCCATGCATGTACGAAATTAAATAAACTTTAGTGAGAATGTAAAAATTAATTTTCAATTGAAGCTAGCACAATATCTGCAGCTTCTCCAGGCGTAATCTGTTGATTCAATACCTCGATAGTAGCTTGAATAAATACCTCACTTATACTAGGGAAATCACTGATATCAGGTATTAAGTTTGCTACCGGTAAAATCTGACTGATAAAAGCATACTCTGGATCTGAAGGCCAAACAGCTAATGAGCTCGGTCGTGTGGGTAAGTAACCTGCCGCTAAAGTCCATTCGCCAAGAAACTCACCTTCTGTAAGGAATTCAGCCAGTTCTACTACCGTTTGATATCGGGAGGAATCATACCCACTCAATCCCCAAACCCAACCATTACTATATGTGTATGGTGTACCATCCGTTGTGGGAATAGCTGTGAAATTCACTCCTCCACTGGACGGTTCGAAAAAGTGGTCTGTCCATGTGATTGCTAATTGGGATTGGTTTTTAATGAAATTCCCCCAAGTATCATCATCAGAGGAGATTTCAATTGACCAATCCGGCATCACGTCAGCTACAATCGCTTGATGATAGAGATCGAACACACTTTCGAGTAGATTCCGGTCTAGTTGTAGTATCCCGTTTTCATTGAGGATTTCTCCACCAAGCGATTGATATAGAGCCAAAGTGAAAATTGCATCAGGCTCAGATGCTGGAAAAGCGAGTGTAGCTTCACGATTAATCATTGCCTCCCATGTACTTGGTGGATCCCCCACAATAGTGGGATGATATGCCATAACCAGCATATTTGCAGCAAAAGGGATACCATATTTCTTTCCCTGATATTGACCTAAATCTAAGGCGAAGTCGTACCAATCTTCACTCCCTACATCAGAAATATAACTATCCAGGGGATAAATCAGATTTTGGGATGCGGCAGTTAGCATTTGGTCATATGGTAAAGCGATGAGGTCAGGTAAAGCTAACGGTGCTGCTTCTTTTGTTGCTGATAATGTTTCTAAAAGACTTCCCGGCCCCCGTAAATTTTTGATGCGAATCTCAACTTGAACTCCTGGCCTCCTAGTGGAAAAATTATCGAGACGTTCTGTAAATAGGTTTGCTGCATCAGATCCGTCATTCGGGTCAAATTCCTTCGGTAGCCAGATATTTAGGGTGATTGTTCTAGATGGAAGAATAGGGGTTGATGTGTTTGTATTAACAGGTGTTGGAAAATCAATCGTAGGATTTTGTGTCTCTGTGCTTTCTTGAGATGTTCCAAATGTACACCCCGTAAATAGAAATACTATGCTTACTAAGGAGAAGAATAATCTTAATTTCATTATAGATTAACCGGATGTTCAAGTAGAGAAACGAGTAGTTTTATTGCATTTTCCATATCGTTTATGTCTACCATTTCAGAGGGAGAGTGGACATAGCGACATGGGATAGATACACATCCAGAAGGCACGCCTGCACGGCTTGTCTGAATTGCACGAGCATCTGTACTTCCCATCAATAAAATTTCAAGCTGATAAGGAATCTTCCTTTTCTGTGCTTCTTTTTCCATCCATGTAACCAAACGGGGATCGGAAATCATGCCGCGATCTTTTACCTTAATGGCAGGACCTTTACCCAATCCGACCTGGATGCGATCATCTTTGGGTGTATCTCCAGATAGAGTCACATCGATAGCAATGCCTAAATCTGGATTAACTCCGTAAGCCGCCGCTGTAGCGCCGCGTACGCCTACCTCTTCTTGTACTGTGAATACACCTACGACTTGGTTAGGTCCACCTTTTAGTTGTTTGAGAACCTCTATTAATACTGCTACTCCGACGCGATCATCCAAGGCTTTAGACACAATTCGGTCACCATAATCCTCAAAAGTTCGTTCGAATGCCGCTACATCCCCAATTGAAACGGGACAGTCCTTCTTGGTGGAAACACCAAGGTCAATATACATTTTCGTAACTTTTGTAACATTGAGTATTCCTGGTTCTCCCTCCATACCAATCACACCCGGTGCTCCATTGAGAAAACGCACCCGTCCCCCCGCAGTATTTCGTGGACGAACACCTCCTATCGTTGTGAAACGGGCAAACCCGTTTTCATCAACATGGGTGACAATGATTCCAATCTCATCTAGATGGGCAGCGAGCATGATGGTCATTCCCCCCTCTACCTTCTCACCTTTGTATGTGATTAAATTTCCAAGATCATCAACCTCAAATTTATCTACATGATCCTTTATCTCATCGATAACCAGTTTTCTCACCTCGGTTTCATAGCCAGAAGGACCTGTTGTTTCTACTAATTTCTGGATTAATGATTTCATCACATGCTCCTAATCAATTTTTCTTTTTATCGGTCTATACTAAAAATAGACTCATCGATATGGCAGAGAGCCGCATGAAGTAACGCGACTGAATTTTTCCAATCATTCAAGCGCATAATGGACGCAGCAGTGTGTAAATATCGGCAAGGAACTGAGACTGAAACACTAGGTATCCCAGATCGTTGTTTGTGAATTGCACCTGCATCCGTCCCCCCGCCTCCAGGTTGCCTGAATTGATAGGGAATGTTATAAACATCACCGATATTTTTCAATAGGTTTACTAAACGTGGATCGGAAAGGGTTACTCCATCTGCGATATAAATTGCAGGCCCATGCTCGACTTTTGTTCGATAGAGAGTATTCTCGCTGCCATCCCATACGGGTATATCCATTGCAGGCGTAGTGTCAAGGACAAAAGCCAAATCAGGATTTAGGGTAAATGCAGCTACTCTTGCCCCTCGGAGGCCGATCTCTTCTTGAACGGTGAAAGCTGCCAATAAATCAATATTTGTGGGGGCATTTTCCAGTAGGGTGATGAGTGTGGTCACGCCTACGCGGTCGTCTATGGCTTTTCCTCGCAGACTGGGACCAATCCGTTTGAATTTCGTAGCAAATGTAGCCCAATCCCCAATTTTTACCTTGCTTCCGATGTCAGGGCCTAAATCTATTCGAAGTGCATCTAGGCTAATATCTTTTTTTAACTCACCGGCTTTGGCAAGATGGATCGGTTTTGTTCCAATTACTCCAGGAATCTGTTCTAAACCAACAATTACTGGTTTACCTGCCAGTTCACGTGTATCAATTCCTCCCACCATCGAAAAACGAAATAATCCCTTTCCATCATCATTAGTAATCATAAAGCCAATTTCGTCCAGATGAGCTGCAAGCATGACTTTGGGTAAATTTTCCCCTTTTCCCTGTTTAGTTGCTATGATGTTCCCTATAGCATCGATTTTTATATCATCTACCATAGATTTAATTTCTTCAAGCACAATCTCTCGAATGGCACTCTCATCTCCCGAAACACCAATGGCGTTGGATAACTTTTCAAGCAATTTTATTTGTCTTGCTCCAATGCGAGGTGCAGTCCAGTTCGCTGCCTTTTGTATCTTCACCGGAACCTCTCTATTCATTCATTTCTTCCCAACTTAATTTTCCCATGAACTCATCATCCAGCATTGTGATGAACTCAACGAGAAGACGAGCTGTACGGGTGATATCTTTGATTTGCAGCATCTCAACGGGAGTATGCATATATCGTAGAGGAATACTGAGAATCATTGTGGGGATACCTTCTGCAGCTAATTGCAAAAAATATGCATCTGTTCCAGATGATCGCTGGTAGACTGCCCGTTGGAAAGGAATTTCCAGCTGTTTTGCTAGATCTTCAAAGACATTATATAGCTTTAGATGGGTATTCGGCCCCCAATCCAACGTGGGGCCTTTATTCATCTCATAGGTCAGATGCTCAGGTGAGCCCGGACTTTTCCCATAGGTCACATCAATGACTACTCCTAATGATGGGCGTAGTTGAAAACCAGAGGTCATCGCACCTCCCATGGTCACTTCTTCACTTACAGTTGCTACAGCCCACACATCCCATTCTATACGCCTTTTCCCTAATAGCTTCAAGGTTTCAGTCAAAGCTACCACAGAGGCTCGATTGTCGAATGAATGGCCGCAAATGTAATCGCCATCGAATTCAATTGGTTCAGTAGCAAAAGAGACTAAATCGCCAATCATGACTTGTTTTGTCGTCATACTTGATGATAAACCTGTATCTACCCATAAATACTTCAATGGAACCGGACCAGACTGTGCATCTTCCGGTAATGTATGCGCTGGAGGTTGGATAACCATACCAGGTAAATCACCTCCACGGCTGTGAATGGTGACCATTTGTCCGGGGAGAATTCGATGATCAATCCCCCCGATTTCTGCAACACGAATAAAACTATCCTCCACCCGTGTAACGATTAGTCCAATCGCATCCATATGCGTAGCAATTAATATACTTTTCCTTGGTGTTCCACCTGTTCCCTTCGATAAGCCATATAAATTGCCTAACTTACTTGTACTCAATTCATCTGTGAGTGGCTCCCAAACTGCTTTGATGAGTTCTCTAACAGGTTCTTCGTAACCAGATAAACCAGGAACGGTGATTAAATCTTTCAATAGCTGTTTAATTTCATCCATTTATTATCCTCCATCCGGCGTTTCTGCCGTTGTTGGGGATTTCGTAGTATTGGAAGTATCTGTGGGAGATGATGTGGATGTATTCATTGAGGTTTCACTTGGAGAATTTGTTGGTGTGTTACTCGACTCAGGTGTATTGGTTGGAATTTCGGTGGGTGTATTAGAGGGATCTGCTGTGTTAGATGATGT
Source organism: Anaerolineales bacterium (assembly GCA_050115475.1). GTDB lineage: Bacteria > Chloroflexota > Anaerolineae > Anaerolineales > UBA11579 > JASFQL01. Next base: position 22,949 of record JASFQL010000044.1, read on the forward strand.
CGGAATAGATGTATTCGTTGGTGGGATTGACGTATTTGTGCTGGTTGGCATTGGGCTATCTGTTGGTGATGGTGTTGGTGTTATTGATGGCGTTTCTGTTTTAGTAGATACTACAGAAATTGTGGGTTCTGATGTGTATGTATCTGTCTGTATAGGTGTATCACTGGACGTTATTGTTGCTGTAGGTGTTGGTGGACGATTTTCTGCAAATTGTACAGCCAAATAACCAACACAATAACATGGCAGAGTTGCCAGAATGGCTAGGGTTAATAAATAGCGAAATTTCTGCCTTTTGGCCGGATCTGAACTCGTAAATATCATGAACACAGGTGGTATTATAGCTTAATTACCCTAATCGCTCCTACGAATAAGAACCCACTTAAATTATTAAAATATGACTATTATTTATTTATCTCCTCATCTTGATGACGCTGCATTATCATGCGGCGGGTTGATTTGGGAACAGTCCCAATCAAGTGTTTTAGTGGAAATATGGACGATTTGTGCTGGTGATCCACCTATGGATCTTTTATCCCCTTTGGCAAAGGAACTCCATCAACGTTGGCAATTGGGATCTGATGCTGTTGCCTTCAGACGGGAGGAAGATAAACAATCCTGTCGTATTCTGGGAGTAAAATACCATCATTTCTGTATTCCTGATGCCATTTATCGGCTTCACCCAGAAACTAAAGAATACCTATATGACACAGAGGAAGCGATATTTAATGATTTTTCTGATAGCGAGTATCCGCTTTTAAGTAATTTAGCTGCACAGATAGCTGAACACCTCCCCCCGGACTCAATTCTGATTTCTCCACTTAGTCTTGGTAACCACATCGATCATCAACTCACTCGTCAAGCTGCAATGATGCAGAAGGCGTTATTGGTATATTATGCAGATTATCCGTATATTAACGTACAGAAAATTAGTGAAAACAACTTACAAGCTCAAGGATATCAACCGATCACGTTCCCAGTTTCTCAAGATGGATTGAATGCTTGGCAGGATAGCATCGCTGTATATCGATCACAAATCTCTTCATTTTGGGAGAATGTAGATCAAATGAAAGTAGCAATCGATAAATATCATGAGAAGTCTGGGGGAGTAACTCTTTGGTGTATGCCAGATGTATCCCTAGAATTGAATAGGAGGATTGGCCAATTATTGTAGGAATAAAACATTCGTTCTGGCCTTGCAGGTTTCATAGTTTTATGCTATGATTTGCGCCTCAGTAAGTACAAACCTCTTTTTTTTGTGCTTGCTGTCTCATTTTAAGGCCAAGAGGTGGTTCTTTTTACAAGGAATATTGACCACTTTATCAGGATCGTATGTTTTAGGAGAACAGAATAATGCCGTCTGAATTTTTGACCAAAGCTGGGCACCGTAAACTAGAAGAAGAACTTGAGTACCTGCGCACTGTTAAGCGGAAGGAAGTAGCTGAACGTCTCCATGAAGCTGCTGAAAGCAGCCTAGGTGAATTTGTTGAGGATCCAGAATTTGAAGCTGCTAAAAACGAACAATCTTTTGTTGAAGGTCGGATAAGGGAGCTTGAACTTCTATTGGCAAATGCCAAAGTAATCACAAAACGGCGAAAAAAGAATGGAACAGTCGAAATTGGTTCCACTGTTGTAATTAAAGAAGGTCGTCGGAAACCTGAAGAATATTTAATCGTTGGTGCTGCAGAAGCAAACCCTCGAGAGGGAAAAATTTCTCATGAATCTCCTTTAGGTTCAGCCCTGATGGGAGCAAAAGAGGGGGAAAAAGTAGAAGTGGATGCACCGTCAGGATCGTTCAGTGTAAAAATTATGGAAGTTAAGTAGTCAGATAATTTATACTTATCATAGGAGTACGATTGATTCTCTATGATAATATCGGCAGGTAGAAGATAAGTATTTCGCATTTTCTTGACGCACTGGTAAGGAAATGATATGATGCCCGCCGGAGATAAGTTATGTCTGATAAATTAGAAGATTCACAAACTGAAAAATCCTCCATTGTTGAAATCCAACCTAGCAAAGAAAAAAAAGAAAATATTAGCAGATTAAAAAAGGTCTTGGAAACAATTACCCGTCCAGGCGTTCCCAATCAGGTTTCTCGGATTGGTACTCATATTATTACTTTGGCTGTTATCGTTGTTGCTGCGATTATTCTTGGTAATTTATTTTTCAATAATGCTGAACCAACAGATTTGGCTGATGCATCTGCGATGATTGAAACTCCTGGCGATACAGGTGCTGAAAGGAATACTTCTCCTGATACGATTACACAAGGCGTGATACTGCCCGCTTTTCCGATAACAGGTGCGGGAGGGTATTCTGGAATTTCCCGAATGGTTGAACCAGAAACCATAATTCCCTCCCGACCACGCGTGGATGTGACTACGTATACTGTAAAACAAGGTGATAACCTTTTTAGTATAGCAGATCAGTTTGGTATCGTAGCTGAGACAATTTTATGGGGTAATTATGATACTTTAAAGGATAACTTTAGGATTATTTACCCTGATCAGGAATTGAACATTTTACCGATCGATGGTGTTTATTAT
>JASFQL010000045.1:0-25115 GCA_050115475.1 Anaerolineales bacterium
GGTTGTATTGGAATTGCATCAGAGCTTGTGAAAGTTCCACAACAATTGCAAAACGCAATCAATCTATTACTAGGTCAGGTGATTATCGTAAAGGATCGTCAGACAGCGAGGAATTTAAAAGATAAATACGATTCGCCTGTTAGGGTTGTTACATTGCGTGGTGAGATATTCAATTCAAGCGGAACAATATTGGTTGATTCCGAGGATCGTTCAGGTTTGATAAGGCGGACTAGTAAGCAGCAAGAGCTTGAGGAAAGAATCCGTACTGCAGAAAAAAAACTTACAAACTTACAAGATCAATTTCGAGAAGAAGAAGTAGAAGAGGAAACTCTTAGGAACGAATTGATTTCCATTGAGGGTGTATTAGAAAATGCGATCTTTGTTTATGAAGAATATCGATCAAAAGTTAATGAAATTTCTTCGACGTTAGATAATAAACGAAACCATTGTGACTGGTTAATAGAACAGAAGAAAGCGATTGAGGAAGAAGTTACAGAATCACAAGAACATATTAAAGAAGCGAACATTGAGATCAATAAAATCGAATCCGAAATATTACAGGAGGAAGAAAAAATTCGTAAAGAATCTGACAAACTGAATAAATTGGTGATTGACGATCAGTTAGATCAGATATCTATGTGGGAGACTCAGTTGGCTGTGGCACGTCGAGCTCTTGAACATGCAGAACTAATCGAAGCTGAACGAAAAAAAGATGTAGGAAAGGTTGAATCAAATCTAAAATCAGAGCAATCGAAGTTAGAGGTAGTGTTATTACAAATTTCTGAAATTGATGAGAAAGTAAATGAGATGCGCGATTCCGAAGGTGGTATTGGCGGTCAAATTATTGATTTTCAGAAATTGATTGAACCAGCGGAAGCCGAACTCACTGTTTTAGAACAAGACCAAATATCAATGATGAATGCAGAAGGAGAGGCTCGTCGGACACTCAATGTTGCTGAACGGCACTCAGCCCAAGCTCAAATTGCATTAGCTAGAAATCAAGAGGCTATGGAATCTTTGAGACAACGAATAGAAGATGATTTTGGTTTGGTAGAATTCACATATCAGGATGCTGTCTCAGGGCCAACACCATTGCCATTTGGCGAAATGGTAGAGCAGTTGCCAATTATTAATCAATTACCTCCGGACTTGGAAGAAACTCTAAAGAGACAGCGTATGCAGTTACGACGAATTGGCTCGGTCAATCCTGAAGCCCAACAGGAATATATTGAAGTAAAGGAACGCCACGATTTTTTAACGAGTCAAATGGAGGATCTGGAGGCTGCAGAAGAGGATGTTCGTGATGTTATTACTGAACTTGACGCATTGATGGACCGGGAATTTCGAAAAACTTTTGAAGTTGTGGCGTCACGGTTTAAAGAGAATTTCTCCCGTTTGTTTGATGGAGGAGCGGCAAGACTAGTTCTCACCAATGCCAATAATATCAACGAAACTGGTATTGACATTGAAGCCAGATTGCCGGGTAAAAGGTCTCAGCGGCTGGCATTATTATCTGGTGGGGAGAGGAGCCTCACCGCAGCGGCATTGGTATTTTCATTGATTGATGCATCACCAACCCCCTTTTGTGTGATGGATGAAGTTGACGCTATGTTGGACGAGGTTAATGTAAGCCGTTTCCGTGAATTACTCAGTGAATTGAGCAAGAAAACCCAGTTTGTAGTTATAACACACAATCGGCATACCGTTCAAGCTGCAGATGTTATCTATGGGATTACGATGCGGCGGGATACTTCGAGCCAATCAATAAGTCTGAGACTTGAAGAAGTCGATGAGAAATATTCATCGACTTAACTATCTTATTGCAACTATGATATAAATTTTCCGTATAAACATAAAAACATTAAACAGGATTTTATTTAAATGTCAAATACACAAACTCGAAATTTACGCAGATCGCGATCGAATAGAGTTATTGCTGGGGTGGCGGGTGGATTAGCTGAGTTTTTTGGGATAAGTGCGTTTTGGTTCCGTTTGGCTCTAATTATCGCTTTCATACCTGGTGGAATACCAGGGCTGTTGATTTATGCCATACTATGGATTGTCATACCTAGTGAATAATAAAGATTCAAAAAAGGACAGGGGGATTAGCCTGTCCTTTTTTTATTATCGGTTACTACTAGGAAATGATGTACTGTGCTGGAATTGATGGTTCTTTTGGTATTCGGTTACTCCAATACTCTTTGATCTCAATTTCAACTGTCAACCGAACCTCAGCTAACCAATTATTGAATTCTGTGAGCTTCATCTGTTCAAATTCATCTGAATCTACTGGACGTGTTTCATGTCCTAGGACTTGAATGATATGCCATCCATATGAAGTTTCTACAGGTTCGCTAATTTCACCGATGGGCGTATCGAAAGCAGCTGTTGAGAATTCAGAAACCATAGTGGATGAACCGAACCAACCCAAGTCTCCTCCTCTCGAAGCATTTGATGTATCTTGTGAAAACTCGAGAGCCAAAGCTGCCCAATCTTCTCCTTGTTCAAGACGGTCAATGATATCCAAGGCAGTATCCTTGTCTTCAACAAGAATATGTCTTGCCCATACTTGTTCTTGTTCCGGTTTTAAATCTGTGGTGATTACCTTGATTAGTTTAGTCCTAAGAATTTCATTGGATATGATTTTTCTTAAATCATCTTCTGATAATTTAAAATCATTTTGGAGATTGTCAAAATAAGTACTAATGTCTGTTTGATAATCTTCATTGGAATACGGTTCCTCTGTAGGGACTGAGACCTCAATTGTTGGTGAAGGAAGTGGCGTAGGACTTGCTTCCGGATCTGGCGTTAGTGTGGGTGTTTCTGTAGGTGTTGGTGTAAGTGTTACGAGGGATAATTGGGTGGAGGAAAATGTAGAAGTTGGTGCAATGTCCAACGTAGGTTCAGGGGTTGGGGTGCCTTTGGGAAAATAACCAAAACTTGATTCAAGGTATTGATCGATTTCATTATCACTCACTTCTATATTACGAGCAATGGCTTCATTTTTTATGATAACATCGTCAATCATTCGCTCGAGAATATCGTTGCCTATTGAATCGGAATCGAGTTGGGATTGAATTTGTTGCAAATACAATTGATATTGGGATAAAGCATTTGAATCAAAATTTAGTAATTCCAGGTATTGGTAAATATTTAAATATTGTGAAACAAGTTGTCCTCTTTCAAAGCGGACTCTTGCCTGGAAGTCTCGAGTGAGAATCTCTTCTCCTGCGACGATAGCTATGGGCTGCTTGGGGTGGATAAATCCTTCTAATACGATACCGGCGATTATGACTACAACAACCACTGATATCACGAATGTGATACCGATTTTTATTCCTCTATTATAGCGTCGCTCTCTTTCTACACGACCAACTTTACCAAGAGTTGTTCTCTGTGAATCTTTTTTAGCCATTTGTTATTCCTCAAAAAATGTGGGCATAGGGAGTGCTCTATCCTATGCCCTCTTTTTTCATACTTGTTGTTAGCTCAAGGATTCGCCGCTAAATGGCAAGAGTGCCATATGACGAGCCTTTTTAATTTCTAACGCAACTTTACGTTGGTGTTTTGCGCATGTCCCAGTTTGTCTTCGGGGCCGTATTTTCCCTTCTCGATTGATATAACTTGATAAAAGAGATACATTCTTATAATCAATTATGATGTTTTTATCAGAACAAAACTGGCAAACTCGTGGTCTGGAATAAAATCTACGGCGTCCTCCAGATTGGGATTGCGAATCATTTCTGGTTTCGTTTGTCATTTAATAAACTCCTTACAGCATCTTTAATGTCAGGCGTCGCTTAGAACGGAAATTCATCCTCTTCTGTATCGGTTTCGCTGGTCTCAAATTCTGTAGCGTCTTCAGTGTTATTCCGATCAGATTTTTTCTTTCTGTCTCCAAGCATAATCATTTCTTTTGCGACGATCTCGACTGTTGTTCGTTTATTGCCATCATCATCTTCCCAACGTCGAGTCTGTAATCGGCCTTCGATGTAGACCTGTTGGCCTTTTGCTAGATATTGCTTGCATATTTCTGCCAGGCTGCCCCAGGCCACTACATTGAACCATTCAGTATCGCTTCGACGTTCTCCGTCTGATGTATTCCAAGATCGACTTGTGGCAACGCTGTATGTCGTTACTGGACGGCCGGATGGGGTATAACGCATCTCAGGGTCTCGTCCAAGATGACCAATGATCATTACTTTATTTAATCCTCTGCTCACATCAACCTCCCCGAACCTCTCTCTAATCGAACCTGACAATTGGTGTGCTAATTCATTGATTTGGATAGGATTGTGTTGTTAATTTGTTTGTACGGTTTCAGCAGGACGTGTGACCATATAGCGTAAGATTGACTCTTGCAACTGAAGGTTACGTTCAAGTTCCGCGCAAAATGACGGTGGCATTTTTGTTTCAAACAGAATATATTGGCCTTCTGTTTGTTTGCGGATTTCGTAGGCTAATTTCTTTTTCCCCCAAAGGTCTACTTTGGTCACTTCGCCGCCAGCATCCGTGATCCAACTCTTGACCCGTTCTTGCACTTCATTGAAAGCTGTTTCGTCGAGGTCTGGGTGGACAATGAAAGCGACTTCGTAATTTCGCATTTTACCTCCTTTCCATGGGATTACCCCTAGACTAATGCCAGGAGCGGAAAGGGAGCCATTAGGCTCCATAGTCATCTAGTTTAGCATATGCATACGTATTTGTGTAGGGTTTTTTATTCAGAAATTTCGAGATAGATCCTTTTATTGATTTTTCCCTTACTCTTGTAATCGACTATTTTTAATTTTCCCACTTCAGATGTATTCTTTACATGTGTCCCACCATCTGCTTGAATGTCCAAGCCCTCTATCTCTACCACACGAACTTCATTGATATGTTCTGGAAGTAAGTTGATTTTAGTCCGGATTAAATCTGGGATTTGAAATGCTTCCTCACGCGGTAAGATTCTTATTTTTGTCGGTCTTGATGCATTAACTTCTTGATTGATCGCTGTTTCAATATCAGCAACAAGTTCATGCCGCATGGTTTCAAACTCGAAATCCATTCTCCCCTTGAGAGGTTCCATATTACCACCGGTCACTTGTGCACCATAGTCTCTGAAAACAACACCACATAATATATGCATGGCTGTATGTGTACGCATGAGGTGGTAGCGTCTGTCCCAATCGATACTCCCAAGAACAACCTCACCAACACTAGGCAAATCATTTTCTCCTTCAATGATATGAACGTATTCGCCATCAATTCGTTTAACACGGCTAATTGGATACGATTGATTCTCTGTTTTGATTTTCCCGCTATCTGCAGGCTGTCCCCCTCCGCCTGGATAAAACGCTGATCGATCTAGTATTAATCCATGGATATCGGGTTTAGTAGCGATTACATTCGCCTTGAATTCCTTTACATAACTGTCTGTGAGATATAGTAATTCTGTCATTTATCTGATCCTAATTATCTTTAATTGGGTATTTGCTTATTTATAATGGTTCTATACATTCGTCAGAATCGTTTATTGGACTGTTTACGACTCTGGACACCGGAAATTGTATCATTTCCTCGGAAGGATATGGTACAAGGAGATGATCTAATTCTTCTCTGGATTTCTCACCTGGATCTAACCATAGACCGTAACTATCCTTTGACAGGATCACCGGCATCCTCCCATGAATTCGGGAGACCAATTCATTTGGTTCTGTGGTGATAATCGTTGCAGTCTTGAGTTCGGAACCGTCAGGGGCATACCAAGTTTCCCATAAACCAGCAAAGGCAAACAGGCCTTTAGATTTCAATTGCACGTAATAGGGGGATTTCACATTTTGGCCTGGTTGTTTGACCCATTCATAGAATCCATCCGCTAAAATGAGACATCGTCGCCGTCTATATGCGGATCGAAATGAAGGTTTGTCAGAAAGTGTCTCACTCCTGGCATTGATTAATCTACTGCCGATCTTTGGATCTTTTGCCCACGATGGGATCAAACCCCATATGAAGAAATCCATTTTCTTTTCACCGGTATTTGGAACGACAGCGATGGGTTGGCTAGGAGCGATATTGTAACGTGGCGAGATATTTTCTGGGACCTTTAACCAAGGAAAATGCATTTGAATTGATTCAGCATCTACTGTGAGTGTATATCTACCGCACATCATATTCTCCGTTTACTTATTTTCTTTCTTTCCAAATCCCCCGCCACCAGGGGTTTGAATACTTAGAATGTCCCCTGCATATAAATCGAATGTTCCTTTACTTGTAAGTTCCTTTTCTTTGCCATCGTGGATGATGGTGTTTTTCCCCGGAGTGCCAGAATCACCCCCGGCAAGTCCATATGGTTTAGTTTTTCTTCTTTCAGTTAACAAACTCACCTGAGCAGGGACACGAAGCTGGATATCCCTTCGAGTCCCATCACCGCCTGAGAATTTCCCTTTGCCCCCAGTACCACGTCTGATCTCATATTTAACTACTTGAAAGGGATATGAGAATTCCAGGGCTTCGATGGGTGTATTCAAGGTATTTGTCATGTGGGAATGAATCGCGGATACACCGGGTTTATTTGGCCTTGCTCCCATCCCACCGCCTATCGTCTCATAGTAGGTAAAGGGTTTTCCTCTATCGGTATCCCATCCACCGACGAGTGTGTTGTTCATAGAACCCTGGCTGGCGGCTGGAATTCTTTGGGGCACTGCTTTTGAAAGTGCACCGAGTAAGACATCGACGATCCTCTGGGATGTTTCTACGTTACCGCCGGCTACAGGGGCGGGATGCACAGCATTGACGATAGAGCCCTTGGGAGCGATGACTTCTATCGGTGCTAAACAACCGCTGTTGTTGGGAACATCTAAACTCAATAGACATCTGAATACGTAATAGACAGCGGATAGAGTGATTGCATACACTGCATTGATACTGCCCATTTGTTGGGGAGCTGAACCCGTAAAATCTACTCGGGCATGGTCGCCATGAATTGAGATTTTTACTTTGATTTTAACCAGTTCATCGTTGATCCCATCATCGTCCATATAATCTTCAAATTCATATTCTCCATCGGGGAAATCCGCTAGAAGTTTTCTTGTCATCCGCTCGGTGTATTTAAGCAGTTCTTGGCTGTATAAGTTTACTTCCTCCATTCCATATCTTGAGACCAGACCGTTTACTCGAATAATCCCCCGGTGATTGCTGGCTAACTGCGCTTTTAGATCTCCATCTCTTTCCAAGGGGGTCCTGACATTCGCCAGTAGTAGGTTCCATAAACCTTGGTTGATTTTCCCAGACTCCACAATTTTTACTGGTGGAATTATCAGACCCTCTTGGAATAGTTCTCGAGCGATGGGCATGGATCCTGGTGTCATACCGCCAATATCGGCGTGATGTGCCCGATTGGCTGCAAAACCAAATAATTTTTCTTCGATAAATACCGGGGAGATAACAGTGATATCCGGTAAGTGGGTTCCGCCTCTATAAGGATCATTTAGGATAACGATATCACCTTGTTTGAATTGAATTTCTTTGATAGCTTGTTTCACAGATAAGGGCATCGCACCGAGATGGACTGGGATGTGTGAGGCTTGTGCGATCATATTGCCACCAGAGTCAAAAAGCGCACAGGAAAAATCTCGTCTTTCTTTGATATTTGGGGAGTAGCTTGATTTTCGAAGAACGACACCCATTTCTTCGGGGATAGAAGCAAAGAGGTGTTTGAAAACTTCAAGTTTGATTGGGTCAAAAGTGCCTGTTTTCCTTATCATTATTGTTCACCAATTGTAATGATTAGATTTGCGAAACTATCGACCTGAGCTTGATCGTTTTTTGTGATCAATATTGTAGTATCGGAACGTAAAATGATCGCTGGACCTGTGATTATATTTCCAAACGCAAGCTTATCTCCAGAAAAGTATTTTGTTTTTTGATACCCGTTTGAAAAGTGCACATCTCTTTTTTTTAGAAGGGCAGGAGAAGGATCTTCAATACCTGGACCATGTAATTTTGGAATTGATGGTTTAGCGACCTTACCGATAGCTTTTACCCTAAGATTTACGACTTCTATCTCTCCATCTGGATTCGCATAGCCATAGAGGTCATTATGAAGTTGATGGAATTTTGAGATAAATTCTTTTAAGAATGGAATGGTTAGTTCGTAAGATTGGCCACGATATCGTATGTCAAGTGAAGGTTCAATAAAGATATTCTTCTTTGGGATTCCCTCATTCTCAATCTCTTTCTGTCCCAGTTTTATTATTGGTTTGAACAACTTTTTAATTTCCGAAAAGGGTATCTTACCTGGTACCATGACTGTTAATGAATAATCCTTCACTACATCAGCCATCAACATTCCTAAGGCTGATAGCGTAGCCGCTTGCGGAGGAACGATAACGCGGGGGATATTCAATCCCCTGGCTAAATCCACTGCATGTAAACCTCCGGCGCCGCCAAAAGATAACAACGAGAAATCTCTGGGGTCGTAACCGCGTTCAATTGAAATAACTCTTAATGCTCTTTCCATATGGGCATTGGCAATTTGAATGATACCAATGGCAGCTTTCTCAACTGAAAGACCTAACTCATTTGCTATAACCTCGATGGATTGTCGGGCTGATTCTTCATTCAATAGCATTTCTCCACCTAGGAAATATTCTGGTGCAATTCTACCCAATACGAGATTGGCATCCGTAACTGTTGATTTATTGCCTTTTCCATAACAGGCTGGACCTGGATCAGCGCCTGCGCTTTCTGGGCCAACTCTTAAAGCACCGCCAGAATCGACCCTAGCAATTGAGCCGCCACCTGACCCCACTGTATGAATGTCGAGGATTGGAACTCGTACAGGATATCCACCCACATCAGCCTCGGTGATGACCTGAATATCCCCATCGACCAGAGAGACATCCGTAGAGGTTCCCCCCATATCAAAAGTGATGATTTTATGATAGCCTGCAGTTGAAGCGACTGTATTTGCGCCTACGACACCACCGGCTGGGCCCGAAAGAATACATCGCACAGCATTCTGCCGCGCTTCTGTAGGGCTGATGCTTCCCCCATTAGATTGCATAATGTGGATAGCGTCATGGGGTAGCTTGGTTTCCAGTTCTTCAATATAAATATCAAGGATTGGAGAAACGTACGCATTAACCACCGTTGTGCTGGTACGTTCATATTCGCGAAAAACTGGCAAGATATTGCTGGAAATTGAAGTGAAGAAACCCGCTTCTTTGAGTTTTTCAGATATGATTTTTTCGTGTTTGGGTGCAAGGAAGGAAAATAATAAACAAATCGCAACCGATTTTATCTCTTCGTTTTGTAAAAATGCAATCAAGGAATCCAACTCAGCAATTTCTAATGGCCTTTGGATTTCTCCTTTATGGTTCACCCGTTCGTTGACTTCCAGCCGCCACTCATCTGGCACTAGTGGGAGGGGAGGGTCTGCAAAGAAATCATAGAGTTGAGGGCGATTTTGGCGGCCAATGTGTAGAACATCTCGGAACCCTTTTGTGGTGATTAAGGCGGTGCGAACACCTTTTCTCTCGAGGAGTGCGTTAGTTGCCACAGTTGATCCATGGATGATTTTCCGCCCATTTGTAGAAGAAATCGTTTCAAGACCCGCCAACATAGCTTCAGCTGGATTGGCTGGAGTAGAGAGAAGTTTGAATGTGGAGATCATTCCGGTTTGGGGATCGAAGCATACAAAATCGGTGAAAGTACCGCCGATGTCAATACCAATTCGCATTTGATTTCCTCGATAGTATCGTGATATTAGATTGTACTACTCAATAATAGAGAATGGAAAATATTTTTAGTTGTCTATAACAATGGTAATTGATGGCTAATTTTCTTTCCATCGAGAAGTATGAAAGGAGCCAGGCGCTTTGTAACGATCCCCATTTTTCGAAGTTGATGGCTGTAGCGAATTTTATGATGTTTTCTTGCTTGGATGATTGTATCTGCATTCTTATGCCCGATCCCTGGAATTTTGATTAATTTCTCTTTATCTGCCTGATTTAATTCGATAGGATTTTCTGCTAAATGTTTTTTTGCCCATTCAAATTTAGGATCTGTATCTAAGGGTAAATTTCCATTCTGATCAAATGGAAGATCTTCTAAACAAAAACCATAATCTCGAAGAAGATAGGAGGATTGGTATAACCTGTGTTGTCGCCATGAATTTTCTGGGGGATGGTTTTCTAAAGGAGTATTAATGATTGGATTGAATCTTGAGTAATAGATGCGTTTTAATCCGATTTGATTTAATAATTGCTCGCTGGTTGTAATCAATTCCAAATCACTTTCACCTACAGCGCCAACTACAAATTGAGTAGCGCTGGAAGGCCACAGACCATTCCAGGTCTTGTGTGGAGAATAGTTAGTTCTGATATCATTTACCCATTTTAATGGTTGAAGCAGTTCGTTGATAAACACCTTACGAGGCGCTAATAGATTTAATCGATGGGTGTTCGGTGCTTCTAAATTCACCGATACCCGGCTGGCAAGCTGCATTGCCTGGAATACTTGGTCTTTCTCTGCGCCCGGCATGATTTTCACATGCATATAACCACGAAATTTGTATTTATTTCGTAATAATTCAGCAGTATCGATTATCTTATCTTGAATTCTGATTCCACTATTGATAATTCCAGAGCTTAAGAATAATCCTTCAACAGCCTTTGCAGTAAATAATCGCATGAATGTCTGTGCCAACTCATCTGGGGTGAATGAAGCTCTCTTCATATCCCGTCCAGCTCGAAATGGGCAGTAAAAACAATTATTCTCGCATGCCGATGTCAACATCGTTTTGAGTAATTTGATGCGCTTCCCATTAGGTAGGGTGGCTTCGGTAATGGGAATTTCTTCCAGTTCTTTCCCTTGAATGGTTGGTTTGCATTCCCTCTCACTGTCTGCTTCGAGATCCATTTCATCGGAAAACAAACTAAGCCGTTCTAAGATTTCCATATAATCATTATAGAACAAATGAACTAATTGTGCAATAAGGAATTAACGATTATGATTGAGATGTAGGAGAAAAATGGAGATTGCGAAAAAATTTATTGGGAATTTTGGGAAAGGAAAACGGATTGTTGTTTTAACAAGCGCTGGAATATCCAAATTCATTACGAGGTCCATCCGGAGAAATTCTGCCGCTTCTAGGAGAAATTATTCGGGAATCACATGAGAAAGGAATGGTGATATGACTGTAGAAACGCTATCAATTGAACTTCAAACCAAGGGGAATGCAGAGGTATTGGACATTACTGATCAGGTAGATAAAGCGGTGAAAAGATCGGAGTTATCGGGGGGTATTGTGACTGTGTTTTGCCCATCCTCAACGAGTGGCATAACAACACTTGAATACGAATCCGGATGTATACAGGATTTGAGAAGATTGTTTGATGAGATCATTGATCCTAAAAGGAACTATGCCCACAATGCCCGATGGGGAGATGGAAATGGACACAGTCATATACGAGCTGCCTTACTCGGTTCTTCTTTCACGGTCCCCTTTGTGGATAAGAAACTCACCTTAGGAACCTGGCAGCAAATCATTTATGTCGATTTTGACAATCGATCCAGGCATAGAGAACTCATTGTGCAATTAGTAGGTGAATAGCAGTTGTAACTAATAAATTTATGAATTGATTGGTAACAAAATAGAGACGCGGGTGTATTCGCCTGATTTACTATCGACTGTCAATTCCCCCCCGATCACTGCCATCATCGTACTGTGAATAGCCAATCCTTGGCCTTCGCTTTCGGTGATAATTCTCTCGGTACTCATCCCTACTCCGTCATCTTCAATTTGAATTTCTAATCCATGAGTGTAAAAAATCCGGATATCCAGGTGAAGAGGACGGACAAGGTTTTCAGACATTCCATGTTTAGCAGCATTTCTGATGGATTCGCGAGCGGCATAATAAAGCACCTCTGCCGTTAAAGGAGAGATTGATTGGGTATATCTTTCCGCTTCATGGTCGATTTTCCAATTTACAGATTCAAAAATCGAACCGTATTCTTCATTGACAATTTTTTGTAGTGCGCCGATGAGACCAAGTTTCGTGATTTCTGGCAGTGAAGTCGTTGGCATATCACGGAGTAGATCGGAAATTTGGTTGTGAACGTCCGCAAGTAATTCAATTGCTTCAGAGGTCTCTCCGTTTGGCCGGCTTTTTTCACTGACGAGTTTGAGCATAGCTGTGTGTAATTGTTGTAAAACGTCATCGTGAAGAACACGTCGCGCTCTTTGATCTAAAATTTGACTTTCGGCTAACCGCTGTCTTTGTAAAGTCATGAGGCGATGGGCGATCTCAACACTAGCCTTTGTATCGATTAACCTCTCACCGCTGGTTTGTGCGATCTCGATTTCTTCCTGCGTGTAAAGTCCTCCATCTCGTTTGTCACCAAGAAATAAAATACCGATGATTCCCCTTTCACTCCACAAAGGGACAGCCCAGGGCACTTCAGTTAATCCTGTTGGAGTGATTTGGGATTTTGGAGAACCGGGGCGATTGAAATTTTCGAGTAGATTGGTGACTCCAGAGATTGATAATTGATTGCCTGCAGGGTAAACAATTGAAGAACCAACAAGGGGAGCCATAGTACCAAATGGTATGAGGTACGCAACTTTTGCGCTAAGCACATCCTTACACAGTGCATCGAATGGTTCTTGAAGGTTCAAGTCTGTTGGAGATATTTGAGAGGATGTTGTTAACTGATCGTAAAAGCCTTGACTGGCGATGAAAGGGCGGAGGTTATCAATATAGCGTTCTCTTTCAGTATACGAGCGCCACGCCAACATCGCATAGAATGAAGTCATTAAAATCGCAGTGATTAATAAGCTGTAAATAGGACGAAGATTGGTATTGGCTGTAAATCCAATCACGATCCCATATCCGACTGCTAAGATAATTGCTCGCCGCCAATAACGTAAAAATCCATACCTGGGAAGCGTTTTTCCGGTAAAAATTTCATACGAAACGATAGCTTGACCCAACAGAATTACTGAAACACAGATCAGGATTTCGATGGTGAGATCAAACAATCCAATCGTCATAGAGCCCATTAACAGATCTCTCGGATTCCCAGTATGAATATATATCCATACCAATGCCGCTGCAACTAGTAGGCTTACCATAAGGAGAACGATTGAAGTTGCAGTGAGCCAGGGTCTTGCTCTCTCGCGAGCTAAATCTCCCATAACACGGTCAGTAGGACCTGGATTTCGAAGTGTGTCAAGCGCTAAGCTGACACATAGAATTACATATAATGGATAAAATAGGACAAGGAGAGGAATTCCACCAATCGTCGCCGTTTCTGTTAAACCCTTATTAGCATATCCTGAAAAGGATGGAACGGGATTCTCAAATGCAATTAACCCTAGTATGATGACTGCAGCAATACATGCAATAAGAAACCAGGGCATTTGTCGGGTAGATAACTGGTTAGACGGTTTATCCCAAAATCCGGAATACCAAAGCATCATCAAATACCAAACGAAAGGTAAAGCGACGACAGGGGCCAAGCCAAGTCGCCACCAGATATCGAGACCAATACCAAACAGAGAAAATCCATAACCGAGAATAGCTGTGTGGCTGATAAAAAATAATCCTCCAAGAAGTAAACCACCCCCTGCTAACCAGGCCCCTAAAGTTCGTTTTTCCGCATTGAAAAGCACAGTTAAACCAAGCCAGATTAACAGAATTGTATTAATAAGTGAAATGGCCATGATTGTCCAATCGAGGATGAAGTTATTTGTCATTCACCCTCCCAAATCTGCCAATCCCCTCGTTCGTCGAGAACATAGGCGTGTCCATCTTCATCCCATTGCATCATCCTTCCTGTACGTGCGATGATTGCTGCTCTTGTTCGAGCGATCTTCTCGTCTGTAGTTGTGGTGTTTAATCCCCAAGTTGTATATATTTGGCCATTTGTACGACTGATAGTTCTTTTATCTTTGAAACCCAATTTCGATGCAATTTGCTCGTTAGTCATTCCTTCACCTAACATTCGGGCGACCTCTTTCTCGTTCGGTTCCAACATCGCCATTGGAGATTGTTCGTCCATTTGACGCACTTCTTGAACCCGGGCTTCTATTTCGGGATCGATAACGCTTCTACCACCAATCGCGTCCAAAATTAGGGGGACAATCATATGGGGGAGTAAGTAGTTTGATTTCCGTACATAAGCGTAATGACTCAATATTCCTGAACGTCTGAAATCCCTGAAATAATTATCTTCATCTTGGATGGAGTAGAAAATGACTGGTATTCGAGGAAACTCTTTCCGGATTTCCACCGCAGCCTGGATTCCGTTCATTTCGCCAGCCAATTGAACGTCCATTAATATGGCTTCAGGTCTTTTTTTTAGGCAAAATTCAAGTGCATCCTCACCGCTGTCGCAGTGATTGATCACCTTTACGTTCCCAGTGTCTTCCAATCCTTTCACTAAGGCTGCACGTAGATTTAAATTGTCTTCGACGATTAATATTTCCTTTTTCATTCTGTTAATGATAATCTTCTAATTTTCATGATACGTCAAGCACTCATGTGCATGGATAAGAATGTTTGCTACACATTAGAAATCGCGTCTTTGGAATAACTTAACTAAAAAATATAGTATTTTCTATTATAGAACACTCTTATAAAAACTCATAAAATCTCGTGCAACCTAATAAGACAATCTCCGTATATACTAATAGATATGGATTAATTGATGGATAACATTGTTGACGTATCTGAAAAAACGTGGATTAAACTTGCTCGAAATGGCGATGATGATGCATTTACTGTTTTGGTGGAGGCATATCAAAAACCAGTGTATAACCTATGCTATCGAATGCTGAGTAATACTCGTGATGCAGAGGATGCAGCGCAAGAGACATTTCTCAGAGCGTATAAAGCACTCAATAGGTATGATCCAAAACGGAAATTCTTAACTTGGTTATTAACAATTGCTTCTAATTATTGCATTGATCAATATCGCCGGAGAAAATTACCATCGTTTTCCTATGATAGCCTCCCCGTGCCTGAGATTCCGGATAAATCAATCGGGATGGAGAAATGGATGATCGATGGAGAGAAACAGGATACGGTAAAAAAAATATTGGAAAGATTAAAACCAAAGGATCGTTCTGCAGTGATTTTGCGTTATTGGTATGATTTTTCATATGAAGAGATTGCTGAAACACTTTCTTTGAGTATTAGCGCTGTAAAAAGTCGTTTACACCGCTCGCGTAAGGAGTTGGCCTCTGAATGGTTATCACAACAGCAAGGGGCAGTAAGCGCGGAAAGGACTCGTTATGAAACACCAGCAATTTAGTGAACAGGTTTTAGAATCCGCCTGGCAAGAAGTTGAGATTGAGTTGAAGCTATCTGGTTTTGTTTCGCCTGCGCCTGGATTTGGAGCTAGATTCCGCTCCCGACTAGAAATGCAGCGTGTAGCGAGGGAACAAAAGCAAGCATGGCTTGTGGTCGCCATTAATCTGGTAATTGCATTGGGCTTTCTTATATTGATCGGAATTCAATTTGTCCCCACCTTACCTACTAATAATAATTTCATTTCGTTCTGGGTGGAGTTATTTTCCAAATCTATTATCTTTATTAAAATGATTTGGACCATACTCGAGACTTTTATTAGGACAATCCCCAGCCTGATTCCTTCGTCGTGGTGGATGAATGCAGCGATAACTAGTGCTGTTTTATTTATTTTATGGATTTCATTGATGCGTCAGCATGTTCAGAAACAAGGAGTAATGGCGTGAAGAAATTTCATATAATTATTATCACGTTCATTTTGTTAGGTATTTTTACTGTACCTGGGACAGCATTTGCGAAAGCCATTGACGTACCAGTCATGGATGACAAAGTGATTTTTGGCGGGTCATTCACCTTAGAATCTGGTGAAACCTTGGAAGGTAGTCTGATTATCATGGGTGGAGTTGTTCTCATAGAAGAGGATTCATTTGTTGGTGGCGATGTGGTTGTTTTCGGCGGAAATTTAACTGTAAAAGGAGAAATTGATCAGAATTTGGTGGCTATTGGTGGAGTGGTGACACTGGAAGAAACCGCGGTGGTTTATGGAGATCTTGTGGCGCCGGCTTCTGTTTTTCGGCGAGAGGAAGGTGCCCAAGTTTACGGTCAGATAATCACGGATACCGGTTCCTTGGATATCCAGATTCCTGATGTTCCTGATATTCCTGAAATCCCGGATGTCCCCGGAGTTCCAGAAGTACCCGATATTCCAATAAGTCCCTTTACGTATTTTGACCAGTTCTCTTATGCGCTATCACCAATAACAAGTATATTGTGGGGGATCGTAAGAGCATTTGCATTTTCAGCTGTTGCAATCGTCGTTGTCTTGTTTGTTCCAGAACATGCAAAGAGGACTAGTAATGCTTTAGTGACGAATCCAATTTTATCTGGCGGTTTAGGAATTCTTTCGGTCATTATAGCATTCCCACTTATGATTGTATTTATCATCACAATCATCGGTCCAATATTTATTTCGATGATATTGTGTTTAGGGTTATTTATGGGATGGGTTGCTATCGGATTGGAAGTAGGTCGAAGAATAGCTGAAGCACTATCCAGAGAATGGAGTTATGCAGTCCAAGCTGGTATTGGTACTTTTACTTTGTCGATAGTTATTGGAAGTATTGGTCTTGTATTATGGGATATTATTAGTTTCTTATTGGTTGTAGGGATTGGTTCTATTGGTTTAGGAGCGGTATTACTTACCCGTTTTGGTACACAAGAATATTTTCCTGCTGAGTCTCAAAAATCTCATCTTGTTGAAAGTAATGTGATTCAAAAAGAAGAAACGAAAACTGAGGTAGATGAGAAAGAATAAAAGCACCCTTTGGGTAAGAATCATTTGGATAGAGAGGTTGAGCAGTAAGTAAAGAAAAGCGACATTGAAAGCGTCAAAAAATCATAAAGTACATTAACAATACAAGAATATATTGGAGATTATTCATGATATACTCGGCCTTGAAGAGAAATATCTTTCAAGTATTTAGGAGTAACTAAAGGATTTTGGCAGGGTTATCATATATAATCCTGCTCGTGAAGGATACAATGGTGCTGAATCTATCCGATGAGGATGCACTCACCCGAGCTGCAGCAGGGGATCAGGAGGCCTTTGGTGTGCTGTATGATCGCTACATTGGCCGAATTTACAACTATATATTTTATCGGACAGGTAACCAACATGATGCTGAAGATTTGACTTCCCGGGTCTTCACTCGTGCGATGAAACATATAGCCAATTACCAGGATCGCGGTGTTCCGTTTTCTGCGTGGTTATACCGGATAGCCCATAATCTTGTGGCGAATTGGCATAGAGACAATAGTCGCCGCAAAGAAATAAACCTTGACGATGCATACAGGATGGGTTCAGACGGAGAATTACCAGAATTTGCACTCATGCGTACAGAAGAGGAGAGGGCACTATTAAAAATAATTCAGCATTTACCGGAAGATCGTCAGCAGCTGTTGATACTTAAATTTGTTGAACACCTCTCGAATGCTGAAATCGGTAACATTATGGGTAGAACAGAAGGAGCGATAAAGAGTTTATATCATAGAACTTTATTGTCATTGAGAAGTGAAGTTATAAAAAGTAATTCAGGTATTTTACTTTCCAATGATGGCTTAGATACCAGATGATTAGATAGTAGGTGTGAAATGAAAATAATAATGCCTTGGAAAAAGAAAAGGATTTTACTTGAGAGAGATTTGTGGGAGCTTGAGAAACATTTATCATCCACTTTAACCCCTGTAGAACCTCGTTCTGAATTTATTCGAAAACTTCGAGTGAAATTGGTTGGGAAAGAATCTAGAAATATTCTTGGGCTGCCACCCCAAAAGATACAGGAAGGTTTATTAGTAGCTGGTGGCATACTTAGTATATTTGTTGTTGTTTTTGCTGGAATAAGAGCCATTATAGCTCTTTTAAGTACTCTAGGTTTTCTCCAGCTTAAAAAACAGGTTGAGGATAATTCTCAGATTCCTCTACAACCAACGACTTAAGATTATAGTTAAGATAAAAGTGGGCAGCGATTTCGCTGCCCACTAAATATTTAATTAAGTTAGGGTTTTTCTATATCGATAGAAATTCCTAGAAGTTCTTCAACTAACCAATGCGCTTCCTCGACGAGATTCACATCTGGTAAAGGCAAAAAATTTTCATCTTCAAGCGAGTCCTTTTCCACTTTTTGGGTCATATGCCTGAGGATATCCTGAACCTCTGGTTTTGTATTTGATTGCCTTAACAAGAATGAGAAGTGATCCATAACACTGGGAGAATCTAGGGATATTCCATTCAATTCCAATTGAACTTGGATTGCCCATCCAGCAGCCCGCCGGGCACAAACCCTTGCCAACCCCTTTTTACCTTTAGCATTTGCTTCGTAAGCCTGCTGGAGTTCTTTGGAAATTTTCTGAATATCTTTGTTGATGACCATAACCACTTTTCTTTTTTTCTTCCAATCACGGTCAGTATTATAACAATGTCAACACCGAATTAATCTTGTGCTTCGTATTAGGTTGATATCAACGAATAGTCGGAAGTTGTACTTTATTTCAAGGAAAAAAGGGAATGACTTGACAAATGTTTTTCAGCGGTGTATAACCAAAAAGTTATGAACGCTAAACTGATAGGTAAAAATATATCCCCCATCCCTACGCCGGCCTACGGGCCGTTATCTCAAATTGGCGGGGCAGTATAGCGCGTAGAAATATGTTAATTTATTATATAAAGTTAATATGCCCCGTAGCTTCGGGGCATATCTTGTTTAAGAAAGATTAGGAGTCAGAATATGAGGATGAGTCATTTATTTTGTCAAACATTGAGAGAAGCACCCGCGGATGCGGAAGTAGTCAGCCAAAAATTATTGGTGAGAGCGGGTTATATTCGCCAGTTGGGTGCAGGTGTATATTCTATTCTTCCTTTGGGGAAGCGTTCAATCTATAAGATTGAAAATATACTAAGAGAAGAGATAAATGCCATTGGCGGGCAGGAAGTGACCCTGCCTGTTGTAAATCCAGCGGAAATTTGGAAGGAAACCAATCGCTACTATGAGATTGGCAGCGAAATGAGCCGTTTTAAAGACCGTAGAGGTGGGGACATGGTACTTGCTATGACACATGAAGAAATTGTGGCTGATTTGGCTCGAAAATTGATCCAATCGTATAAGCAGTTACCTCTGCTTGTTTATCAGATACACACAAAATGGCGCGATGATCCCAGACCTCGAGCTGGCCTTATCCGCGTGCGAGAGTTCACCATGAAAGACAGCTACAGCTTGGATGTGGATGAAGATGGATTGGATAAACAATACCGTGCACATTATCAGGCTTACTTTAACATATTCAATCGATGCGATCTTCCCACGATATCTGTGTATGCGGACGTTGGTATGATGGGAGGGACAGCAGCGCATGAATACATGTATCTGACCCCCATTGGTGAAGATACACTTTTATTATGTGACTCGTGTGGATATAGAGCGAATAGACAAATCGCTGTATTTAGAAAAGGACAACCAGAGAAAGAGTCTCAAGCGAAACTTGAAAAGGTGGCAACCCCGGATACATCGACAATTGAAGATTTGGCGAAGTTCCTGAATATTCCAAAATCGAAAACCGCAAAAGCGGTATTCATGGTTGCAACCATCACTGAAGGAATGGATGATAAAGAAAAACTAATCTTTGCCATCGTACGTGGTGACATTGAATTAAACGAGACAAAACTAACCAATATTATCAAAGCCAAAGAATTACGCCCAGCGCATGATGAGGAGATTGAAGCAGTTGGAGCGGTGCCGGGGTATGCCTCACCGATTGGTCTGGAGGATGTTATTGTAGTGGTAGATGACTTAGTGGCCGCCTCCCCGAACCTGGTTGCAGGCGCTAATGAGGAGGGATATCATTATAAAAATGTAAACTATGGACGTGATTATGAGGCATCAATCGTCGAAGATATTTCTGCAGCCGAGGCTGGCTTTGCATGTCCGGAATGTGGGGCTGCTTTGTCGGAATCCCGTGGGGTTGAAGTTGGAAACATTTTCAAATTAGGCATAAAATACACACAGGCTTTAGGTGCGAATTTTCTAGATAAAAAGGGGAAAGTCAAACCCATTGTAATGGGCAGTTATGGTATCGGTAGTGGGCGCTTGCTTGCTTGTATTGCAGAAGAGCATAATGATGAAAATGGTTTGATTTGGCCGATCACTGTATCTCCGTACCATGTCCATCTTATTGCTCTTCGAGGTGGGGAGAAGGAAGCTCAAAAGTTGTATGACAATATGGTTGAGGTGGGGATAGAGGTATTATTTGATGATAGAGATGAGACACCAGGTGTTAAGTTCAACGATGCTGATTTGATCGGTGTTCCTATTAGAATTACGATAAGTGAACGCTCATTAAAGAAAGCGAGTGTAGAAGTAAAACTTCGACGGAGCGAGGATAAAAAATCAGTTAAACTATCTGAACTGATTGAATACATAAAAAAGGTGAAATCGGAGTTGGAGGCGGAAATTGACAAGAAAGTAGTCAACGTGCCTTTTGAAGAATAGGGAAGGGTTTTGTGTGGAAATTTCATTAGCATTGGGTGGTGGTGGAGCCAAGGGGAGTGCACATATTGGTGTATTTAAGGTACTGGAGAGGGAGGGATTTAAAATCCGTGGTATCGCAGGAACCAGTATTGGTGGACTTATTGGGGCGGCATATGCGGCTGGAAATTCGTCTGACCAGATATTGGAATATTTCAAGGATGTTGACCAAACAAAATTATATGGGAGGCAGCCGGATGAACAACCCGCGCTACTCGGCTTAGCGGGAGTGACTCAAGTTCTTTCAGATTTGGTGGCAGATTTATCATTCAAAGACCTATCGATTCCATTTGCTGTAACGGCAGTAGATTTGGTCACTGGGTGTCCTCAAATCATCAAGCAGGGTTCGGTTAAGGAGGCAGTTTTAGCGACGATTGCGGTTCCAGGAATATTTCCAGCAAGGCAAAGGGGTGATCAACTATTGATTGATGGTGGGATTTTTTACCCTGTTCCAACTGAGATCGCACGTTCCTTATGCCCGCGTTTCCCCACAGTAGCGGTTGTTTTGAGTCGACACTCTGATAATAAAGTTCATTTACCTGTCCCAAATATTCCTGGACCAGCGCCTCTGATAAGTTATTTATCACGCTTGCGTGTTGCCCAGGCACTTAATGTTTTTCTGCGATCTATGGATATCAGCGGCCAATTATTGACAGAACTTCGATTAGATATTGATAAACCCGATGTAATTATTCGACCTGACTTATCTGGAATTGGATTATTGGATCGAGTTGATCCTGTGGAGGTCGCTCGAAGGGGGGAAGTGGCCGCTGAAATATCATTGCCGAATCTCAAAAAAGTTGTCCGTTGGCAGTATCGTCTTTCAAAGGCCATCGGACTGCCCCATATCCAGGAATGGTTGAATAAAGGGATTAACCAAGGATGAGAGATCTCCGTAAGTATGCAAAGCAGACCGGCTTCAGATTGGCGTTGGGATTTATACTCATTCTCCTTCTTATTGGCGATGGATTGATTTATTATTTATATGGTAAAAGTGCAGCCCTCACAGGATTAATTTGCATAATTGGTGGGTTGTTTCCCATTATTTTGATATGGTTGATATTAATATTGGTTGAGTGGGTGGCAAAACGTGCGAATGAATAATCTGGGGTAACTTGATAGTCAATAAAAAGTGTTTGATGAATACTATTTTTGTTACGCTATAATATTCATATGACCGATGAGACTTTGAAAAAACGGCTATCTGAATTACGTAATCAAATTCACGATCATAATTACAGGTATCACGTCATGGATGCTCCCATTATTAGCGATGGTGAATTTGATAAATTATTGAATGAATTGCGAGAAATTGAAGCGCAGCACCCTGAGTGGGTCACCCCAGATTCTCCCAGCCAGCGGGTGGGGGGTGAGATATCGGAGAAATTTGTAAAGGTAACACATCCTGCGCCAATCCTGAGCCTGGCAAATGCATTTAGCGGTGATGATTTACGAGCATGGATTGAACGAATAAGTAAATTGGATGATCGTGTTCTAAACACGGATTTTGTCATTGAACCAAAACTGGATGGTCTGACGGTGGTGTTGCACTATCGTGATGGGATTTTTGTTAAAGGCGCAACCCGGGGAAATGGTGAAATTGGGGAAGATGTAACTAATAATTTAAAGACTTTAGGTTCATTGCCTCTAAAAATTCCGGTACAGTCAGATGGTCCATCGTCTCCGTCATACATGGTTGTACGTGGGGAAGTATTTATCAATATTAATGATTTCGAGGAAATGAATAGAAGGTTTGATGAGATCGGGGAAAAAACTTATCAAACGCCGCGAAATACAGCTGCAGGTGCTTTACGTAATCTTGACTCAGAAATTGCTGCATCCCGGCCATTGAGATTATATGTATATGCAATTGTTGCTGGAGATGCCTCTTTTCCTGATACTCAATGGGAACGGTTAAATTACCTAAGATCTTTTGGATTCCCAGTTCAAGGCAGTAGCCAGCATATCGCAGATTTTGAATCCGTAGTTTCTGCATGTGAGAGTTGGATAGAAAAACGTGAATCTTTGCCGTATGAGATTGATGGGATTGTGGTGAAAATAAACGATCTCGTTCTAGCGGATGAGCTGGGCGTTGTTGGCAAGGATCCGCGGGGTGCTATCGCTTTCAAATTTCCAGCAAAGGAAGTGACAACCAGGTTATTGGATATTCGTGTGAATGTTGGGCGGACTGGTGTGCTTACACCAAATGCGATTTTAGAACCAGTGGAAATTGGGGGGGTGATTGTTCGTCAAGCAACTCTACACAACTTTGATTTTATCGCTGAAAAAGATATTCGCATTGGGGATCGTGTTCTGGTAAAAAGGGCAGGTGATGTCATTCCTTATATCATCGGACCCATTCAAAGAACTCGTGAAGGCAATGAAAAACCTTATCGTCCACCTACGAATTGTCCGGCATGTGGGGAACCTGTTTCAAGAGTTGAGGGGGAGGTCGCCTGGTATTGTCTTAATCCATCCTGTCCAGAGCAGCTCGTACGTAATATTGAGCATTTTGTATCCAGAGCTACTTTGGATATCGTTGGTTTAGGGATTAGGATCGTTGAACAATTAGTCCAAGAAGGTTTATTGGAAGATATCGCTGATATCTATTATTTAAAACGTGACGATTTAATCGGGTTAGAAGGATTTGCGGATAAGAAAGTAGACAATCTTCTTGAATCGATCGAAGTTTCGAAGTCAAGACCGCTTGAACGTTTGATTTTTGCCTTGGGGATTAGGGGAGTTGGCGAGGTGGTTAGCGCTGATCTAGCGGGTAGATATGGTGATTTGGATGTGCTGTCAGGGGTTTCAAAAGAAGAACTTGAATCCATTGAGGGGATTGGACCCAACATCGCGGAAGCGATTGTTGCATGGTTTGACTATCCAAAAAACCAGGAAATCCTCAGAAAATTAAAACAAGTAGGAATGTGGCCTGTTGAAGAAATCAAAGATTCTGAAACAGATGAAATAAAGCCATTTTCTGGAAAGACTTTCGTCATTTCCGGTTCTTTGTCGGGTTTTACTCGCGCACAAGCGAAAGAATTTATTCAAACTCATGGGGGAAAAGTTACATCTTCAGTGAGTAAAAATACTACTTTCTTACTTGTTGGGGAAAATCCTGGATCGAAATTGGATAAAGCACAAGAATTGGGCGTTCAAATCATTGATGAAGATAGCTTACGGTCAATGCTAGGTAGCTGAAAAATTCTAAATGAATAAACAGAATCCCGTATTGATTCTGAAGCCAGGCCGGGAGAAATCATTGCTACGGCATCACCCCTGGGTCTTTTCTGGAGCAGTTGATACAATAATTGGAGAACCTGAATCTGGAGATATTGTTGATATTATCTCTGAAAAAGATGAATTTCTCGCCAGGGGTGCGTATAGCCATAGTTCCCGAATTATTGCCCGCGTTTGGACCTGGAATATTGATGAGGATGTAAATGAAGGCTTTCTAAAATCACGGATCCAACGAGCCATCTCTCTTAGAGATACAATAATTTCATCAACAGACACAAATGCTTATCGTTTGGTTCATGCAGAATCGGATGGCCTACCCGGCTTGATCGTAGATCAATATGCAGACGTGGTCGTGATGCAGTTACTTAGTTGGGGAGTGGAGGTGTGTAGGGAAGCGATTACTAAAGTTTTGATGGAATTAACGCACGCAAAGACGATCTATGAACGATCAGATGTTGATTCTAGAAAGTTAGAGGGATTATCAGATAGAAATAATCTGCTTTTTGGAGAAGAAATTAAGACTGAAGTTGAAATAATTGAAAATGGTATCCCTTTCCTGGTGGATGTGATAAGTGGGCACAAGACCGGATTTTATCTTGATCAACGTAAAAATCGGAATCTATTACGGGGATATTGTTCCGGCAGGGAAGTTCTGGATTGTTTTACATATACTGGGGGATTTTCGATAAATGCACTTATAGGTGGAGCTAATAACGTCACTGCAGTGGATGAGTCAAGGATTGCTATTGAATTGGCGAGAAAAAACCTTGCTTTGAATAATCTTGATCAATCAAAAATCGAATTTATTGAAGCAGATGTCTTTACACAATTAAGAACTTTCAGGGATCATGGAAAACAATTTGATTTGATATTACTCGATCCACCTAAATTTGCCCCCACGCGTTCACAAGTAAGTAAAGCCTCTAGAGGTTATAAGGACATTAATTTATTAGCCTTAAAACTCCTTCGGCCAGAAGGGATATTATTTACCTTTTCCTGTTCGGGGGGGATTGACGCTGCTTTGTTTCAAAAAATAGTTGCTGGGGCAGCCTTGGATGCTGGGGTAGAAGTTCAGATTATTGAGCGTCTTTCACAGGACTCTGACCACCCAGTCGCTTTGAATTTCCCTGAAGGGGAATATCTAAAAGGCTTGATTTGTCGAAAAAAATAAAATATCGCAAATTATGTCATATTTTTTTGCGATATTAATAATTGGTGGAGATGGCGGGAATCGAACCCGCGTCCGAAAGAATTGATCGGCGAACATCTACGAGCGTAGTCT
>JASFQL010000046.1:0-25048 GCA_050115475.1 Anaerolineales bacterium
GCGTTGGAGCAAGGCTCGAAGTTCGCCATCCGTGAGGGCGGCCTCACTGTCGGCGCCGGTGTTATCACCAAGATTCTGGAATAGATATTAAATTATTTAGGGCATCCCATCATCTGGATATGGGATGCCCAAAGGATACTTATCGAGATTATGTCTGGACGCAGAGGAAACCGACCGGTCGTCACCATGGAATGTACGGAGTGTAAAGAACGGAATTACACCACCGAGAAGAACCGGCGGAACGACCCGAATCGTATCGAGTTCAAAAAATATTGCCCCCGCTGCCGCCATCACACACTACATCGCGAAACCCGGTAGGTCGTATTTGCTTCACGACCAGACAATCTAGTTAGGCGAGTAGCTCAATTTGGCAGAGCAACGGTCTCCAAAACCGTAGGTTGCGGGTTCGATTCCTGCCTCGCCTGCCTGATCAAGGCCAACGCCGCACAAATTGCGGCGTTTTAGCCGTAAAATGGAACGAAGGAGAAAATTGTGGCCCGTAAAAGCGGCGGCAACAAGAAGAAATCAAAAAAAAAGGCTGTTCAAAAACAGCCGATAAAGAAGCAAGCTGCCAAGAGGCAACCTCGTGGAATACGTCTGTTTTTCCGCGAGACTGTAGGCGAATTGCGAAAGGTCAGTTGGCCAACAAGAAGAGAGGCTATCAGCCTGACCTATGTGGTTGTCATTGTGATGGTCGTTATGGCGATTTTCTTAGGTGGGGTCGACTTCATTTTCTTCAGACTGTTCGGTCTCTTGTTTGGAACATAATAGTCATTATAAGGTTGTGTAATACGTTGAAAGGTATATCCCATGTTTACTCTGGATGAAGAAAAATCTGTTGATATGCCAGAGGAAGAAAGCCCTGCTGACGAAGAAAAAGCTGTCGATGAATCCGCGGCTGAATCTGCAGATGAACCATCCACAGATGAGTCTTCGATAGAAGAAGCATCTACTGAAGATGGTGAAGCCCAGGAAGAAGTTTCAGATAAAGAACCTTCAGCCAATAAATCTTCTATTGATGACGACACGGTAGAGACTCAGACTGGAGAAGTCGAGGCTACCGAGGATGAGGGTAGTACGGCGCCTGTGGATGAACCATCCGATGATGAACCGATTCTAGAAGAAAATGAAACCGACCATAAAGAAGAAGCAGCGGAAGAGGTTTCGGAAGAAGGAAGCACTTCTATCAGCGTTGAAGAAGAAGCCGATGACGGACGCGCCTGGTACGTTGTGCACTGTTACTCTGGATACGAGAATAAAGTGAGGCACAACCTGGAACAGCGCATCGAAACGATGGGGATGAAAAACGAGATTTTCGATGTCGTTGTCCCGACGGAAGAAGAAATTGAGGTCAAAGACGGCAAACGGAAGACAGTAGAACGCCGTGTTTTCCCTGGATATATTCTGGTAAACATGCTTATGTCAGAAGAGTCATGGTACGTCGTGCGCAACACGCCCGGGGTAACCAGCTTCGTGGGGATGGGCAACGAACCAGTTCCTCTACGCCCAGAAGAGGTTTCGCAAATTATCAAAAGAATGGAAGCCGATGCCCCCCGCATCAAAGTTAGTTTCCGCCAAGGCGAGCGTGTCCGTATTATCGACGGACCTTTCAACGATTTCCGCGGCACAGTAGACGATATCGACATGGACCGGGCAAAAGTTCGGGTCATGGTGAATTTTTTCGGCCGGGAAACCCCGGTAGAATTGGATTTCTTACAAGTCGAAAAAGCCTAACAAATCAAGTTCAACGTGGGAGGGCGACAACGCCCGATATGCGAGTGATAATCCATTCGCAACCTGAAGACGGAAAAGCCCCTCTCAGGGTACCACAAAAGGAGATATCTATGGCAAAGAAAGTACAAGCAGTTATCACACTTCAGATCGATGCGGGTAAAGCCAGCCCGGCGCCACCCATCGGCCCGGCGCTAGCCAGCTACAGCATCAACATTATGCAGTTCACCAAGGAATATAATGCCCGTACCGCCAACCGGATGGGAGAAGTCATCCCCGCAAAAATCACCGTCTACCACGACGGTTCTTTCACATTCGTCCTTAAAAGCCCACCGGCATCTGTCCTCTTAAAGAAAGCTGCGGGCGTCGAAAAAGGCTCGAGCGAACCTAACCGTGAAAAAGTGGGTAAAGTCACACGTTCTCAAGTCCGCGAGATCGCTGAGACGAAAATGAAAGATTTGAACGCTATCAACATCGAGGGGGCTATGCGCCAGATCGAAGGCACTGCCCAACAAATGGGTATCGATGTCGTAGAAGACTGAACACACACAACAACG
The DNA here is from genome assembly GCA_050115475.1 of Anaerolineales bacterium. GTDB lineage: Bacteria > Chloroflexota > Anaerolineae > Anaerolineales > UBA11579 > JASFQL01. The sequence continues at coordinate 2,289 of JASFQL010000046.1, forward strand.
TGGGAGGGCAATGAATCTGCCCGCAATGCTTTCGTATGCACGAACAGCACCCCAACATTTTTGGGGACACCACAAAAGGAGAACTCATGGGTAAACATGGAAAAAATTATAGAGCTGCGGTAGAAAAGATCGATCCAACCCGCAACTATCCACCAGAAGAAGCAATTTCATTGGCGAAAGAAATCAATGCAACGAAATTCGATGCGACCGTCGAACTACACATCCGGTTAGGGGTCGACCCCCGGCATGCCGACCAGCAGGTACGTGATGTGGTCGTTTTGCCCCATGGCTTGGGGAAAACCGTTCGGGTACTGGTTTTCGCCCAAGGTGACGGCGCCCGTCTGGCGAATGAAGCCGGAGCCGATTATATTGCAGACGATGATGAAATTATCCAGAAAATCCAAAATGGATGGACGGATTTCGACGTGGCAATTTCCACACCGGATATGATGAGTAAGGCCGGTCGTCTGGGGAAAGTACTCGGGCCACGCGGTCTAATGCCTAACCCGAAAACCGGCACTGTGGTCAACGAGGAAGATCTGCCGCGAGCGATCGAAGAGGTGAAAGCAGGCCGGGTGGAATTCAGGGTAGACAAAACTGCCAACCTCCACGTATCAATCGGAAAAGTCTCTTTCGAAGACAAAAAGCTGTATGACAACATGGCGGCGCTTATTCAGGCGGTGAAGAAATCACGGCCGGCTGCTTCCAAAGGCGCATACTTCCGAAAAATTTCTTTAACTACCACCATGGGGCCTGGAATCAAGGTCGATCCAATTCAAGCCCAGGCTATGGAAATTTCTGATTAAATCGAGTAAAATAACGGACTGGTCAGGATAACCTGACCGCAGCCTTCGCCAAAGACAGCAGGCGGCGAATCGAAAATCGCCTTAATTCCCTGCCGAGGTGGAGACTTCCAGAAACTGAAGGCGTGATGAAACACGCCCCTCCTCAGGATGTGAAAGTCTTTGCCTTATTGTGAAGGCAAAGACTTTTTTTGAAAGGAGGTAAACTCTTGGCTCTATCGAAAGAACGCAAACAGGAAGTCCGGACCCAGTATGAAAGCTGGTTGAAGGAAAGTGAAGCTGTGGTTTTAGCCGAATATATCGGCCTCAGCATGCCTGAAATGGATGATCTGCGCGCTAAAGTGCGTGAGGCGGGCGGTGAATTCCACGTGATAAAAAACACGATCGGTAAACTGGCTTTCGAGGCTGTCGGGTTCGATACTCCGGCTGAGTATTGGCTTGGTAGCACTGCCCTGGGGATCGCATTCGAAGACCCCCCCGGGGTTGCCAAAGCGATCAAGGACTTCGGCAAAACACATGAGGCTATCAAGATCAAAGGTGGTTTTCTGGAAGGAAACCACATGACCGCCGATGAGGTCCACACGATGGCCGAACTACCGCCACTACCGATCGTCCGCGGACAACTTTTGGGCACAATATGTGCGCCAGCATCGAAATTGGCGCGTGTGCTAGCTGAACCTGGACGATCACTGGCACAGGTGTTGAAAGCCCATGCGGACGCAGCTGCCGCTTAAACGGCTGTGAGAGGGCGCAGTATACTGCGCCCCACAAAAAGACTATCAAATACCTCTAAGGAGATAATACAATGGCTGATTTAGATAAATTGGTTGAAGAACTTGGCAAGTTGAGTGTCGTTGAGGCTGCCGAGTTGGTCAAAAAACTGGAAGAGGAATGGGGTGTTTCAGCTGCTGCGCCTGTGGCTGTGGCTGCTGCTGTCCCCGGCGCTGCTGCAGATGCAGGGCCTGTTGAAGAAAAAACTGAATTTGACATCGTCCTCAAAGATGCTGGACCCAAGAAAATCGAGGTCATTAAAGTCATTCGCCAACTTACAAGCCTAGGTTTGGCTGAATCCAAGGAAATGGCCGAGACTGTGGGTTCCAAAGTGATGGAGCAGGTCAGCAAAGACACAGCGGAAGAAGCAAAGAGTAAACTCGAGGCTGCCGGCGCCACCATCGAACTGGCATAAAGATAAGTCAATCTTAGTAAATGGCAAACCTTCAAAATTCCTATCCCCGCTGCAAACAGCGGGGCATTACGGAATTTTGCCCCTTACGGGTACAGGATGGAATAAAAGCTCCGCAATATGCGGAGCTTTTTTCTTCTTTGCGTCAATCTTCTTCCCGTCTTAAATCTATGGTATATTGTGTTTGAGGTTTATTTCCAAATAAACTATGGGAGAAGATATCTTGAGTGCCAGAATATTAATCATAGAAGATGACGAGGCAATCCTGACATTCTTGCGCCGCGGTTTGGCATATGATGGCTACCAGGTCGATACAGCCACCGATGGTCAAACCGGACTACTCCTGGCACGCGACACGCCCCCAGACCTGGTCGTCCTCGATTGGATGCTGCCAGGATTAGACGGCCTTGAAGTTTGCCGCCGGCTGCGACAGGGGGGGCCTGTCCCTATTCTGATGCTCACCGCCAAAGATTCCGTCAACGACCGAGTCCAAGGGCTAGACGCGGGGGCAGACGATTATATGGTCAAACCGTTCAACCTGGACGAACTCCTGGCTCGAATCCGCGCCCTCTTACGACGTACACGCCCACCTCGCCCCAAGGTGTACGAGTTTGGTACTCTCTCGCTGGACACAGGCTCCCGGCAAGCTTCGCGAAACGGCCGCACCATCGATCTGACCGCCAAAGAGTATGAGTTACTTGAACTATTCATGCGCCATCCCCGCCAGGTATTGACCAGGGAGATGATCTACGATAATGTGTGGGGATACGATTTTGGGGGAGAAAGCAATATCATCGAAGTATACGTTCGATATTTACGGCAAAAACTTGAAGACGCTGAAGAATCCCGTTTGATCCACACAGTTCGGGGAATGGGTTACGTTCTGAGAGAATCCGAGTAAATGTCTCTGCGATTAAGGCTGACGACCTTTTACACCCTCCTGATGGGCGTGGCGTTGACCTTGTTTGGCGCAGCTATCTACGCCCAGGTAGAGACAATTTTGATCGACCAATTCAATCAAAAGCTTGAAAACACCATCCTCGATCCAACACAAGCCTTGAGAGCAACAGAACAAGGCGACTATGCATTGGCGACTTTCCTGTCTTTCGATAAAAGCCTCGTTTTCCATCTATGGGACACACATGGAGAGCTCCTCGACAGCGTCCACGCAGAAGGAATCGACTTAGGTTCAAATCCGATAGATCCTATCGGCCTTCGAACTGCGCTTGAATATGGGCAAGAATCCTTTAGAGAAGTGATGCGTGGAGACCTCCATTACCAAGTAAAAACCAAACCATTGTATTCGTCCGACAATCTCACTTTATTGGGGGTCTTACAGGTCGGAACCAGTTTGAACGGTGTAGATAAATTCCTCAACGATCTCGAGCAGGCCTTGATCTTGACGGGATTAAGTGCCATGGCTTTAACCGCATTGATCAGCTACATGACTACCCAACGGGCGTTGATGCCGCTGGCTACCGTTACGCGTACCGCTTCTGAGATCACACACGCCGACGATCTCTCTAGACGCATCCCGGAATTCGGCAACAACAGCGATGAAGTGGGGCATTTGATCAAAGCTTTCAATCAAACCCTCGAACGGCTTGAAGAACTTTTCCTCTCCCAACAGCGTTTTGTTGCTGATGTCAGCCATGAACTGCGCACTCCCCTGACGGTTATCAAAGGGAACGCGGATTTAATGCGGCGGATGAATGTGATGGACAAGCAATCATTGAAAAGCATTGAAAATGAGATCGACCGCCTAACGAGAATGGTCGACGATCTATTGGTTTTAGCTAAGGCAGAAACAGGGAAACTCCCTCTGGATAAAAGGCTTGTTGAATTAGACACGATTATGCTTGAAGTTTGCCAAGAGGCAATCGTTCTGGCAAATGGGAACAAAGAAATCCACATTGGTGCAATCGATCAGGTTCTGGTATACGGCGACCGAGACCGCCTGAAACAAGTTATCTTGAACCTGGTCAGCAATGCGGTCCAATACACTCAAGAGGGGGGGGTGATCGAGCTGCGGCTGGGCAAACAGGCTGCCTCTGCTTATCTGGTCGTGGAAGATAATGGGCCAGGTATCCCGGAAGAAGACCTAACGAGGATCTTCGAACGCTTCTACCGGGGAGAAAAGTCTCGCGCCCGGTCCCATCAAGAAGATGGTAAAGGTTTCGGTCTTGGTCTATCCATCGCTTACTGGATCATCCACAATCATGGGGGAAATATCGAGGTCGAAACGCAGATAGGAGAAGGGACCTCTTTTACAGTATGGCTGCCGCTTGCAGAAAACGTAATAGGACGGGGCTCAGGGAGTTAACCCTAAACGCTCACTCGCCTGGGCACACAAACTGGTTCCCCCGTACGATAACCATTCGTTTAACCTGGGGCTATTACTCCGACCTTGTTGGGCATCGTTGTAAATACCGGTGCCCCAATACACAAAGCGAACCGTTTCATCTTTCCAATAATATTCCAATTCGCCGGCTATGCCGATTCCACCGTTATAACCAGCAAAAGCCAAGCGAATGCTGTTATGTTCATCCAGCGCCCTTCTCAAGTAGCCTAATCCGCGCCTGGCATTCGTGTTGGGTTTATAGGGTTGTTCGCCCTCACTAAAGTGGTAAGGCATCACCTGGAAAAGCCCCATGGCCCCAGCATGGGAAAGCGCCTTGGGATCGCCGCAGGATTCGATTTGCATCAGCGTGGCGACCAGATTTGGATCCAGGTTCCATTCATATGCCCAAGCAACGATCTTTTCCTCCCAATACATAACCTGGGGTGTGAATAAGGGCGTAAGCCCCGAGTGGGATCCAACCAGATCACTCGCGCCGGATTTTGAATCTCTGGCTACAGCTTCATTCTCCAGTGCAATTTCAACATCCTGACCAGCAAGCCCTGGATTGGAACCCGAAGGAGTCAGATCCCAGGGGTAGGTCGTTTCTCCCGTCGCCATCAAGAAGACAGCGCTGAATATCAATAAAACAAATAGAGGGGGAGAAATGACAGACATACAGCCCCCTCTTTCCAAAACGGAAGCTGTATGTCTACGAGTATTATCCTGAATATGAGAATGATTCATTTATTCTCCGAAGCGACCTCAATCACCATATTCGTGGTAGTCTTCAGAATGGGATTTCATGGAAACTGGATGATAGGTCGGTTCTGACCGAGCCGACCGCCTGGGCGCTGGGCGGTAAGAAGATGAAGCCTTGCGAGCCGATGGGGCAGGATTTAAGCCGGCTGCCGTCCGGGGGCGGGCGGCTGTCTTGCGGCTCATCTTCTTCCGGCGAACATTCGTTTTGTCTTCGGTGAAAAGCCGCTCACCTGCTACAGAGAACGTTCCAATGATTAAGACACGGATCAACCAAACAATCACTGCCACAAAAACAGGCACCGTCCTAACCAGGGTCTCACGAGGAATCACTGCATTTCCAAGGGTATTGTGGTTGAGAATGGCGATGGAAACACCCCACCAGGTGAGTAGGGCATTCATGGTCGCAGCTAACAACCAAGCACCAAATAAATACCATACTTCCTTGGGTTCATCGGCACCTTCCTCCGGGGTGAAAAGTCTTGCGATCCCAGCGAAGTCAATGCCGCAAAAGGCTATTGCCAGGATCGTTGCCCAGCGGATACCCGCAAAACGCAGATCGCCGAGAAGATCGGTCATTGCAAAATCGGTCGTGCTGTAATTGAAAATCTCAAAAGCCAATAAAGCACTGATGATCAACATGCCCCAAACCAAACCACGGCTGGGGCGGTTTCCCTGTAATACTTTGACAAACTTATTCATTACTGCCATGAGGGACCTCCTTTTGTCCAAAAACGATAATTTAATGCCAGTTTGCTGAACATAAGTTCTTTTTTCTTTCGCCATTATAGAACTTGTGTGCTATGGTGTCAAGTAGCAATTTCCCTCAATTTATTATTTGAATTCGTAACGATAGGCAAGAACCTGAAAAGAACCCCCATCTCTTGACATGCTTCGTCCTTGAGTTTATAATTCCGCCGCCTTCCTCAGTAGCTCAATCGGCAGAGCAACCGGCTGTTAACCGGTGGGTTGTAGGTTCGAGTCCTACCTGAGGAGTAAAAAATATTCCCCAATCCTCTTTACTAAACTGGTATTGGGGAATTGCTTTTTAATTAGGTGGGTTATAGGTTCAGCGAACCGGTTTTCGTCAAAACGAAGTTCTGCGAAATAAAATAGACATTCACTTGAAGTATAAATACACACGAAAATTCCCGGATATTAGAGTGTCAGGGGATTTTTTCATAGATGAGATTTGATAACAATGAGGGTTATTTGTGACGATATTACCAACGAGCAGCAACCCACATCATATTACCCGTAAAGAAGATCCTAACCATAAAAAGTGGTCATCTATAAAATGTCAGCTATCACTTGTATAGGTCGACAAAGTGGTGCTATAATCCAACTATATTAAGTTTAAACTTAATATTCAAAGATTCACATGCTGAAAAAAGTCAACGACTACCCTGCCCTAAAACTCCTCGGTGACTCTCGGCGGCTGGCGATCTTGCAGTTGCTGATGGAAAAACCGGCCACCTTATCACACCTGGGAGAAGCCCTGGGGGTGACACCCGCCCGAGTGCGCCACCATCTGGTTCAGTTAGAGGAAGCCGGGTACGTCGCACTGGTCGAAACCCGACCAGTGCGGGGTTTCACCGAGAAGTATTACCAGGCCAGCGCCCAGGTCTATTGGATCAACCTGACCCTGCTGCCCACCCCCACGCCATATGGAAGGGTAGTGGTGTTCGGCAGCCACGACCCTGCGTTGGAATCGCTGGCCGGTTGGATGAAGGCGAACCCGTCTACAGCGGATATGAGTGTTTACCCGGTCGGGAGCCTGAATGGGCTTGTGGCCCTGCAACAGGGACTATGCCAGTTCACAGGCTGCCACCTTTTCGATCCGATAGATGGGGATTACAACACTTCGTACGTCCGCCATTTCTTTCCGGGGCAGCCCATGCACATCCTCACCCTGGCCCACCGCCAGCAGGGGTTGGTGGTCGCGCCTGGAAATCCGAGCAGCATCAAAGGTTTAGAAGATCTGCAGCGGGAAGAAATCACCTTTATCAACCGCAACCGGGGTTCGGGTACCCGCCTGTGGCTGGACCAACAACTCATAGCTTTGGGGATAGAAGCCTATGATATCAAGGGCTATGAAATCGAGGTCAACACCCACGCCCAAATTGCAGATGCCGTTCAGCAGGGACGCGCTGACGTCGGGTTGGCCGTTATGGCTGCAGCCCAAAAAGCAGGGTTGAACTTTATCCCATTATTCGAAGAACGCTACGACCTGGTCATCCCTGAAGAAGAATTCAACAGCGAAATGCTGATCCCAGCTCTGGATTATCTGCAAACTGGCGAGTTTCGCAAGACTTTAGAGACATTAGGTGGTTATAACTCCCACGATACAGGGAATGAAATCCATTTGTAACTTTAAAAAAATCAAAAGGAGTGAACAATGAAAAAATTATCGATCCCCCTAATCACAATCACGATTCTGTTCGTCTTCTTGATGGCATCGTGCCAGAACCAGGAATCTGATGTTGGCGCAGAGAGCCAGGATGACAACCAGATCGTGCTGGAAATGCAAGGCCTGGAAGAAACGAAATCCCTGACCCTGGCAGACCTGAAAGCCATGACACCCACAGAAGGATGGGGCGGCACGGTCAGCAGTGCGGGAGTCATCACACCGCCCCAGCAGCTAGTGGGAGTACCCCTGCTCGATCTGGCTGACCTAGTAGGAGGGCTAGAACCCGGGATGGGGGTCAACGTGATGGCCAAAGATGGATACGGAATGACGATGTCTTACGAGCAAATCTCTAATGGGGAATACATCACCTACGACCCTGGGACAGGCAGTGAAAACGATGTCGAAGGCCCTCTGCAAACGATCCTGGCATACGAGCGAGATGGCGAACCGCTGGGAGACGATGGGCCGCTGCGCCTTTTCATCATCAGCCCTAAGAACGACAACATCGTTGACGGACACTGGTCGGTCAAGTGGGTGACCCAGATCCGGCTCAAGCCGATGTCTGAGGAATGGTCACTCTATCTGGAAGGTTCACGCACCGAATCGATGGACCGCAACTCTTTCGAATCTTGTTCTGCGCCGGGCTGCCACCAGGCCACCTGGACAGATGATGACGGCAACGAATGGAGCGGCGTCCCGTTGTATTATCTCGCCGGACGGGTGGACGGTGGGAATATCCACGAAGACCGGGCATACAACGACATCTTTGCCGAAGAAGGTTACAGCCTGGAATTATTCGCTGCGGATGGCTACAACGTCTCGATCGAAAGCAGCCGGACGATCTTCAACCGCAACCTTTTCCTAGCCTCAGTGGTCAACGGGGAGCCCCTAGACGAAAAGTATTTCCCGCTCCGGCTTGTTGGTGAGGACCTCGAAAAGAGTGAGATGGTCGGGCAGGTCGCCCAGATCGTCATCGATCCTAACGAAGGAGTGGAGATGCCCCTCGATGATGACGAAACTGCCGCTGCGGATGCGCCGGAAGAGCTTGTCTTGCCCGAAGGGGCTGCCCTGATGATCTACGGGGACGTGCTCAATAAATTCACTTTACAGCTCGAAAATCTAGAAAACATGAACCAGGTCGAGATTGAGACCGAGCATCCCAAAAATGGAATGACGACCTATGCGGGCATACGGTTGAACGATCTGCTGAACCTGGCTGTGCCAGGGGACAACGCGACCACGCTGGTGATGACCGCCAGCGATGGTTATGCGGTTGAAGTCAGTTTGAGTGAAGTCCAGAGCTGCGCCGACTGCCTGGTTGTGGTCGAAGAGGACGGCACCCTCAGTATGGTGATGGCGGGCATGGAGAGCAATTACTGGGCCAAGATGATCAACTTCCTGGAAGTGAAGTGACCCTGAGTCTGGGCGGCGCAATGCACCTGACAGTTTCAACACAGAGACGCGAAGGTACAAAGGACACATGGGGGAAACCTTCGCGTCTCTGTGCTCTCGTGGTGATATCTTGTCTACTCTTCCTTACAGCCTGCCGTTCAGAAGTAAAAACCCCGCTGAAGATTTTTATTGCCGGCAGTCTCGTAGTGCCGTTTGCCGAATTGGAAGAGGTATACGAAGAGCTGCACCCCGAGATAGATGTCCAGGTCGAGGCCCACGGCAGCATCCAGGTCATCCGGCACGTCACCGAGATCCACGACGAGATCGACCTCGTCGTCCCTGCGGATTACTCTCTCATCCCCATGTTGATGTACACCGCCACAGTTCCGGAAAGCGATCAAGCTTATGCGGATTGGAACATCCAATGGGCCGGCAACCGTCTGTCCTTAGCATACATGCCAGAAAGCGAATTCGCAGAGCAAGTCAACTCTGAAAACTGGTACGAAATCATTGCCAATCCGGAAGTTCGCTTCGGCCTATCGGACCCGCGTTTCGATGCTGCCGGATACCGGACGTTGATGATCGTCCAGCTTGCGGAGCAATACTATGGCGACCCCGCCATCTTCGAGAAGATTTTCCTGGGGCGATTCGAGCAGCCGATCCAAGCCCAAAAAGAATCGGACCAGTACGTCATCCACGTCCCTGAACTGCTGGAGACGACAAAAACATCCAACATCCTGGTGCGCGGCGGGAGTGTGGCCTTGTTGGCTCTACTCGAATCAGGGGATATCGATTACGCCTTCGAATATGAGAGCGTCGCCCGCCAGCACGGGTTGGAATACGTAGAACTCCCCCCTGAACTGAATCTGGGTGAAGCCAATCACGCTGCGGAATACGGAACCGTCCAGGTGGTGCTGGACTACAGGCGGTTTACATCGGTGATCCCCATTTTCCAGGGCGAAGTCATCACCTATGGGCTGACAATCCCATCCAACGCGCCCCACCAGACAGAAGCAGAAGCTTTTGTGGATTTCCTGTTGAGTGAAGCAGGTCGCGCCATCATGGACGCCAATTCACATCCCATGTGGCTTGAAATCCTAGTAGACCATCCCAATGCCCTGCCAGATAGTTTACAAGCCAATATACCTTAATGGACCAATATGGTGAAAGAGTCGCTGACATCCCCCCTAAAAAAAGGCGATAGTTTCGTGTGGATATTCGGGATCCTAGGCGCACTGCTGCTATTGTTTGTGGTGCTGCCAGTGCTTGCCACCATCTTCGGAACGGGACTGCCCGCCCTGTGGCAAACTCTTTTAGACCCAGAAGCCCTATCTTCATTGGGATTGACCTTCTATGCGGCGTTGTGGGCGACCTTGCTGGCCTTCGTCTTTGGAGTGCCGCTGGCCTACATCATGGCGCGTTATGATTTCCGGGGAAAATCGTGGGTACAAGGCTTGGTCAACCTGCCCATCGTGATCCCCCACACCGCCGCCGGGATCGCCCTGCTGATGGTGTTTGGGCGCCAATCCACGATCGGCGCAACTCTCGACCGGTGGGGGATCCATTTTGTGGACCGGTTACCCGGCATCGTGGTCGGGATGCTGTTCGTCAGCCTGCCGTTCCTGGTCAATGCGTCCCGGGAAGCCTTTGCCCTGGTCGATCCGGAACTGGAGCGAGTCGCTCTTTCGGACGGCGCGACACGCTGGCAAACCTTTTTCCAGGTGACCCTTCCCCTGGCATGGAAAGGTGTGATGGCCGGCGCTTTGATGATGTGGGGCCGCGGGATCAGCGAGTTTGGCGCCATCGTCATCCTGGCATATCACCCCAAGATCATCCCGGTGTTGGTCTACGAACGCTTTTCTGGGTTTGGGTTAAGCGCAGCCCAGCCAGTGGCCGTGCTGCTCATCCTGGCATCCCTGATCGTATTTTTACTCGTTCAAGTCTTGTTGAAGATCCAGAAGTCGGACTGAATGAATCCGACTTCTCAATCATCTCGGTTCCGATTCAGAGAATCGAAGAAAATTAAAACTTTTATGTACAAGGAGATTTTTTTATGAAACACGTCAGAATTTTATTTGCCCTACTTTTTGTGACCGCACTATTGCTGACGGCCTGCGCACAGGGTGAAGTCGCCCTCCAGGTAACCGGGAACGTCACCAGTGAAAAAGGATGGACGGAGGAACAAATCCAAGAGATGGATACCATCGATGTCGATTACACCGGTAAAGACGGTGAAGTAACGACTTATACCGGTGTCCTCATCACGGATCTGCTCGCCGAAGCCTCAGTCAATGACGGCGCTACCACGGTCGTTTTTGTGGCCGACGACGGCTACACCGGCGAAGTGACCCTGGAAGAACTGCAAGCCTGCACGAACTGCATCGTTGGTTTCCAAGATGGGGGAGGTTTCAGGACTGTCATGCCTGATTTCTCTGGGAAGCTGCAGGTCAAAGGGGTGGTCGAAATTCAGATTCAATAATACCCTGACATTTAAAAGAGTGGGGCAGACAACAATCTCCCCACTCTTTTCTTTTTCTAAGTTTATCAAGGGGGAGTTCTGGTTCTAATCCCACTCGAGCAAAAAAAGGAAATATGTAATAAATTAGTAAAGTCAATTCGTGCAGATTGGTGAAATCTCTATGACGCTAAAAATATTTCTTGCCTAGCTCATAAATAAATGGATTGTATGCAAATAGGCCATATCTACAATTTGATTAAATAAATCAGCCTGCAAACAAACTGCTACGATTCAACCCAACTGACACGACGGTAATTCTTGTTGGATTGCCAGGCCATCATTGTAGAAACAAAATCTCGTGTAGTCCAATATGTGCTGATTGCTTTTCGCAGAAGGGTTGGACCTGAATAGAGCCGTTTCCCGATTTTTCCAGAGATAGAAGCGAGTTCATCGTGAGTCATTTGCCGAGGGTGAAAAACCACCTCACCCATATCGTAATGATCCCAATCAGAGGGGAAATTGGTGTACCGCAGACGTCCATCAGCCTGGAAGCGGCCGAATAGGCGGGTCCCGGGGAGAGGGGTCAAGAAGGTGGTCTGCATAACATCAACACCGCTGTGGAGTATATAGTTTGCACGACGGCATAATTTTTGGGGTGTATCGCTGTCCATGCCAAAAATGAACGCTCCCAAAACAGAAATGCCAGCTCTGTGGATACGGTCAAATGCCGCTGCGTATTGATCCGTGCCACAGGCTAAATTAAGCTTCTTATTGACTTCCTCCAACCCATCGATTTCCTCACTCTCAAGGCCCAGGAAAACCATTTTACATCCTGCTCTCGCCGCCCAGTAGAGGATTTCGTCATTGTCGGCAAAGTTCAGCGAGGACTGGCAGAACCACCATTTATCTAATCCACGCGCTACCATCCCCTTGAAAAGTTCTAAAGCCTGGCTGCTACTCCCTCTGCCATATCCGATGATATTATCGTCGACGAAGAAGAGCATTTTCTGGGGGACGGTTTCCAATTCATCCAGCACATCTTCTACAGGACGGCGGCGGTAACGATGGCCGTTGAAGGCCGTGACCGAACAGAATTCACAATCCATGGGACAACCGCGGGAAGTCTGGACAGAAGCAAACATATAATCGGGGTGGAATAAATCTCTTCGAGGATGGGGGATCCCTGCCAGATCTGACAATTCACCCTGGTAGACTTTGGCCATTTCACCTTTTTGAAAATCAGCGATCAACTTTTGCCAGGATGTTTCTGCTTCCCCTATCACGACTGCATCGACATATTGGAGGGCTTCATCTGCACACATGGAGGCATGGATTCCGCCCATGACCACAGGGATACCGCGCTCCCGGTAAATCCCGGCAAGTTCATAGGCCCGGTTGGCAGATGCGGTAAAAGCCGTGATCCCGACCAGATCAGCCTCCTGATAGGAAAAGGATTCCCAGTTTTCATCGATCAGGGCGATCTCCCAATTATCGGGAGTAAGGGCGGCGACGATCCCCAGACCAATGGGGGGGAAACGCGAGCTTGTGTTAATGGTAAGCCCCGTTCGGGCCGGGTTCACGGGATTAATCAGAACAAGTTTCGGCATGTTTTCTCCTACTGCCAATCGAATCCCAGACTGTGAGAGGCTTTGAGGAGCAAAGTGTGGAGTGTTTTCTGTTCTTGTTCATCGAGCCCTGTGAGAAAGCTGCTGGTATATTCAACCGCTCCTGCTATTGTCGCCTGTCCTGCCATCTGCCCCACTTCGGTGAGTGTTAACCACCAATTCCGCCGATCGCTATTATCCCGTTCCCTTTCCACCAATCCCTTTTTGACCAGTCGCTGAACATAGACAGAGATCGTCCCGGGATTGATATCCATAATGCGGGAAAGTTCCTTCGAATTGATTGGGGCGAATTGATGCAAAACCATCAATACAGAACAATCGGATAATTTCAGATCCAATACGTTACGTGGATCACCCTTCGACATGCGAGACTCATAGGCGTGGGTAAGAGTGAAAAGGGCCTGGTTAATCTGGAGGAACTCTTTATCAGAAAGCGGCATCATAATCCTTTTGAATTAAGTTGTATTATACAATGGTTGTATATTACAACTATTTTTGGAAACTGTCAATAGTTACCTACCAGAACAGGATTGAACAGCACATTTACTGATGTTAGCTAATACGTATGAATTCAGTCTAACTCGTCTGCAACGTCCAACGATACGTTATTATATTGTCTATTGGAAGAATGAGACCTATCTGAGAGATGTAAGTCAATATCCTCATAAACCCCGGATGTGGGAGTAACGATATTTTAAAATATGAAGTACTACTTAGCAAAGCGAGAAAATTATTCTACTTATTTATGGAAATTCAATCATCCTATTCCTGCGGCCCCGCAATAATAACCTCCAGCGCAAGTTCATCCAAAAGAGATAAAGCATCTTTTGAAATCCCTCGATCTGTGATGAATGTATGGAAACTATCAATATCGGCAATATGGAAGTTTGAAACCACCCCCCATTTACTGTGGTCGGCAACCAGGATTACTTCACCATGGGTCCGTTCAATCATACGCTTCGTTGTTTCCGCCTCGGCGCTTACGGGAGAGGTACAGCCATATTTAAAACTTAATCCATCCGCCCCGATAAATGTTTTATTGGCGTAAATCTGATCGATTACCTCCGTGGCAAATCTTCCCACAAGAGAGTTCGCTGTCCTTCTTAGCGATCCGCCCACAAGGATGACATCGAAAGTATCCGACTCTATCTCCAGCGCGGCAACAATGTTGTTCGTAACAATGGTCACATCTGCTAAATCAACCCGGTTTCTCAGGTGGGAAGATATTTGCGATGTGGTCGTACCAATTCCAATGAAAACAGTATCTCCCGATTGTACCAATTGCGCAGCCGAATAACCGATCCATTGTTTTTCTTGGGGGTAAGACTTGACACTATGTGAAAACTCGGGCTCGATACGCATCTGTTGGGTAAGTAAAGCGCCCCCATGGGTGCGCTCCACCAATCCCTTTTTCTCCAGGTAATCCAAATCCCTGCGAATGGTCGCTTCTGAAACCCCAAGTTCATCCACGATATCCAGGTTGCGCAGAAATTTATGCCGCTGTAAATAATTAAGAATTTTATTCCGACGCTGTGCCGGGATAAGACGCTCTACCATTGGCCTCTCCTTAAACGTGATCGTTTTTGACGTATTTCCTTTAATATTATGCAAGATTTTTACCGTAATTGCAAGAAATTGCTTGACTTAATTTTCCCATAATTGTATACTGAGTAATAAAATTAGATAGGAGGCATAAATCGAATCGAATAAAAAGAGAAAACCAGTTACGCATATTCACGTTAATTTAATTTCCCAAGGAAGAGAAAATGAAAAAAACAATCTTTTTAGTGCTTATCTCGGTCTTACTCATTGGCCTTATTGGCTGTACATCCAATGAAGCCCCGACCCAGCCGGTAGAACCGCAAGATACCGAAGAAGCAACCCAAGCGCCGGAACCAGAAGAAACCGAAGAAACGGGACCGGTTACGATTGCTTTCTGGTACCCATACGGCGAGGGCACGTGGACCGGAGATTTTCTGGCGGCCAAGATCGACGAATTCAATGCCGCAAATGCAGATATCACAGTTGAAGGCCAATCCTTTGAAGATTACGGATCGATTGTAGAAAGCATTCAGCGCGCAGCAGCGGCAAAGGAACTCCCCGGTGTTGTGACGATTGCATACGGTTTTGACGAGTATATCGTAGGCAGCGGGCTTGCTACGCCCCTGTCTGAGCTTTTGGGTTCAGAAGATCCTGACTATCTGGATGACTTTTTCCCCAGCTTAATCGAAGCAACGACTATCGATGGAGAAGTTTATGGAGTCCCATTAGCGCTATCGGTGGCTGAGGTCTTCTATCACAGCGATTTATTCGAACAGGCCGGATTAGACCCCAATAATCCTCCTCAAAATTGGGACGAATTCCTGGCGGCGGCACAGACAATCCATGAAGAGCTTGGGATTTACGGCGCTACAACCGCCATGGACGACACATGGATCTTTGAAACCATGGTCAGGTCAAATGGTGGGGATTTCTTGAGCGAGGATGGAACGACTGCCCTCCTCGATTCGGATATCGCTGTGGAAACACTATCTGAGTGGGCGGCAGGGGTTGCCGATGGTTCCTTCCTATACAATGCGGATTTCCTTGAGACCTTACAGTCTTTTGGCGCTGGACAGGTTGCCATGTTCGCCGTATCCAGCTATGGGACCTTGATCTATAAGGATATCGCCCCCCTGGTCATGGCAATGCCCTGGCCTGCTGCAGAAGGATACACCATTAAAAGCCCTGCTGGCGGGAACTCGCTTTATGTCTTTGGGAATAACGACGCGGAACGCGCGGCAGCAGCCAAGCTTGTCGTTTTCCTTACAAATACAGAAGCGAACGCTGAATGGGCAATGAATTCTGGCTACCTGCCGACTCGGCAATCTGCTCTCGATTCAATGACTGATTTCATTACCGGTTTTGACAATTATCAAACCGCTGTCGACGGTATTTCGAATGTCGTACCAGCAGTCCAGTTCCCAGGGAAAAACGATCCTCTCATCCGCGATTACATCATGGATGCCCTTGAAGCCGCTCTGCTTGGTGAAAAAGATGCGGCAACGGCTCTTACCGAAGCAAACGAAGAAATCAATACCCTCCTGAACGAGTAAGTTATTCTTCCCCCTAAAACCGAGAGGATTGTTTACTCATCCTCTCGGTTTTTGAACTCATTCATAGAATATTGTAATAAAATCCCCTCATGAAAATCGATGCGCACTGCCACACGGATTGCTCAGATGGAAACATAAGCATTGAGGATAGAATCTCACTGATCAAGGAATCTGGATTTGATGCAGCCACGATAACCGATCATGATTTTGTCTCATCAGAAATGGTCGAACGAGCCAAAAAAGCAGCTGGCAGCATGCCGTTCATCCCGGGGATAGAACTGACCACGAAATATAAGCATAAAGTCGTGCACATTCTTGGGTATTTCATCGAACCCGATTCCCCTCTATTAATCAAACATATCAAGGAGACCCAGGAATATGATCGCAGAATCACCGAAAAATTGATTGAAGCATCCCAGGATTTGGGGATTTCTTTCGGTCTTGATGACCTGGTTTCCGACTCACTGCATACTTTTTACTCCATGCAGTTTGTCAAAAAGTTGGCAGGGGAGCTATTCGATTTTGACAGCACCAAGACGATGGCAACGTTTCTCAATTTGTTGGAGAAGATGAGAATTCCATATCCTAATTTCTCTCGATGGTCTGTACAAAATGCCATCGATCTCATCCATGAAACTGGAGGTTTTGCCGTGCTGGCCCATCCAGGCGGGAAGGAAGACAAGCCTATGCAGCATTTGGATTTTCTTTTCCATAATGAGGAAGATATCAGGAAGTATGTAGCCTGGGGTCTTGATGGAATCGAGACTTCGCATCCGGTCCACAATCAAGGAGAAAAATTCTATTATTCAAAGATTGCCAATGAATTCGGTCTACTGACAACCGCAGGAAGCGACTGCCATGGCGACGACCCATTCCTTGGGCCAGCGGTGATGGGCGCTTTTCGTGATATCCCAGATGACTTATACGAACGCATGATGGCCTTCCATGAGAATATGAAATGAGAATGAGTAAATTATCTAAAGCTGACGCAACGCATATGGGCAAATTCCAGGCTTATTTCGCAAAGCGCCCCATCTTGAGGAATACAATCATTGCCTATTTACTGCTCGCCCCGGCATTGATAATTTCCCTTGTTTTCACATACTATCCTTCCTTATATGTCATCCGTCTAAGCTTCTTCGACTGGGACCTGATCAGCCCTGATCAAACTCCTGTTGGCCTGCAAAATTTCAGCCGCCTGTTAGCATTAGACAACGAATTTTGGCCTTCCTTATTTAGAACCATCGAATACGGTTTGGTATATATCCCTTTGAGTATCATTATTGGCCTCGGCCTGGCTTTAGCACTCAATCGCATCAAATTTCTGCAGGGCTTTTTTCAATCGCTTTTTTTCATTCCCTCGGTCACTTCTATCGCGGTTGTATCCATAATTTGGTCTCTGATTTACAATCCACAAGTTGGCCCATTGAATAGATTCCTAATAATGCTAGGAGTACCGGTCAGTGAGTTGCCGCAATGGTTAAATGATCCGGACTTAGCGATTATCGCACTGGCAATTATGGGTGTCTGGCAATCGATGGGATTCATCACCCTGTTATTTATCGCCGGGCTGCGTAATATCCCCAAAATCTATTACGACGCTGCCGCTGTAGATGGCGCAAAACCACAATACGTTTTTAGGCGAATAACACTCCCCCTGTTAAGCCCGGTTTTCTTCTTCATCGTCTTTATGTTAATCATCAATTCTTTCAGGGTGTTTGGCGCTGTTGCGATTATGACGAAGGGGAGGCCATTGGGAGCAACGAACGTCCTGCTCTATTACATCTACGAAAATGCATTCAAATTCTTTGACGCTGGCCTAGCGAGTGCAGCCTCTTTGGTGGTTTTCATCCTCATCATGCTATTTGTCTATTTACAAACAAAATTAGGTGAAAGGTCTGTCTTTTATCAGTAGGTCACGATGCTATGCAGAATTCGTCACACGCAACCCCTCAAATAAAAAAGTACTCCGAGGAAACGATCCTCTTTCTTTTTCTCGCACTTTTCGCGTTAATCGTTTTATTCCCATATCTCTGGATGTTTCTGACATCATTCAAACCTGCCGCAGAAATCTTTACCCCTGGGATGAGATTTTTACCTCAAGAGTGGCATTTTGAGAACTATCTAGAAGTCGTTCGAACCGGGTCGTTTTATAAATACATACTAAATTCGGTCATCGTCACGGTACTTGGCGTGTTTCTTGAAATCACAATCGCCTTCTTCGGGGCTTATGCTTTCGCCAGACTCGAATTTTACGGAAAAGACCTGGCATTTTTCCTGATTATCGGGACATTGATGATCCCTCCACAAGTACTCATGCTGCCGACCTATCTCACTGTCAGTGAAATTGGTTGGGTGAATTCTTACGCAGGTTTGATCATCCCCAGAGCGGGCGCTGCTTTCGGCATTTTTTTATTACGCCAATTCATGCTCACTGTTCCCAAAGAATTGGATGATGCCGCACGTGTCGATGGCGCCGGTTTGATCCGCCGCCTCTTCAGTATTTATCTGCCTTTATGCCTGCCATCCATTGTGACTGTGGCAGTATTTTCTATGATTGGTTTTTGGAATGATTACTATTGGCCGTTGATCATAACATCTACTAACGAAATGAGGACTCTAGCTCTAGGAATCGGGCATTATAAAGGCCTGGAAGGAATGGGGAAGTGGGAGCTTCTTATGGCAGCGGCCACCATCGCTTCCACGCCGATGATCATCGCCTATTTCTTCGCCCGGAAAACACTTATCGACAACCTGACTGCTGGCGCAATAAAGGGATAAGAATGCCTGACAACAGTTTATGCTTTCAAAATACACGCGTCCACTTTCCAGAAGTTAACAGATCGGATATTGTATTCGATATGGACGGCACTATCCTCAATGGAGATTTAGGAGAGACGGTATTTTTTCTATTACATGGACAATCTCTAAAGGAAGAATATCCTAACATCGAATGGCCAGATATTGACATTCACACATTATCCCCACAGAGCAACCCTGACGAAACAATCCACCAGTACCTATCATTTACTTCGTCAGGGGCATTCAGCGATGCTTTCAAACTCACAGCTCAAGTAATCGGCAATTATCCATCAGAAGAAATCCAAAATTTCGCAAAACAGATATTAAATATTGATTCAAGTTTCACCACACACACTTTCGAACTCACTGAGTTAGATGATAGGGTTGCCGAATACGTCATCCATATCGGCTCGCAAATTCGTTCTGAAATGGCGCAGTTGATCCACCAGCTAAAAGATCGCGGTGCGCGAGTGTGGATCGTCTCGGCAAGTCCCCAACCGGTCGTAGAAGCATGTGGGGATATGCTTGGCATTCCAAGGAATAGGATTTTCGGCGCCACATCAAACGAAGATAACAGCAAGCTGACACGTTTCCCCTGGAAAGAGGATAAAGTTACAGCCTTACAAGATGCCGGTGTATCCAAGCCGCTGATCGTATTTGGCAATGGACTTGAAGACCTGAATATGCTTGAGATCGCAGTGAAACCTGTGGTTGTAGCAGATGCCCACGAGCCATTACTTCAACTGGCAAAAGAAAGGAAATGGGACATTTTTGGTGAAAATACCATCATAGAATGGGAGTAAATGAAATGGACGAGCAATATTTATTCGATAAAATCCTTGGTGGGTTGTATGGTCAAGCGCTTGGCGATGCTTTCGCCATGCCTGCTTATCTACACCCGAAGGATACCAGAGAAAAATACGGGGATTGGATCACCGATTTTCACCCCGGCCCCCCTGACCATCCGGTGCATTTTGGACTCGCAGCGGGCCAGGTAACGGATGACACTGAACAGGCCATGGCGCTGGCAGAAATGATTATCCAAGAAAAGGGCATTACAGTGAAAGGGGCAGCACAGGCGCTGGTCAATTGGTATGAATCAATCGACGGGGATAATTCGCCTTATGTAGGACCAAGTTCGAGAAAGGCTTGCCAGGCGCTAAAAGCCGGGGCAGATCCCACGATGACAGGGAACCAGGGAGATACCGACGGCGGAGCAATGCGGATCAGCCCGATAGGATTAATTAATCCCGGAAATCCCCAACAGGCCGTAAAGGACGCGGCAACAGCCTGCACACCCAGCCACAACACTCGAGTTGCGATATCTGGCGCTGCTGCGGTCGCTGGGGCAATTGCCGAAGCAATGAAAGAAAACAACTCCTTGGATGATGTCTTGCAAGCCGGCATCCAATCAGCCGAAGAAGGAGAAAAATACGGCCATACATGGCTAGGTGCAAGCGTACCCCGCCGTATAAAGTTAGCATTAGAGATCGCCTCTCAAGAAAAAGCAGTATTCGATCGGATCGTAGACCTGTATGATGTTATCGGCAGCACCCTTGCCACCTCGGAAACAGTCCCGTCTGCATTTGGGGTATTATCCCTCTCCGGCGGAGATATCACCCTTTGCGCCCAGTATTCAGCTGCAATATCGGGGGATGCCGATACAGTCGGTGCGATTGCTTGTGCTATCGCAGGCGCTTGGAATGGGTATGAAAAGTTTCCGAAGAAGTTCATTAAAAAAATCACGGAAGCCAACGCGGTATTCAATTTCGAAGGAACAGCGAAGGGTTTATTTGAAGTTGCCAAAGGAAGGGTGAAATGAAAAGCAAGAAAATCGTTTCAGTTGGCGATATCGTCGCCGACATCATATTTGAATTTCCATCCTTCCCGATACAACAAGATGATTTTATCAACGCAAAAGGAATTACGATCGAAGCAGGTGGGAATTCGAATTTCCTCATTATGGCATCTAGATTGGGGATGGAAGCAGTTGCATTAGGCGCAATCGGAAGTGACGAATGGGGGAAGATGATTACTGGTTTCCTGAGCGATGAAAATATAAATATAAAGAATGTGGCCATTGAAGGGACAACAACTGCTGTCCTCGTACTTGTCGACCAAAACGGAGGGCACGCCTTTATCGGGAAATATGGAGAGGGATCCCCCCTAGAATTGAACGATGAGCAAGCGAATGTGATCCAACAGTCAAACGCCCTGTTTTGTTCCGGCTACAGCCTCCGTGAAGGTCGGATATCTAAATTAGCGATGGAAGCCATGAGAACGGCTAATGAAAATAACGTGCAGAATTATTTCGACATTGGACCCACCTTCGATGAACTCTCCCCTGATGTAAAAAGTGAGGTTCTGTCGCTGGTAGATACACTTTTCCTCACAGAGGAAGAATTATCCGGAGTAACCAACAAAGGCGTAAAAGGTCTATTCGATTTTGGACCTAAGATCGTTGTCTTAAAAAAGGGGGCAAAAGGCTGCACAGTCCTAACGAGTGAAGGCGGTGAAATTTCTGAGCCGGGATTAACCGTTGAGGTGAAAGACACAACTGCTGCAGGCGACAGTTTCGATGCCGGCTTTATCACTGCTATGGTCAATGGCTGGGAACTAGGTGATTGCGTAAAACTAGGAAACGCAGTAGGAGCTGCCAAAGTAAAGAAATTAGGGGGAGGTCGTAATGTCCCCACGTTAGCAGAAGTACGAGAGATAATACAAGAATTCGGAATAAAAATACAAATTTAGGTTCTTAAAAACGACGCTCAAATAAGTTGAAGGCTTGAGCTTGCTTACCTGTTAAGAAATCGAAAGGTGTGTGTCTCTAAAAATATATAAAAATAATATAAAATAAATTTATAAACTCATATGCACATATTGAGTAAACGTTGTATTATAAATACTGATTCTGAATTATAAATACATAAAAATATTATCAAATGCCTGGAGCCCCACTTGCATTTAAACCACATATTATTTAGAGCGCCATCATTCTACGACCAAAATAAATCACGTTCTGCTAACATCATCTATCGAGTCGGTTGGTTATTTACCGGCACAATCATCATCTATGAGGGATTACTGTTATTTTATGCGCCGGCGTCTTTACGATCTACGAATTTATCAGTCATTATCACTGCTTTAGGTATTCAATTAATCAACATCTGGCTGATAAGGTCTAGGAAAATTATCGCTGCTTCATACATTTTTACGATTGTCATGACCCCTCTATATTTTGCTCTTTTGCTCGTATCCGGCGGACATGCATCACCACTCTTCATCGGTTTCCCAATCACCTATCTTATGGCTATATTAGTCATTGATCGTAAGAAAACCTTACTGATCGGTACTTTTGGCATTGCCTCATTGATCATTATGTTTGCATATGAAATCTTTTTTTTGGACAATGTCGAGTCTCAAATATCCCTCCCTCCCCCTGTTTACGCAATATCAACGATTATATTTGCTGCAATCCTGTTATACACGATTGCGTTCGCTCTGCAACAATTCGAACATATCGCATTAGATTTTAGGGGAACAACAGAGGTATTAAAATCCGCACAGAAAATTGCGCATTTTGGTAATTGGGATTGGAATATCGAAACAAATGAGTTGAACTGGTCTGAAGAAGTATTCGATATGTTTGAGTTAGCCAATACAAAAAACGCTTTAAAATTCGAAGAGTACTTAGAGAAAATCCCAAACGAAGACCGATCATTGGTGGAGACATTCGTAGACCGAGCATTAACTAAAAATAAAACTTATGACATCGAACATAAAATCTCTTTACCAAACGGCAACACGAAAACTGTACGCGAGTGGGGAGTGGTGAAGCGAGCAAAAAATGGTGAGCCAATTGGGATGAGCGGCGTCATGCAAGATATTACATCCC
>JASFQL010000047.1:0-24927 GCA_050115475.1 Anaerolineales bacterium
ATTGCTAACCACCATTTCAACACACACCATCGCCCACACCTCAAACACTTTGCCATCTACAATCCATCTTTGCGGCCGCTTGGCTCATAAACCATGCTATAAACAACAAAATAAAACCACGCTCCTATGCCTTTGATCGCAGGGGTCTGGGGAGTCGCCACCCCCAGCAGCGGGGTGCGGGGGATGCTGCCATCCCCCGCAAATACACAACCAATCAAAAAACCGTTCTCAACTGTCTCCTCATCCCACACCAACAACCAACAATCTTGAATCCACTCCATAAACCACATATCTCCCTACAAATATAGAATCTATCAATCAAATTAGGAAAGTGAGAAATTCATTATTGATTCCGCCTCCATTCACTCCCCCCAAAAAAACTCGTCGGGGAGGGCCTGCGGAAACTCACTTTCCGCGCCCTCCCCAACACATCACTAATTCCACCTCCTGGAATCGAAGCTTGTTAGACTTTGAATCCTCAATCCAATAACTTGATCCTCGACTTCTTCTTTCCAAATTTCTTGCCTCCCCGCCCGCCCCCAGGTGCAACCGAAACCACTCGATTCACCAATCCGGGGATCAACAATAAAACCAATAATCCGCCCAGCATACCGAAGAACAGCGGCCACGATGCCGGTTCCGCCACCTCTGGCACCAACCCGCCTGGGTTGTACACCGTTTCCCCTTCCGATGTACTGAACGCAGCCGATGGCCGGTCCGCCAGCGAAATCGTCAGCGCCCGGTTGACCCCGTCCCGCAGTTGCGAGGGCGAGGTGTAGGTCAGCACGTACTCGCTTTTCAACCCCACCGCGTAGCTCTGGTACAGCGTCCGCAGGTTGGTCTCGTCGTTCGCATAGCCATATAGTCCCCCCGCGTTCTCCGCCAGGTAGATCAGGGCATCCTCGTCCAATGCGCTTGTCGCCCCCGTCCCGTGTTCGGGGTTTCCCAGCCCGACCGTGGAAATCGATAATCCCGCTGGCCCGATCCGGCTGATGACCTCTTCCGGCGTCGAAACGCTGCGGTTGTCCAATCCATCCGTCAGGGCGATGATGGCTTTACGACCCGCTGCTGCCTCTAAAATGTCCACCGCCTGGCTCAAGGCGTCATACATCGCCGTGTCGCCCCTGCCGACGAGTCTGTCGATGGCTGCTTTGATTTCATTCCGGTCTGTCGTGATAGGCTGGGCGTAGGTGATTTCCGTGCTGAACGTCACCAGCCCGAACTGGTCTTCGGCCCGCATCTGGTCGATGAAGGAATGCGCTGCCGCTTTGGC
This sequence comes from Anaerolineales bacterium, assembly GCA_050115475.1. GTDB lineage: Bacteria > Chloroflexota > Anaerolineae > Anaerolineales > UBA11579 > JASFQL01. Next base: position 1,274 of record JASFQL010000047.1, read on the forward strand.
CGCTTCCAGCTTCCCGTCCGTGTGCATGCTGCCCGAGACGTCCATCACCAGTAAGGTCGTCAGCGGCCCCACCTCTCCAACCCCGTGGATTTGCTCCAGCGGGATCGGAACGCCGTTCTCTTGGATGATGATGTTGGCGGGGGACACCCCGATCGGATTTCCCGCCGCGTCCGTTATGGACACGTACAGGGTTACTTGGGGGAACTGGGTGGTATCCACTTGTGTGATCCGGATAACCTCTTCTCCCTGTTCGTTCTGTCTTGCCTGCGAGCTTGGGCTGGACCCGCTTCCGAGTAAGAATGTCACGATTGAGAGGACGATGAATATCCGCTGGTTATTTATCATTTTCTTCATCACTATCTCCTCTCGTGGTACACCATCGTCGTGTGGCCCATCTTGATGCTTTGCCGGTCCCGCAGGTTGGTTTGCTCGATTCGGCTGTTGTTCACGTAAGTCCCTTGCCTGCTGATGTCTTTCAGTGAGAAGTATGTGTCCTTGCCGTGTAGCAGGGCGTGTTGTGGGGCCACGTCCGGGTCGGGCAGCACGATGTCCGACTTCAACGGGCTGCTCCCGATGAACGCCGACGGGCCGTCGGATGTGAGGAACTTATCCAGGATGAACTCCGTTCCCTGTAGTTTCCCCGACGTGACCTCGAACCACGCCCGCGACAGCAGGAACAGGATTAGGGCGATGAATACCCCCACCGATGCACCCAGCAGGCCTAATCCCACCGCTTTTCCCATCAACGGGTCCGCCAGCCAGATGCGGGCGCTTTCCAGGAAGATCCCTCCCAGGATACCCCCGATAGTGCCGCCCACAACGGGTTTCCATGCCTGGCTCCCTCCCGTGATTCCCACTGCCAGGCCTATGAGCAGGCCGAACAGCCCCCACCCAATTGTCCGGCTCCATGTCTCGCCGCCTAAGATTTGGAACAGCCCCTCGGCGATGGGCAGCCCGATAGCGCCGCCCAGAGCCCCTAACAGGCCGCTGAAAAATCCCGAGCGGATGGTCTGTATCAGGTTGCGGGCGAACAGGCCTTCCGAGAATCCGATCAAGACGCCGATGCTCAGGCCGATCAAAGCGCCCACCACGATCTCACTTAGGAAAACGCTTGATAGGAAGGAGAGACCCAGCACGTTGCTGATTTGCCAGCCGATGATTCCCCCCATCGCCCCCAGGATTGCATAATAATATAGTCGCATCATTCGACTCATTTCCATTAACCTCCTTCAACATCGGACACGGGTTTGGGTGACATGTTTTTCCAGTGCACCACGCTCCGCGCTTGTCCGTTGTTGATTTCATAAAAACCGTAATAATATCGAGTGTCTAGCTTCCCCTCCGAATCCCAGGTGAAGAATCCCGCCACGTTCGAATGCGGCTCCACCACCAGGGCTACCTGCCATGGCTGCTTGAAGAAATTTTTGTGCAGCCAGTGGTCGTACTTCGATAGGAAGATGCCCATCTTCGGGTGGGTGTGGTACCAGCCCACCAGGTCTTTCCCTGGGTAGCGTTCTTCCATCATCGCGTACATGGCGACCTGGCTGTCTTGCGTGAAGGTCAGGTGGGCACTGCCGTGGTCGACGTGCACCGCCGGCAAGACAGCCTCTACCACGATGAATCCTTCCCCCGTATTGTTGTCAGTTCGTTGTTTTCCCACCATCCAGCCGCCCACTTCGTTTTCCAGGTCGCTCCCTGCGTGGGCGCATATCCGCACGTATGCTTTTTGTGTGACGAACATGGAGATGGGGGATGGGCGCCTTTCTTCCTCCACGTCCGACCACCATCTTCTGGCGCGCTCGTAGGGGATGTGTGAGGTTTGTTCCTCTACTGATTCTTGTTTGGATAACTGGATCATAGACCTGACCTGGCAAATTTCTGTGTGAAGGTTATCGTTTGGGGGATGGATGGGGCACAGCGGTCGTGCCCCATCTCACCTCATCCCGCCGTGACATCGGCTGTGATCATCAGGCGGTCGTCTTCAGGGATGCCCGCATCTGCCAACGTCTCGTCTTCCTGGAGTTCTCGTCCCAACGCTTTGCTGTCCAGCCGGTAGCTCATTGGGCGTCCGTCTGGCCCCGTGGTGGGGAGTTCCAGGGAGGTGGTCAGCTCCGGCATGAGTTCCCGGATTGCCACGTCGTCGGGCACCTCTGCTGCCCGGGTGCCCCCTGAGGGGAGTACTAAGGTTACTGGTAAATCGGCCATTGTTCTACCTCCAAAAGTGGGTTGTTGTTCAAAATTTCTTCCGTAGGGGCCTCAGCAATGCCTTGCTGCGCATGCCTGCGCCCTTACACTTCACCAAAATTATTCCGTAGGGGCTCAGCATGCTGAGCCCTTTATTAGATAGTTCAGACCTCATTTGAGGCGGATATTCGGTTTCTTTTTGAGTTTGATGCTCGCGCCCTTGCTGCTCTTGGAACTTTGAGTGCTCTTCGTGCTTTTGCTGCTTTTTGCCATCTTGATCTTTGCGCCCTTGGCTGTGCTTTTTTCTTTCGCTAATTTGACTCGCTCTGGGCGCAGCAGTTCCTGCGTGTCGACTGGGAACACGTTCGGGTGTTTCTTCCGGTAGTCCCGGCTCCAACGGGCGGCTTCCACATCCCACGGGAAGGGGGGCTTCTCGGGGTCGTCGTGGAAATTCTTGTATTGGATCATTTCACCCAGCATCAGCACCAGGCGGTCCAGCGCTCGGCTGGCTGTCCACCAGGCCGCGTCTACGCACACGCTCCCGTTGATGTGGTTGATGTTCGGGTGCCAGATAGGCGTCAGCCACTTCATCCCTGGCCACCGTTGCGGGTACTGGTTGTGCAGGTAGATCTCCACCTGGTGGTGCTTGCTGTAAACCGGATTTCCTTTCCTATCGACCTGGGCGATTCCCTTGCAGGTGAAGGTCACGATATATTTCTCTGGTGGTAACCCCGCCCGGGCTTTCTTGGTCGTGAAATCGATCAGGCTGCTCTGTGAGACCAGTTCCTGCATCCGTTGGTGGTCGGCCCGTAGCCGCCGGATGCGTGGGCTTTGCTCGATGGACGACCGTGCCCCCGCCGTGATATCTGCCGTCAGCATCAGCCGGTCGTCCGCGTGTACGCCTGCCTCTGCCAGGGTCTCGTCTTCCCGCAGTTCCCGCCCCAATGCCTTGCTGTCCATCCGGTAACCCATCGGGCGGCCGTCCGGTCCCACGGTGGGAAGTTCCAGCAGGGAGATTAGCTCTACCATGAGTTCCCCCACCTTTACGTCGTCGGGGACTTCGGCGTTCCTCGCACCGCCGCTTGGTAAGATGATGGTCACTTCGATATCTGCCATAATGTACTCCTGATTGATCGATTAGTCCTGTATGTGGGGGATCTGGCACATGCCTGTCACGTCCCAGCAGTCCGCGTGGTGGTAGGTGTGGCAAATCGGGCAAATTTTTATCCCGCGTGGGTCGTTCTCGTCCACCACATCTAGGCAGAACGGGCAGCGGTGTTCTTCTTTGGTGTCTAGATGCACTTGGTTTGCATGCTGCCGCCTTGCCCATGCGAATACCTTTGGTCGTCGCTGCCGTTTCACCAGCGAACTCCGCCCCGCATTTCCGTTCGCAGAGCTGTGCGTGCGTAAACTCACCCGTGAACCGCCGCTTCGTTGCCCACTGCTGGAAGCCCCGCTGATCCGCAGGCTTGCCCGTTCCAGCCAGTCTTCCACCCGGCCGGGGAGCAGCCGTAGTCTTCTCCGCTCCCTTGGCTCTTCGATGGCGGATATCTCGGGTTTCTTATATTTCCACGCCTGCAGCGTTAAGATGGCGCACAAGGTCCCCGCACCTATCTGGATCAGGCCGTCCCAGTCGGGGTTCCCCGCTCCCCTGGGTGCCAGGTCGATTCCCACGAATCCCAATGAAAAAATATTCAATACGATAAGTCCGGTAATGCTTGCTGTGATTGCCGCCATCAAGCGTAGTACACCTGTGTTGTGCCCTAAAAGACGGCGTGCGGTCAATCCCGCCGTCAGTCCGACGATGCCCACCACCGCGTACTTGAGGGGAAGCGCCGTCATAGGACGGCTGAACAGGAAGAAGAGCAGGAACACCATCCCGCTTAAAGCCGCGTTCATCATGACCAGTAGTGTTCTGCCCACCGGGTTGTCTAGCATGTCTATATTGTTTCTCCTGTTTGTAGTTCGGATCGCTTCAAGCTGTGTCACCATGCTTGGCCTAATCTCTCAGTCTGATTCTCGGGCGTGTGGGCTTCTCACCCGCTTCCTCGACTTTTACTGCCTTACCGATCTTGATCCGCTCACTCAGCGGTGGCGAATCGTCCGGCACCGCGTCCTTGAAGTGCGTGAAGGTCAGGGTCTCGGGGAGGTCGCCGGTCAGTTCGTAGAAGCGGTACTCCTGGCCGTTGTTTGCCCGGATGATGTGCAGCGGCGGGATGCCCACGCTCGCCAGGGTGTGGTGCAGGAAATTTTCTTCTCCCGTGATGAGGTGCTCCATCGTCACCTCGCGCATGTTCCCGCAGTTCGGGCAGTGGGCCGCCTCGAAGCTGATCTCCGACATCGGCCGCACCAGCTCCTCGCTCGTGTTGCACGGGAGGCACTTCAGGGTCAGCACCACTTCCTGGTCCAGCTCGATGACCGAGTCCGGCCCCAGATCGCTTCGCACGATTTTTAGCAGGTCTTCCAGGCTCGTGTTCTCCGCCCGCAACGGTAGTTCCGTGATGTCTCCGTACACCCAGTGGCTTTCACAGTCTTCTCGCGCCACGTATGCCGTCGTATGCGTGTGGTTGTTCAGGCCGTTGAAGTGCACCACCTTCCCCGCCTCGACCTCCATCTTGTGGATGAGTTTCAGCGCTTCCTGCGCCTGCATCGCCCCGATAATAGAAGCAATCGTTGGGGTCGTCGGCACCTTGCCCATCAAGATGTTCTGCCGCGCCAGCAGCGGGCAGGAGTATCGTATCGCCAGGTCCCGCCGCGATTGGTCGTTGAGTGTGCACTCGTAGCACGCCCCTTCGCCAGGCACGAACACCCGCATCAGCCCCAGCAGTTCCTGGATGGCCCCGTCCACCCACGGTTTGTTCATCCAATAGGCATAGCGGTTGATTGCCAGCCGTGCTTCCCGGTTGTCCAGGCAGCCGATCAGCACGTCCATCCGCCGTACGATCCCTAATCCCAGGGCCGTCGTCACGTCCCCATGCAGGTACTGCACGTGGATGTTCGGGTTGATCTCCTTGGCCCGTGCCGCCACCACCTCGGCTTTCTGCCGCTCCGAATCGCTTTCCCGGAACAGGATCGAACGGCTCAGGTTGGCCGCTTCGATCGTGTCGAAATCGATGATGAAGATATACCCCACGCCCATCAAGGCCAGGTTCTTCACCACCTCGTTCCCCAGCGCTCCCGCCCCCACCACCAGGATCTTGGCCGCTTCCACCTTTTCTCGCTCCCACCACGAGATGAAATCGAACGTGCCCAGCCGGTCGGTGCGCAGGTTGGGGATCTTCAGCGGTTTTTCTTTCGCCACCGGCAGCCGCCTCGGCCCCGTGGGCACTTCCGTACTCGCCGGTTTCGGCCCGATTTTCACCACCTCTGCCTCGCTGCTCGCCAGTTCGTGCGCCGCCGCCAGGTTGCTTTGCGATAACTTCCCCACGAACCACCCCACGCCCGGCCGCACCTCGATCAGGCTTTTCTCTTCCAGGATCTTCAGTGCCTCTCGAAGGGTCGAGCGGCTCACGTTCATCTGCTCCACCAGCTCACGCTCCGGCGGGAGCTGGCTGTCTTGGGCCAGGCTGCCGTCCACGATCGAGGCGGCCAGTTTCGACGCCACACGCTGCGATAAGGTCACTCGGGGGAGGGGTTTGATTTTTATGGCACTCATATCACGTTTCCGGTATGCTGGTCAGACCACTATACCGCCCATGATAGGAGATTCCCCCCTTTTTGTGAATGGGTGATAAGTACTTGTCTATCCTTATGTTCTATCAGAATCGAATCGAGAGTCCTTTAGGTTTCCGGGATATTATTCCCGTGTAAAAACACCGCCTGCTTGTCTTCCTTTTCCTCCCCTTTCTCATCACCCTCTTCCCGGACTTCGGCGGTGTCGCCGCTCCCGGATTTTTCAGCAGACCCGTGCCGGACGACGTGTTTCCCAACCTGCCCCTCGGCTTCTATCCCGTACTCGAAGCCTCCCCCCGCCAGAATCAGGTTGCCGTTGTCTATCGCCTCCCTGCCTTATCCCGTGACCCTTACCGTTCATGCCACGTCGTCCTCAACACCAACAAATCCGCCCACATCACCTTCACCGAAAACGATTCCATCATCCTCCTCGACGCAGACGAATCCCAACCTGATAAATTTATTGTCATTCTGAAGGAGTTTGCGAAGCAAACGACTGAAGAATCTCTTTACCCCAGCAATTCACCTCATACCTCTACGTCATGCAATTTACTTCGAAGTGGCGTCCCTTGTGGGCGCTCACCCAGACCTCAATCGCGTGGTGAACATATAAAAAACAAAGTTTCACTCGCAATCCTCACAGGAAGGGTATCGATTAAGCTTCTTTGCTGGTGAGGGTGATAAGAATGTTGGTTTGGATGTGAGAGGGAGAATACTAATATGGGTAATTTTTGACACTTTCAATTATCAAAAGTCTCAGCGATAATTTTCTCTGCTAGTAGATGCACTCTAGTGCCCAATTCGTTTGGCCACCTATGTTCAGGGTTAGTATCGAGGTTTCTAGCCCTTTCAATGGCTAATTCAATATTTGGTATAAACAGATCGCAATTAGGTCTTGATCTATTATATTCCCCAACCAAATTCACGATTTCATTTTCAAGTAAAGATCTGTTGCCTACTTTTTGGTTTCTTAGAAATTCCTCCTTTTGCATATCATTATACACATCAAGGGAAGTGAGATGTAACAACAACCATAGTTCAAAACAAGGCTTACTTAATCCTAAGTTATATCCTTTTTGTTCACAAAGTCGAGCAATGGAACTAATTTTCTTTTCTCCCCATCTATCATAATCTATCACCATCCATAACTCATCATAAGTTCGTATTTTGAATTCTCTTTTAAATTCATCTAGCATTTGTAGTACATACTCTGGGGAAGAATCCGTTGTTACTCTCTCCAAGACCTCAACATGAATTCGAGGGTTACGGTAGTATCGAGGAGATGATAATGCATTAAAATATGTAACTTCCGTTCTGTAGCCTTCTGTAGCAATAGCGATTAATTTAGATTCACGAAGGTTACTTTTTCTTTTCCTTCTGTTGAATTCCCTTGGCATTAAGGATTTCTACTCCCATCCTAAATCTTTCGGATTTCTCAGAATTGGAATGGCGCCAAATCTTCCATTCAAATACCCTCTTCTAATATCTTTATCATATCGAGGCGCAAATTCTTCTAAAGAATAAATCGTTGATTCTCCAAACTTATTCTTTTCAACAAACCAAATCTCATCTCTTCGGAATAAGTCAAGATCCAATAAACTCGATTCGTGGGTTGTTGCTATCAATTGACTTTCTGAACCAATGTTTTGAAAGAATAATTCAAAAAATTTATAACAAATGCTTGGATGCAAACTTCTATCTAGTTCATCAATTAAAAACACTGAATTTGAGGTTTTTGTAGCTATCAAAACAGGGACCAAATCTAATAATCTTTTCGTTCCATCTGATTCTTCATTAATATCTAGAAAAATCCCGTTAGATCCTTCTCTCATATTGTGTTCAAACGCAAAGCTTTTTATTCTAAGGTTATTATCTTCATATGTTATAAAAAACCTTTCTTTCGAAGAAATTAAGAATGATTCGTACTCATCAGTATCATTCTTTTTTAATTCATTACTTATGCTGTTCAATATTTCATTTGGTATTGATTTTTTTCTAATTTCATCGATATCTTTTAGATTGATGTCTTTTATACCGGTATCGAAAAGGGAAATATAGTTTACTAAATCTTTTCCCAAATCATCGCTTTTAAAGCTGCTAACTCCATATCCGCTATAAATTGATTCTGGTTCAATAGTAACTAAAACCTCTCTAAACCACCTGTGAACATCTTCAAAATGACTGATGTTCCTATCGATGCTTTCGGTAAGGAATAATTGATTGTTTCGGGTTTGGCGTCCAGTTATTCTAACTAATAACCTATCATCCCTATCGTCATAATTCAAGTTTCCAAACTCAATGTTAGTTTCACCATCTTCAGTGGTTCTCCTCTCAAATAATAACTTTTGAGTATTTTTCGAAGTTTTATAGAGCCATTCACTATAGACAAATTTTTCACTTATTTCAAATCCATATATATAATAATTTTCATTAGTTTTAAATTCAAATTGAAACTTTGATGGGTGATCATAACAGCTCTCTTCTAACTTGAAGCATTTAATTGGAATAGCATAATTTGGTTCAACCCCATAAACAATAAGGTTTCTAGCGAACGCTACCGCTTTGATAAGATTTGATTTACCTGATGCATTAGCTCCATAAATTACTGCCCCCTTTAGTATATTTATTCCAGACGGTTTTTCACTGTAAATAATGTGATTCTTATGCTTTCGAACCAACCCAGGAACCATTGAAAACTCAACTTGATTATTGAATGACAGAAAATTCTCGACAGAAAATCTAATTAACATAATAATTCTCCTTTCCCTATAATCTTAAGAGATTTTATCTCTTTTCAAGATTATTTTACCTTTTTTTTTGATTTTTGCAATAGAATATATGTTTTCTAATAAGATATTAATATTCTTCAACTCCTCTTCCCCGCCATACATCCTTCTTCACTCTACCTACATTAGTTCTCTTTTCACCAGCCTAGAAGTTATGAGTTACTCCACACTCGCCCCTGTAAGATTGTACATTTCCGGGAGAAGAAGCAGTAATAAAATACTACGTTTTTTTCTTCTTCTTCTAAATAGTTATGTTTCTTCCCCTGTCATCGAAAATCTGCGTTTATCTAAATGATCGTAGATCGTCAAATATCCGCAATTACTTCCTCCCCCAACCTGTAAAACCTGTAACAACCTGTAAAAATAGCCTTTTCCCCCCGTAGGCTAAATTCCCCAACCTGTAATGACCTGTAACGACCTGTAAGCACCTGTAAGACCTGTAAAATACCCCCCACCCCTTAATCTTTACAGGTTTTCAGCCTCCCCCGGCAGGGCCAGAATGGCCGGGATGGCCATCAATGAAATAACCGCCCCACCATAGATGGTCGTCCGCAGCCCCCACCTGTCCCCGGCCATCCCCAGCAAAACCAGCACCAGCGAGCGGGTGAGGAAACTCATCGACATGTACAAACCGTTGGCGGCGGCCCGGTGGTCCGGCATGTGGTCCTGCACCAGGGCCAGCAGCACCGGCTGGGGGGACAGGCTGATGAATCCCAAGACGAACAGCACCGGGATCATCACCCATCCCTCCACCTGGAGGAAGACGAAAATCAGCACGGTGGACAGCGCAACCGTCACCAGGAGTGCCGGTTTGCGCCCGACGCGGTCGCTGACGGTCCCGCTGATCAAAGCTCCCAGCACCCCGCCCGCCTCCAGGATGGAGAGCGAGATTCCCGCCAGCGCCAGGCTGTATCCCTCCATGTTCAAGAAGGTCGGCAGGAAGGTGGTGATCCCGGCGGACAGGAAAACCCGCGGCAGGAGGATGAAGAGGAGGGGGAGAAAGAGGGTACGCAGCTTGGGCAAGGCCAGGCGGATGCTCTTGGGTTTTTGGCGGTACTCTTTGCTGGGGGCCGTCCGGAAGCGCCACAGCAAGATGAGGGAGGAGGCCCAGCCGATGACGATCAGGCGGTAGATGCCCTCCAGACCCCAGGCAGCGATGGCGGATACGGCCACGATGGGGCCGAGGGTACGGCCCAATTCTCCCATGGCCATGAACAGGCTCATCCCCAACCCCATGCGGGTCCCGGAACTGCGGGCGACCATGGGCGGGGCGGGGGCATGGAAAGAGGCCGAACTGATGCCGATAATCAGGAAGAGCAAGGCCAAGGAGACGTAGTTGGGGGCAAAGCCCATCAAGCCGACGAGGGTGGCGCTCACGGCGGGGGCGAAGATGACGAAATAACGGAGGCTGACCTTATCGGCCAGGTAGCCGATGAAGGGGTTGAGGACGGCGGGAATCTGCATGATGGCGGGAAGCCCGCCAGCCTGGGTGAGGGTCAGGGAGAGCTTCTCGATGACGAGGGGGAGGAAGGGCGCCACGAAGGCGGTGTAGGTGTCGTGGATGAAGTGGGCGCTGACGATGGTGAGGACCTGCCCGAGCTGGAAGCCGTTCTTTTCTGGTGGTTGGGGGGATGAGGGGTTTGTGGTTGTCATCTGCAGTGATCCGTGGGAGTACAGAATTATTCTGCACCCCTAAAGATAGGTATTTAGATCCCGTATTGTTCGGCGAAGGCGACGAGAGCCTCTTCGAAGATGGCCATGGGCGGACGGACGAGGCCGGCGCCGATCTGGCCGACCCCGGCGTCCTTGTGGGCAATGCCGGTGTTGATGCGGGGGGTGATGCCCTTCTCCACCACCTTACGGATGTCGATACCGGTGGGGGTGCCGCGGAAATCCAATGTGGGGATGGTGAAATATTTGTGTTCCCCGTGGCAGATCTCGTACATCTCCAGGGTGGTGTTGATGGCGTCTTTGGGCGTGCCGCTGACGAAGGTGACGATGGCGGGTGAACTGGCCATGGCGAAGCCGCCGATGCCGGCCGTCTCTGTGATGGTGCTGTCGCCGATGTCGCCGCTGGCATCTTCAGCGGTGTAGCCGGGGAAATACAGCCCCTGGGGCGTGGCGACGGGGGCGGTGAACCAGCGGTCTCCCAGGCCGTTGACGCGGATGCCGAAGTCGGTGCCGTTGCGGGCCATAACGCTAACGATGGTGCTGCCTTCCACACCGAGGGCGGCATCGACCATGCCTTTGCAGGCGGCCATGACGGGGTTGAGGAAAGTCAAGGCGTTATCGCCCAGCGTGGTGATGATCTCTGCAGCGACCTCCGGGTTGGGGGCGGCCCTGACGATATGAGGGGCCAGGATCTTCGTAAACAAAATCGAACCAGCCTTGTTGCGGTTGTGGCCTTCGTCGCCCATGTGGAGGGCTTCGGCGAGGAGGGCGCGGATGTCGACCCCGCCGCTGGCTTCGATGGCCTTCGCCAGCACGGGCGCCATGACCTCTTCCATCCAGCGAAGGCGTTCGAGGACGTCTTCGCTGTAAGCTCCGTAACGGAGGACTTTGCCGTAACCTTCGTTCAGGTTGGAGAAGGTCTTGTTGCCGTGGGTCTTGTTCTCGAGGATGTAGACGGACATGGAGGGGGAGGTGACCCCAGCCATGGGGCCGACGGATTGGTGGTGATGGCAGGGTTCGAGCTCGATCTGGTGGGATTCGACCAGGGTTTGGGCCTCTTTCTCGTTCTTGGCTCTGCCCTCATAGATGAGTGCGCCGGTAATGGCACCCTGCATGGGGCCGGAGGCGCGCTCCCAGATGATGGGCGGCCCGGCGTGGAGCAAGAGGTTCTCACGCATGCCGGGGATGACATCCAGTGCTTTGCCCAATCCGACGAGGGTGGGGCGGGCTTCCATCATGCGTCCAATGACTTCGTCGTTCGCTTTTTGAATATCCATTCGATCACTCCTCCTAGATGATTAGGCTTCTTTCATAAGTCACACAGATCAAGTTCAGAATTACAAATCGCTGCCCAGCTACCTGATACTTTTGTCTCCAAGGTTTCTCACGGAGGCTATATTCCCATCCCCCCTTGATCCCCCCTTCCTGGGAAGGGGGAAAATAAAGAAGGGTGTTTTTGGGCGGCTCTGCCGCCCAAAAACACCCACATGGAGGGAATGTAATGACAATGAACATGAACCATTCATTACGGCAACGACCTACCTGTGAGCCAATGCCATTGAGAATGTCTCCAATACACTACTTCGTATCTCATTCCTCTATCATGCTGTATTTTTGCATGAGGTCTATTCATGTTTTTTCATCCTGGCAAGGATGTCGATGAGTTCTTCGTTTCCGCCAGCGGGGGGCTTCCAATCCACCTGCACCACGGCGGCGCCCTGGCTTTCCAGGCTTTCGGCGAAGGACTCCAGGCCGACATTGACTGCGGCCAGGGGCTGGGTAATCAGAGATAAGTCGACAGCCTTAGCGGTTTCTTGTTGCGCCTGAGACTCGGGGGGATTGAGCGCCCCCGCGATCCGCCCTGCATGGCGGACGGCCAGATCATTGCTGGTCTCGACACGGACACCAACAGCTTGGAGCTTCTCGACCTGGCCTTCGAGACCTTGAGGGTCTTCATCCGTGCCAGTAACAACGGCGACAAATTCGAGGTGACGCCCGGCTTTCTTGGCTTTTTTCTTCACCTCTTCGATTGCGGGGGCCAGCTCACCGGCCGGATCGGGGTGAGCACCGTAGCCCAGAACTACGTCGAGTAGGATGACAGCCACTTCGGGATCCTCGGCTTCCTGATGCAGGCGGCGGATGCGGAGATCGTTATCCATCATGGGGTGTAGGCGGCCGACGGTGAACTCGTCTTCACCCAGGTCGATAACCGTATGGGCCTGGCTAACGAGGGAATCCTCCAAACGGTATTTTTTATCCAGGGGGGCGTTTGAATAGACTGCGGGGAGATAGTTCTCCAAGATAAGTTGGGCTTCGTAGGCCAGGGTGCCCCCGGAGAAGAGACCACGCAAATAACGCTGGCCTTTTTTAAACCGGTCGAGTTCAAGGTCTTCTACGGTATCTGTTTCTTTCCCGGAAGATGCCAATTGGACGGCCAGGGCAGCAGTCTCGTCGAAGGTGGTAGTGAAGTGGAGATTGTCCACCTGATGGATGATGGTGGGAAAACCGATGAAGTCCACCACCACGGGCTTTGTTGTTCGACGAGCCTGCAATAATATATCCTGCGCCACTTTGGGGGAAGGCGGTTTGGACACCAGGACAATGACCTTCGTCTGCGGATCACGACTGAGGAGGTCGAGTCCCTGGAGGAAGGTGATGGCCTGGACATCCTCCGAGAGGTCGCGGCCGCCGGTACCGATGGCGTGGGTGATGCCACTCCCCATCTGGTGGATGCGGCTGGAAACCTGTTGAAGCCCCGTCCCGGAGGCAGCCACCATGCCGATGGGGCCGCGCCGAACCTGGTTGGCAAAACCCAACCCAATCCCGTTGACGATGGCGGTACCGCAATCCGGTCCCATGACGAGGAGGCCTTTCTCCCTGGCGGTCTTTTTAAGGGCGACCTCATCCTCGAGGGTCACGTTGTCACTGTAGAGGAAAACATTCCTGTCCAGGTCCAGGGCTTCACGGGCCACCCCGGCAGCGTAGCGACCGGGGACGGAGACCAGCACCCAACCCGCGTCCGGCAGCATGGAAAGGGCGGAGTCGAGGCTCTTGGGAAGATATTCGTGTTCGACAGCACTGCGTCTGCGAGTGAGGAGTTCGTCGATCTGGGCGAGGGCAGACTGGGCGGTCTTCTCATCTCTGGCCCGCACGACAACGACCATATCATCGGCGGCGGCACTCTCAGCTTCGGGGGTCAAGAGGTCGCCCTGGGCGAGGATGTCCTTGTTGGCATCCGTCCCCATGATGACCCCGGCATCCTCGACACCGGGGAGGCCGGCGAGGGCGCGCTGGAGCTGCATAAGGATGACAGAATCGTAATAAGCGCCTGAGCGAATTTCTGATTTAGTTACAGCCACTTTTGTATCCGGAAGGGTGTGTATGGTTGGTTATGGTTAGGTACAGGTAAAATAGCATAGGAATTTATGTATGTCAAACCTTCAATAAGCTTCGGTTGGGAAAATTATATAAACTCATCATAATTTAGTCGATTAAATCCCATCCCCCCTCGGCCTTTCTGGGAGATGAATAATATCCATATCTACGCATCCATGCGATCCACAATAAACTATCAGGTACTTAAATAACTTCTTTGGCGAAAAGCAAAAATGGTAACCCTTATTGTTCGTTTGCATAGATTTCTGTTATCCCGAAAACAGGCTTTGATATGGGGGACAATTAAATAACTCCTCGATCCTGGAGATCGCCGATATCCTGTGAACCGCTGCCAAGAATATTCGTTAATATCTCTTTGGTGTGCTGGCCCAGGAGGGGCGGGGGGAGACGTACCTCTGCCGGTGTATTGGAGAGTTTATAGGGGAAGCCCGTCACTTTTACGGGACCAGCCTGGGGGTGGTCGACCTCGATGACGAGGTCCCGGTCAGCTACCTGGGGATGCTCGAAAACGCCGGGGATGTCGTTGATGGGACCGCAGGGAAGTCCGGCATCCTGCAGCGCATCCAGCCATTCATCCGCTTTTCGCCCAGCAAATACCTGGGAAAGTATACCGGTCAGGTCAGCACGATTCTCGATCCTATCTGCATTGGTAGTAAAGCGGGGGTCGCGTTCGAGTTCTGGTTTATCTAGAATCTGACAGAGTTTGGTCCACTGCCCCTGGTTGGCAGCGCCCATTGCAAACCACTTATCTTTGGCTTGAAAAACGCCATAAGGGGCGAGGTTGGGGTGGTCGTTGCCCAGGCGCTGGTGGCCCATACCGCCGACGAGGTGATTGGAGGCGACGTTGGTCAGGAGGGCCAGCTGGGTATCGAGGAGGGAGACGTCGACCAACTGGCCTTCACCGGTGAGGTCGCGATGGCGCAAGGCGGCGAGGATGGCGGTGGCGGCAAACATGCCGGCGGTGATATCCACGATGGGGATGCCGACGCGATAGGGCGGGCCTTCAACAGGGCCGGTGATGCCCATCATGCCGCCCTCGGCCTGGATGATGACGTCGTAGCCGGGGCGTTCGGCGTAGGGACCTGTGCGGCCGTAACCGCTGATGGAACAATAGACAAGTTTGGGGTTGACGGCCTGGAAATCTTTGTATCCCAGCCCCATCTTCTCCAACACTCCGGTGCGGAAGTTTTCCACCAGGACGTCGGATTTTTTCGCCAGGTCTCGGAGTATCTTTTGCCCAGCCTGTTCCTTGAGGTTCAAGGTGAGGCTGCGTTTGTTGCGGTTGACAGCGATGAAGTAGCAGGACTCGCCGGGATAGGGCGGTTGGGGATCCCCCACGAAGGGCGGCCCCCAGCCGCGGCTCTCGTCACCGGAACCTGGCCGTTCGATTTTCACCACATCGGCGCCCAGGTCTCCCAGCATCATGGTGCAGTAGGGGCCTGCCAGGGCACGGGTCATGTCTACGACTCGAATGCCATCGAGTGCACTCACGTTTACCTCCAGATAGTACCTTTTTGAAATTATACCCCGGAGAGAACAGAGGTTTGTCTGGAGGTGAAGCGGTGGAAACCGGGGGGTTGTTTAGACAGGGAGATGGATCGTAAGGAATTTCCTAGCCGCTTGACACTTATGATTCAGTAGTATCTCCCGGAGGGTTTGATCCCATCCCCCTTTATTCATATGGTGGAATTTAATGATAATGTACGTCAATTACTCATAGCGCAATCACCCCACTTGCGTGTCTATACTATAGAGAATGTCTCCAACACACTCAATCATGAATATTATTTTCCAACCCCACTTATTTATGAACAAACTGTCAGGTGAGAAGAGGAATGATAATTATCGGATGCGTATAGCCAATTATGTAAGAGAACCCTTTAAAAAAAACTGGGGGTTATCAGCCGCCGATATAGGGCATTTCGATCTTGGGCTGACCAACTGTCTCTTCGGAGCGAATCTCCGAATAGCGGTCTTGGCGCTGCGTCCAAATGGCTTTGATTACATCCAAGATTTCTTGATCGGATTTACCGCCCCGGAGGAGGCTTTTGAGGTCGTGACCTCGATTGGAAAAGAGGCAAGTGAAGAGCTTCCCGTCGGCGGACAACCTGGCACGAGTGCAGTCCCCGCAAAAGGGTTGGGTCACCGATGCAATCAAGCCGATCTCATTCCCCGATCCGATATAGCGCCACCTACGGGCAACCTCCCCGGGGTAGTTCCGTTCGAGAGGTTCGATGGGGGTTTCAGTATGGATCATTTCAAGAATTTCTTTAGCCGGGACGACGTCGTCCATGCGCCAGCCATTGCTCCCGCCAACATCCATGTATTCGACAAAACGCAAGATGGTCTGGGGGGTGTCGAACTTGCGTGCCATGGGCAGGATGCTGCCGGTGTTGACCCCCCGCTTGACGACCATGTTGATTTTCACGGGAGAAAACTCTGCTTCAATGGAGGTTTCAATCCAAGCCAGCACGCGTGCGACGGGCACGCCGACGTCATTCATGGCGGTGAAGACTTCATCATCCAATGAGTCCAGGCTAACAGTCATACGTTGAAGCCCAGCCTCATGAAGGGAGACAATCCTTTCGAGGGGGAAGGAGCCGTTGGTGGTCATGGCGATGTCATCAAGGTTGGGGATATCGGCAAGCATGGCGATAAGGACTTCGAGGTCTTTACGCATCAAAGGCTCGCCGCCGGTGATGCGGACCTTCTTTATGCCCAGTGAAGTAGCCAACTTCACGAGGTGGGTGATCTCTTCAAAGGTGAGGACTTCTTCGTGGGGGAGGAAGTGGTGGTCTTTATAAATCTGTTTGGGCATGCAGTATATACAGCGGAAATTACAGCGGTCGGTGACAGAAATTCTCAAGTCGCGCAGGGGACGGTTCAGTGTGTCTGTTAGGGATTCTTTCATTATTATTTAAATATTTCTATCAGCGTATATTAAAAATGCAACGAATGATAATTCTACCTCAATTGTTATGATACGGCGTTCATCGTCTATGATAATGCCATACTTATGATGATAGGGTGGGGAATATTGTAGTAATGGTTTTTTAAGGATTTGTGTGTATCGAAAAATGGATTCAAGATTGTTAGTTGATTGTATTTGATGGGGAGACGGCTGAGTAAGTTTTGTAATTATTATATTTTCTGCGGGGGATGCTGCCATCCCCCGCACCCCCCTGCCGGGAGGAAACTGTTTCCCCCAGACCCCCTCGATGAACGGCGGTGTGTGTTTGTTGGACGTGAAGCAGTGCGACTTATGGTAGTGGATAGACAGGTCTTAAAGATCATCTGGCAAACGAGCATCGAGTAATCAAGCGATAACGTAACTGCGAACTAAGCAAATACGTAACCAAGCTACTCTTTTCATGACTTTGTGGTGAAAATCAATGTTTCGTGTGTGGATTGCCCGATATAATAGAAGATATGAAGGAAAAAAAATTTACGCATGTCGATTCTGGGGGCAATATCCGGATGGTAGACGTCAGTGAAAAGGACGATACCTCCCGGACGGCGGTGGCCAAGGGCGAGATCAGGATATCCCCCGAAACGCTCGAATTGATACAAAAACACAAGCTATCCAAAGGGGATGTGTTGGGTGTGGCGCAGGTGGCAGGAATCACAGGAGGGAAGCGGACTGCAGACCTGATCCCTTTATGCCATCCATTATCACTCACGCACCTATCGGTTGAGCTTGAAATCAAGCCGGAGCTACCGGGGATCGAGATCACGGCGACAGGAAAAACAAGAGGGAAGACGGGGGTTGAGATGGAGGTATTGACAGCCGTTTCGATTGCGGCGCTAACCGTATACGACATGGTGAAGTCGGCGGAAAAAAGCATACACATACAGAATATTCGGCTGGTCAGCAAGCAAGGCGGGAAGAGCGGGGACGTGGATTATGAGTGAGCGTGATGCCTCCCAATCCCCTACGATCGTCGCCATTACGCAAGCGGAGATCGACCTGAATGAGGTTATCAAGCGAATCAGCTTGCCTTCCACCGGGGCGGCGTGTTCCTTTACGGGGATAGTGCGGGGTATCACGACTCGGGAGGAAACCCGGGAAACAGACTATCTGGAATACCAAGCCTACGAATCGATGGCGGAAGCGAAGATGCGGCAGGTGGCTGACGAGATCCGAGAACGATATCGTACGATCCAAGGGATTGCCATCATTCAAAGGATAGGCATCCTTCATCCGGAAACCCCGACGGTCCTGATTTCCTGTACAGCAGCACATCGGGATACGGGCGTGTTCGAGGCGGCTCGATACGGGATTGACCGGTTGAAGCAGATCGTGCCCATCTGGAAAAAGGAAGTCGGCCCGGATGGGGAGGAATGGATCGAGGGGGATTATATTCCGAGGAAGGAGTAGGGTTCAGAAATAAATAAATAGAAGGAAGGGGAAATTCGGGCATAGTATAATTTTTTTATGAAGCGGATATGAAGCCAAGATAGATAATTTCGCTACAATGTTGATATTTGCCTGCTAGAAAGGAAAGGGTTCCACTATTTTGGGGATTGGTTGAACAACGAAGAATAGTAATGAGATAACTGAAGTTATAGGAGAGTACATCATCTGCAGGGATATTATTAATCAGGGAGATTTTAGGGAGTCACATTGGGAAATTTCACCATTGAAATAAACCATTTTCTGACTATATGGATGACCAATATCGTTCGCAAAACTTACATTGGGTCGGTAGGATAAATTTTCGCCAAAATATTGATTAAAAATCAATCGAAAGGTATTGACCGGTGTAATGGAGGAATGTAAATCTTCGGTATCTATGCCAGGTAGGTAATAAGCATTTAAGTTTAATACCTGGCTGTTATCAAGGAATGCCATTCCATGGTCCCCCTGGATAATAATAATGGGAGGATTTTCAGAATCTTCAATAATCTGCTTGATGATAGGTTCCAATGCGTTATTAATATATTTTACGTTCGATATGTATCCTTGTGTGTTTTTCCAACTCATTGCATAACCCTCAGGATTGATGGATCCATCCGATAGAAAGATGTAGGGGTTATGAGGAATAAGGATATGAGCATATACAAATTTGGGTCCTGGAAGGGAAGCCAGATCTGGTAGAGCATTTAAT
The DNA here is from genome assembly GCA_050115475.1 of Anaerolineales bacterium. Classification (GTDB taxonomy): domain Bacteria; phylum Chloroflexota; class Anaerolineae; order Anaerolineales; family UBA11579; genus JASFQL01. The sequence continues at coordinate 20,091 of JASFQL010000047.1, forward strand.
ACAAAGTGAACACGCTCGTAATGTTCTCCATATACCATGTAAGTATTATTTAGAAATGGGAGCCAATTAAAATCCTTTGCGAATTTTAACGCCGTGGTTTTCAATAAAAGAAATTCGAAGGGCGTGATGTATTTTGCTAAAAGATAATTGTTTTTGGGTTTCAAGTACATATCCGCATCTCTCCATTCTCCCCATTTGTATCCTGATTGAAAGGCGATCGTCTGATAGCCAAGTTTTTCAAGTTCATTTCTAACAAGGTTATCGACAAGGATATTATAGACCGGTTGCGGATTATCATCTCTTTTCCCTTTATCTGGAAAGAGGTTGAAAATGAAATCTAGATTAAGTGAAGAGGCAAGCGAAAGCGAGGTCCTACGATAATTTGATTGACTGCAATCTGCGACAAAAAAACCTAACTCACGAAGTTTATCAATAAACTGGGTATTATCATAACCGATTTCGAGCAGCGTATCGGCGCGACCGTACTGATCTGGGATGATGTAATAAATATCTGGTAATATATCAGCTTGAAGATTGAGTACCTCGACATTTGGTTCAGTTGTTTCTCTGGATTGGGATTGATAAGAGAAATACGCTATTTGATAAAGGGGAATTATCAATAATACGATGCTAATACCGGTTAATGCGTTCGACTGCATATGAAGGAAATTCCTGTAACGATATGCAATAAGATAGATTATCAGGGAAGTGGCTATTAGGAGGTAATGTAATTGAAATCCCAGTTGAACAGCAAACTCGTAATTTAATAGAATATTATAAAAATGCCCGTAATTAAAAAATAAAAACAAAACGACTGTTGTTAAAATATAGGCATGTTCCTTTTTAGAAAGGAATAATTTATGAATTAAATAAATCAGAAGTGCTAAAATCAGGGAAATAAGTAAAGAGCGTATAGCTGCGAAAGGATCAGTTTCTCGGATATTTAGGGCTACCAAGGAAATACTTGGATAAATAGCAAATAGAAACAAGTAATATGGTCTTTTTGTGCTGTTTGGGGTCTCATCCATTGTACATTACCTTCCGTATTATTGATCTTGATAAACTTTCTTGTGTCATTGGTTCAGATCAAACACTCCAATAATAATTGATTTTTTTAATATTTTATTATGGATCGGGAGATATCCATAATTTGAAAACTATCTGGGGAATATATGCGATCCCCTAAAGATTAGTAAATTATAATCCTAATTTTTTTAAGACGAGAGTACGCTGAAGAGGGTGAACATTGAGCTTGATTTGATACCGAGAAGAACAGGCAAGATCAAAAAATGATATGCGTATAGCTAAATTTTTCAAATAAGCACATATCTTTTCATTGCTGGAATATCCCCCAAATACGGCATTATAAGGGAGATGGCCCCTGTATAGTATAATTTTTTTCATGAAGCGGATATGAAGCCAAGATAGATAATTTCGCTACAATGGATGTGATGTTTATTTCAACGCAGGGAATTTATCAAGCTGTTTTTAGTCATGGAGTGTTATGGGATTGGATGTAAACTTCAAAATCATCGATGCCAAGGCTGCTTATAAGGTGTTCAACCCTAGAGAGTTATGGCGGTACCGGGATTTGTTTTATTTTCTGGTGTGGCGGGATATCAAAACGCGGTACGCCCAGTCTGTTCTGGGGATCGGTTGGGCTATCATCCAACCGGTGTTCAGCATGGTCGTATTCACAATCATTTTTGGGAACCTGGCCAAGGTAAGTTCGGATGGGGTGCCGTATGCGATATTCAATTTTGCAGCATTGGTGCCATGGACGTATTTCTCGGCTTCATTAACGGGGGCAACGACCAGTTTGGTGAACGCATCAGAGTTAATTTCTAAAGTCTATTTCCCACGGTTGGTAATCCCTTTCGCGCCTGTTATCGGCAAGCTGGTGGATTTCGGGATCGGCATGCTGATCTTGTTCGGGATGATGCTGTGGTATCAAATCGTGCCTAGTGTTGAGGTTTTCGTCTTGCCACTGATGGTTTTGCTTATGATGATCACGGCGGGGGGTGTGGGTTTGTGGCTGACGGCCATGGCGATCCAATACCGAGATATCAACTACGCAATCGGGTTCATCGTGCAAATCTTGATGTACGCAGCGCCGGTGGTGTATTCGACCAGCCTGGTGCCGGAGAAGTGGCGGCTGGTATACGCTATCAACCCGATGGTGGGGGTGATCGAAAGTTTCAGGGCGGGACTGTTAGGGACCATGATGATGCCGTGGGATCTCATCGGTGTGGGAACAATTTCGGCGATAGTGATATTCATCAGCGGGGCAATCTATTTCCGGCGGATGGAACGCATCTTTGCGGACGTGGTGTAGAAAATGAGTGACATCGCTATCAAAGTAAACGGTTTGTCGAAACGGTACAGGATCGGGTTGAAAGAAGAAATCCACGATACACTGGTGGGGGCGGCTTTGGCGTTCCTCAAAAGCCCAGCGAAGAACCTGAAGCGGCTGCGCAAATTATCTCATTTCGAGGATGGACGGGATGAGGAAGATATCATCTGGGCGTTGAGGGAGGTCTCCTTCGAGGTGCAAAAAGGGGAGGTCGTGGGGGTCATCGGACGGAACGGGGCGGGGAAAAGCACCTTGTTGAAAGTCTTAGCCGGGATCACCTACCCGACCGCGGGACGGGCGGAGATCGACGGGCGGGTGGCGAGCCTGCTGGAGGTGGGGACGGGATTCCACCAGGAACTGACCGGGCGCGAGAACGTATATCTCAACGGTACCATTTTGGGGATGACACGGAAGGAGATCGACCGGAAGTTCGACGAGATCGTCGATTTCTCGGGGGTGGAAAAGTTCATCGACACGCCGGTGAAACGCTATTCGAGCGGGATGCGGGTCCGGCTGGCGTTTTCGGTGGCGGCACACCTGGAAGCAGAGATTCTGCTGATCGATGAAGTGCTGGCGGTGGGAGATACGGCCTTCCAGCAGAAATGTCTGGGGAAGATGGGGGAGGTCTCGAAAGAGGGCCGAACGGTCTTGTTGGTGAGTCATAATATGGGGTCGATCCTATCTTTATGCAATCAGGCGATGTTAATCAACAGCGGTGTGATCGCAGAAATGGGCGATACGCAGGGAACGGTCAATCAATACCTTGAAACCAACGTGTATTTTCCGATGGAGGATGAAGCCCATTATGACCTCACAGACCGGAAAAATCCCTACAGCAAGGATATTTTCGTAGAAAGCCTTATCATCCGGGACCGGGAGGGGCGGAAAAACAACAATATCCCGATGAACGAGGTCATGGAATTGGAACTGCACCTGAAGGGGATGGACAAGTATCCTTCTGCGCAAGTCGGAATTTTCATGAAAACGAGTTTTGGACAGCGGGTCTTTACTTTCGATTCGGGGATGGTGAATAAAACACCTGAGGTTAGTTTTTCAGGGAACGACCGTGCCATCATGCGGGTCAATAATCTGCCGCTTAATCCTGGGATGTATTACATCGATGTGGTGATTGCCCATAAAGGCGTATCCAGGATAGATTATATTGAGAGCGCGGCCAAGATCAACGTGGTGTTTTCGGATGTGTACGGCAATGGATACAATATCACTGATTATTTTGGTGTGACATACATTTTGAATTCCTCCTGGGAATTTTCAAAGAGAGGTTAAGGAAAAATGGGTCGACAATCTCTGATTGTCAAGCTAAAAAAAATGATAAAAACCGCTCTTTTTCGCTATCTGAAAGGAAGACTCTCAACTAATATTGAACTTAAAAGTACCCTAGAAATCATATCCCCTTCGAAAATCAAGAAAAGTAATTTTTATCGTGTGCTTAAATTTGCCAACATCAAGGGTGGGTGGAATTATGACTTAGACCATACCTGGTTATTCGAGAATATCTATGGATTTTTGGAATTAAAGGCTAACAAGATAGATACGATTATTCTCGATATTGGCTGTGGGATGAGTAAGTTCCATGTTTTCCTGGAGAGATATTTTAATATTGGGATCATCGGAATCGATCGAATCGATGGATTATGCCCCATGATTCATAGAAATAAAATTGTTGACCTTAACATAGATTTCTGCTCTCAAAATGACTTTTTTAATAATCAGGTCGATATCATCTTTTGGTGTTCTGCAATTGAACATAATTCCATCGATCTACAAATTGCCTGCGTAGAAGAAAGCCTAAAAGCCTTAAAACCCGGCGGTTTATTCCTGGCGACTTTTGCATTATCAGAGGCTACTCATTATTTTGAGCCTTCGCAACAATGGAATTTATCAAGGGTTGATGCTGAAAAAGTTTTCAAAACACCCTGGAAATCCGAGTTTGATTATGAAGCATATATAGCGGAGTACGAAGCCAACATTCTCGGTTTGAAGAGAAAATATAAAAAGAGATATAAAACGTCTCAGTTTTCATTCCTGGTCGCAGGTGCAAAGATCGTAAAGCCAGAATAAAAATTGTGAAGGAATTTTCCATTGTCAATATTTAGCCCACTGGCGAAGATCATACCGGAGAAGGTCAAGCGAGTTTTAAAGGGAATTATGGGGAAATTAAGAAGCATGCGATTGTGGTTGAATCCCATTTCGTATATTGCCTATTTGTTCCAAAGAGGAAAAAATGATTATATATTTTTCCCTTCCAATGACACCCATGTAAAATGGATGACGCCTATTTTTGATTCTATGCCTAAATCTGGGTTTATGGTAAGAGGGTCCAGCGAAGTTGAGAATGCGGCGAAGTATTTAAAAGAATACGGATATGAATTTATAAAATATAGACCAAGAAGCATCACGTTATTGGATCCCAAGATTTTGATTGTTGGAAATGATTGGGCGGATGAGGAAAAGAAAGCTGTC
>JASFQL010000048.1:0-24794 GCA_050115475.1 Anaerolineales bacterium
ATCGGTATACTGCAGGGAGAGGGGGACATACGGGTGGGGGGAATTGAAGTGGAAAATGGGAACCTCCCTTTGATTCGTGCCAATGTTGGATTCGTATTTCAAAATCCAGATGATCAATTATTTTCTCCTACAGTGTATGAAGATGTTGCATTTGGTCCTTTACACATGGGTTTTTCTGAAGAAATCGTTCAAGGAAAGGTCGAACAGGCGTTGGAGTTGGTGGGTATGGGGAAGTACTCATCCCGTCTCTCACACCATCTCAGTATGGGAGAAAAGAAGCGGATAGCTATCGCCACAGTGTTATCAATGGAACCAGAAATTTTACTACTGGATGAACCTACTGCTGGTTTGGATCCCCGATCTCGGCGTAATCTTATTCAGTTGTTAGAAAAACTTTCTCAAAGTATGCTTGTTGCTACTCATGACTTGTTGATGGTTCGAGAATTATTTCCCCGGATAATCATTCTAGACGGTGGCACTATAGTTGCCGATGGAATGACAAAAGAAATATTACACGATAAAGAATTAATCGAATCTCATGGTCTTGAAATGCCTAAGTAATTGTTTATATAAGATGCAGCGGATTCCCACAACCTAAAATAGAAAAGAGGCCGGATGATATCCAGCCTCTTGTGTTTTTAGGGATGATTCTAAATCCCTGCAGTTTCTTTTAGGGCTTTAGCCTTGTCCGTCTTTTCCCATGGCAAATCAAGATCATCGCGACCGAAATGACCGTAAGCAGCCGTTTGCTTGAAAATTGGCCTACGCAAATCGAAATCTCGGATAATGGCACCTGGACGCAGATCGAAGAACTCATTAATCAATTCAGATATTTTATCATCGTCAATCTTCCCTGTACCAAAAGTTTCAACATTCACACTGAGTGGGTGCGCCACCCCAATGGCATAAGCGACCTGAATTTCACATCGATCAGCAAGTCCCGCGGCTACGATATTTTTAGCGGCCCATCGGGCTGCATATGCGCCCGAGCGATCTACTTTGGTGGGATCTTTCCCGCTGAAAGCGCCACCACCATGTCGCCCCATTCCACCATAAGTATCTACAATGATTTTTCTTCCAGTTAGGCCTGAATCTCCTTTTGGTCCACCTATGACAAATCGTCCAGTTGGATTAACGAAGATTTTTAGATCTTTGTCGACCATGTCTTTAGGGAGGATAGGCATAATGATGTGGTCGATAATATCTTTACGTAGATCTTCATATTCGATGTCAGGGGAATGTTGAGTGCTGATCAAGACGGTATCGATACGCTTGGGTTTTCCGAATGCATATTCTACAGTGACCTGACTTTTCCCGTCTGGTCGAAGCCAATTCAAGATATTGTTTTTACGTGCTTCAGCTAACTTGCGTGCCAGTTTATGGGCAAGATAGATAGGCATAGGCATTAGCGTATCCGTCTCTTTACAGGCATACCCGAACATCATTCCCTGATCTCCTGCTCCAATAGCGTCGATTTCTTCATCAGTCATCTCTCCTGATCTCGCTTCAAGAGCTTTATCGACACCTTGAGCAATGTCACCAGATTGTTTGGCAATGGCAACCTGCACACCACAAGTCTCGCCGTCAAATCCATATTTTGCCCGGTCGTAGCCAATATCTAAAACGACCTGGCGAACCAATTGGTCGTAGTTCACGTTTGCTTTAGTCGTGATTTCACCTAAAAGCAGAACAAAGCCTGTTTTCGTGGCAGATTCACAGGCGACACGTGAGAGGGGATCTTCACTTAGGCAAGCATCCAATACAGCGTCGCTAATTTGGTCACACATCTTATCGGGATGCCCCTCTGTTACTGATTCTGAAGTAAAGACCAGTTTGGGGGATTTCATAAAAGTTGTACTCATTGTGTACCTCCACAGGAAAATTGCCCTTCCAGTCAAAGAAAGGGCAATCATTTTTCATTGCTGCCCTCTCATCTTCCAGAACACCCGTCTGTCGGAATTGGCACCTTCAACGTTTCCGTTTAGGTTGCCGAGGTTTCACAGGGCCGATCCCTCCACCTCTCTGGATAAGAGTGCTGTCCAGGCATTATTAAGTTGTCGGGCGGAATAATACCACTAAGGAAAACGACTGTCAATCATAGAAACCTTGATGTTAACTTATGATATTGGATTATCGATTTTCTCCAATGAATAGGGAATAGCAGTTAGTAAGGTAGATCACTGATAGCATCTAGCTTCGTAAAACTATGAATGGACTTTATCTGGCGAACCGTTCCCGATTTTCCTCGCACGACAATGCTCTCTGTGGATGCACCATCTCTATAGTATTTGATTCCGTCCAATAATTCTCCATCCGTGATTCCCGTTGCAGCGAAAAAAACGTCATCACTAGAAACGAGATCATCCATGGTGAGAACCTTATCAAAATCATATCCCAATTCTCGCCCTTGCCTGAGTTCATCCTCATTGCGGGCGTACAATTTCCCTTGTATCTCGCCGCCCATGGCGCGTAAGGCACAAGCCGCAAGCACACCCTCCGGTGTACCACCAATGCCGAGTAATACATCGATCCCAGAATCGGGCCAGGATGTCATTAAAGCTGCAGCGACATCGCCATCGTCGATAAAGCGAATTCGTGCACCAGCCTCACGCACTTCTGCGACGAGGTCTTTGTGTCGAGTGCGATCCAATAAGATTACGGTAACATCTTGGGGGCGTTTTTCAAGACCTTTAGCAATAGAGACTAAATTTTCTTTAACAGATTTTTCAATATCAATCATTCCTTTACATAAAGGCCCCACAGCAATTTTATCCATATATACAAAAGGTCCAGGATCAAACATAGTCCCCTTTGGCGCAGCCGCTACTGTGGCAATAGAATTTGGTCGTCCTTGGGTAAGCGGGCGAGTCCCGTCAATTGGGTCCACCGCTAAATCCATCTCGGGAAATTTACTGCAGCCTAATACTTCACCATTGTAAAGCATGGGTGCTTCATCTTTTTCACCCTCACCAATCACTACTGTGGCCTGCATTTCAACTGAGTTCAACATAAAACGCATACCATCCACAGCAGCTTGATCCGCCGCTTCTTTATCATCTCTGCCCATGAAACGTGCAGCCATGAGAGCTGCTGATTCAGTGACTCGCACTAGTTCCAAGGCGAGATTCCGTGAGGGCTCCTTTCTAGGGTTAGACATATCTAGTATTCTCCTTTACTAATTGTCCGACCTAATCAAGTATGAAAAATAATGTAATCAAATAAAAACCTATCAATACACTCCATAGCCAGGAGTCAATACGATCGAGAATCCCTCCATGACCGGGAAGGATGGTTCCAGAATCCTTTACCTCATATGTTCGTTTGAACATCGAAATAGCTAAATCCCCAAGTGGCGTAAAGACACTCATGATACTCCCAATTATCGATACTCGTAGGAATGTAATCCCAGAATCTGGAGGTAATCCCAAATGCCTGTATAACAAAAAAAGTAATGGGGTGAATAGAGTACCGAAAACAATACCCCCGATATATCCCTCTATAGTTTTTTGTGGGCTAAGGCGAGGTGATAATTTTCTTTTACCTAACCACTTACCGATAATGTATCCACCACTATCACCTAAACAGACACCGGTCAATACAATGAGTAACCACCATGCACCATTCGGCAATTCACGCAAAGCAACGAAATAACTACCAAATAGTCCGATATATACAATCCCCCCAAGAGTAACAAGAAAGTCCATACTGGCGTTTTCGCGTCCCCGTTCATATGAAATCAAGTGATAGGTTATGCTCGATAAAACTAACACAACCAATAATAACAAATCCCATTCAAGCCCAATCCAGGTTCGTAAGAATGAAAAACCAATTACACTGGCAATTAAAGAGAAATCGGCGGGCTTATACCCACCGATCCTAAAAATACTTCGGTATTCCCAAATCCCAATAGTTAAAGCACCTATCATCACCAGCGTGAAAAGTGGTGCTCCCATAAAGATTGTATAGATCCAAATTGGGAGTAGGAAAAAGATGATTAACAGTCTTTGTCGTAACATCGATGCAATTTATGGTTTGGAGGGAATCCGCCCAAAGCGTCGCTCTCTTTGGCTGTATTCTTTGATTGCATCAAGTAATTCTTCTCTACCAAAGTCTGGCCAATAGACCTCTGGGAATACCCATTCTGCATAGGCTGACTGCCAGAGTAAGAAATTACTGGTTCGTTTTTCCCCTGATGTACGGATTACAAGATCAGGATCTGGGGATTCAGAAGTAAACAAGTAATTTGATACAAGGTCTTCAGTTACTTCATCTGGCTTTATACCATCCTTTATCATCTCTTCCAATACATGGAGAATTTCGTCCCTTCCCCCGTAATTGAATGCTACGTTGAGTATCAATCGATCATTATCTTTAGTCAATTCGATGCCGCGTCTCATCTTTTCCTGCATCGATTTACGTATTCCTTCCAATCGTCCGATATGGCGTAATTGAGCTCCCTGGCGATGTAATTCTGCCAGTTCACGGTCGAAGACATCATCGAAGATGTTCATCAAACCACGAACTTCGTCTTCTGGTCGATCCCAATTCTCAGTGGAAAAGGCATAAATTGTTAAATATTTGACTCCAAATTCAACGCAAGCTTCTATAATGCGGCGGAGATTCTCTGTCCCAGCTCTGTGACCTGCTAGCCGCGGGAGACCACGGGCGCGTGCCCAGCGTCCGTTACCATCCAAAATAATGGCAATGTGAACAGGAATATTTTCTGGTAATTGTGTTTCTTTAGAACAGCTCATATGTAATCTCGCAAATTAAGATTACACCTCCATAACCTCTTTTTCTTTTTGTTCCCCTATGCCGTTTATCTTCCCATTATATTCATCGGTGGATTTTTGAGCTTCTTCCTCCCCACGAATGAGGTCGTCTTTTGAAATGAGTTTCTCATTCTCAAAATCCCGCATATCCTTTATTGCATCACGCCTGATATTTCGGATAGAAATGCGAGCTTCTTCTACTCGTGTTTGTACGAGACGTACAAGCTCTTTGCGGCGGTCTTCGGTAAGGGGGGGAAGATTGAGGCGAATTGTTTTTCCATCACTCATTGGCGTCAATCCAAGGTCAGATGTTTGAATGGCGCGTTCAATATCTCTAATCGAAGAAGCATCAAAGGGTTTAATTAGGATTTGACGAGGTTCAGGGATTGATATTGAGGCTAACTGTACTAAAGGAGTCGGTGAACCATAATATTCCACAGATAATTTTTCAACTAAAGCAGGTGATGCTCGCCCTGTACGAATCCCTGCCAGATCTTCTTCTAAAACTTGAACAGAGGACCTCATCCGGGTTTCTGCCTCTTTGATTATTTCATTTATCACAGTTGTCCTCCTCTAAAGTGGGAGATAAGAAATATCTAATGCTAGGAAAAAATATACTAGGTTAGGATACACCAATATTGAGTGAATGAAAAGCACTTAAGTGTATTTTATCATATGGAGAAAGTATGAACTTTCTCCCAAATTAACGAAAACCATAATGCAATCTGACTTCAGGTCGACAATATGGAGAGGAAATTAAATTGTACTTCTATTCTTTTTTTTTCTAGAAATCTACAAGTAAATGATTTGCGTTGTGAAAATTCAAATCAAAGGTACTTTGATGGTAAATGATATTTTGGTTATTCTATCTATTGGTTGATCAATCTACGTGCGCTTTTGAAACGAGAGTACCTACTGTATTCCCCTTGAGTGCAGCAATCAAATCCTCCTCATGCCAAAAATTCAGGACCAGAATTGGCAATTCATTTTCCATACAAAGGGAGATTGCTGTACTATCCATCACCTGCAAACGCCGATTTAGGGCGTCAATGTATGTCAGTTGATCGAACAAATTTGCATTTGGGTTGGTAGCCGGGTCAGAATCATAGACGCCATCGACTTTCGTTGCCTTGATAAGTACTTCTGCGCCTATCTCTACTGCCCTTAGAGCAGCTGCGGTATCTGTTGAGAAGAATGGATTTCCTGTTCCACTTCCAAAAATGACGATCCGCCCTTTTTCTAAATGGCGAATCGCTCGGCGGCGGATATAGGGTTCAGCGATAGCTCTCATTTCAATGGCAGTTTGAACACGGATAACCAAACCTGCACGCTCTATTGCATCCATTAGTACCAGCGAGTTCATAACCGTTCCGAGCATGCCCATGTAATCCGCAGTAGCACGATCCATACCCCACTCAATTCCAAGAATCCCACGCCAAATATTTCCTGCACCAATCACAATTCCTAATTCCACTCCCATCTCATGAATAGTCACAACTCTACGGGCAATCGCTTCAGCTTGTTGGGGCTCTATACCATGTCCACTTGGTCCTGCCAAAGCTTCTCCCCCCATCTTAAGCATGACTCTTTTATATTTTGGTTTACTCATAATTTTTCCAATCAAGACATCGTTGATAAAGTTATAAAAAAGGCCAACCATTGGTTGACCTTGATTTTTTAGGTTTCCTCTTCCTCATCTTTTTGGTCAGATACCCCGCCCAACTCCCATCGTTCAAACCTTCGAATGAGGATATTCTCACCAATAAAAGCTATCTTCTCGTTGAGAAGATCTTGAACTTTCATGCTATCATCCCGGATGTATGTTTGCCGGAGCAAAACATTATCATCTTTGAATTTTTCCAAACGTCCTTCAACAATTTTTTCAATTACATTTTCTGGTTTGCCTTCCCCTTTGGCAAATATCCGGGCATCGTCCATTTCTAATTGAATGATTTCATCGGGAATCTGATCGTCGCTAATCCATTTTGGATCCATTGCAGCGATTTGTAGAGCTATTTCGTGGGCAAATTCCCTAAAAGACTCATTTAGAGCAACAAAGTCGGTTTCACAATTTACTTCAGCCATCACTCCAACACGGCCTTCACCATGGGAATATAGTTCAATTACGCCATTCAAGGCTTCCCGATCTGCTCGTTTGGCTGCTTTTGCCAGGCCTTTTTCTCGTAAAAAATCAACAGCTTTATCAAAATTGCCATCAGCATTGGTTAATGCTTCGCGGCAGTCTAATACACCTGCACCGGTTTTTTCTCGGAGATCTTTTATTTGTTCGGTTGTTATTGCCATTTTTCTTCCCTTTTATAAACTTCTCTAATCTTCCTTCTTGCTCTTTGATTGAGATGTTTGGTCTTCTTTCTCCTCAGATTTTTCCTCTGTAACTTCTTCCTTGGTATCAACCTCTTCTTCCGCTTCAGCTTGAGCTTCCATATGTGCTAAGGTCGCCTCTCCAAGTAAGTCAGCATCAGTCAACTCCTCTTCAATGGTCTCAACTGGTGCGGGAATAGCATCTACATCCTCCTCTTTCCGCATTCCCTTTCCTTCAACAACAGCATCAGCAATATGCCCGACCATTAATTTTATTGCTCGGATCGCATCATCATTAGAGGGAATAATAAAGTCAACCAATCGCGGATCACAATTCGTATCGACCAATGCTATTATGGGAATTTCTAAGGTGTTGGCTTCACGCACGGCAGTTTCTTCTCGCCGGATGTCGACGATAAAGAGTGCGTCCGGTAAACGGTGCATATTACGAATCCCACCAAAGCGTGACTGAAGCTTATCAATTTGCCTTTCCAGGAGTAGACCTTCTTTCTTAGTAAGCCTCTCGAATTCCCCTCTTTCACGCATCCTTTCTAAACGTTCCAATTCATTGATACGTTGCCGCATTGTAACCCAATTGGTTAACATGCCACCTAACCAACGTACAGTGACATAAGGCATCCCACAGCGTTCAGCTTCTTCTTTAATGGTTTCATGTGCTTGTCTTTTAGTGCCCACAAATAAGATCACGCCACCATCTGCAACCATATCTCTGACCAAGTTGTAGGTCGATTCAAGTGTTTTTACAGTCTGTTGCAGATCAATGATATGAATGCCATTTCTCTCAGTGAAGATATAAGGTTTCATGTGGGGATTCCACCGATGGGTTCGGTGACCGAAGTGAACGCCACTTTCTAGAAGCGTTTTCATGGAAATATTAGCCATTCCATTCTCCTTTGCGTTTTTTCCTCCGCTTCTGTCAATCCTGCATTCTGCTGTATTTGTTCTACAGTACGCAAACACAAGTCAAGAAGCGTGTGTATTGTAATACTCTGTCTCCAAAGCCGACAGAGTATATCATGGAGACAGCTGTTCGTCTAGTGATTTTTGAAGGAGTGTCAAGGCAAAGTAGAAATGTCCGCTTTTTAGCAAAGTAGAGATGTCCAAAATCAGGAAGGGGAATCTTGTTTTTTTGAGATAGGTTTACCATTGAGACGATGTCCATAATTCCGCCAAGGGTGGTCAGCAGCAGGAGAGTGAGATTTATTATCGAGGTGAGTATTAATATGCTTGGATTGCACAACTTCAGCCTGGCGTTGCTGCTTGCGGAAAACGGAGTAAGCCAAGGGCTTGCCTTTGTAGAGGATGGAGATATTCCCTTGAGGCGCCTCGCAAACGGTGACCTGAGCCTTACGCAGGGCATAGCCTGGGCGGGAGGTTTGGATCTGGTAGACTACGTTTTTGTATTGGAGAGTGAGGTTCTTGGAGATGGTTCTGGAGACCTGATGGGAAAAGATCAGGTCAAGTTGGCGAGGTGAAAACAAGAGAGGGCGGTGGGCATCATGGTTTGAACGAGGTTGGACGGCAAAGCGATGGTTGTAATCATCGATGAAGATGGGTGCGAACTGATTGGCGCTGTCGATATCGGAGATAAGATTGAGACGCAGTTCTTTGACCAGGCGGTCCTGCAGGGTTTGAAAGGCACGCTCAATGCGTCCCTTTGCCTGAGGGGTATTGGCACAGATGATCTCAATATCTAACTGACGCATGGCTCGACCAAATTGGCTCATGCCAGAGCCTGAGAGAGCGTTTTTGATATTGACCCTAAAGATGCCGTTTTTATCGCTGTAGAAGGCTTTGGGCAGGCCACAGCGGGATAGGTACTGCCTGGCTGCAGCAAAGTAGCCGAAGGTGGTTTCTTCAGGGGTGAAGAGCAGTTCCATCAATCGTCCGCTGGCATCATCCACAAATGCGATCACGTTGCAGTTGGGGCTGCGTCCTTCGAACCAATCATGGGGTGAGCCGTCGATCTGCACCAATTCTCCTACGCAGGCTCTGCGCGTGCGCAGTTGGTGGATACGGGCTCGTTTGCGTCTGTGCGGCTTCCACAATTCCTCTGCCATCATGATCTGCCGCACGCTCTCCCTGGAAAGCTTGACCCCATCTCGTTCTTCCAGCTTCTCGCAGGCCAGCGTGGGGCCAAAATCCGCATATTGATTGTGCAGCAGTTCGATCGTTTTTCTCTTGAGTTGTGCGTCCAGTTGGTTGTTGCTCGGTCGTCCCCGCTGTTTGGAGATCAGCCCTGCTGCCCCCTCTTGGTTGTAGTTCCTCAACAGCCGTCTGATCTGTCGGGTAGATAGGCACAATATCTCGGCGGCTTCTCTCTGTTTCAAACGTTTTTCAGTGAGTTTTTGGATGACTTCTAGTCGGGTCAGTTCCTTTTTGCTCATTGTTAGCATGTCCTTTTTCATTGCTGCCCTCTCCTGTTTTTTCATTCTCAAAAGAGGACATTTTAACTTTGCTTAAATAGGACATTACTACTTTGCGCTAACAGTGATTTTTGAAGGAGGTTGTGCATTATCTGATGGATAGGAGATGATAGAGATATTAGAGAATAAATGAATATTCGATTACCAACAGCTTAACATAATACATGATCACGAGTAATTCACATAATAATTGTAGCCTCACTAAAGCGACTTTTTAACTAATAAGTAATTACCGGGCGGGGGAATACTTGTAAAATGATTTTTCTGGAATTTTTCTGTTCTTTGCTGTGTGATAAAATCTCAATCATGATGGAGATTGAAGGATTCAAGGCTGGTTTTGTCGCTGTTGCTGGACGACCAAATGTTGGGAAATCAACACTCATTAATGCGTTATTAGGGCAAAAGATCGCTGCTGTTTCTTTTCGTCCTCAGACCACTAGAAGGCAACAGATAGGCATCCTCACCCTAGATAACGCTCAAGTTGTTTTCACTGATACACCTGGCATCCACCAGCCTAAACACAAGTTAGGGAAGTACATGAATGTTGCAGCGAGAAGTGCACTTGAAGATAGCGATACAATCGTTTTTTTGGTAGATGGCTCAGATGATATTCATGACGAAGATCGGATGATAGCTGAAACATTAACAGAATTAAAGGTAAATATTCCTGTTTTTCTAATATTGAATAAAATTGATCGTATAGAAGAGGAGGAATATCGAGAGCAAAAGAAAAAATTCCAGGAATTAATATCAAATGCACGAATTATCTTGATTTCAGCGAAAACAGGAAATGGGCTGCCTGAGTTGATAGAAGCTGTGATCGATCAGCTTCCCGAACATCCGCCATATTTTCCTTCAGATCAAGTAACAGATACTTACGAAAGGGATATTGCTGCGGATTTGATCCGTGAATCGGCGTTGAACATCTTACGGGATGAGATTCCCCATAGTATTGCCGTGCGTATAGACGAATTCAAGGAACGGGGAGATATTGGTGCGTATATCGAAGCGACCATCTTCGTTGAAAGGGATTCTCAAAAGGGGATCGTGATTGGTGAGGGAGGGCGGATGATTAAACGTATCAGCACGGCTGCAAGAATAGAGATCGAAAAGATGAGTGAACGAAAAGTCTTCCTCCGAATCCGAGTAAAAGTTCGAAAGAATTGGCGAAATGACGATAAAGTTTTACGATTATTTGGTTTTCAAGAAAAAGGGAGAAAAAGATGAATTGGATTTTAGTGGTTGTATTTCTATTTGCCTTGCTCGAATGGATCGCAGCTAATAATGAATATCGAAGATTAGAATATTTTGTTAAGCCATTGACCATGATTGCATTGATTGCCTGGGTATTAACCTCCATGATAGAGATTGGCAATCCACCCCCTAATTTAATTTGGATTGCAATAGGCTTGGTGTTATGCTTATTTGGGGATATCTTCCTTATGCTGCCCCCAAAAAAATGGTTTTTACCGGGTCTGGTCGCTTTCTTACTGGGGCATATTGCATATATTATTGGATTTCGCGTGATGTCAATTATTGAAGGAACTACAATTCCTGCTATCTTCTTATTATTAATTATCCTGATTGTTGGAGGAAGTGTTTTCTCCCGATTGAAAGGTGGACTTATTGCTAGTGGCAAGAACAATTTAATCCTTCCCGTGGGAATCTATTCAATCGTTATCAGCTATATGTTATTTTCTGCAGCCTATAGTTTCCTGAATCCTGCATGGGAGACTACGAATACATACTTAGTGGCATTTGGGGCTTTATTGTTTTTCATATCTGATGTACTCAATGCCTGGTCACGCTTCATCTTCTCGTTTAAAAGTGCCAGATTGATTGTCATGGTTACCTATCACCTTGGGCAGATCGGCATTGCTGTTGGGACAACATTCCATTTTCTCAAATAAATATTCCTACATTGCCCAAAAAAAAGGGATGGTTTGAACAACCATCCCTTTTTTATAGCAGTATTTAATTTTCAATAACTAATTACAATAAATTGATGTTTGCTAACTTTTCAATGACACCAACCACTGCAGAATTGTCCAACTCAGCCATCCCCATCTCTATCATAGCGGTGAAGAGTTGTGTGTTGGCAGCTGTCCCAAATAAAGGAACGCCGTATTCGCGGGCTGTATCCATTACGATCCCAAGGTCTTTGGCTTGCATATACGCCTTGAAACCTGGTTCCCGATTCCCAGAGAATAGGCGTTCAGGTTTAATATCTAATGTCCAGCACTGGGCTGCGCCACCTTTAATAGCTTGAACGACTTTCCTTGGGTCAGCTCCAGTTTTTCGAGCTAAGATGAGGAGTTCGCCCATTGCTACCATTTGCGCTGCGACCATGATCTGATTGGCGCATTTAGCAATTTGGCCTGTTCCTGCTTCGCCAGTGTGAGTGATCGATTTGCCCATGGCTTCGAAAACTGGCAAGGCTTTATCAAGAGCATCTTTAGGACCGCCAACCATAATTGTTAATGTGCCGTTGATGGCACCGATATCCCCACCACTCACCGGCGCATCAAAACAGGCAACCCCTTTTTCCTTAAATTTCACAGAAATATATCGTGCAGTGGCGGGTTTGATGGTAGAGTTATCAACGAAGATCAACCCCTTTTTTGCACCCTCGATGATGCCATCCTTCCCAAGTGCGACCAGTTCGACATCGGGGGAATCAGGTAGATTTGTAAAGACAATGTCCACTTGTTCAGCGATTTCCTTGGGTGATCGAGCTGCTTTAGCACCTTCTGAAACAAGTTCTTGCACAGAATCCTTACTGCGGTTGTGTACTACCAATGGAAAGCCGGCTTTCATTATGTTCCTTGCCATGGGCTTCCCCATAATGCCTAGGCCAATATAACCAACGGTGAATTTATTAGTCATTTCATTCTCCTTATGACCATGTCACGCTAATTCACTTCTTATACATTTAATTATTGCTTCTATACCAATTTTCATGGTCTCTATACTCATGGACGGTTTATTCGGCTGTTCATGGGCAACCTGCTGCGGCAAACTGGGAAGATGGATGAACCCCGCTGGAATCTCTAAGCCATTAATATCCAGATAATGCAATAATGTATAAAAAACTTGGTTACATAAAAAAGCGCCTGCGGAGAGAGATAGCGCAGCGGGAACTCCAATGTCCTGAACGGCCTCCAATATTTTTCGGACAGGCAGTGAACAGAAATAAGCTGAGGGGCCATCGGGGATTATTGATCGATCCTGGATTAAATTCCCCGCATTATCCTCGATACTGTAATCCAGTAGGTTGATGGCAATACGTTCGATGCTGAAACCCACTCGTCCCCGTGCTTCTCCCAGGCAAATTACTGCTTCCGGTTGATTTTCTTTTATTTCTTGAATCAGTCTCTGGGGACCTTTTTCTCGATCTACAGGCAGTATCGTAGTTACGAGTATGAGATCAGGATATTTTTTATCTGCGAGTGTATTTACAACCTGTTCTGAGGGGTTGATATCACTACCGCCAAAGGGTTCAAAGCCGGTCAGAAGGAGTTTCATGAGTTTCCTATTTACCACTTTAGTGATTATATCAGGAAGAGATTTATGGAGTGGTATAGATCGTAACAGTGTCGTTTTTGTATACTACTTTCCCAGGTGGGATAACAACATCCTCACTGAGTAATTTTTCATATTTCCCCTGATATATCATGGTAATATCCCATGCCTCTAGAAAATTTTCTCTCCATTCTTGGGATGTACCCACATCCCAGAATTTCTCGATCGCTTCAATTTTATTATTCAGATCAATGGTCAGATTGAGGTGTCCGAGAAATACTTTCCCGGTAATGTCCCGGGGCATGTAATTTCCCATAGGATAATATGCGAGGACTACATCCTCTTCATTACCGTTCTCTCCCAACCATTCTACGGCCAGGATTTCATCGGTAGGGAAATAGAGTGGGAAATCCTTCGTAGTAATGGAATTCCGAATCAACCATAAAGAAATCAGCAATGTGGTTGGTAGTGTGAGGATGATAAATACACGTCGCAGTGTTTCGAGTGGAGTAGGAGTAAGTTTTGAGAATCTGAGGAAAAACCCCGTCTCTCGTAATGATGGAAGGATAACTTCTTCGAGACTGAATGCGGCCATTGTGGCAATAGGTATTATCAATCCAAGGACAAATCGTCCTGAAAAAGGGATAGGAAGATAAATGATTAGGGCATTGACTGCTGCCCAAATGGGGATAAGCGGTGTGCGGTTCTGGCGAAACCAAGTTTTTATACCAAGAACAGCGAAAACCCCTAACAACCCGCTGCCAATTACCAATCCGAGAGGGGGTGGGGGTTCGATGAGATTGTTTTGTACATGGCTTGTTTCCCATAAGGGATCTGTAAGAGCTGTGATCCCATAGTAGAGTAGATAAAGCAGAAAGGGAGTCAAGATTAATATAGTAGTGAGCCAATGCTTCCAGTCTATTCGCTTTTCACTAATCGCTATCCAAACCAGATAAACACTGGTGATCAGCCCCAGGGTTGGGATATGGAAGGGGTAAGCCAAGCCAATTCCAATAGCGGAGAGAACCCCCAATAGAATGAGTGTTTTACTCGTTTCCACCTCTTCATTCCGAATGAGGATACCTACCAAGAGGACTTCTAAACCGATTCCTAAAATAAAATGGGGAGAGCTCATCAAAGCTGTTGCTAATCCCCATTCTGGAATATTGATGTCAGTTAATAGGAGAGAATCCACAGGGATGATGGGTGTGAGAATCCAGCCAATGCCGCTGCCAAAAGAAAGGAGGATGAGGGCGGTTTTCTGGATTTTTCCGTTTTCTGGAAAAATCAATCGGACCCAATAATAAAGTGCGATGATGGTGAGAATCCCACACAGCAACCGAAATCCATGAAACCAGTAAAGTGGTTCACCACCGAATAAACTAATTAAATAACCCAAACCGATATACAGTGGGTATGTAAACCTTGATTGCATTGCTTCGGGTGAAAATGCGAAACTGAACAACCATTTTCCTTCTATCCCTTGGCGAATAGCGGAGAGGTAAACACTTAAGTCGTCAGGGTTGATAAGAGCGCCGCTAAACACTTTATCTGGTGGTGTCATTTTCCAGGCAACGATAAATGGTGCCAAACCAATAGCGAGAATTCCGAAAATACACCAAAATAGTAATGGTATTCGTTGATTTTGGTCGGAGTTTTCCATGTTATGATTTTATCACTCGAGGAAGAAATAAACGCTAAATAAATCATTTGGGAAAAAACTATGAAGAAAATACAAAAAAAATCTGTCGTTGATTGGAAGTATCTCGGAAAAGAGGCCGCCTTTATACTTTTATGGTCATATTTGATTCTCGTCGCAGGATCATTTGAGGGGCTGACGCGTTTTGACCTGCAACTATCTTCTGTAATATTGGGTGGGGTGATTATTGGTTTATGGTTGAATTTAAAATTTGTCAAAAAACAACAAATTACTTTTTCAGGGATAGAGATTGGGATAATCGTTTTCATGGCATCTCAAATAATCGCAATGGTCTTCTCAGGAGACGTACGTAGAAGTGTTGGGGTGGTTGGGCAGTTCATGGTTTATTTCCTTGTTTTTTACCTTGTACTCGATTTATTGCGAAGTGGCTGGTCTGCAGCCAGGATTGAGCGAACATTCCTCATTGTTGGGGGGATTGTCCTCGGGGTATCGCTTTATAGGCACCTGAGTGACTACTATTTTTGGCAAAACCTCACAGAGGGGCTGCCGTATACGCCTGACTTTAAAAGTCGTTTGTATGCGATCTTCTCCGATGCACCTCTTCTAGCAGCCTTTACCAATTTACTTTTACCCTTTGCTTTAGTACGTTTTCTCTCTGCCTCTAATTTGTTTATGCGGTTAGTGTGGGGAATATATTCTCTAGCCGCTTTGTCTGTAGAATATTTCAGCGATACTCGGGGGGGATTTCTTGGCACGATTGCCATCTTTGGTGTAATCGTCGTTCTATGGGTGTGGCTTGTTTCCGAGAAGGGACGAAGACTTGTCAATGAAATTTGGAATTTCCTAAAATCACGACCTGTGGTTTTGGTCATTCTTATATTGATAGCCTTGATTCCAGTAATCTGGGTTGGGGTAAAGGCCTTTAAATTTGAGGGAGATGCAACCCACGCCCCAATATTATCTTCCCGTACGGACTTTTGGAACGCGGCTTGGGAAGCCGTGAAATCATCGCCTATATTCGGTACCGGACCAGGAACCTATTCAACAGATTACATCGCCTATAAATCAATTCCACCTGACAGGCCTTATATCCACGCCCATAATATGCTCATTAATTTCGCTGCAGAGAGTGGTGTGGTCGGATTGGTTAGTGTCCTTGTGTTTGCTGCATACCTATTCAAAAGGGTGTGGAAAATGTGGGAGGGTTTGGGAAGGGAGAAACTGATCCGGTGGACAGCGATTTCCGCTTGTCTGATCGGACATCTGGTCCACACCATCGCCGATCATTTCCTGTACCCATTGGCTACAGCGATACCACTCGTTGTGTTTTTGGCCGTCCTGTTAAATTTAGATGAAGACTCTGAGTTGATTTCACAATCCAGACATATGGATCCCCTTTGGATAGGGATCCCTGCATTGCTGGTAGCATTCTTTGGGATATATTCTCTGCGAGCTTATTCAGATTTCAACCAGGGAATAATATCATACGAGGAAGGTGATTTGAATAGAGCAGCAGAGTTGTTCGATTCCGCTGCTGAAAAAGACCCGGCTATGGCTCATTATTGGCTGACAAGTGGCTATATCTATGGTGTATTATCTTCACAAGGCGATGATACTGCCTTGGATAAGGCCATAGATCGATATAAACGTGGGATCGAAATCGAACCGCTTTATGGTTTGAACCACGCCAATCTGGGAATGCTGTATTGGTCTGGTGGAGAACTGGAAAAAGCAATAGATCAACTCGAGCAGTCGGCTGAACTTGCACACTCGGAAGACCTGTTTAGGTTAAACCTCGGAATATTGTATGAAGAGAACGGTCAACTTGAGGAGGTCAAAGGTGCTTTCAGGGCTTCAATATCCCTCCGACATGAAAATATTTTATCTACTTTCTGGGAATCCACAAATATCAGGAGAGATGCTAAAGAAGAAATATCGAAAGCATTTGCTGAAAATTCTGAGCTAACTGAATTCGAGGATATCATTGACCAGGGACATGAAGCATTGTCATTAGGGGATTTCCAATTAGCAGAGGATTTATTCATTCAAGCACAAAGAATGAATCCATATGGCGGTTTATCTTATTTGGGATTGGCTGAATTGGCAATTACTCAAGGAGACCTTGATACTGCTGATCGTTATTTAATGATCGCCTTATTCATCCAGAGTTTAACCTATGAAGATAAAGTGTGGCCTCTCTTGGCTTGGGCGCAGGTTGGCTTGATGCAGGGAAAAGATGATGCCGCCTTTGAGCGTTTCAAGCTGTTGTATGAATGGGTCACAGAGTACCCGATTGCAGGGTGGGGGAGGAAAGGAAGGACTGAATATGCTTGGATTGTCTTCCGGCGTGTAGGTTTACCGTTGGATGTTTTACCCCAAGTTATTCGCATAGACCTGACACCGGAATTGGCATCTGGTTTGCTTCCACTTATCGATTTGTACGAAGCGCGTGAAGAATATAAAACTGCGGAACAAATAGAAGAAACCTTGATGAAAGCGATACCCTAATAAAATGAGGGATAAGGAAGAGGAGTAACCTTTGAAACTTTCAAGATTGCTAACTTGGGTTATCTTTTTATCGATTTTCGCAATGGCTGTTCAGGTCACCATCGATACTGATACCTGGTGGCACTTAAGGGCGGGGGAGTGGATGGTGGAGAACCGCTCCTTAATGGAAAAGGATCTGTTCTCTTATACCCGTGAGGGGACACCTTGGAAATATCCAGGGCTTTGGGTCGAAGTCGTGATGTATTTGATTTATCAATGGTTTGGCCCTGGCGGGTTGAATGTATGGACGACAAGTCTTATTACCTTGACATTTTATTTTGTTTGGAAAACAATTAGCAACCGGGGATTCCTGGGGGCTTTTGTGCTTATTATCGCCGCTGCAGCTTCGGGTATATATTGGTCTGCCAGGCCTTATTTGCTATCTTTTCTATTTGCCGCTGTGTTTATTTGGTTTTTTGAAGGATATCAGCATTTAGCCAGGAATAATCTCTGGGTGGCACCTGTTCTGATGGTCTTATGGGTCAACAGTCACGGCGCTTTTTTGATTGGTTTCCTCATTTGGGGGTGTTATTTTATCGATTCTTTATTACGATGGTTCGTTAAATCACGAAATAAGGAAGAGATTGATAAAGTTGAATATCAATCAAAACATTTATTGGTTGTCGGCGTATTAATGGGAATTGTATTATTCGTCAATCCTCAAGGAATCGATCTTTTATCACTTCCGTTTACGACAGTCTCAAGGGGGGCAGAGCAACTCTATATTGAAGAATGGCAGTCCCCTAATTTTCACGATACGAGAATGCAGCCGTTTGCAGCTTTATTGATATTGACATACAGTGCGATGGCCTTGTCGAAACACAGAGCTACAATCGCTGAAATCTTATTAGTCTCTGGATTTGGTCTAATGGGGTTATTTTCTGCACGTTTCATTTCGATATTTGCCGTTGTTGCCCCGGTTGTGTTGGTTCGTCACGCCGAGGAGGTCTTATCATATTGGAGCGAAAAACTTGATATTGAGGTAAACATCCAACTCGATTATCCTCCCACGCCCATTCAGAGTTGGATCAATCGTTTATTGGTTTTATTATTAGCCGTGATAGTGGTTTATAAAGCTTCAATGGTAATATCATGGGATTCAAATTTCAATGTATTTCGAGAAGCATTACCTGTGGATGCTGTTGAATATATAAAAAATGAAAGGCCAGAAGGGCAGATGTTCAATTCATACAACTTCGGTGGTTATCTCATTTGGGCGCTACCAGAATACCAGGTTTTTATCGATGGCCGGGCGGATTTGCACGGGGATGAGATCATCTTTGAGTGGTGGAATATTGTACGGGGGGGAGATGGTTGGCGAGAATCTCTGAATAAATGGGACGTAGGTTTTGTTTTGGTTGAACCCGGGATTCCACTTCTTGAGAAGTTGAAAGATGATAATTGGGAATTGATTTATACAGATGAAGTTGCTGTCATCTACCAACGGTGAAAAATTGCTATATACATTAATTTACAGATTTCCCTAGGCCGGTCTATAAGCCGCATTTTGTCCGGTAGAGGTTGAAGGTTTACACCCGTAGGTTTCATCCCTCCTGACCAATACTTGTGCGATCATCTATCTGGGATAGCGGTCTCCCACTACCTCTTGCAGTCTACCCGGAATGAATACCCTTCGAAAAGGGAACGAGACGAGCAGCCTCTTATTCCTGCTTGACCTTGCTCCTGGTGAGGGTTGCCTGGCAGTGAACATTGCTGTACACTCCGGTGGTCTCTTACACCACCTTTTCACCCTTACTGGATGAATCCAGCGGTATGTTTCTGTGGCCCAATCTGGCAGGTTTCCCCGCCCCGGGTGTTACCCGGCACCATGCTCTTTAGAGTGCGGACTTTCCTCAGTGGGGAAACCCCACTGCGATCGCCCAACCGGCCTGAGGGAATTCCATCATACCGCTTCCATAATACCTTGTAAAGATACTAAGTGGGCATGAATTATGTTATATTCCTGCTTGAATATAAGATTGGAGAATAGTCGAATGCGGAAAACCATGTCAATAATCATTGCATGCTTTGTGATACAGGGATTTTTAGTAGCATGTAGCCCAACTTTTTCCACTCAAGAAAGCGAGAAATATAATACAGACTCTATGCAAGAGGATTTCATTAATGGAGAGGATTATGAGGGAAATAATCTTGAAAATGATTATATTGATGATATTCCAGACCTAACTGGAGAAACTATAGTTTTACACTTAATTGGGGATACGACGCTCCCCTTTACTTCCATTACATCACCAGTACGGAATGCAGCATTAGATTATATTGGGTATCTCAATGAAAACGGAGGGTTATTTGGGGCGACGGTTGAACTGCGTTTTGCCGATACAGGCGGATCAGAAGAAGGTGTGGTTACTGCATATGAAAGATACGCAAATGATGATGATCCAATTTGGTTACTTATCAATTATGGTGGCTTTGAAGGGTCTCTCTATGAGCTTGTCAAACGAGATAGAATTCCATTAATAACCTTTGGTTTGAATCCGGATATTCAGGATATTGATAAAAACGGATACGTATACCGGTTATCTCCCACATATGATGAGCAATTTGTTTTCTTTATCGATTATATATTGGAGAATTGGGAAGAAATTAAACCAGATGGTGTTGTCGATGAGATAAAAGTGGCATACTTTGGATGGGATAATGAGTACGGTCGGAGTGGGTTGACCAAAGAGACTCGTGAGTATGTTGAGGATTTAGGGATTGAAATTGTATGGGAAGAATACTTGGAAATGTCAGAATTGAGTAGCTCAACAGATGCTATTTTTAATGCGCAGATAATGGGAGCTACTGTTATCTATTCCAACACCCATGAATATGGTCCTGCCAAATTGCTTAATGATTTAAATAACTTGGCAATTCGTGATTTTTTTGTTGTGGGGGGAAATCATTGGGCTTTTGATACAGGGATGTTGGAATACTTGTATGATCCAGGATTTGCTGAAAATTTTTTCACACCCTCTTGGCATGCTTGGTGGACGGACAAAGAGAACGCGGGGATTCAAATCGCGGAACAAATATTAGAAGCAAACGGGCGTACAGATGCAGATAAGATGACCGGTAGATTACTTATTCAGGGAGGATTGGATTTAGCCTGTTACGCCATTGAACAAGCGATTATAAATAAAGGAGATTTAAATATTAGTGGGGTAGAAATAAAAAAAACACTAGATGAGATTTCGGATTATGAAGTAATGAATGGTCTTTTTTCTGTGAACTTTTCAGATGGAGCTCGATCCCCATCTTTTCTTCAAATGCGGAAAGTACTAGGAAATGATAGTTTATTGGTTACAATCGAACAATATTCTGAAATTCCAGATTTCTAAGTTTTTCAAAATCAATCTATTCGCCAAACCAAATATCCTGTCCCAGGCAAAACTCCTTAGCTGAATTGTGATTGATTTGTGGTATAGAATATCTAAAATGAAACAATCCAATATGGAATTCTAATTCTCCGGGGGGGAATAGAGATTTTACTTTATCCCTGCCTAATGGAAATCCTATACATAAATGTGAGGTGGGTCGAACTCCAAAAGAACCAGCCAAACCGCCAATGATATTTACAAATATTGGCTGTATCTGACACATAAGAACAAAGCAAATAGAAATGATAATAGGGATGGTTTTTCGTACTTTTTTGGTATTAGAAAGCTGTGATTGTTTTGATGTTTCTGTATACATTCTTTTGGATAATTTCCGGAATGATTATACAATCAGAGTGAATGAAAAATAAAATGAATAGTAAGTGAAGGGACCATTAGTGAGAAGTTCTATTGATATGATTTAATTTTTCTACTGTTTTTTGGATAAGTCAAGAAGATTGTTCTTAAAAAAGGTACACGATATAAGTATTCTTGAGAAGATAGAGAATTGTACCGTAAATATGGTTATTATTAAAAATTGAAAGAATATTTCACCTATGAATGTATGAGATATTAATTATTTATTTGTATAAAAATAAAAAATATTATATAGTATATTATTCAATAGTTTTTTTGTCAGTACCACGGAGTGATTTGCACATTTATTAATTTACGGTTATAATCCGGCGCACAATGGGAAAGCGGAACAAAATACCTTATAATTTTTTAAGATTGTGGTAGGGGAACATATCTATGCCCAAAAAATCTCAAGCTTCCGCAAATTCTATTATTCTTTGGATTGAAGGTCGTTGGTCAAATAATCCTAATTTCGTATCAATATTAGAAAAGAAGGGATTTAATATTGACACCGTTCCAACAGGGAAGGCTGCATTGGAGGTTTTGGGGAAGACTAAATATGACCTTGTCGTTGTAAATGCGGCTTCTATGCGGACGAGTGGCAAGCGAATTTGTATGGCTATCAAAGAAAGGAAGGATCAGCTTCCTATCCTTTTGATCTGTGATCCAGAGAAAGCAGTAGAATGTAATCCACATTGCATGAACGTTGTATTATTGCTGCCGTTTACCTCTCGAAAATTAGTCAACCGCATTGAGCCCTTATTACCAGGAGATGAATCGAAATTAACTAAGGTAGGACCTATTCTACTCGATAAAGATCGGAATCAAATCCGTAGTTACGGTAAAAAAACCACCCTTACTCCACGACTTATCCGTTTATTAGAGATGTTAATTGATAATCGAGGTAAAGTGGTGGAAAGGGAAGAATTATTTAAAAAGGTTTGGCGTACAAATTACACGGGCGATACGCGTACTTTAGATGTTCATATTAGTTGGTTGCGTCAAGCTGTTGAGAAAGACCCCCGAAAACCCCAACTTCTAAAAACCATCCGTGGTGTTGGGTATCGGCTGGACGTTTAGTGTAAGTTTGGGAAACAAAGAGGCGGGAATTCACCTCTTATTTTGTTAACTCAATTCTGTAAGTGTTTCTTCTATCGTCAATTCTCCACTTTCAAATTTTCGAAGGATGACTAATCTTTGTTGTCTTGATTTTTGATTAATAGAAGGAACTTCCCCCCTTGCATTTTCAGATGATAAAACGGATAGATTTCCTGAAATACTTTTCATATAGATCTCTGTTCCACCACCCTCAATATCTACATTCCATGAACGAGGCTTGATAGACTTTGGGGAATTATTTAGGTCTGTACGGAAATACCCACTCACACACTGGGCTTTTACCGAACATTGAGTGCTTTTAGGTACAATCAATTTTGATGAACCAGATACAGATGTGAACTGATAGGGGCCTTTCCCAATATCTGAAAAGATAATGGTTTGGCCACTTATTGTTGAAGACTTAATCGCAGGATGTGATGATTCCTCAATTCGAATTGAACCCGATACAGTCTTGTATTTTACTGGACCATTTATCCCTTTTCCGATAATCTTGCCACTTACTGTTTTGATTTCATTTTCCCCTGAAACATGATTGATTTCCACGGGAGCACTCACAGATGTGATTTTATGCTTACCGTTCAAATCGGTGACCCTTACTAATCCACTGACAGTGTTGATCTGTGAAGATGTATTTTGGGGAGTGAAGATCTCATAGTCGACTTTACACGGTTTCCCGAGGCTGATTATTCCACATCGGATAAAGCGAGTAATCACGTTGACTGATCCATCTTCTGATTGCCAGATTTCGATATGAGTATCTTTCGCATATGGGGAGTCGATGTACTTTATTGCTTTTACTTCAACTTTTTCCTCATCTCCTTTTTTAATCGAAATAGTTCCCCAGATATTCACAACGTTTAGTTGGACAGGGATTGCAACTGTGAATGTTTTATCAATAAAGTCTTGCGTCATGCTAATTTTCCTCATTCAATGAAGATCTCTATGTGTTCTCCATCTTCCTCATCGAGAACGTCAACGATCTTCCCTGTCAAACCCTCTCGTATTGCATTTCCAATTTCCATAGCAGCATTCTCGCCTAAATCAGGCATGAAATTAGCGGCAATGTTCAATCCAGCGTCGACGAGGCCCAAGGGAAGGTTGACGCTTACTTTTGTTTTCCCACTGAACATATCAGTGACCCTTACTCGCATGTACCGTGAGTCAGCAGTCCGGCTGTATGTAACCGCTTTTCGTTGGCTTCCATGAGAGAGAGCTGCGAGGAGTTTGGCGCCATCATCTGCGGTGATTTTTCCATCCTGAATCATTTGCAGGATTTTTTTTCGTTCTTCACTTGATGCCATCATGAAATTTCTCCTTGATAATTAATTATCCAATAAATACTTCCACTTGTTCGCCATCTTCTCCCTCGTCGACGTGAACATACAGCGGGTTTTCATTTTTTGCTGATTCTTTTAATGCCGTAATGATTTCATCGAGGGATGTGTCTTCCATGTGGGGGATAAACTGCCCGAAATGCTGGACAACAAAAGCTACCAACCCAAAAGGGATAGGCAAACTTATTGCTACACGCTGATGTTTAGATTTCACTCTCACATGGAGCCATGTTCCGGTTCGGCTATACCATGATAGGGCCATTAATACAGTCCCAAGCAGTAGGGGTAGCCAAGAGAAGAAAAACCAGAATCCATAGCCAGAACTCTGATAGGCTGAATTCAACCAATAGGTAGCTAATATTATGAGGCCAACACCAATATAAAATGGATAAGTCCACCATTGTTTCCATTTACTCATTTCTTTATCTGATAAATGTGGGGGTACTTCTTTGGGAAATTCGTAATTCCTATTTTTACTAGAATCTGGTTGGAATATTTCATTTTCATCAAAACCACCTTGCAGTAGGCGTATACCCTCTTCAGAAGAAATCTCCCCACACTCGATCTGATTGAGAATACTCATTTGATCAATTCCTTTAGCTTTTTTTTCCGGAATTGTATTCTCGGTGTAGTTCTCCAGCATATGAGCACCCTCTTCCGGAGAGATTTCCCCATTTTCAATCATAATTAGAATTTTCAACCGTTCAGACATTTCTTTCTCCTTCAAACCATTTTATTTCTTTTCATCAGTGGTTTTGTTTTCCTTTTTTACGTTTGGTAGGTCATTCTTTTGTTGCAGTTTCGACTTTTGTGTTTTTTCTGATGTTTTTTTCTTTACGGTATTTTTTTTCTCAGTATTTTTTTTTCCAGTCTTCTTCTTTGTTTGTGTTTTTTGTACTGTTTTCTTTTTTGTTTCAGGTGGATTTACCATTTCAACAGGTGTTTTTGTGGAAACTGGAGGAACCGGTTTTTCATTTTGTGGTCCTTTCCCTTCAAGTGCTTCTAATAATGTTTCAGCCTCTTCCACAGTGATCTGCTGTTCTTGCAGCATTTCTAAAATCATCTTACGTTCTTCTTCAGATACAGGGTCACTGGGTTTCCCTGGATGATACCGCTGTTGGTAAGCCCTTTTTCTTGCTTCCATTGCATGAATTTGTCTATCAACTTTTTCTTGAGCTCGCGATAATTTCCGTTCCAATAACCTTCTTCGTGCTTCGATTTTTTGGCGGGATCGTTCCGATGATGCCATACCAATTGACAAACTAGCTGTGATCTCATTTAGATGAGAAGAGAGTGCGTCCATCTGTGATTCAATTTGGTCGGTAACTTGTTGT
>JASFQL010000049.1:0-24693 GCA_050115475.1 Anaerolineales bacterium
TATCTTCGCTGAATAAAATCTGCGAATGTGTTGTAAAACTCATCTGCGTCCTCTGGTGAATCCCATGTCCAAAAAGTAGAGATGACAAATTCATCTGCAACATCATCATAATAAATCTTCATTCTATCCCCCCCCCAACCAGCAGCTGCGGAATGAGCTTCCTCCATCGATATTCTCGCAATTTCATCTACACCAGCAACCATGATTTGATAGGTTAGCCACTCACCTATGGTCTCATTAAAAATTTCTTGCCAATCCCCGCTTAATACATCATTCAAAGGAATATCATCAACAATAATTTCCTGCTCCCCTTCAATATATTTTTCAGGGTGTAGAATTTGTTCGGTAGTGGATGGAAGATTTTGATAAATAGAGTTGAACAATTCCTCTTGATCATTATCCAAGAGTGCATCAAGGAATAACATACCAGCAGTATGCGAAAAATCCAACTCCTGCTCAATGAATAAGGGCGGCGACTGCATCGGCAAGTTGAAATAATCCACATCTAAATCGTCAACCATCCAAATTTGATCATCTGGCCCAAAATTATCAAGCCATTCACCTGCCATCATTGTGGCATCACCTTTAATAAGGGCATATAAAACCTGACAATGCTGCAACTGACGATTACAAACTGGATAAATACCAGATTCATCAATAGATAATTCACCGTCTATTAGGGTTTGTGCGTACTCCCGAGCATATAAATATTTCTCAATTAGTCCAAAATCCCCATCTTCTATTAACACTGCTTTTTCATCTGGTAGATATAAACCACCATTAGGGTCTGCCCACAGATTAGGAAAGTAATTGGTTAGGCCATCCCAATGATTTATCAATCCTAAAGCCCGATAGATCAATTCCCGATCTTCAACATATCCTTCACTTCCAATAAAGTATGATAAATCAGATAGAATATTTTTAAATTCACCTTGCGATATCAAATAACTATCAACATTTACTACGTTTTCAAATCGTTCAGATAATAATTGATTCTGAATAGTAGCCATCTCGGCTAATACTTCAGTCGTTGGAAGATCAATAGACGTTATCGTGAAAATCGAATCTTCTCCAAAAAAGGGCTGCTCCTCTTCTTCCTGAGACACTGGTGTCCACGTAGGGGGTAAGGCACCCCCAATTTCTGTGGCTGTCGGTTGAGGCGTGTATGTGGATGTTGGATTGCCGCTGACTTCAGTGGCGGCTTGATCAGTAGGCGGTAAATTTTCAGAATCTTTGTTTCTATCAATTAATAGGATATACACCCCACCTAGAACAACACATAAGGTAAATAAAACCAGTGTCCGGCGCGGGATTTTTGATAACAAATTTTTTCGAGGAGGTTTTACTACTGACTCTGGTTTTATTTCATCCCTAAGATCTAATGGTTTTGTTTCTGGCTCTCCGACAATATGTGGAGGTAAATCGTTTCCTTTTTTTGCTGGTGTATCATGTTTTTCTGTTTCACCCTGCTGAGGTTCTGAAACATTTACCGAACCAAATAACCTTTGAGATAATAAATCTCCTTGAGGTTTTGGCTCTTCGATTTTTTTCACAGTCTCTACTTTTTTTCTTGGGTATTCCTTTACTTCTGAGACAAGAGGAGATTTTCCAGTTATTTTTGATAGACGGTTTTGTGCTTTTTCATGTGAGGGATTAATTTTCAGCACTTGGTTTAGAGAATATATTTGTTTTTTTTGATCAGACACAGCAAAACTCAACATATACCAAGCCTGTTCATTTTCGGGATTGGTCTTTAAAAATTCAACCAACATTGTCCTGGCAGATTTTACATTTCCTGATTTGAGGAAATCATATGCCTGCCGAAGGGATTTCGCTGATTCCTTATCCATAAGTGCCTTTCACTTTTTCATCGTCACCTTGACCTAATTATACATTCATAAGATTCGGAGAGTACGATAAAAATGATAGATATCTCCCCCTCATTTTCTGTATAATTAGGATACAAAGGTACTAAAAACCCTCACCATCTTCAAAATCCAAATCGTCAAGTTCTTCAAACCCAGCATCTTCCCATGTATCGCCAAAGTCTTCATCTTCTTCGCTTATAAATCCCTGGAGATTAAGATCACCTGGGTCTTCAGAATAAGTCAAGCACCCATCATCAGGATCTAGTTCAATCGTTGGCGCCGTGCAAAAACCCTTTTCCAGAAAGATACAATCTTCATATAAACAATGGATTCGAGGCATTTTATACTCCTTACATTAAAACCACCAAACCCTTGCTCTTTTTATAATCCATTCTATCAACTAAATCAATTCATCATCGGTCTAATTCTTATCATTTTTAAAAATTCATTATATAAATCGATAATTTCCTCGATGATTTTTTATTGGATAGCATTATAATCAAAATTATATATCTAGTTAATCATTTCCCGGAAGATTCGATCACCCCGGCTTAACGCGCCTAGCTTCCATTACATTTGGTAGATTTTCAAGTATAGTCAATACACGACTCAATTGATTAATATTCCCAACACTTAATGTTACATCAAAGGTCGCCAAGCTGTTATCAACATCAACTTTAACATGACGGATACTAATTCCCTCTTCCGCAATGACCGTCGATATATCTCGTAATAATCCATCTCTGTCATATGCTTTTACTCGAACGTCTACAGGATAGGTATTTACTTTTTCACCCCAGGAGACTTTAACCAATCTCTCCCTATCTCTAACTCTAAGGATATTAGGACAATCAGCCCTATGAATCGTTGCACCTCTTCCACGTGTAATATACCCAATGATTTCATCACCTGGAGCAGGTTTACAACAGCGGGCCAAGGTCGTAAGAAGACCCTGTAATCCCAAAACTGCAACAGATGCATCGCCAAATGTGATTTCAGCATCCTCTACAGAAGAGTCAGTTTGTAAGATTTCTTCCTCTGTTTCTCCTAATGTAAGGTGGTTGATAATACGGCTGAGACTCAAATCACCTATACCTATTGCCCAAAACATTTCATCTGCAGATCGCATTTGGAAATCATGCGAAAGGAGGTCAAAATTCGTATTTGATATACTCAGCCGTCTAAGTTCCCGTTCTAACATTACTTTTCCGGAATTTATATTTTGTTTTTTATCCTGACGCCTGAACCATTGTCTGATTTTTGAACGAGCACGATTTGTATTGACGAGGTTTAAATTAGGATTCAACCAATCTCTACTTGGACCACCACGTTTTGCTGTGATAATTTCAACCTGATCTCCAGTATGCAAAACATACTCCAACGAAACCAACTTACCATTTACCTTTGCACCACGGCATCTGTTTCCCACCTCAGTATGGACATGATATGCAAAGTCGAGTGGTGTAGATCCAGCTGGAAGATCGATAATATCCCCCTTAGGTGTAAAAGCATAAACGCGATCACTGAAGACATCCGTTTTCATACTATCAACGAACTCTCCAGCGTCTTCAACGTCCTGCATCCATTCCATTAGCTGACGCAACCAGACTATCCTTTTTTGGTACTGCTCATCTTGCGGCGCCCCCTCTTTATATCGCCAATGAGCAGCAATCCCGTATTCTGCATGCTCATGCATACTCTGAGTGCGAATTTGTACTTCGATCGTTCTCCCATCATCAAATTTTACCGAGGTATGCAAGGATTGATAGAAGTTATCCTTTGGTACTGCAATATAATCGTCAAATTCGCCTGGAATGGGCGGCCAGTGGTTATGTATCAATCCAAGAACACTGTAGCATGTTGGTACATCTTCGACAATGATTCGGACGGCTCGAACATCATGAAGGGCCTCAAAAGCAATTTCTTTTTCTTCCATCTTTTGAAATATGGAATAAATATGTTTTGGCCTCCCACTGACAGAAGCAACAATCTTATTTTGGACTAACAAATCATTAAACTTTTTTACTATTTCTTTTACTTGTTTTTCTCTAGTAGAACGACGTTCGTCTAATTTCTCAGCAATTTCTTTATAGGCTTGTGTACTTGTATAACGAAAGGCAAGATCCTCTAACTCCCATTTGATTTGCCAAATTCCTAGTCGGCTGGCAAGTGGGGCAAAAATATCTAGTGTGTCATTGGCTATTCGCTTTCTTTTATTCTCCGGCATATAACCAAGCGTGCGCATATTGTGAAGACGATCTGCTAACTTTATTAATACGACTCTGATATCTTCCCCCATTGCCAGGAAAGTCTTTCGAAGAGTTTCTGAATTCAATTCTGCACGCCGACTACGTTCTCGCTCTGTTTCCTCTGGGATAGATAATCCCCGGCGCTCTGCCTCCTTTTGCAATTTCTCCTCAATTTTCAATTGATCAATATTTTGATCACTCCTTGAAACTCCTGGTAGTTGCGCCAACTTTGTTACCCCATCAACAAGGCGCTCTATCTCTACTCCGAATTCCACTCTAATATCTGCGAGAGTTGTTGAAGTATCTTCAACTGTATCATGCAAAAGCCCTGCAGCTACAACAGAAGGGGGCACATGTAACTCTGCTAAAATCATAGCCACAGCCAGGCAGTGAGTAATGTAAGGTTCACCAGACTGTCGTTTTTGTCCTTTATGAGCTTGTTCAGCAAATCGATAGGCTCTTAGGATCATTTCACGATCTGCAGGTGAACAATTCTCAGGTAAAACATCAAGAACATTCTCTATTTGCATCGTCTACATCTCATCAAATAAAGTATAACCACGAGAAGCCTCTTGAGCAAGCTAACAATTAAGTTGAATAGAATGAAATATGATTCTTGACTTCAAAAATGGGCTATGGTAAACTCACCCCGCTGGTCCCGTGGTGTAGCTTGGCTCAACATGCCGCCCTGTCAAGGCGGAGATCGCGGGTTCAAATCCCGTCGGGACCGCCAAAAAAGGCCTTGATGTCAATACATCGAGGCCTTTTTGTTATCTCTAATCTAGAAGGCTCCTTTCCCACGTAACACTACTCCAACTGTTTTTAATATAATAAACAAATCCAACCAAATGGAATAATTCTTGACGTAATATAAATCATCCTCTGTGTTCAGGTGCATAGGGCGTTCACTTCTCCCCTCCACCTGCCACCAACCTGTTAGCCCAGGGGGCATAGCAAATCGAGTACGCTGCCAAGGCTCATAAT
This sequence comes from Anaerolineales bacterium, assembly GCA_050115475.1. GTDB lineage: Bacteria > Chloroflexota > Anaerolineae > Anaerolineales > UBA11579 > JASFQL01. The sequence goes on from JASFQL010000049.1 coordinate 5,102, forward strand.
TTTCAACCAGTAAGGGTAGTTCTGGACGAGGTCCAACCAAACTCATTTCTCCCTTGAGAACATTAAGGAATTGGGGAAACTCGTCCAAACTTGTACGACGCAAGAATCTCCCCAAGGGTGTGATGCGGGGATCATCTTTCATTTTATGAATGATTTTCCCTTGTTCACCTTTCTCCATTACTTCCCCAATTCGCGCATCTGCACCAACAACCATGGATCTAAATTTATAGAATTTAAATATTTTACCGTTTTCACCGACCCGATCTTGAGTAAAAAATACCGGTCCAGGGTCAAAAATTTTTATCAATACAGACACTCCAGCAATAATCATTAGTATAAAAGGAGAGAACAAAATCGTTAGTGACAAATCAAAAATCCTCTTTACCAATCTCTGATAGTCATTTAGCGCAGGGGCACGAAGATCCAGCATAGGAATCCCAGCATACTCTTCCACTGCTGCCTGATGTAAGACGAGTGAAAAATAATCAGGAATCACCCAAACCTTTACTGGTAGGTCAAGAAGGTCAGCAACCAATTGGTTCACTCTTTGATATGCTTGTCGCGGTAATGCCACTACAACGTCATCGATTTTTTGATTTCCCACCACATCGCGTACATCCTTCAAATAACCAATGACTTCGGGAAGGTCAACCTCATCATCTAAAAAACCAATAAATTTTAATCCGAGAAAATTATGCTGTTGAATCTGTTTCTTCATTTGAAGGCCAACTTTTCCAGCCCCAATTACCAAAACACGCCTATTAATTAGTTCAATACCCCTGACTTTAATAATTATACGAAATATCACTCTCCATGTAATTAATAACAGAAAAGCAAGTGCTACAAATATGAGAAAAAGAGCACGTGAAACATCACGGTATGAAAGATACAGACTTCCAGCAGAAGCAATTGCTGCCAGAATAGTTGCCACAGAAATACTAACAAATTCATCAACTACTCTAATATTCTTTCTCCCATCATAAACAGAAAATAAATTCAAGATTAAAATCCAAATCGCCACAAAAAATGGATAAACAGCAAGGGGGATATGATGGTCGGGAGGAAGATATTTAATAAAATCTAATTTATTTAGAAATGGTCGTATATAGTCTGCAAAATATAATGTGCCAGCGATCAAGAGAGAATCTAGGGCTATTGAAAAAATAGCAAAATTAACTGAGAATCTACGAATCATCTATATATCTCTACTTTTCGAACGATTTTATTCCAAGTTTTTGTGCCATTACCAAAAAGATAAACAAAGGCATCTGCGCATAACGTTTCCATAACCGTCGAGGTTCTGTGACTAAACGGAAAAACCACTCCAATCCATTCCTTTGCATCCACATAGGCGCTTGTTTTTTTCTTCCCGATAAGAAATCAAACGCTGCGCCAACGCCAATTAGCACAGGCACATTTAATTTATCAATAAATTTAGCCATCCAGCGCTCTTGTTTTGGTGTACTTATACCAACCCAAATTACGTCTGGAGAAGCTTCAGCAACTATCTCCACCAATTTAATTTCTTCATCTTCAGTAAGATCCCGAAATGGCGGAGAATACGTGCCTGCTACAATCAACGCTGGATATCTTTCTTTCATCCTTTCAGCCAATAATTCTGGGGTTTCTGGCGTTCCCCCATAGAAAAAATGCCTCCATCCAAAAGTCAATCCACGGTCAATTAATGCCAGGGTTAAATCAGGACCATACACACGGCTCACATGTGATTGACCAGCCAATTTCAACAGCCATACAATTGGCATGCCATCGGGCGTGATCAAACCACCACTGTTAAAAATAGCCCTAAGTTCTGGATCGTGGTAAGCATCCATCACGCCATGGGCGGGAGTTACACAAACATAATGAGGATCATTCTTTTCAATCCAAACTTGAATCTGATCCAGGGTTTGATCCATATTTATTGCGTGAACACGCACTCCAAGAATATTCACTCGATCGATCATGATATCTACATTACTTCATCTAAAATAAGGTCTTCGATTAATTCAAGCCTTTTTTTCAAGGATATGATATATGGGAATAATTATAAAATGCTTCCATAACCATACTTTTTAATTATGCATCCAGTTTCATTACAATGCCATTTCCGATGAGTATATTATTAAATACGAAGGAATAAAATAAAAAACGTTAATTATCCAGTGGACTTCCTTTGATAAAATATAGGTAATGAAAGGAGAGTGATATGGCGGATGTTATCGATTATCAAATTTTTGGGGATGATCTACAACTTGTTGAAATCGAATTAGATCCTGGAGAATCAATTCGAGCAGAAGCAGGAACAATGACCTACATGGAAACCGGGATCGAAATGCAGACTTCTATGGGTGGAGGTGTGTTAAAGGGATTAAAAAGAGCTGTAACAGGCGAAAGCTTTTTCATCACTACTTTCACAAATAATGGCGACCAAAGATCAAAAGCAGGATTTGCAGCACCATACCCTGGAAAAATCATCACATTAGATCTCGCTGCACTTGGGGGTAAATTCCTTTGCCAAAAAGATTCCTTCCTTTGTGCAGCGCAAGGTGTCGAAATTGAGATTGCATTCACCAAACGTTTGGGCGCCGGATTGTTCGGATGAGAAGGCTTTATCCTTCAAAGCCTAGAGGGTGACGGTCTCGCTTTTGCCCATGCAGGTGGAACGATCATAGAAAAGGAACTCGTTTCTGGAGAAAATCTACGCGTTGATACCGGGTGCCTGGTCGCATTTGCCCCAACTGTGGGGTATGACATTAAATTTGTCGGTGGATTTACAAATGCTTTATTCGGTGGAGAAGGATTATTTCTCGCCGACCTTCGAGGTCCCGGATTAGTCTACTTGCAAAGTCTACCTTTCTCCCGCCTTGCCGATCGAATCAAAGCAGCATTAAATTTACATGTTGATGAGAAGTCAGGCGCTGCTGGATTAGGTGGAGAGGTTCTAGGGAAAATCATCAGCGGATAGTGAGCTGAAAGCTTTTTTAATACCTTTGAATACCTCTTGAATAAAATAACCTTCAGGATAGGTTTCGGATATGTTTATTTTCGATGTATTATTAGTAACAATTGAATGAAATGAATCCAAGCTTTTTTCGAATTATTAAATTTTTTTGGCCCGATTTGGCTAACAGATCCTTTGCCAGACAACTTGTTGGATCTGGCGACGTGTTTGCTACAATCTATTCTACGATCCTTTATTTCATTGGACTTGTTTGGCTTTTTTTTGAAACAGAATTCAATATTTTCATCCAGAATTGGGGGATATTACTTCTGCTTACAATCATTACACTCTTATTTACATATCTAAATTTTTTTGTCATTATCGAATTTCGAGAAGACAGATACGGCAGCAGTGATGGGGCATTCAACAGTATGGCTGTTTGGGTTTCAGTTTTAATTTTTGGCCCAACAGCTCTTTGGTTAATAATTCTTATTCAGACAGTTTTATTCTTGTTCCTGTGGAGACAATCACACAGCATATCCTCAAAATGGAATCAATTACGATCCTTTTCATTCACCCTGGCGGGATTTACCATCCCATATCTCATCGGTTTAAATGTTTACGAACATTTTGGAGGTAATTACCCGATTGATTCTCTAGAACATGGGATCATGATTGCTGCCTTCTTAGGAATTATCAGTAATTATTTAATATTAATATTAATCTGGCTGCCATATTTTGCGTATGTCCTATATACGCAAAAGAAGATCGCTCGTGAATTACAGTTACAACCAATTGCTATATTTTTTCTCCTGGCATTAACATTACCAACACTTGCTCACCCATTCGCCATTTTAGCTGCAGGACTATATTCGATCAATGGTCTGGTTGTTTTTTTGTATTTCATTGCTGGGCTGATCATCGTTGCTTACATCACACAACAATTCAGCCGGATCGCAGAGAACAGCCGCCAACAAACGCGACAGCTTGAGAAGTTGGAGTTACTGGGCAGATCTATCTTGACAGCTCCACCGGATGCCTCTTCTCTACCAGCAATATTAGAAGAACACATTCCTAATATGTTCCCACCATCAGACATCTGTATCTGGATGATCCCCGGTCAAACTTTATTCATGTCTCCTTCTGATTGGGACATCGAATTCGGACCTATTTGGGATTGGGTTAGCGAACATACAGGCGCACAAATATTCCTGGCAAACGATAGATTGCCATGGCAGGAAAAATCTTTCATTCACCGTCCATTGATCTGTACACCGATCATGGCCCATGAGGGAACTGAAGTAATCGGCGGCATTTACATGGAACTCAGGCAACTTGCCCAACCCTGGGATAAAAATGCGATGAAACGCCTTTTTCCTGCTTTACATTCTCTTGCGGATCACATCTCTTCTGCCATTCACTTTGCAGAAGAATATGCCAGATCTATTGCATTACAAAAGGTCAGCCAGGAGATTCAAATTGCCGGACAGATACAAGCCAGCTTTTTACCAAACCGTTTCCCGAATATCCCCGGATGGCAACTTGCCGTTACACTCGAACCTGCAGGAGGTCTATCAGGTGATTTCTTTGATTTTATCGCTTTGTCACGAGGAAGATACGGCATCGTTATCGCCGACGTTGCAGATAAAGGTTTAGGCGCAGCGTTGTATATGGCTTTAAGCCGTACATTACTGCGAACCTATGCATTGGAATACCATACAAGGCCTGACCTCGTATTTAGTGAATCGAATGAGCGCGTGCTAATGGACTCTCGAGCCAATCTATTCATTACCTGCTTCTATGGAGTCCTTGACCCTAACGAAGGCACATTGCTTTATTGCAACGCCGGACACAACCCTCCATATTTAATTTCTCCTTTGGATGGAAATAAAATCACACCCCTCGAGCGTACCGGTATGCCTATTGGGATCGAGGAAGATTCCAGGTGGGAGAGAAAAACTATCGGATTCCTACCTGGAGACAAACTAATCTTATATACCGACGGCATCACTGAAGCTCAGAACGAGAATGAGGAACTCTTTGAAGAAAAACTTCTCATCGATACAATCCAAAGAAACGCAACAGCTTCAGCTTACGATTTACAGGAGAATATTCTTGGCAAAGTACGGGAATTTATCGGCAATGCCCCTCAATATGATGATATTGCCTTAATGATTTTAGAAAAAGAAAGAGAAAACCTATCGAATATAAAAGGAAGCGGTTAATTACCCGCTTCTCTTTTTCATCATTTTTAATATCGAACCATCATGCTCATCAAATTGAAAAACGACATCATCCATCACTTTCTTAATTAAGTATAGACCAGCTCCCCTCATTTTCAATTCCCTCAACGGCACGCCAATTTGCGGTTCTGGAATCAAATCCGGATTAAAAGGCATTCCATTATCTTTCAGGATAATTTCAAGCCCGTCGTTTATAATATTACATTCGCAATTGATTTTGCCGTTTTCTTTTTCATGATATGCATGTTCAATAATATTCGTGCAAGCCTCATCTACAGCTAATTGAACAGCATAAATACTATCGTCATTCAGGCCAGCTTCTTTTGCTTCTTTTGTGACAAATTTACAAATTTTTTCTAGACTGGAGAAATTTCCATCAAAGTTCTTGGACACCATAGATCATTTAAAATTGTCCTACAGCCGAGACAACATCCTCAAAAATCTTAAAATAATGACTCATACCAACAAGGTCTAGAGATGATAGAATCTTGTCTTGAACGCCAGCAAGTACAAGTTCCCCACGGTTATATCTACGGCAGGCTTTCTGTGTTTCGATCAACACCCACCAACCTTTGCTAGACATAAAATCAATATCGTTCATGTCGAAAACGATTTTATACTGATCGTTTTCATTCAAAGACTTGAACACTTTATGCAAATCATCCCCCGTATTACTATCAATTCGACCTTCCATTTTTACCAAGTGACATCGTTTAAATTCAGTGGTCGTAATCGCCATAATGAAAATCTCCTCATCATCTGATTGACGAAATGAAAAAAATTATAACATGGGTACGTTAATCTAATCTTAGAACCTTTCTATACATCCAAAAGGAAATCTTTAAAATATTACAGTGATAGTTGATATAATCTCAGTATCGAGCCCGTGAACAAATTGATGATTGAAATTATTTAATATTTCTACTAAACTATATACCGGAGGTTATCATGTCAGCAGGAAAAATCATTGCGTACATCCTTGCAGGAATTATCATCATTTTTGGTTTTTTATTCATGTGGGGTGCGTTCAGCCCTGAGGGCCAGGTATCCTGGTTATATATTGGAGGAATCACAATTCTAGTTGGTTTTGGAATCATCTATGCTGCAAGCCGAATGGGAAGCAAAACCGCAAGCGATTCTTCTCAGCAGCAAACAACCTTGAAGATCGATTTACCTTCAGACGTCAATATTGAAAGGTTTCAATGCCAAGATTGTGGGGCTCAGTTATCAATGGAAAATGTTAAAATGGTTGCTGGCGCGCCAATGGTAGATTGTCCTTACTGCGGCGCGGCTTATCAACTCACCGAAGACCCCAAATGGTAAGAGTTTTTTAGTATCGACATCTACTAGAGAGATTATGGAGTTACCCATGTTGAAAAAAGTATACATCGTAGGGATTGTTATCGTTTTTCTCTTGATAACTGTTTCCCCAGCATCTGCAACTACTTATTTAATCAGTATGGATAAGGTGACTGCTCATTACTATTGGGAAAGCGACGGTACGTTATCCATTCTATATGAATTTACCATCACGAATTTATCTCCTGATCCGATGGATTTCCTCGATGTCGATATGCCTTATGCTGCTTACAGTCCATCAAACGCTTATGCTGATATCAACGGCAATCCAATACCCCATATTGCACATTCCGAGGTTGAAAGTAATGCAATTGAGTTAGGATTGGAGGAATATTCCATACCAACCGGTGAAACCGCTCAAATCCGGTTTTGGATTCAAAACATCAGTAATATTTTAAGTCTCGATCCATCCGACGATACTTACGTCGGTGTAAATTTCAATCCTTCATATTTCGGATCGTCTACCGTTCAAGGAACAACGGACCTGACTGTGGTCGTCCACTTCCCTCCGGGATTAACCCCAGAGGAACCTCGCTACCATGCGGCACCTTCAGGATGGCAAGAAGAACCATTTACCGGGTTTGACGAAGATGGTCGATTTGCATACACATGGCAGAATGAAAATGCGAACTCTTATACGCAATATGTATTTGGTGTATCCTTCCCCGCCCAATATATCCCTGAAGAATCGATCATCGATCCCTTTACCTACGAACCTCCAGATACATACACCCCCACAAGCTCTGGCTTCGATGCAGATGCGCTTATTGGGTTTGCCATCGTTTGTGGAGTTTTCCTCATGATCATCGGTATTCCTGTCCTCGCGGCAGTTAGCCAAAAGAACCGAAAACTAAAATATCTACCACCAAAAATCGCGATCGAAGGGCACGGAATCAAGCGAGGTCTAACTGCTATAGAAGCTGCAATTTTACTGGAAGAGCCGATGGATAAAATCCTTACGATGATTTTATTTGCTGTGATTAAAAAGAATGCAGCATCCGTTACAAAAAAAGATCCTCTTACGCTCAACGTCGCAGAACCTCTCCCTGATGGTTTGAAGACCTATGAGAAAGAATTCCTCGAGGCGATGGAAGAAACTGGAAAAGCCAAAAGGAGGAGAGCTTTACAACTCATGATGATTACACTCGTAAAGAGTGTTTCAAGATCTATGAAAGGTTTCAGCCGCAAAGAAACTCGAGATTATTATAAAAAAATCATCGAAAGAGCGTGGGCTCAGGTGGAAGCTGCCGATACACCCGAAGTCCGCAGTGAGAAATATGATGAAGTTATGGAATGGACCATGCTCGATGAGGAATACGACGACCGAACCCGGCGAGTCTTCCAGCATTATCCCGTATTCGTTCCGACATGGTGGCACCGATACGATCCGACACCCACCAGTACGAGCAGTTCACCCATCAGGACGTCAACACGGAGTGCATCAACGCCTTCTTCAAGCGGTACTAGCATGCCCCACTTACCCGGATCTGATTTTGCAGCGTCAGTCGTCAACGGCATTCAAGGATTTTCAGCCGGCGTTATTGGGAGTGTTAGTGACTTCACCAGCGGTATCACCAATAAAACAAATCCAATCCCCAAAGCTTCATCCAGCGGATACCGAAGCGGCGGAGGTGGTAGCTCGTGCGCCTGCGCATGTGCTTGCGCTGGCTGTGCATGCGCCTGTGCGGGGGGTGGGAGGTAGAAATGGCAAATATCATTGAACGAATAAAGAAACAATTCGAACCTTACAAACCATTACCAGCCGGAATATATCATTACCAATCTCCGCCCAATCATCCGCTAAACTACCGGCTTCACCTCAGATTGGAAGAGGACGGTAAGGGCATCCTTGTGGTTAATGCTTCTACTGTGCTACACCTCAATGAAACTGCATCTGAATATGCATATTATCTAGTAAACGGAACGCCCAAAGAAGAAGCTTTATTAGAAATCAAACAGCGTTATGACGTTAGTTTGAAAGAAATAGAAGCAGATTACGACAAATTCAATGGGCAAATCGAAACATTAGTCACCACTCCAGATTTGGATCCTATCTCCTTCCTGGATATCGATCGGCATATCCCTTACCCCGATCACATTACCGCTCCATACCGGTTGGATTGTGCGATAACATATAAACTGCCAGAAGGCGTACCGCTAGAAGCTGCACCAACTAAACGTGTCGACCAGGAACTTACTACCGAGGAGTGGAAATCCATCATCGATAAAGCATGGTCCATCGGAATTCCACACATCCTTTTCACGGGAGGAGAACCAACATTGCGTGATGACTTACCAGAACTCATCAGGCACGCAGAAAACAACGGGCAAGTGACCGGCCTTCTCACAAATGGGATCAAACTTGGTGATACGAAATATTTAAATTCTTTACTACAGGCGGGTCTTGACCATACGATGATTATCATCCAGCCCGATGAGAAAAATAGCTGGGAATCGCTGACCAGTTTTGCGTATTGGTCTGAGACCTTGGACGAAGATATTTTCGTAGCCGCCCATTTAACCCTCACAAAAGAAAATGCAAAACACGCAATCCAATACATTAATAAGTTAACTGAAGCAGGGGTATCCGCCATCTCTCTCAGCGAGAGTGACAAATCCCTTTCAGATGAACTGCAAATCGCCAGAGATCATGCCAATGAAATGGACATCGACCTCGTTTGGGATATCCCGGTCCCCTATTCACAACTAAATCCAGTGAATATCGAATTAGAAACCGATGAAGAGGAAATAGAGAAGGTCAAAGGTACCGGCAGGAGTTGGCTATATGTCGAACCGGATGGCGACGTTCTACCCGACCAGGGTATCAATCATGTCTTGGGAAATTTCCTAAAGGACGATTGGGGTAAGATTTGGGAGGCTGCAAAGAATTTGTAGATTCATTACATATGGTATGTCGAATGAATGATTTCTTGGAGAAATTCTGAAGAATTCTCATTCATCATCCTATCTAGACTGAGTCTAATATCTTCTTGTGACAGCCTTGATTTTATTTTATCTTCAAGGCTGTATATCCATTTAACAAGAGTCTTATTTGGTCGAGGCTTATCTGAACTATGATTGTCATTTAAAAACCAAATCGGAAGTTTATCTAGTTCCATCGAATATTTCTCGTTCAGATAGGAATTCAACAGATTCCATTCAATACGCTGCTTTCTGTTGTTATTTATGGGACCAACAAATTTCTCGTTTTCAAATATCCACTCAAGGAGACTTTCGCAATATTCTCGAGTCTGCTCAAGGTCAAACCCGCCAAGTCTTTCTGCAACTGAATTGTAAAATGGTTTGACCGTAACATTAAAATCAATCTCAGCAATCTCTTTTCCTTCTTCCTGTTCGAGTAATTCTATAAAAGGTTCTTCGAATGGAAAAAGGATTTGTTTTGATTCTTGAGCACCTATACGCCTTAATTTCCCACGCTTCTCTGCATTGAGTGAATGGGTGCGGGTTTCCATTGTGTATGAAACCTTGAGTTTAATATTTTTTTCGTCATCAATAAAGATAAATCCTTTTTCAAGCAAGCCAATAAAAATCAAGGTCAGAATTTGATGGAATGGTTTACCAAAAACAGCAGCTATTTCAGGTGGGGCTAGACCACGACGAATCCCGCCTGCCTCAAATTTGGCAACAGTATTTTTATACTTTTGTTTCCGCCGAGATTTGAGTCTAAGCCAAATAAAAATTGATATCCCGCTGACTATGCCTATCACAAAGGAAGCTACAGGATTTATGATAAAAACAATGATATAGAAAATCGAAAATGATACGAATGTGAATTTTCCAATTCCTTTGGTCAAATAAAAATAACATACGGCAAATGACAGCCAGATGAAAAAGCCAAGAAGGATTTGAATCCAGAATTGACTATTGAAGAATGTGTCCATCACTTTAGATACTGATTACAATTCCAATTTATTTATCACTTTGCAATATCCCAGATGAACGGCGATTGGCTTTACGCTGGCTGGCGTGAGGAACATACCCTCCTAAATGATTATGATTATCATTATCAGAACGGTGAATAAGTTTCTCTCTTTCTCCCTCCATTTGCAGTCTGACATACCCACTACACCCCACACATCCCCCACCGGCACTCTCTGCAACTCTAATCCCGTCTTGCGCCTCCAACTCTATCCGGCAACCACCACCACATAGCGACAAATCAGGACATTCCCAACAAATCTCAGGCAACCCACATAGTTGTGGGTCGTCTTCCCGATTCCGAAAACTTATCATCAGATCGTTGTTCCAGATTTCTTCCCAGGGATCATTAAGAATATTGCCAGTAGAGACATAATAGGATTGGCATGGTAATACATCGCCATTCGGTTCAATACATATAGAATATTCGCCTGCATTGCATCTTTTTGCGCCAACCTCAAGCTCAACTGGAGAAAATCGACAGTATTCAGTGGGAGTATACCAAAGAAATCGCATTCCCAGAGATTTGGCATGATCGCGTATTCGAACCAATAAAGGAGCAAGTTCATTCGTGGGGATTGCATTGGGGTGTGAAAAACCGCCACCCGAATAAATCATCCCATTCATTGCAAAAGTCCGGATCCCTTTATCAAAAAGGAAATCAACAATCTCCTCGGCATGATCCACATTCAACTGCATCAAGGTCGTATTCGTTATCACATGAATCCCGCTGTTCAAAGCGTTTTCAATTCCCCTGACTGTTTGCGAAAAGGAATCGACGCCCATGACTAAATTATGCACTTGTGGGTAGCATGAACCTAAGGTAATTTGAATGTGATTCAACCCACTTTTTGCTAGCTCCAGCATGTAGGGTTCATGCGCGACATGCCTACCATTAGAGTTCATCCCAACGATCATGCCTAATTGGTCAGCATATTTTATTATTTCACTCAAATTGGGATGTAAAGTTGCTTCTCCCCCGGTCAATATGATATGCGGGATACCCAATTCTGCGACTTTATCCAAAACTTTATACCAATCAATCAACGGCAACGAAGGCATGTGAAAACGATCAATCTCGTTGTAGCAATGGGGGCATTGATTGTTGCATCCATATGTTAGAGCGATATCAATTTTATAGGGAGCGTTCACCTGAACACTAAACATTGGAGCCGTCTCAAGCAAGCCTTTTAGTGCACATGTAAAACAATCTCCTGTATGATTACACAAATGATCGACCATCTGGTAAATTTTCGATAAATCCTCATCTACCTGATGTTCATTTTCCCAACGATATTTCTGGCTTAATAAAACTCTAGCCATTTTTTCATCAATCCCATCTAAGGCCATTTTCGTTATTTCAGCTGCAGTTGAATTTAAATGTATAACATCTGTAACATCGATGAACAAGACACCGGCACCATCTGGTTCTATCCTCAAATGGAGACGCATTTTACTTTCATCGGGACGGTTTACATGGTATGTAAACAGTCCACGTTCGGGTGAAAGGCGATGATTGATGATCGTAGTAAAATCATGGAAATCTTTTCTTATTCCCTCAAAAATCGAGGCTGAGATAGAATTCTTTTTTACCATTTATTACACTTGTAATTAACTAGTTTTCTTTATATCATTCATAAGTATAGATGGTAATATTGCATTGGTCAAATCTTCATTATAGAGATAGGAAATACGAGTAGAATATGCTACCGATTCAGGAATGGCATAAGCGATTTATGCAACAAGCTGAGTGGACAAGAGACATCAGACAATATCTATTCAATAAAGCTCATCTTGAAAACGCTCAATCAATATTGGATGTGGGGTGTGGAACCGGTGCTATTACTAGAGAGATACCGAATAATTCCATCATTCACGGATTAGATTTAGAGATGGATCGCCTACGATTTGCCCAATCCGATTTGAATTATGTTTCATTACTCTGTGCAGATGGGCATCACTTACCATATCCAGAAAATAGTTTTTCTACCGTACTTTGTCATTTTTTACTTCTATGGGTAATATCTCCAAAGATTGTCATCCGAGAAATGATACGTGTTTGCAAGCCGGGTGGATATATCCTGCTGCTTGCAGAACCAGATTACGGCGGTCGAATTGATTATCCTAATGATTTACAGCTATTGGGGGAATCACAAACGGAAAGTTTGAGAAAACAAGGAGCAGAACCAAATACTGGAAGGGAACTGGCAAAATGGCTATACGAAGAAGGAGTAAATGATATTGAGGTTGGCATTTTGGGAGCACAATGGAAGGGCAAACCCTCTCACGATACATGGAAATCAGAGTGGCAAATACTCGAATTTGACCTCGGCGATTCTTTAACTAAAGACGATATTCGTGAATATAAAGAAATTGACAAAGCTGCATGGGAAGATGGGTCACGGATTCTTTTCATCCCAACATTTTACGCGATTGGTATAATTTAGAATTGAATAAAAACTTTTTTTATTAAAAAGTAGATTGATAAATTAGGAGAGTCATAATGAGGATAAGAATCCGTAATACTATTGGCACATTACTCATTATCGGTGGCGTGTTGTTGATACTGGAAAAACTCGATATTTTTAGTGGGGATGTCGTGAATATTATCTGGGCAGTTGTATGCAGTGTTTTGGGTGGTTTTTTCCTATCCAAATTTTTTGCAAGGAGAGAAAATTGGGGATGGCTCATTCCTGGATTATCTTTTCTTGGTATCGGAATCAGCAACCTCCTTGAGTTGATCCCTTCAATTGGGGATACTTACAGCGAATTAATCATTCTGTGTAGTATTGGTCTCAGTCTTGTGTTGATTTATATTAACGACCGCCTCCATTGGTGGGCATTGGTACCAGGCGGTCTTTTGATCTCTCTGGGGGTTGGATCAATCGTTGAAAGATACAATCCTGTTTGGGTTGATTCGGGCAGCATCTTATTCCTTGGCTTAGGTCTTTCCTTCCTGATATTATTCATCATTCCTACTCCATATGGTAGACTAAAATGGGCATTTATCCCTGCTCTGATCCTTTTAGCAATTGGCTCAATTGTTGCCATAGAGGAAAGTTTAGCAATTGGGAACTTTGTTGGACCAGCAATCATCATTATCCTTGGTATATTAGTTTTAGTAAACGTTATCAAAAGATAATTTTGGAGGAGACTATCCATGTCAACCAACATTGATCACATAAAACACCCCCTCCCCCTCATAAAACGCTGGGCCATGGCAATTAATGGCTGCAATGTCCCAGAGATAGAAATCGCCGATAGTATCACAAAATGGCTAGTGATATCGCGTGCCTGTGTGTTTTCCATGACATTTACTTCGGGATTGATTGGCGTTCTATTGGCGGCACTTTACAGCAAAGTAAATTGGTGGTTTGCTTTTCTTTGCGTGATCGGAATTATTATTGCCCACGCCTCTAACAATTTGATCAATGATTTGATCGATGTAAGACGAGGTGTGGATACTGAAGATTACCCTCGTGCCCAGTATTCAACTCACCCGATTTTAGGGGGCTTGACGACAGAAAAAGGCCTATTGAGAGCTGCCATTCTTTTGATCCTTCTCGATGGGATCATCATGATTTACTTTGCCATCGTACGAGGTCCTTTGGTTGTTTCATTCGCTCTGATAGGTTTAGTTCTAAGCCTAACCTACACCGGCATACTCAAGCGATGGGGATTGGGTGAACTTACTTCCTTTATCGTTTGGGGTCCACTAATGATTGGTGGAACAGCCTTTGTCATATCTGGTAACCTTACGCCAGAAATTTTGTTGAACACCCTCCCATATGGATTGATCGTTGCTTCTGTCCTTGTTGGTAAACATATCGATAAAATTGAAGCAGACAAAACCGTTGGCGTACGCTCGATCCCGGTTGTCATAGGCAAGAAGAGAGCACTCAACCTCAATAAATTCTTTTTTATCTTTTTCTATGTTTTGATCTTCTGTCTGGTTTTACTCCAATATTCTGGATGGGGAATCTTGATTACTCTATTGGCTTTTCGCCGTCTATATATGGCCTGGGAGGTATATTCCAAGCCAAAACCTGATTCTCCCCCAAAGGAATGGACTATTTGGCCGTTATGGTATGTAGGTTGGGCTATGTATTTCAACCGACAAGCCGGTGAGTTCTTCATTCTTGGATTGATTATTAATCTAATCATGGGTAATTTCTTGTAACTCTATTATATAAACAGACAGCAGTCACGAAGATTGCTGTCTGTTTTATATTAAATAAATTATAGAGTTGTTGAGAATACCAACTCAAAATATATAAATCAGTTCTTTTTAACCTCTTGCCCTTTCCAACAAAGTCATCATCATCAGGCTTAATAAAATCCGCTTTTCATCGAAGTCGTCAATTTCAGCGAGTTTCTCAATCATAAATTTACTCTCAAAGAATGCAGGCATTTTCTGTAACCTAATTAATTTTATTCCTTTAATATTTGCCACTAAATAAGCAGGATGGAAAAAATACCCTGCTAATAAATTCAATACTGGAATACTATTTAAACATCCATCTGCAACTTTTATCCATACATTCTCTTCTTGAATCGTCATGACAGGTTCAGGTTCATTGCCTTGAAAGACATCATAATGTGCCTTCCATAAAGATTTCATACCCTGCCGTTTTACAGCACCCAATGGATTTCCAACTGCATCCGAAAAACTATATCGGGCTGAAAAATCGATCACTCTATCTGCATTGATCTTATATAGTGTTTGAGTCTGTTCACTATCAGCAAATACTGTGACTTCCTCTTTTAACTTGAATAATTTTTGTTTCACATAAAAGATGAGGTTACCATCAGCATCCCTAATCGACATTTGGGGAGCTAATGCAACGATTTTGAACGACATCTCCAGCGGGTAATTATATTCCATCAGTATCTCCTTGTTATACGAATTCCTAAAAAGGGAAATTCTTATCCTATATATTTATTATACCTGTACAACAATATTCCTATAAGAGTCAATGCAACATTCTGATTCATAAACCTGTACTACAATGTAGAAATGCAAGATGATTCAGATAGCATCTTAATCCATCGTTCTCTAGATGGTGAAACAGAAGCATACGGAGAGTTGGTCATTCGATACCAACAATCAGTATTCAATGTCTGCTATAGGCTACTAAGTAACTACCGAGATGCGGAAGATATGACTCAAAACACTTTCATCCGGGCATATAAAAGATTACAAACCTTCGACGACCAAAGACCATTTGGACCGTGGATACGGAAAATTGCTACAAACCTATGCATCAATGTTTTCCAGAAAAACACTCCTGCTTCCGTTCCTTACGAAGGACGATATCACAATATCCCTTCAAATAATGGAAGCACACCTGAAGATATCTACAGGCAGACAGAACAGGCAGATACTATTCACCATGCAATACTCAGCCTACCGCCTAAGCATCGTGTGATAATCGAATTGAGACATTACCAGGAGCTGAGCTATCAAGAAATTGCAGAAATCCTCCATATTCCTTTGAGTGATGTAAAAAGCTATCTATTCAGAGGGAGAAAACTCCTGGCAGAGAGGTTAAAAGAATATGCATAATCCTTTAGATCCTCACCCTGATGAAACCACATTTCATGAATATCTGGACAATGAACTCTCTCTTAGTGAAATAGAGAAATTTGAAAAACATCTTTCTGTCTGTCAAGAATGCGTACAAAATCTATCAGGCTTGAAAGATTTGTTTACTCAAATTCAAGGAATAATACCAGTTGAAACCCCTAAGGATATCTCCACTCTTGTCGTAAATGAAATTACTCATATCAGTAAACTTGAACCTTTGTTACAACGTACAGCCTGGTTACAAATCAGCATTATCTCAATTTTGATAGCTGCTGTATTTTCATTGGTTTCTATTGATAACCTCCAAAATATACTTTCGCCTTTTTTCAACAACTTCATATCGAATATCGCAACGAGTATTTCAATTATCTCCTCATATTTCGATTCATTATCAGATCACCTTTTAACTCTAGAAATTCCTTTTCTAAACCTTCCACATCAAATTACCCCCGATAATTTACCTTTTCATTTACTAATAACCTTCACTGTTTTTTCAGGCCTACTATGGTTTGTTGGAAATCGAATTCTGTTACCAAATTCATCAATTTATTACTCGCAAAATGGAGGTTAATATGTTACAACCATTGCTTTTCGGTTTTTTTATTTGGGTCAGTCTCACCGCATTTTTTGTCATGATCGAAACCCTTTTCCCAGATATTGTTAGAGAAGGGAAAGAGATTGCTGATGATTCTATAGGACGATCTTTCTGGTTAGGATTAATAAACAGTATCTTCCTCCTAGCTCTAAGTCTCTTATTCTTTTACCTGGCTAACGCTACTGGAGTCGAGTTAGTCTCCCTGCCTGGAGTAATATTCGTTATCATCTTCATAATCGGTGGAATTGTTGGTCTTTCAATTATGTTCCAATTAATTAGTGAGAGACTTTTCCCCGATCATTCCATCTTCAGAAAGCGGAGTTATTCCGCTGGTGTAACGATCCTTGCCTGCTTGACACCATATCTTGGTTGGGTAGGTTTATTTCCATACCTCTTACTCGTTGGATTCGGGGCTTTTGTTATTCGAACCTACAACCAATACCAAACCTCAAGAGGAAAGACTTCAGAAAAAAAATAGTTTCTTCTATACAAATATAATTACATATGGAAGTAAACCCTGGGAAAAGTACTCTCGGGGTTTACTTCTGATATAATCCCTCCACTTAATGGATTAACATAATTAATTCGAGTAAACCGAGTTCATATGCCATCATTCTGGTTCATCAGACATGGTGAGAGTGAGAGTAATGCCGGATTAGCTTCAACCTCTCCCAATTCCATCAAAATCACTGAAAAGGGATTTCAACAGGCTCAATGTATTGCTGATTATGTGCAGGATAAACCCTCACTATTCATTCATTCACCATATCTAAGAACCAAACAAACCGGGCAACCGCTATTCGATAAATTCCCCGATGTTCCAATCGAAATATGGCCAATACAAGAGTTCACTTACTTAGCTGAAAAAGATTACTATCAAACCACGACGATGCAGCGTTATCCCAAAGCACAAGATTATTTTCGGAAAGGAGATCCAGAGTACGTTGCTGGTAAGGGGGCAGAATCTTTCAATCAATTTCGTTCGAGAATAAAAAATACCTTCGCAAAATTACAAACTTTAGATTCCAAATTTACTGTTATTTTTGGTCATGGATGGTTCATGCGAGCAAGTCTTTGGGAAAGGTTGAGAATGGAAGGTATATCTAGAGCTGAAAAAAATGAGGAATTTAGTTTTATTAAAGAAAAATTGATGATAAACTCAATCCCTTACATGCTGTATTCATTATTTGGTTTGCGAGCCTTCAAAAAAAGCATGAATAATTTTCTGATTTTTTCATCTATAACGAAAATTCCAAATGGAACCATTTTTAAATTCGATGTTGATCCATCAGGAGAAGTACATTTTAGCGATGCTACCTTTAATCATATTCCAGAGGAGTTACGAGGTTCAAGTTGGGTTGACAGATAAGAAAATTACATATAGAATGTAATCATATAGAAGTTTATCAATATGAATAAAAGCAATATAAATCCTGTTTCATTTGCTAAAGCATTGGCAGATCCTACTCGTCATGAGATCATGGAGCTTATTTGCTGTGAGTGGAAAAACGTAAATGAAATCGTTGAGATAGTCGGTGTCAGTCAGCCAACAGTGTCCCACCATCTTGCTATCCTCAAAGAAGCTGGATTAGTAAAAACTCGACCAGATGGTAAACATACTTACTATACACTCAATCAATCGCGGATCGCCTCGTGTTGTGGCCAACTTATCGAGATATTTGCACCCGGGTCCGATATCCAAGAAATCAATGAGAATGAATCAAGTGGGTAAGTCAATTAAATTTTTTTAATATATCCTATAGATATCCATCTATATGTTAGAAATTAAGGAGTATAAATTAGATGTTAAAAAAGAAAGAAACCATAAGAAACACTGTTCAAGATTATTATACAAAAAAAGTAGAAACCAATGATTCATGCTGTGGATCCATTGCGCTTTATAGTCCTGAATTACTCATCAACCTTCCAGAGGAAGTAATGAATTTTTCTTTGGGATGCGGCAATCCAGTTATTGCGGCGAACTTACAACCGGGAGAAAATGTTCTCGATTTGGGATCTGGTGGAGGTTTAGATTGTTTTCTTTCCGCCAGGGCTGTAGGAGAGACTGGACATGTTATTGGTATAGACATGACCCCCAAAATGATCGATCGTGCTACGGATGCTGCTTTTAACATTGGTGTAAAAAATGTCGAATTCTGTGAGGGATATCTCGAATCGCTGCCGGTGGAGTCCAATAGTATAGATGTCGTAATTTCAAATTGTGTTATCAATCTTTCTACAGATAAAAAACAGGTCTTTTCTGAAATATATCGCGCCTTAAAATCTGGAGGAAGAATTTGTATATCAGATATTGTCAGTAATGGCAAAATTCCTAGCGCTATGCTGCAAATGGAAGATTCTTGGAGTTCTTGTATAGCTGGCGCTCTTCCATTTGAAAAATATATCAATGATTTATCGAATGCAGGATTTATTGAGATTGAAGTAGCTGCGAAAAACAAGCATGGTGGGATTGATAAAATTCTCCCAGATAAATCCCTTTTCTCTGCTATTGTTACTGCAAAAAAGCCTTGAAATGATATCTCATAAAAATAATTATTAATATCATATATAGTGATTAAAAACATTTCCTTCTACATGATATAATAAAGGGACTCGGGGATGATCGGTTTCGACGGAAGAGGCTGATCCCGAACTGCGAGCCGAGAGGTGCCGATCTCGAAAAATCAGCACACAAATTAAGTGCCAACCGCACTGAATATGCTACTTTACCCCTGGCTGCGTAAGCAGTTTAGATAAAGTAGTCCCGGTCCCAGAAGGGACCGCGTCTCCCCTCCCCTAGCTCTGGCTGGTGAGGGATCAGACGTCACAAAGCTGGAGTGCGGCATGGGACACCGCTAAACATGTCAAAGAGAAGCTTTCGGGCTTCAGCGGATAATCAGTTGAGGCTTTTGTCTCTTGTAGACCAAC
>JASFQL010000050.1:0-24646 GCA_050115475.1 Anaerolineales bacterium
GGCGAATTCGCAGGATCAGTAAGTGGTGGGTGTGTGGAGGGCGCAGTCATTGAGGAAGCGTTGACGACTATTCGTACGAGAAAACCAAAATTGCTGCATTTCGGAATTGCAGACGATACTGCCTGGGAAGTCGGTTTGGCTTGCGGCGGTGAGATCGATATTTTCATTCAACCATTCGAGGAAAAACTAGTTGATAAAATATCTTCTCTTATTAATAATGATTTACCATTCAGCTATTCATTTACTATTGATGGACCAGAATCAAAACTTGGGCAAATGTGTGTTCAGGAAGATGTGATTAAAGATAAATATCCAGGGGTAATCGTTGAGAAGAGTAAAGAAAGAAAGATTAAGAAATTTATCAGCACGGTTCACACACCTCCATCATTGATCATTGTCGGCGGCGTGCATATTACTATCAATTTAGCCCAAATAGCAAAACTCATGGACTATCAAGTTGTCGTGATAGATCCAAGAAAGTCATTTGCAAAAGAGAATCGTTTTCCCAAAATCGACCAACTTATCACATCCTGGCCGGATAAAGCCTTCAAATCGCTAACACTCACCAGTAATACTGCAGTGGTGACCCTCAGCCACGATCCAAAAATCGACGACCCTGCTTTATTGGCGGCATTAGACAGCCCAGTATTCTATATCGGTGCACTTGGCAGTAAAAAAACACACAGCAATAGAATAATAAGGTTGAACGAACATGGATGTTCTGAAGATCAAATAAATAGAATCAAGAGTCCCGTAGGGATTGAGATTGGCAGTCAATCCCCTGCTGAAATTGCACTGGCAGTCATGGCAGAAGTTGTTCGTGTGAAGAGTGGATGTATGTAAGTGGTTAGTTGTTGGAATATGTTGATTGTTTAGTAGTATCAGTATTGGCTATACGCAATGATTAAGAGAATCATTCACCTCGATTTGGACGCATTTTATTGTGCAGTCGAAGAACAACTTGACCCCTCATTAAAAGGAAAGCCGTTCGCGGTTGGCGGTAATCCTCAAGGTCGCGGCGTTGTTTCGTCATGTTCATATGCAGCACGATATTACGGTGTGAGATCTGCGATGCCAACTGCAAGAGCAGTTCAATTATGCCCAGACATTATTCTCCTCCCCGGAAACAGAAAAGAGTACAGTAAAAAATCAAAAGAGGTCATGGCGATCCTTGTAGAGTTCTCTGAAAATATCGAGCAAATATCAATCGATGAAGCTTTCCTTGATTTTCATGGCAATGAAAACGAAGATGTTGTTTTCGCAAAACAAATACAGGATAAAGTGTTGGATAATACTAGCCTCCCATGCTCTCTTGGGATAGCTTCTAATAAATTAGT
Source organism: Anaerolineales bacterium (assembly GCA_050115475.1). GTDB lineage: Bacteria > Chloroflexota > Anaerolineae > Anaerolineales > UBA11579 > JASFQL01. Next base: position 1,338 of record JASFQL010000050.1, read on the forward strand.
GGCAAAAATCGCTACTGACGTCGGTAAAAACACCAATAAAACGATGGATTATCCAATGGCCATACAGAATGTATTGCCGGGAAATGAAGCATCATTTTTGGCACCATTGCCGACCAAAATGCTTTGGGGAATTGGAAAGCAAACCGCTAAAATACTAGACGATCTGGGGATACACACTATTGGGGATTTGGCCAATTGGCCTGAAAGCGATCTTATACAAAGATTCGGCCAACACGGCAAGGGATTACATCGAAGAGCGTTAGGCATCGATCAGCGGGAAATTCGACCTCACAGCGACACCAAGTCTTTCAGCCAGGAAGTAACATTCAGCAAAGATATTAACGATGAGAAAATAATCAGGGAGCAGATTACCCGGCAAAGCGGTTCAATTACGATGAGTTTACACGCTGGTGGATTATTCGGAAAAGTAGTAAAGATAAAAATCCGCTGGCCTAATTTCACTACAATCAGTAAACAGGTAACCTTACCCACCCCCACGGACGATGATAAGGTCATTGCAGAAGCAGCGATGAAATTGTTAGATCAAAACTGGAAACACAATCACCCCATCCGATTAATCGGGGTCAGCGTAAGCGGACTATGTCCACCAAGCAAGCAGTTGAGTTTTTGGGATCAGGTACGTGAAAAGGGTAAAAAACGACCAGACGGCTTAGAAGCAGCTATCCAGAAAGTAAAAATGAGATTCGGTGAATCATCGATATATTTTGGGAACGAGCAGAAGGGAAGTAAACTGCGTGAAAAATAACAATTCCCAAAAAAATCAAAATACAAGATCGGGTATCGGTACCTTTAAAGAAAACAGCCTCCACGCTTCTATTATCCAATGGGTTTCAAGGCCAGGGGATCGATTCGAAGCGGAGATTGATGGTTACATTGTCGACATCATGCGGGACGATTTAATCATTGAAATCCAAACCCAAAATTTCAGCAAGATAAGAAGAAAAATTCAAGCTTTATGTAATAATCACAAAATACATCTATTCCACCCCATCGCATATCAAAAATGGATCATCAAGGAAGAAAGAAATGGAGAAAGAATCGGACGCAGAAAATCTCCTAAAAGAGGCAGAGTCGAGGAATTATTTTCGGAATTAATCCGAACGCCATCCATACTAAAGCAAGATAATCTATCAATTTACGTGCTGTTAGTAGACCTCGATGAAGTATGGAGAAATGATGGAAAAGGAAGCTGGCGACGTAAAAAATGGAGTATAGCTGATAGAAACCTCATTGATGTGAAAGAAAAACATGAATTTCAACACCCAAATGAGCTACTTCGATTATTCCCACCCACGCTGCCAAATCCTTTTACAAATAAGGATCTTGCTACCCACTTAAAGGTCTCGAGGTCATTAGCCGGGAAAATGACCTACTGCATGAGAAAGATGGATGAAATCAAGGTCGTTGGAAAACAAGGGAATGCATACCTCATGTCCTGTAGTCATTAATATAATTCGATAAAACAATCTCAAATCAAATATAATTATCTAATCATGAAAGATATCGATACGTTGAAAAAGCAAGCAGCTGAATATGCCGTAAATAAGTTTGTCAATTCGGATATGGTTATTGGATTGGGTACCGGATCCACCGCTATTTACGCTCTTTCTAGAATCAGTGAAAAGTTAAAGTCCGGAGAAATAACTAATCTTAAAGGAATTCCCAGTTCCAATCAAATCGAATCAGAGGCGAAACGGCTAGGCATTCCTATCATCACCTTCAATGAAGATACAAAAATCGACGTGACTATCGATGGGGCGGATGAAGTCGATCCAGATTTAAACCTAATCAAAGGCGGCGGCGGCGCTCTCCTGCGAGAGAAAATTGTGGCACAAGCCAGCAAACGAGAAATCATCGTCGTCGATGGCAGTAAATTATCAAATCAATTAGGAACGAAATGGCCTGTGCCTGTTGAAATCATCCCATTCGGATGGGAAACGCATAACGGATTTTTCAAATCCATTGGGGCTAAGCCGGCTCTACGTCTGTTAGATTCTAGCACTCCATTCATCACCGACGAGGGGAACTACATCATAGATTTGCATCTTGGAGGAATCGACGATCTAAGTTCTTTCGCGGGAGAATTGAAATCACGAGCCGGTATCGTCGAACACGGTTTTTTTATCAATTTAGCCACCGATTTGATTGTAGCAAGTGAAGAGGGTATCAAACATAGACCCAAGTAAAAAAAATCCGATCATAAAAGCGATCAATTATTAATGACAATCATTCGCGGAGTATAAAATGGGAAATCATTACACACCAGAACGTGCTATGGCGATATACGCTCATCCCGATGACATTGAGTTTTCATGCGCCGGTACCCTGGCACGTTGGGCAAGCGAGGGTTGTAAAAACAGCTACGTCATCATCACGAGCGGTGACGTTGGCATCACCGACCCGCACATCAGCCGTGAAGAAGCACGAAAAATACGCGAGTCTGAAGCCCAGGCAGCGGCAGAAATAGCCGGCGCGACCGAGGTTATTTTTCTAGGTGAACCCGATGGAATCCTGCAACCTTCTTTAGAAATCCGTGAACGTTTGGTACGTGAAATTCGCCGATTCAAGCCAGAAGTGGTGATATGCAGCGATCCATCAATTATCATTGCGAGCGACACATACATCAACCATCCCGACCACCGGGCAGCAGCCACTCTTGCCCTAGAAGCAGTATTCCCTGCAGCGGGACAGCCGAACCTATTCGAAGAAATCGAACTCGAACACGGATATAAAGCACATAATCCCAGGAAAGTGTACGTGAGTTCCTGGGAAAATACTACTACTTTCGTCAATATCGAGACAACAATCGATATAAAAATCAAAGCACTCAGAGCGCATAAAAGCCAAATGGAAGGATGGGACCCAGGGCCGATGATCAAGGAATGGGCTAAAGACTACGCCAAGGGAAAAGAAATGACATATGCGGAAGGATACCGGGTCATCTCCCTGGTCAGCGATAGTGATTGGGAGAAGTGTAAAGGTGATCCGATCAAGCTACTAGAAGCACGAAGGGCAGAGCAAAAAGGTAAACAAGATGAAGACGGGAAAGAACAAGTATCATCGAAGGCTGTTGAATAAGAGGATTAATTTATAGTATTTCGATGATATGTAAAGGCAAGAAAGGACACCTTACGGCAATCGGTTTTCTATTTTGGGGAATCAGTGAAATATTTAATTAAGAATCTAATAAGTGTATTGAAAAAAAATACCAAAAGATAGATTCTTCACTCACTTCGTTCACTCAGAATGGCAACTATATTTTTCCTTTGGACTAGTAATAACATTATCTTTTTTCGACATCCCACAGCATCATCCATGGATATATTACAAGGCTTTCGCTATTAAAAATCCGATTACTGCAATCACCACACCCAAATGGAGAAAGAAATTCGACTCTACTAATATTCCACCTCCAGGGATAAATTGGATAATGAAATTTACAAGGACCAATATAATCCCAATCAGCGGCAATAGACCCTTCCGGGCAGCCAAGAATTCAGATAATTTATCTAATAAGGTCGAAAATTCATTTTGCATCATCACTCCAAATTCCCACTTACTTGCATTTCAGAAATCACATAAGGACTGAACTGCGCTACCAGTCGGCCAGGTAAACGGCCATCTATAACGACTCCTCCCCGGGTGTGTTCTACTTGTTCAACCTGTCCTTGCTCGTGAAATACAGCAATTAAACCGCCTTCACTGTAAGGGATTCGCACACTGATCACTTCAAAAGCCTCAAAAAGTTTTCTATGAATATTATGAAGAAGGTCATCTATACCAGCCCCTGTCAACGCTGAAATTGCCACCGTATCCTCAAATTCCGCCAGTGATTCTTTTGCCATTTCAATATTATCTAAACGGTCGATTTTGTTCAATACCGTAAGCAATGGAATATGGTCAGCTTCAATTTCCTTTAGCGTCTCAATTACAGCCTGGGCCTGAAATTTGGCACTTTGATGGGTAACATCCACAACATGCAATAAAAGATCAGCTTCTGAAATCTCTTCAAGCGTCGCCCTAAAAGCTGCAACAAGCTCTGTAGGCAATTTCTGAATGAACCCAACTGTATCAGAGATAAGGGCAGTTGTCCCGCCAGGCAAATCAACTCTTCGTGTTGTTGGATCCAATGTAGCGAATAACTGATCTGCCACATATACATCTGCCCCTGCCAAACGATTCAGCAAAGTGGACTTACCAGCATTTGTATACCCCACCAAGGAAATGATAGGTATTCTAGACTTTTTTCTCCTCACTCTGTGGCGACTACGATGTGCCCGCACTTTCTCTAAATCCACTTTTAGCTGGTCGATTCGCCTGTGAATATCCCTTCGATCAACTTCTAACTGCTTTTCACCCGGTCCACGCAATCCTACACCTCCCCCACCAGAGCGTCCCCCCCCACCACCAGCCTGCCTGGCAAGGTGTGTCCAGGCACGAGTAAGGCGCGGCAAGCGGTATTCATACTGCGCAAGTTCAACCTGAAGAGAACCCTCATGTGTATTGGCGTGCTGTGCAAATATATCCAATATCAATGCAGTCCGATCCAATACACGCACTTTATCGCCAAATACGGCCTCCAATTCACGTTGGTGTCTGGGATTCAATTCATTGTCAAAAAGAACGATCTCCGCCTGGAGTTCCTCTGCCAATGCATTGACCTCATCCACCTTTCCGGTCCCGATATATGTTTTAGGGTTTGGTTTTCTCAATCTTTGTTCAACTGTCCCTACAACATTCAATCCTGCAGTCTTCGAAAGGAGTGATAATTCGGAAAGAGATTCATCCAGAGGAAGTAAATTTTCCTCTCCTGTAATTTGTACGCCTACAAGCAGAGTACGTTCAGGCGGTAAGGTAGTTGGTAATGGATTTTTCTTCGTCATATTTTTGAATATTTTTGTTTTGTATAATTAGTTATTCGCCAGATGGCCTATGAAATAACTTCGCGACTAATTCATCAGGAGGTTCTTTACGTTGTGGAATGAGGATATGAAAAGTCGACCCGGGCATTTTTTCTTCATCGCATCCATCCGATTCGACCCATATCGAACCTCCATGGACCTCGAGTATCCCTTTGGTAATCGGAAGTCCTAGTCCGGGACCTCCACCTTTAAATTTAGATTTACCAGTAGAATGCAGCGAAATATCGCCCAACCCTCCAAATTTCTCGAAAATCCTGCTTTGATCCTCCACAGCGATACCAATTCCTGTGTCAGATACCAATATTTCGATAAAACCAGATACCAAGCGACCATCAACAAAAATTTTCCCTCCATCGGGTGTATATTTTATAGCGTTGAATATTACATTCCTTAACGCCTGCATCAACCGCTCTGCATCCGCAAAAAACATCTCATTTGACCCAGGAAATTCTTCAATCAGCAATGATTGATTTCTCTCTTTAATCGTTTCCTTCAATTCATTCCGTATTGAACCAAACAATCGATTCAACCAGGTAGGTTGAAAAACTAAAGAAAGTAAATCATTATCAATCATAGAAACATCAATCATATCATTAATAATTTCCCCCAGTCGATTAATCCCATTATCCATTCCTTTTAGTAGAAGAATGGCAGAGTCATCCAAAGAATCTGGCGATAGTTGTTCTTTCAACATTGAAGCGTAACCTTCTATCAATGTCAAGGGGGTCTTCAATTCATGAGCGGCCACAGCAATAAAATCCGATTTACTTCGATCTAAACCTGTAAAATTCCTCTGTACTTTCTCTAATTTCGCTGATAAATATCCGATACGAACAAGGGCTTCATGCCTTGCATTCTCTTCAAATGCATATGTAAATAAAGGCGTCAACGTCTCCATTAGGTCTAAGGTCTGTTCAGGGGATAATTCACTCCGGGCAACCAAATTCGTCTCTGTAACAATGGTCGATAGTACAGGCGATAATGTGATTTCTTCATCACTGATGTCTGTTTCGGTACGAGATGATGCCCATTCAATCAGAATTGATTTCAGCCATCCTGGATCTTCGTTTTCTACAGCTTTTATCAGTAAATCATAAAAACGATTCAATTCATCAATGAGTAATATTCTCCCTTCTTCCTCACTACCAATTTTACGAGAAATCCGTTCTAGCCAAGGCTCACGGATTTCATTCAAGAGACGGCTTACTGACATATGAATCATAGTTTACGATAGGTTACCCTTTTTGCCAACCTCCCTTTCAATCATATTCTACCTCATGAATTGATAAGGATTATTCATCCATCAGCCACATGAAAATGGTTTCTCCTACAATTTGAAGACTTTCTGAAGACACTTTATCCAGGGTATCTTCTACGGTATGCCAGTACGGGTAATCAAAGTCGATTATGTCTATGGCGGGGATGCCATCCAATAGAAATGCTGTGTGATCATCAATCATATGGTACTTAGGCTGATCGATAAATTCTTCATGACCAAGCTTTTCAGCAATTTCCCAAATCTCTGCGACCAATTCTTGATTCGACGATTTTTCAATATATATATCTAAATCTTTATCGCCAATCATATCAAGAACCACAACCGCATCAGGCTGTCCAGTAAGATTATCGACGAAGTACTGTGACCCCAATGCCCAATCTGTGCCATCTATCCCGCCATTATCCTCTGCGTCAAAAAACACCAGCCAAATTTCCCTATCAATATCTTTTGGGATTATCCTTGCCAGTTCAAATAATACAGACACACCAGATGCACCATCATTCGCCCCAGGGACTGGTTTTGTGCGATTTTCCGGTTCAGGATCCTGATCGGCATACATACGAGTATCAAAATGTGCCCCAAGTATTACCCAGGAATTCCCTTCTCCCCTCTTAGCAATGATGTTATTTATATAGATTCCTTCATATGCTGATTGCTGACTCTCAACCTGCCAACCAGCCTCAACTAAAGATGAATATATCCACTCAATTATTTGACGATGTCCAGTACTCCCAGGAATTCTAGGGCCTAGTGAAAGTTGATACGCTACATCATTATATGCTCTATCACCGTCGAATTGTTGATTTAAAAGATTGGAATTACATGATGATTGAAATACGATTGAAATTAAAATTATTAATTTGAATATTATTTTGGTATATTTATTCATATTAGGGTGAATATTATTGGCTATGCGCAATACCGATCATTTATAAACTAATTCATAATACTATTGACTTTACAAAATTCTTCCAGGGAAAGCAAGGCACGCTCAGCATATGCTACTGCTCTTTGCCGTTTATTTCGTTTCACACCATCATTGAGTGGAGGGACAATTCCAAAATTCGCTTTCATCGGCTGGAAATCCTTTACATTCGCATGAGTAATATAATGGCAAAGTGAACCAATCATTGTCACCACAGGCATTTCTAAGGGGGATTGACCATTCATCAGGCGAGAAATATTTATGCCTGCCAGTAAACCACTGGCGATATTCCCAACGTAACCTTCGATTCCAGTTATTTGACCGGCGAAGTAAAGGTCTTCACGCCCCTTGAATTGTAAGGATGACTCAAGTAATTTGGGAGATAAAATAAAAGTATTTCTGTGCATTTGCCCGTAACGATGGAATTCCACTTTTTCCAATCCCGGCACCATCCTAAAAACTCGTTTCTGTTCGGAGAATTTCAGGTTCGTCTGGAAACCGACAAGGTTATACATAGTCTTCGCAATATTATCTTGTCGAAGCTGCAAGACAGCATGCGGTCTTTTCCCCGTGCGGGGATCGATTAAGCCAACCGGCCGCATAGGTCCATAGGCTAATGATTCTTCACCACGCAATGCAATGATCTCTACAGGCAGACAACCCTCAAAAAAGGTATGCACTCCAGCCTTCACCCCTTTTTCCATTTCATACTCAAACTCTTTAATCTCTATTCTTTCAGCATTCCTAAGTTCGTGAACAAAAATCTCATACTCATCTTTATTCAATGGGCAATTAATATAGTCCCCCTCCTCTTCATCACCCCGACCATATCTCGATGCCCGAAAAGCAACAGTCATGTCAATGGAATCCAGACTCACAATAGGGGAAATAGCATCATAAAAAAACAAATGCTCTTGACCACTCAATTCCGCCAAGGCATTCGAAAGATTCCTAGACGTTAGGGGTCCAGATGCAATGATAGTTGGGCTATCTGGAATCGTTTGGATTTCTTTTCGAACAATCTCTATATTGGGATGACTATCAATTGCCCGGGTTACTTTCTCGGCGAATTTATTTCGATCGACTGCAAGAGCGCTGCCGGCTGGTACTGCAACTTCCTCGGCAATATCCAGTAAAAGTGAATCCAACATGCGAATTTCGTTCTTCAGCAATCCAGAAGCGCGATCAGGCATATTGGAACCAAGTGAATTCGAGCAGACCAATTCAGCAAGGAAAGAGGTGACATGAGCTCCCGTTTCTTTTTTGGGACGCATTTCATATAATCGAACCTTCACCCCTCTTTGTGCTGCCTGCCAGGCAGCTTCACTTCCCGCAAGACCACCGCCAATAACTGACAATATTGTTTCCATAACAACTCCAAAATATCGGTAATTCGATTTTACCAAATCCGTCATAATTTGTGTGGCATATTTCTTGCAACTTCTACAATAAATGTCTATAATGGAAAAGGATCATGACTCAACAAACACATATCGCTTATCACAAAGCAATTCATAAACCAGTAACGACCGCGCATCTTGCGCAAACAATGTCGCTGCTGGAAATGAACAACGATGAACTGGCAGAGAAAATCGAAGGGGAACTGGCAAATAACCCTGCGTTGGAGATAACCGAAGAACAATATTGCCCGACATGTAATCGTAAACTATTTAAAAATTCTCCCTGCCCTTTTTGCTCCTTTTCCGATACATTAAGCATCCATTCACCTATTGTGTTTGTCTCACCTCGCTACGACACCTATTCTCGATCTTATTATTCAAGTGAAGATGACATTCCCTCAGAGGAACTCTCTCCAGAGGTCGAAGACTTACCAACATTCATCCTTCGACAAATTGGATCTGAGTTATTCAAAGATGAACAACTCATTGCAGCTCACATCCTCACCAGTCTGGACAGTGATGGTTTGCTACGAATATCCCCGCTAGAGATTGCCCAATACCACCACGTTCCCATTTCAAAGATCAACCGAGTCCTTTCAATCATACACAGAAGCGATCCGATTGGTGCAGGCGCACAGAGCCCCCAAGATGCGCTATTGATACAACTGGATGTATTGGAAGAATCGCAAGACATCGATCCGATGATAATCAAGGCAGTATCTGAAGGATTTCACGCACTCAGCCACAATCAATTCGCATCTCTGGCGAAATTGCTAGGTACCTCAGTCGATCAAGCCAAGAAGATCTCCCATTTCGTCAGTGAAAATCTCAATCCTTATCCTGCGAGATCCCATTGGGGGAATATCCGCCACCATACCGATACGGAAACGCAACGCTACCACCAACCTGACGTTTATATTACCTGCTACGGCGATAAGGATGATCCACAATTAATCGTTGAAATCGTATGGCCAATTACGGGAACCCTCAGAATAAATCCGGCTTTCCTAAATGCTCTTAATAATGCCCCACCCGATAAAACCGAGGCTTGGAATTCGGACTACCAGAAAGCGAATTTATTAATTAAATGTTTGGGACAACGAAATCATACTATGGTAAAGATGATGGAGCTACTCTCAAAAAAACAACGAGACTTTATCCTCAAAGGCGATGCTCACAGTAAACCCCTTACGAGAGCTGAATTAGCCGATGAACTCGACGTGCATGAGTCGACAATATCTAGATCGGTCTCCGGTAAATCCGTTCAATTACCTTCAGGAAAAATCATTCCGATTTCAAAATTTTTCGATCGAAGCCTACACATTCGGGCAGCGATGAAAGCAATCATAAAATCAGAAAATGAGCCATTGAGTGACACAAGAATCGCCGAGCTTCTTATTGAAAAGGGGCACAACATCGCACGAAGAACCGTAGCAAAATACCGCTCCATGGAAGGGATTCTCCCTGGACACCTGCGAAATGGCAAATAGCCATATGAAAAGCCAGATTAAGACCAAACATCGTCCTGTAAAAAAAAATAAACACCCCCAAGAATTATCTTCCATACTTGATTCTCTTCCCGAAGCTGCTATTTTTATCGATTGCAGCCGATTGAAAATTGTAGCAGCAAATCAAAAAGCTGCAGAAATTTCTTCTTATAAAATCCACAAACTTCAGGGATTAGCAATAAAACGACTTTTCCCAAAACTCGATGGTACTTTGCTAGAAGATATTTCTGATATCCCTCACAGGACAATATTTACCGTATTGATTAAACAAAGCGGTATTCAAGCAGAGGTCGAATTATTAATTTCCCAACCAGAAAACGATAGTGAAAGAATGCTAATCAGATTCATACCTGAAGGGATGGTCAATCAAGATATCAGCAATGGACTCATCGAGCAACGATGGCAAGCTTTAGAAGTCCTTTCGGATGCGCCAAAAATCACCGATCTCCATTTAGCGTTCAAACAAATCATGCAAGCCGGTTTACTTCTCACAGGAGCAAGCTTCATCGCACTTTATCTGCCTGTTGACGAGCAAGATGAGTCCCTATCAATTATTTATGAATGGGGAAAATCTGGGTTTTTACCAAAAGAATTAGATTCAACAGAAATCAACCATCTACGTTTACCTTATACCTGGGTTTCTGGAGAAAAAGCCATCTCGGAACTTCATACAAAGGCCATCGCTGGAAACCTTAGTTATGTGGCGACAATCCCGATTACTAAGAACTCCCCCAAAGAAGGACTCATCGTTATCGGCGACCAGATTTCTACTCCGCCAAAAGATCTACCTCCCCTACTTAATATCCTAGCGAACACTTTCTCCGTGTGTTTTTCACATCACGATGAAATCTCAACAACGAAAAAACAACTTACAAGTATTTCACAACAAATGGATGTGAGTACGTTGATCAAAGATGTGATCAACGATGGAATAATCGTCATTAACGAAAATCAAGAAATTATCGATATCAACTCTCCTGCTGCAATCACACTAGGATATACCCCCAATGAAGTACAAGGGAAAAAGTTAGATGAAATCCTAGTAGGAGAAGAATCAATTTCACAACATGTAAAATCACTCCCACCGGATAACACGGAATTAAAAAATCTCGGTGAATTAAACATTCACAGGCGTGATGGTCACCAACTATTATTGAACATCAAGGCCATGCCTCTCGTCATCGACAGACATTCACGAATCATTACTTTGTTATTATCCGATCTCAGCCAACACCAAGAATATAGATTGCGTGCAAAACAATTAGAGCAACAAGCATTATTGGGTGAAGTGATGGCAATATTTGCACATGAAGTTCGAAACCCGATCAATAACATCAGCACGGGATTACAGGTGATGGCGTCCAACTTCCCAGAGGGCCACACTCTCAGAGGTGAAATCGGACGGTTAAAACAAGATCTAGACCGCCTGGCTGAATTAATGAAATCGGTACTCACATTTTCAAAATCCAAAGAATATAAAATTGTACCTGTTAATGTTGAATTCCTGATTAAGAATCTCATCAGCAGATGGCACCCTAGAATGTCAAGGGATAATATTATCCCCCGGATCCAATGTCCCCCCAATGTCCCCAATGTAAAAGGTGACCGGCGCGCTCTGGAGCAAGTGTTTACTAATTTGATTCAAAATTCTATCAACGCTATGGGAGATGAAGGTGGTGTTTTGGGAATCCGTGTCGAACCCACTTCAACTACTGTTACTAATAAGTCGCTCGATATTTATATTTCGGACACAGGCCCAGGGATTCCAGATGAAATCAAAGAGAGGATATTCGAGCCTTTCTTTACGACGAGTAAAAATGGGACCGGATTAGGACTTGCGATTACAAAACGTATTGTGGCCGCACATAACGGTCAGATCAACGTGGACAGCTTTCCCGGAGGAACTGTTTTTAAAATCACTTTACCAGCCGAGTAAAATAGCACTCAATTAATCATCTAAAAATCTATATACAGAGGCGAATTTCAATGAGTTTAACAGTATTAATCGTTGACGATGAAAAAAATGCACGTCGTAATATATCAAAATATTTAGAAAATGAAGGATATTTAACCCTAGAGGCAGAAAACCTTAAAGATACAAAGAAACAACTATCACAAGATAATGCAGATGTCGTTCTATTAGACGCCCAACTTCCAGATGGCTACGGGCCTACTTTGATCGAAGAGACCAGCCACCTGATCAACAGACCTCCAATTATCATGATCACAGCGTATGGCGATATCGATATGGCAGTCAGTGCAATGAAAAATGGCGCTCACGATTTTTTCCAAAAACCCATCGAGCTTGAAGAGTTAAAAAAATCAATCGACCGTGCGGGAGAGATTGTGGCTATGCGCAGGGAATTAGCACACCTAAGACAAAGCCAATTCCAGGATTTCGATTTCGTAAAAGGAAAAAGCCCCGAAATGGAGGAACTACTGAACCAGGCACAACGGGCTGCCAGCGCATCTGTGTCCGTTTTGATTACAGGTGAAACCGGAACTGGAAAAGAAATTTTAGTCAATGCGATCCATAAAATGGGACCAAGATCCGATAAACCCATCATCCCAATAGATTGCGGTGCGATCCAAAAGACGATGCTTGAATCTGAATTGTTTGGGCACGAAGCGGGTGCTTTTACCGGGGCAGAAAAGCGAAAACACGGACTGATGGAAATTGCCGATGAGGGTATTCTCTTCCTGGACGAAATTTCTTCTATGCCCGTCGACGTTCAAGTAAAATTATTACGTGCACTCGAAGAACAGGCTTTCAGAAGAATGGGCGGTACCGATCTGATCAAGGTGGACGTGCAAATTATCGCAGCTTCAAACAGACCATTGGAAAAGTTAATCGAAGTTAATGAATTTCGGGAAGACCTGTATTATCGATTGAAAGTCGTCGATCTGCACATGCCCCCCCTCCGAGAAAGAAAAGAAGAAATACCAGAATTGGCTGGTTATTTTCTCAAACATTTCAATTCGAAAATGGGTAAGAATGTGCTAGACATTACGCCTAAAGCACTAGAAAAATTGATCGCTTATGAATGGCCGGGAAACATCCGTCAACTACGGAACGTCATCGAGCGGGCAATTCTGTTTTGCGATGATGCATCTATCGATATTCCCCATCTCCCCTCTGAAATCGCAAAATGATTATTATTTGAGTGATTGTTTTTGATTGGGAATATTTATGCTTTAGGCTGTAATAATATTTCCTTATCGCGTAGTATCCCGATCCAGCCACAACTCTTTATATTCTCTGTTCCAATCGCTAATAAAGCGAACAGCCAAGACCACACCCACACAGGCAGCCAAACCAATCGTGATGCCACGTTCACCAAACAAGTAGAATTCCGGAGCTAACAACAAGCTGGTTATCAGGCTGGCACGAGCAGCATGTTTGATAAGCAACATTAAGGGAATTAAAATCACTAAACCTAAAATAATTCCAAAGGGAAAAACTGCAAGTGCACAGCCACCTGCAGTCGCCAAACCCATCCCGCCTTTAAATTGGGCAAATACCGGCCAACAATGACCGACCACCGTCAGGGCTGCAATAATGGGAACAAGCCAATCAAAAGGACAAAATTCATAGGCAATGATTGTTGGGAGAAAACCTTTTCCCATATCTAAAATCAAAACGATAATACCCGGAAACCAGCCAACTTGCCTAATCGTATTCGTCGTGGATATGTGTCCTGAACCGGCGTCACGGACATCAACACCTTTCAACCACTTCGTTACCCATAATGCAAAAGGCAAGGAACCAAATAGATATGCGAAAATACAAAAACCAAATATACTAAGCGCATCAATCATCTTTCCTCACCTCACATTTTGATAATAACAAACAATAGAAGAAATTTGATATCCTTTGGAAATTTCATTGATCCTCCCTCATAATGATTTCCAATCTTCGAGCCTGTTCCAATTCATCAGGAGTATTAATATTAAAAAAGGTCAATCCTTCAGGATCAAATTTAGATATCTCATCAGCGTCAATAAAGCGAATTTTTACGTACTTAAAAAAGGAAATGATACGCCTTTCTCCTATTTCAATCGCTTTACTAATAGGATCGAGGCAGGCTTTTGAATAGATGGCCCTAAATGGCTCCGTATAATCTTCCGGTTCCCACCGTGGCATGATAATATCAAAATCATCCATCTGAGTGAGCATATAATCGATCAAAGATATATTGACAAAAGGCATATCACAAGCCAGGATCAGGCAATGATTATACCGGGCGTGATGAACCGCTGAGTATATACCACCTAATGAGCCAACTTGTGGATATACATCAGGGAAGACAGGTAAGCCTAAGAACTTAAATTTGTCAACATCATTACTGATAATCAAGCGTTCATCCCCTAAACCTTCAATTTGATTTAAAATGTATTGAATCAACGTTGTATCCCTGACAAAAGGTATCAAGGCTTTATCCTCTCCCATACGTGTCGATTTTCCCCCCGCCTGGATCACAACGCTCAATTTCACCATAGCCGTATTATACGCTTCAAATAATAAAGAGGTCCCTTTTGAGGACCTCTAGTAACTCAGGGTTTAGCAGCCTATACTGTTTCGATTCTAACAGCGCAAACCTTATATTCTGGGATCTTTGCGACTGGATCAAGGGCCATGATGGTTAGATTATTAACGTTTTGTTCTCCTGGGAAATGGAAATTCCCAAAAACAACACCAGGCGCGACCCTATCTGTCACCATGGCCTTGGCAATCATCTCACCACGTTTGGAAACAACCTTGATAGGATCCTTTTCATTGATATCCATTTTTGCTGCATCCATAGGATTGATTTCGACAAGGGCTTCAGGATAAATCTCGACCAAACCTTTTACCCTACGAGTCATCTCAGCCCCATGCCAATGATATAAAACACGGCCAGTGGTGAGATAAAAGGGGTAGGTTTTATCAGGCAGTTCCTGAGCAAGGATATGCTCGGCGATATTGAACTTCCCTTTCCCACGAGAGAATTTCCCCACATGCAGTATCAGGGTACCGGGGTGTTTCTTATCGAGAACAGGCCAATGGAGCTGCTGCCCTTTATCAAGGCGTTTATGACTCACACCTCCATAAATGGGGGTTAGCTGGGCTATCTCGTCCATTATTTCGGCAGCGGTTTTATAGTCCCATCCGGCATGTGGGCCGATGGGTTGTATATCTTCAGCTGCAATCACACGCCTGGCAAGGTCAGCCGTAATCGCCCAATCCGGTCGTGATTCTCCTTTCGGCGCAATAGCTTTACGGACGAGTTGAATTCTCCGTTCGGTGTTCGTAAAGGTCCCATTCTTTTCTGCAAAGCTGGCTCCTGGAAGGAGTACATCGGCATAATGGGAGGTTTCAGAGGGGAATATTTCCTGAAGGACAACAAATTCGCAAGCCTTAAAACATTCTCGGACATGGTTAGTGTCCGGATCAGACATGAGGGGATTCTCACCGACGATGAACATTGCACGCACATTCCCGGTTTTGGCGGCGTTGGCTATTTCGGTTACCGTCAGCCCCGGTTTATCCCCGAACAAAGGCGTAACATCTTGAGATTTCTTCCAGCCGTTCTTCTCAAGCTGCCAGGCGAGATTGAATTTCTCCCTTGCATCGGGATTCACAACCTGCTGATATCCGGGGAAAACGTTTACGAGGGCACCCATGTCGCAAGCCCCCTGCACATTATTTTGACCACGAAGCGGATTGGTTCCCCCACCCTTAACGCCCATATTCCCCAGCAACATCTGGAGATTTGCCATGCTGAATACATTCATAACCCCTGTGGTGTGCTGGGTGATCCCCATCGCCCAAAGCACCGCCATGGGAGAATTGTGTGCAATGATAAAAGCGGCTTCCAGCAACTGATCTTCTGAGACCCCAGTTTCTTTTGACACATATTCAGGCGTATATTTCTCTAAGCTCTCAGAAAATTCATCAAATCCCTCACAACGTTCCTGGATAAATTTCTCGTTATGCCAATTGTTTTTCAGAATAATGTGCATCAAGCCATTCACCAGAGCGATGTCTGTCCCCGGTTTATGGCGAATGTGTAAATAGGCATGATCGGTGATTGGAATTTCTCGTGGATCCGCTACAATTAGTTTTACTCCACGACGCATTACAGCCTGCCTAATCTTGTAACCAAATACAGGGTGCTGCTCGGTGGTGTTGGAACCGATGATTAGGATCGATTGGGCGTAGTCAGCGATGTCCTGCATTGTATTCGTCATCGCACCAGACCCAAAGGAAGCCGCCAGACCGGCGACAGTGGAAGAGTGTCAAAGACGAGCGCAGTGATCTACGCTATGTGTGCCGATTACTTGCCGGGCAAATTTTTGTATGAGGTAATTCTCTTCATTGGTGCATTTTGCCGATGAGAGAAATCCGATAGCATCTGAACCAGATTCTTTCTTGATATCTACTAATTTCCCAGCAACAAGATCGAGGGCTTGATCCCAATCTACTTCTACCCATTCCCCTCTTTTATTATCCTTTCCTCTTTTCTCCCCCTTCAGTAAATACTCTCTCACCATTGGTTTTGTCAATCGATCTGGATGATCGACAAAGGAATTCCCAAAACGCCCCTTCACACATAATCTACCTTCATTTACAGGAGCATCTCTATTCCCGCTGACATTAACAATTTTATTTCCCTGTATCCCTAGATTAATTCCGCAGCCGACACCACAATAGGAACAAACCGTGGATACTTCATAAGCCGGTTTCTTATATTCTTTAAACGAAAGAGAACCAACGGGACATCGAACGACACACTCCCCACAAGATTCACAAATCGAGTCAATGAAAGGCAAATCCCCAGCGGTTCCGATCTTCGTGCTATATCCGCGGTGAATGAAATCAATCGCCTGTCTTCCCTGGATCTCATCGCATGTCCTCACACAAATTCCGCATAAAACACATTTATTGGGGTCAAAAGCAAAGAAGGGATTGGAAGAATCTACCGGCATCAACACTTCAGGCCGCCTAAGCTTTTTCAACCTTTCTTCATCTATACCAACAAAGGCAGCGATATTCATCAGTTCACAGGATTTATTCTTCGAACATGATAAACAATCGCCGTGGTGATTGGCGATAAGCAACTCCAGGGCTACCGTTCTCTGAGTTGTAACCTGCGCCGTATCCGTTCTCACCACCATTCCATCATTAACGGGCGTCAAGCAAGACATGACCAATCCCCTGCCTTCAAGCTCTACGCCGCACAATCTGCAAACGCCTGCAGGCACTAAATCTGGATGATGACACAAGTGGGGAATATAGATATCATTTTCGAGAGCGGCAGTAAGAATCGTCTTTCCCTCATCTGTTTTGATATCAAGTCCATTGAGGGAAAACGTTACTTTCTTTGTCATTGTTATGCTCCTGGGAAGGATGAACCGGGAATGATTTCAACAGCTTCAATTTTTGGTGGGCAAACTTCAAAACACATGCCACATTTTGTACAGAGTTCTTGATCAATCGTATGGGGAACTTTAACATCGCCTGAAATCGCACCACTGGGACAAGCACGTAAACACAGGCGGCATCCTACACACAATTCCTGGCTAATTTCAAAATGAATTAAATTTTTACACACACCAGCAGGACACTTTTTATCAATCACATGGGCTTCGTACTCATCCCGGAAATATTTTAAGGTTGTAAGAACAGGATTAGGCGCCGTCTGCCCCAGCCCACATAAAGAACCAGCTTTGATCGATAAGGCGAGGTCTTCTAATAAATCAATATCTTCGGGTTTTCCAACACCAGCGACTATATCCTCTAGAATCGCCAACATTTGTTTGGTCCCCAGCCGGCAGGGAACACATTTCCCGCAAGATTCTTTTTCGGCGAAATCAAGGAAAAACCTGGCAAAATCGACCATGCAGGTATCTTCATCCATCACCACGACTCCCCCCGACCCCATAATGGTCCCAACTGCGTTCAGGGAGTCATAATCGACCGATGTCTCTAATAATTCCTTGGGCACACATCCACCTGATGGACCTCCAGTCTGGACAGCCTTGAATTCTTTTCCATCCTTGATCCCGCCCCCAACATTAAAAACGAGTTTCTCCAATGAGGTACCTAAAGGAACTTCCACCAGTCCAGGATTATTGACTTTACCGACCAAGGCAATGGTCTTTGTTCCCTTGCTTTTCTCCGTCCCGTATTCTGCAAACCACTCAGGTCCATTACGCAGTATATGGGACACGCAAGCTAAACTCTCCACATTATTAATAATAGTTGGTTTTCCCCAGAGGCCCTTTACAGCAGGAAATGGGGGTCTAGGTCGAGGCATGCCGCGATAACCTTCTATCGATGCAATCAATGCTGTTTCTTCACCACATACAAATGCTCCTGCCCCTTCTTTTATTTTTATTTTAAATGAATGTTCAGTATCGAGAATATTTTCTCCTAAAATCCCAACTTCTTCAGCCTGTTTAATTGCCAATCTCAAGCGTTCAAGCGCTAAGGGATATTCAGCCCTACAATAAATATATCCAGTATCTGCACCAAGCGCATAACCAGCAATAATCATTCCTTCAAGCAATGAATGGGGATCGCCTTCGATCAACGAACGATTCATAAAAGCCCCGGGGTCTCCTTCATCGGCATTACAGATCAGGTATTTTTGATCACTATCTGCATCACGACAAAACTGCCATTTTCTCCAAGTTGGGAAACCAGCCCCACCTCTACCGCGAAGTCCTGATTCTTTAATAATTTCAATAATCTCTTCAGGAGACATTTTAAGGGCTTTCTGAAGCCCAACATACCCTTCATTCGCTAAATAATGCTCCAATTTCGATGGATCAATAAATCCACACCTCATCAACGCTCTCCGAACCTGACCATCAAAAACGGGTTGGTCGAAAAAGCGGGGAATATCCAGGTCACTTTCACCATTGACGATTCCCAACGCATACTCAGAAAGTGGATCCCCGTCGACGATGTATTTCTGAACGATGGATTTGGCTTTCTTGGAATCAATGCCCCCGTAAAAAATACCAGGTTGCCCTGGTTTGTAGATACCGACAATTGGTTCTGTAAAGCACAGCCCAATGCAACCCACTTCCACTATTTTGCCATTAATCCCTAAATCCCTAAATTCGTCTTTGAATGTGTCAACAACATCTAAGGCACCAGCTGAGCGGCCACAAGTAGCTGTCCCGACCAACACAACAGGATCGGGATTATTCACAATTTCTTCCCATTCTTGCGCGGCTTGTTTAAATAAATTATCCAATTGTGAAACCATATCTATTGATCCTTGGGAAACAATTCGGCGATTTTCTTCTTCGTCATCTTCGCTTCCACAGTTTTATCGACCATGATACAAGGAGCCAAACTACAAGCGCCTATACAGGCGACCGATTCTAATGAATATTCCAGGTCTTCAGATGTTTCCCCCTCTTTTATTTCCAACTGTTTCTCAACATCTTCTAACACTTGAGGAGCACCACTTACATGACATGCTGTTCCACGGCAGACCATAACGTGCTTTCGTCCACGCGGCGTAAACCGAAATTGCGCATAAAAAGTGGCTACAGCGTATACATTACTTTCTGCCACATTTGTGAATTCAGCGATTTCTTTGATCGCTTCAGGTGGAAGATAACTAAATTTTTCCTGAACCTGCTGCAGGATTGGTATTATTTCATCCCTTTTCCCAGAAAAATCAGAAAAGATTTCTTTCAAAGTTTCGGACATGACTCCTCCTAAGTTTTTATTGGTTTTTCGTTCGTAGTAATAAGAATGCGCTCAGGATGAGAATAAATATTAAATTTCTTCCCCCGAGCGTAACCAATCAATGTAATACCAATCTCTTGTGCCATTTCAATCGACAATGAAGTCGGTGACGTCAAAGAAATAATCATCAACGCACCAAACCGGGCAGTTTTTTGCAGCATTTCTGAACTCACACGGCCTGTTGTCAGTAATATTTTTCTTTTTATATCGATGCTATGAATCAATATTTTACCAATAACCTTATCAATGGTGTTATGCCTTCCGATATCTTCACAAACGAGAATTAGGTCCTCTCCATCTGACAAAGCAGATGCGTGTGTACCTCCTACCTGCTGGTGCAACCCCTGGTATTCTATCAATTCCTTCGAAAGAGATATTACTTCACTCGATGATATTTGATATCCATCCACTTGACAATCAGCATTATATTTTAGTTTATCAACAACAGCAGTCACTCCTCCAGTACAACCAGAAGTAATTCTCCAACCAGAGGGTTTTTCTACCTCTTTATTTAGCCAGACTTCTACCAAACGTGAAACTGGAGATATTTCGATATTTTTCACATCTTTCATCGAATCGATAATATTCTCGTTGTATAAAAACCCCACAGCTAAAGCATCAATATCCACCGGAGTGCATATCAATGTAACCCATATCTTCCCATTCACCGACAATGCAACAGGAACCTCAACAACAATTTTCCCCTCAAACAATCGATAATTTAAACCATGGACTTGTGTAAACTTAATGTGTTTATCGGGCCAATTTCGCAACACCAACTCCAATAATTTATTGGTTATAGAGGAGAAAACAATTTTATTATAGTCTCATTCAAATACTACAGCAATGATAATACCAATATTATCCCCCATGGCATAGAGAATTTCAGGGGGCATGCGTCCCTTGATACAAATGACACTTATCCTTTTTTCCTATAAATATTTAAATGATAAACGTCGAGGTGAGGGGGGCACCCCGACGTTCATCATTGGGAATTATAATAAAATATCCAAAAAAGTCAAGAAATATTTGTCCATATTTTATTAACAATTTATAAGAGTTTTATTCTGGCGTCTACAATTTTTACGCCCTCCCCTTTTGGCATAACAATCAAAGGATTAATGTCAATTTCTTTCATTATTGGAAAATCTCCAGCCAACTGGCCTAAACGAATAATCACATCCTTTACTGCATCAATATCCGCTTCAGGAACATTCCTGAATCCTTTCAATCTCCTGCCAGCCCAGGTGTTTTCGAGCAGGTAATCAATTTCTCTTTTCATAACTGGTGCCAAAGAAAAAGCCACATCTTGCATCCCTTCAACCTCAACTCCCCCAGCTCCAAACATCACCATGGCGCCGAATTGAGGATCTTGTGCAGCACCAACAATCACTTCCTGCCCACCTTGAATCATTTTTTGAAGGTAAACACCTGATTGTTCCCCGTCATTTTCACCATTGTCAAAGGAGTCCATAATATTCTGGAAACCGTTCATGACCTGGTCTACTGAGGTCAGATTCAACAACACACCCCCATGATCAGATTTATGTATTGCTGCCGCCGAGGCAACTTTCATCACCACCGGAAAGCCAATCTTCTGTGCGACTCTTGAGGCTTCTTCTGGTGTTTTAACTATATATAAAGAACAAGTAGGTAAGTAATAAGCAGATAAAATACTATATACATCAAGCCCTTGCAGGAATCCAACTTTTGATTCATTTTGTTTTTGAAGGATTTTTATTACTTTTTCTTTTTGAACTTTTCGTTTTATTACTGATTCTTTTCCATATTCTTCAATACCTTCAGACCGTTGCGTTAATACTGCAATGGCTGAAGCAGCTCTTTCTGGAAAACGATACTCAGGGATTTTCGCATCACGAAAACGTTCTGCAGCTTTTATTATCAGTTTTTCTCCCATCAAAGCTACCAATATTGGTTTACTACTATGTTTTATCACCGGTATTACCGCATCGGCAACCGATTCAGCGGTATACATTGGAGGAGACGGGAGAATCAACAACACGCTATCAATCCCATCATCTTTTAAAAGAATCTCTAGCGATTGAGCATATTGTTCAGGTGAAGCAGATGCCAACATATCCACAGGATTAGAAATGCTTGCTGCTGGTGGCAATATGTTCATCAATCTTCTATCTGTATTCTGTGAGAATTTCGCTAGCTTTAACTTATTCAATTCCAAGGCATCTACCCCTGTGACTCCAGGTCCGCCAGCATTCGTTAAAACTGCCACTCGATTCCCTTTTGGTAGAGGACACCAAGCTAATGCTTTAGCCCAGTCAAACATTTCTTCAACTGTCCTCGCCCGAATAACACCTGCCCTTCTGAAGGCAGCATCGTATGCAACGTCTTGACCTGCCAATGCTCCAGTATGTGAGGTAACGGCGCGCTGTCCCCCTTCATACCTACCCGCTTTAATTGCTATAATTGGTTTTTGTTGTGAAATTTTCGAAGCCGTGTCGATAAAACGGCGGCCATCTTCCAAGCCCTCCAAATATAAAGTAATAACCTGTGTATTTTTATCTTCAGCTATGTTGGTTAAAATATCTGTCTCATTGACATCTATTTGATTCCCCAAACTTACCAAGCGCGAAAAGCTAAATCCCTGGCCTCTTGCCCAATCAATCGTCGCGGCACAAATTGCTCCAGAGTGAGAAATAAAAGTAATTTCACCAGGTACTGGGCTCGGAGGGGGTAAAAAGGTTGTATCGATTGGCAAGTGTGTGTCTATCAGACCAATGCAATTCGGTCCTATTATCCTCACGCCAGCTATGGAAGCATTTTTCATACACTCCTTTTCTAATGCAACTCCTTCCTCCCCTACTTCACTAAATCCTCCTGAAAGAATAATCGCCGTCTTGATTCCCACTTCACCACATTCAAGAATAGCCGAAGGAATATTTTTCGCGGGTATCATCAGGAGGGCAAGATCGACACGCTTAGGAATATTTCTAATAGATTTATAAATTTTCCGATCAAATAATTCTCCCCCTTTTATATTTACAAAGAATACCTCCCCAGTATATCCACAAGAAATGATGTTACGGGCAAGACCATAGCCTAATTTATTGGGATTTTGTGAAACTCCAACAATAACAACACCTTTGGGTTTAAAAAATGTATTTATAGATCGGTCCATTTCCTCTCTCATAATGATTTGAATGAAAAAAACTACTCATCTTTGATGAGTAGTTTAGTTGAATTTTCTAACACGATAAAAAAACCAAGAACTTTAATGAAGTGGCGAGGGGCGGACTTGAACCGCCAACCAATGGCTTATGAGTCCACTGCTCTGCCGATTGAGCTACCTCGCCATTATAAAAATAGCGGCAACAGTTTACTACGTGTAATCTTATTTGTCAACTTCCAGAGGTATAAAGACCAAGAAGCGCATCCATCGTCGAAATATCAGGCACTTTAAGCCATAAAACATCACTCGATTTCAAAAGAATACAATCTGTCTCTGTTCCAGTTTGCCAGCAATC
>JASFQL010000051.1:0-23503 GCA_050115475.1 Anaerolineales bacterium
GCTGTCCAATGGTGGTCTGCTTCCTCAAGCGCCGGTTGGGCAAGATCGACGGTGGTTACTTTACTGGCTCCACCTAACCCAGCATAGACAGAAAAACCACCGGTGTAGCCAAATGCATTCAATATAGTTTTTTTAGCTGAGAGGCGTTTTATATGCATACGATTGTCTCTTTGATCAAAGAAAAAACCAGTTTTTTGCCCCCGGATTAGATCTGCACTGAAATTTATTCCATTTTCTGTAAAAGTCACTGGCTGTTCCGATATTTCCCCACCAATTAATTTCCCTTCCTCATTAGAACCTCTCTGTTTCAAGTAGGTGGATTGTATTCCAAGATTTGTGTTCAACCACTCAGCAATGCCCTGCATATCCCAGAAACGTTCTGCTGCTTGCCCATCGAATTTAATCACGGCAGATTTCTCATATATGTCGCATACCAAACCGGGTAAGCCATCGCCTTCTCCGTTGAATAGCCGATAACCTGTGGTTTGATCATCGAATAGTCGTGCACGTAATTTAAGTGCCTGGGTAAATTTCCTATGTGCCCATTCGTCGATGGACAGTCTCCCTACTTGGGTCGAGTAAATTCGCAGGGCAATACTACTTTCTGGATCATAGAAACCTCGTGCGATCTCTTTCCCTCCGCGATTATCAAGGAGGATTGCTTTTGTGCCGGGATTGGCTCGGGGAAGATAGCGTAATGCTTCACGATAGACCCAGGCATGGCCGCGCTTGATCGTTCGGACCAGATCCCTTGATAGTTGGAGTTTGATGGGTGGCTGAGAGGGATTTTTAATCAAAGGCATGATATTGATTTTAAGATAACGTTGTGACTAGTGACGATATAAGTAATTTCTATTTTCAACATGGTTTTAGGATTTCTACGGTTGAGAGAAAACATCAGTTTTCCTTTATTAGACACCGCTACTGGTTATCGCTCGATTGTAAGAAGGCTTTATACATAGGAACTATCCAATCATCATTTCAATTTCGAATTGAACCTTGATATAATTTACCATGAGGATTGGCGTTGCAATATAATTTCAGCCTATTATCTAGAGAAATAATGGAGAGTGTTGTATGAAGACAAAAGGGCAATTAACCTTCGCATGGATTCTAATCGGTTTTGGTGCATTACTATTAATCGGGAATTTCATTGGGATCGATTTTGGAGATATCTTTTGGCCGCTTGTTTTTATTGTTGCAGGGCTATTATTAATTTTCCGTCCCCAGGTCATCAGCCCAGCCGGGGCTAGATTTTATTTCGCTGGAGACATCAATGTCAATAGTAAGTGGGATATGAATAAGAATGATCTCAGAATGTTTGCGGGCGATGTGAGGATCGATCTGGCTGATTTGAATCTAACGTCTGATGAAACAAAGTTCATTATCTCTGCTTTTGCTGGAGAAGTGGATATATTTGCCCCTCAAGATGTGGGTGTATCGATCTCGACAATGGCTTTTGTGACCGATTCCAGAATCGATGGGAAGAAGATGGAATACATCTTCTCAGGGATGGACTATGCCACGGAAGGGTATGAAAATGCGAGTAAGAAGTTTAAACTTATCATGCAGTGTTTCGCTGCTGATGTGAAACTTAAGACGGTATGAAATAAAAAAAATCCCGCTAAGAAAAGCGGGATTTTTTTCAAACCCCTAAAAATCATCGCCTCAATAATAAAAGGTATAAACCTTCACCAATAAGGAATATTGAGAACATAATCCCCCAATCGAAATTGAGGAAAAATGTTAGGGAAACGAGGATCAATAGTATCCCTCGAAATCCAGCCCGGTGAACGGGTTCTGAAAATTCTCTATCTTGTTGGTATCTTTGGAAAGCTGTGATTATAAAGTTTATACCAGGCACCATGATAAATATGGCCCACCAATTATAGAAGTGGATGGGGGCAACATTGAGGGTATCAAGAAGGAATAATCCGCCGATCACAATCAGAGCGATACCCCAAGTCATTCGATTGGAATAATGTTTGCCCCAATCTTTCCATTCGTCATTATTTTCCACCTCAGCGTTTTTGATTTCTTCAGACATATTTTTCTCCAGGTATGTGTTTCACTGTTCTATTTCAATTATACGAAAGAATGTTGGAATAGTTGCAGTCATTGGATTACAATAAACAGTAGAATTATAGTCTCTTTCTTGCACAGAAACATTCAATAATGATCTATTAAGTCGTCAGTACGATTTCGATAAGGAGCGAGAGATGATTTCTCGGAAAAATATCTATCAGGTAGAAACTACACTACTCTTAATTTTCATTTTAAGTGCATGTAGTTTTACATCATTTCTCTCAAATCAGGAAACGCAAACGGCTGATGGTGTGATATATTTCGACGATTTCTCGAATCCGGAAAGTGGGTGGGATCACAGCTTGGAGGGTGGTGTCAAGGAATATTATCAGGGGACTTATCACGTTCGAATCGAAGTACCGAATCATTTTTCTTGGAGCCTGGCGCACCAATCATTGGGTGATGTACGAATTGAGGTAGACCTTGCATTTACAGGGGATGTGGATTTGGCAGAGATGGGTATTATCTGTCGCTTGGTTGACAGCAATAACTTCATTTTTTTTACCATCCGGTCCGACGGGCAATATGCGGTATTCAAGCGGCAGGATGGGAATGAATATTTTATCGGGATGACGAGTTATCAATTCAGCCCAGTTATCAAAACGGGCGTCTCGACGAATTATCTTGAAGTTGAGTGTGTGGGAGATAGGTTTACACTCTACGCCAACGATGAGCATTTAATCACGGCCAATGATACCAGTTTCCAGATCGGTGATGTAGGTTTGATTGTGGGGGCATTTGACCAAACTCCTGTAAATGTGTTTTTTGATAATTTCACCGTGATTCAACCCTAAATAAATATAACTACTATCAAGTTGATAAAATAAAAAAGTCAGTGTCTCCCCGTATCGACTAACTCTGGATATTTGTAAGTAATGCCGCTGGAAGGATTTCTTTTCCTTGTTCGACGAGTTATTTAAGACTACAATAGCGGGCATATGCAGACAGACACAAAAGCCTCTAATGTTGTTGCTTTATTCGCAACTTGTTTGGTCGATCAGGTCTACCCGGAAATTGGTATCGCTGTCACCCGAATCATAAAGCGATTGGGTTATAAGGTCGATTTTCCGGCAGATCAAACCTGCTGCGGCCAACCTTTTTATAATAGCGGTTTTGTCAAAGAAGCCAGGCGATTGGCAAAGCGGACCATCGATATCTTCTTAGGTTACCCAACTATCGTCTTGCCTTCGGGATCATGTACAACGATGATCCGAAATGAGTATCCCCATTTATTTAGTAACGATGAAACTTGGTTGAAACGGGCAAACGTTCTTGCGGCGAAAACCTTTGAGTTTACTGAATTCGTAATGAAGAAAACGAATCTGGAGATAAGGTCTCCTGTGGAAGGACAGCTGGTCACTTATCATGATTCCTGCCATATGTGCCGAACGTTGGGGATCAAAGATGAACCCAGAACTCTGCTGAAACAGGCGGGGTATCAAATCACTGAGATGGAACAATCCGACCGTTGCTGCGGTTTTGGCGGACTTTTCTCGGCCAGGGTTCCAGAAGTGTCTCAAGCTATGACAGAAGAAAAGATTTCCAGAGCGATAAAGACTGGGGCACAAATATTGGTATCGTCTGATCCTGGCTGTATCATGCAAATGAGGAATCATTTGAGGGACGGGTCATCAATCAAAGTAAAACACATCGCTGAACTACTGGATGAGGTGACTCGATGAGCTCGACCTTACAGCAATTTCGTAGAAGATCTGCGAAATCGATTGCCGATAATCGTTTGCAGAAAGCGCTAGAGAATGCTACGGATAGATTCGTCCACGAGCGTATGGAAGCCCTGTCAATGGTTCCCAATGTTGAGGAGATGCGGGACCATTTCAAGGCAGTCCGTGCTGCTACGATTGCGAATCTCGCTGGACACCTAGAGACTTTTGAGTCGAGAGCAGTAAAAGCCGGTGCTCAAGTGCATTGGGCCAAAACAGGAGAAGAAGCGGTTCGGATTGTTGTGGATATCGCGAAAGTGCACCAGGTCAAATTAGCTGCGAAGAGTAAATCCATGGTAACCGAGGAGATACATCTGAATTCTGCTTTAGAAAAGAATGGAGTTTTGCCAATTGAAACCGATCTGGGAGAATGGATCATTCAATTGGCCAATGAGCCGCCATCTCATATCATTGCGCCAGCGATCCATAAGACCAAAGAACAAGTCGCCGATCTTTTCCAGGCCCAAAGCAGCCATGAAATATCCGAAGATATTACAGCCCTAACTGGTGAAGCCAGGAGAGTATTGCGCGAAAAATTCCTGGCGGCTGGAATGGGGATCAGCGGCGGAAATATCGGTGTGGCTGAAACGGGCAGTATTGTGATTGTTACGAATGAGGGCAACGGCCGCATGGTCACCAGTCTTCCCCCAGTTCATGTAGTCGTTATGGGGATCGAGAAAATTGCACCATCCTGGGATGAGGCTGCCGTGTGGTTATCCTTATTGGCACGTAGCGCGACTGGGCAACCGCTCTCTATTTATACGAATATCATCACTGGTCCGGCGCGTGCTGATGATATCGATGGACCACGAGAAGTCCACATCATTCTGCTGGATAACAACCGATCCAAGCTTGTGGGAACGAAATACGAAGAAATATTACAATGTATTCGCTGCGGTGCCTGTTTGAATATATGTCCGGTGTACCGGGAAAGTGGGGGACACGCTTACAACAGCCCATACAGCGGGCCGATTGGCGCCGTCATCACGCCCTTATTATTTGGATTAAGAGAATACAACGGATTACCTCAAGCAAGTTCGTTGTGTGGTGCTTGCCTGGATGTGTGCCCTGCCAGGATCAACCTGCCGCACATGTTGTTAGCGTTACGTGAAGATGAGATCGAGCAGAGGATCGTATCTGGAAAAGACCGCTTCTCAGAGAGAGTAGCGGCATGGGTGTTGTCTCACTCTAAAGTATTCGATAACTTGGCGAGCTTGGCCAAAAGAATAGGGATCACGAAAATCATTCAACCTTTCTTGAAGGTAAAAATCCCGCTATTGGCAAAACGATCTTTTCATGGATTGTGGAGAGAAGGGGAAATGGAGTAGCTCATGTCAGAATCAAGGATTGCGATCCTGAAGTCATTATCAGCTAAAGGGCGAAAATTAGCAATGCCCACCCCCTGGACTTCAAAAAACAAATATAAAAACCTATCTTACCAATTTGCCCTGGCTTTACAAAAAGCGAAAGGTGAAGTCCATCTGGTTTCTGGTGAGGAAGAGGCTTGGAAGGTTTTGGGGAATATATTAAGTAAGTTGAATGCACAAAAGATCGTCGTCGATGGAGATGAATCCCTGGAAAAACGAATCTTTGAAGATATCGGTCCTGACCTTCAATGGATTACTATTGGAAATTCTGAAGGTGATCTTCGGAGTTACTGCATCGAAGCGGATGTTGGTTTGACTGGCGCTGATGCAGCCCTAGCAGAGACTGGCAGTGTAATTCTTAAAATGAACGCAAGACGAAGCCGGCTGGTATCTCTTCTGCCCCCAGTTCATATTGTATTACTCCCTATATCGAAAATCGTCCCTGATATCTTTTCCTGGATAGCTGAACGAGATGTGGATATGCCCTCTCAATTGATCATTATCAGCGGCCCAAGTAAAACTGCCGATATCGAGCAAACCTTGGTAGTTGGCGTGCATGGACCTAAACGATTTATCGTGATTGTATACGATGATTGAGTTGGTTGATTAGGGATTTTAAGAAGAGGGGATGTTGTAGTAGTTATAAACTGCTTTAGCTAAACTCGCAAAAAGAGTAGATGCTGAATCCCAGATTAGCTGTACAGGATGGTCGAAATAAATCACCAAGATATAATTTCCGCTGGGTGTATATACGATCCCTGCATCACCGAGAGATCTGGTCGAACCAAATCCATCAGTTACGAAGCCATGTTTGTGGGCGATCCGGATTCCGTCCGGCGCACCGGCTTCTAATAGGTTGGGGAAATTGTTCCGGTCCAGCGTATCGATCATATCTCGGCACTCTTGCTGGGTGATCTCGTTTGGGAAAACTGCTAAAAGGGCACCGCCGCCATATTCAGCGCATTGATAAATGTCTGCCAATAGCATACCGATGTCGGATGCCGTGGTTTGATTACCCGGATCGGGATTGGTATTGATGTCCGTTCTTGAATTGGCAGGGGTTTGAATATATGCAAGAAGAGGGGAGCCAAGGCGGAAATGCTGTGCCAAGAAAGTATTTTCCAAGCCTAACATTCGCATGTCTTCGGTGACGACAAGTGGCCCTCTATTGGCATCAATGAATTGTTCCATCAACCAATCTGCTGGGTCGTTCCCGGATAATTCGATCATTTCTCCCAGTAGTTTGATTGCTTCAGGGGATGGATTATCTCCCAAACGCCGATAAGCAGAAACCATAATGGGAATCTTAATGATACTGGATGCCGAAAAAGCCAGGTCTGGACGTGTTGGATAGTCAACACCGTTGCTGTATATGAATTGGATTTCTTGGGCGGTTTGTAAATCTAGGAGGTAGACACTGGCTACCCCGTCAAATCCAGCGATGTCCAGGGATTGTTTCAGGAGAATCTCCAGGTTCTGGAAAGAAGGGCGACCTGCGGCAGCTTGTTCAAGGGAAAGATGCACTTTTCGGTTGGTGGGAGAAAATAAAGCGTTTTCAATTTGGAACACAGCCGTATCCACATCAATACTCATACCTGGGGTTCCAGGTTCGAAATTTAGTGTGCCTGCTTGAGGGCGGGATGGTATAGCCGGTTGGTCGTAACGGGCACCAATTTCATCTATGAGATAGCTGCGTAAAGTGCTTTCAGAATAACTAGCGTCAAGGGGAACAGGTTCGGGCAATTCTTGATTGCCCCATAAATAATCCCAGAAATCATTCCAGAATGATCCACCGATGCGTACCAGGTCAGCCGTGGCTAACATGCTTTCCAGATTTAGTTGGAAACCGATAATGGCTGGGTCCATGTGGATAATGCCTTCGTGATAATATAATTCCAATTGTCTGTTGTAGACTTCTAGAAGCCGCTCGGTAGCTTGTTCTCGATTAAAACCTGCAACAGGCACATTGGCAATTTCCATTCCTCTTGGGTAAGTACCTCTAGAGCGGCTGAAACTAATTAATTGCAGGGTCAGCAAGATTACTGCAAAGAGAATGAGGGCGATTGAAATCCACCGTAAGGTTAAACCTCGTCTTTGAATACGCAAGATTTTCTCCTGATGATTCGCTAGTATAACATAATTGAATTTTGTGCTAAAATTTTAGTGGAAGCTTCAAACGAAAATAAAAACATTTGGATGGGAATATGCTGCGATCACTCATAATTTATCTCTCCAAAGCAGATTGGATGCGCCACCATGTGATGGGTTGGAAGATAGCCCGGAAGGTGGCGCTACGTTTTGTGGCTGGAGAAAGATTAGAAGATGCTATTGAAGTGATTCGAAGGTTGAATTCAAATTCGATGAACGCCACACTCGACCAATTAGGAGAGGATACACACACGGCTGATGAGGCCAGAAAAACAACAAGCGATATTATAAATATCCTGGATGAGATTGAAAAATCAGGTGTTCGTTCTAACTTATCCATAAAACTTACACAAATCGGTTTAGCATTGGATGAAAGATTGTGTGGTGAGAATCTCGAAAAGATACTTTCTCACGCCAAGCAATTGAGCACCTTCGTGCGGATCGATATGGAAGGTTCTGATTGTATTGAGGGGGCATTCCGACTGTATCGGAAAATGCGGCATGAGTCAGGCTATGATAATGTGGGGATGGTGCTCCAATCTTACCTCTACCGAAGCGATGAGGACACTCAGGCGTTGTTAACCGATAACACTCGGATAAGGATGGTTAAAGGAGCCTATAAGGAACCTCACGACATCGCTTATCCGAAAAAGAAGGATGTCGACCTGTATTTTGACCGCCTGGTAAAAATGATGCTTGAAGCAGCACGATCGGAGTCTTCTCCTGGAATTTGCGTAGATGGAAAGTGGCCCCCGATCACAGCAGTGGCGACTCACGATCAGAAACGGATCGATTACGCGATTGAAACTGCCAAAGATCTTGGTGTGCCCAAGGAGAAAGTCGAGTTCCAGATGCTATACGGTATCCGGCGTGATATCCAGGAGGACCTGGTTGAACGGGGATACCCAGTAAGGATCTACGTGCCCTACGGCATAGAGTGGTATCCATATTTCATGCGCAGGTTAGCTGAACGTCCTGCAAATTTATGGTTCTTTGTGTCAAGCTTCCTCCGGCGATAAGAGGCATATAGATATTGACCGGGATTGCCAAGGGTGGTAAAATAAATACAAACATATGAGCATATATTCATATATGAACCAGGATTCAATTGATGGATAATGCAGCAACAAGCGATACCATTCGCGCTGAACATGCTGAAGTCTTGGCTGAGTTGTTTAAAGCATTCAGCGATCCCAGCAGGTTGAGAATCATATCAGCCCTGGTCAATCAGGAAATGAACGTGAGTGCGATTGCTGAAGCGGTGGGATTGACCGAATCGGCGACTTCTCACCATTTACGTGGATTACGTCAGATGAGGTTGGTCAGGGCACGTAAAGAAGGGCGGCAGGTTTTCTATTGCCTCTTAGATGAGCATGTTAAAGCGCTTTATGAAATTGGGCTAGACCACGTGATGCACGAATGATTCAATGGCAACTAAAAGAAAATATCATTTAAGCAACCTGGATTGCGCCAACTGCGCTGAAAGGATAGAAGAGGAGGTCAAGAAACTCCCTGGTATCCAATTCGCCTCGGTTGACTTTGCTACCTCGTCCTTACACATCGAAGCTGAAGACTATTCAGGAATCGCAGATACGATCAATAAAATCGAACCAACGCTTGAGGTGGTAGCTGGACAGGCAAAAAGTCAGGTGGGATCGAAAGAAATTAAAGAAGCGATTATTATCATTATCGCCATCTTTCTCCTGGTTGTGGGGATGATTTTCGAAGATTCTTTTAAGGATACTCCCTTTAGAATAGGGGAATGGCTGGTATTTGGCACGTCCTATCTATTATCGGGTGGAAACGTCATCTACCGTGCTTGGAAGAATATCCGGCAGAAAAATTGGTTCGATGAAACCTTTCTTATGAGTATTTCGACCTTCGGCGCTATTTTAATTGGCGAGGTACCTGAAGCGGTTGCGGTAATGTTGTTTTACCAGGTTGGCGAGTTCATCCAACGGGGTTCAGTAAATCGTTCTCGTGATTCTATCCAAGCCTTATTGAATGTACGTCCGGATACTGCAAATGTGAAAATGGGTGGAAAAATCCAGACTATATCACCAAGTGAAGTAAAAGTGGGGGAAATCGTCGTCATCCGACCTGGCGAGAAAGTGCCCCTGGATGGGATTGTCGTTAAAGGGATGTCCCAAGTGGATTTATCTGCATTGACCGGTGAATCCGTTCCGGTTTCGGTGTCAGAAGGAGATGAGGTTTTTGCAGGAGCAATTAACCAGACAGGATTAGTTACTGTAGAGGTAACAAAACCCTACGAGCAATCTTCAGTATCGCAGATGCTAGAACTCGTTCAAAATGCGGCTGCCAGAAAATCCAAGACGCAACGATTTATCACACGTTTTGCGCAAGTTTATTCACCTATCATGGTGGGGTTAGCGTTAGTTGTAGCAACTGTCCCGCCACTGATTTTCCCCAGTCAATCCTTTTCCACCTGGATCTATCGAGCTTTGGTATTGCTGGTAGTATCCTGTCCATGTGCCTTGGTCATCAGTATTCCGCTGGGCTATTTTGGGGGTATTGGCGGTGCTTCTCGAAGGGGAATCCTCGTGAAAGGGGCGAACTTCTTGGACGTATTGGCAGAGGTAAAGACTGTCGTATTTGATAAAACGGGTACACTGACACAAGGCGTGTTCAAGGTCACTGAAATTGTTCCCTACAATGGTTGGGATAGAGAAGGGTTATTGGAGATTGCCGCACAAGCAGAAAGCCAATCGAACCACCCAATTGCTAACTCTATCAAACAAGCCTATGGAAAAATTGACTATGAAAAGGTTCCAGAAGCCTTTGAGGAGATTCTCGGTTATGGCGTGCGTGTCAGACTCAACGGCAGACAAGTTATCGTGGGCAATGATCCCATCATGCATAAAGAGAAGATTCCACACGTCACTTGTAACGTCGCTGGGAGTATCGTCCACGTGGCTGTCGATTCAGAATATGCCGGTTATCTGGTAATCTCAGATGTGTTGAAACCCGATGCTACTTCGGCTATTGAGAGATTAAAACAACTTGGGGTTGACACCATCCTGATGCTTTCAGGCGATCGAGAGGATGTCGCTGGACAAGTCTCCGAGGAATTAGGGCTAAGTAACTACCATGCCGAACTTTTACCAGAGGACAAAGTCGCGGTGATGGAGAAAATCCTTGGCGAACCTCATGGTGGAAAAGTCGCTTTCGTCGGCGATGGGATCAATGATGCGCCTGTTTTGGGGCAGTCTGATGTGGGTATCGCTATGGGTGCTTTCGGATCCGACGCGGCTATCGAGGTCGCTGATGTGGTCTTGATGAAGGATTCCCCTACAAAGGTTGCTGAAGCGATTCAACTTAGCCGAAGGACACGAAAGGTCGTCTGGCAGAATATTTACCTTGCTCTGGGTATCAAAGCCTTGTTTATATTTCTGGCTACAATCGGCGTTGCTTCAATGTGGGAGGCAGTTTTTGGTGATGTCGGAGTAACGATTCTCGCCGTACTCAACGCCACCAGAGTTTTGAAATGAGTTAAATTCCTGGCATTCGTCTCGATTGAGTATAATGAACCCATGATTGCCCAAAACGCTATCCCCGATGTGTTTATACTCGATTTGGACAGGAAAGAGAAACACTTAGTCATACTCAGCGAAACTCATCATCTTCTGCGCCGTTTCGGACAGGTTGAATTTGTCCATATGATAAAAAGGAAAGAGACAGACTTTTCTCTTAGAGAGATTGCCGATGAGATTTGGAGTGTGGTTGTTGGAGAGGTCTCGTTCACCTTGGAGGATAAACGTGAGGACTCGCCTTCAGAGAATCAGTCTATGCAAGTCGAATTAACTGGTAGTCATCCCCAAGCTGTTTTGATCCCTTTTGGAGTCGCTTATCGAATAAAAACAATAAAAGATTCTCAATTGATTCGCATTACTACGCACGCAGATGGAATACATGAAGATGACTAAATTACATCCTCGGATGATGTTGACAAGATTGATCAAATCGTATGAAATCAAACCCATTTCTCATCTTCCTGAAATTATCTAGATTGCATTTTTTATTGATTCCATTTGGTCAAGCGATTCTTGGAACTGGAATCGCTTATTTCCTCGGCTATAAGATTGATTGGGAGTTGTTCGCCATGGGATTGGGGTGGTTGTTTTCTTTGCAGTTGGGGGTACATTACTTGTTCCAATATTTCTCCCTGGTAAATCCTCAGAAGGAAAACATCCCAAAAGCGTTTACCTTTTATCGAGGGCTTTTAGGGGAGGGTGAGGGACAATTACCCAAACCTGTGGCCTTAGGGGCGGCTGCAGGGATGCTCACCATCGTGACAATATTTATTTTAGGGATTGCTCAATTCGACGGCATGAATCCATCACTCGTTATTGTGATGGGCTTGATATTTTTGTTTTCTCTTGCTTATGCGCTGCCGGTCGTAAATTTTGATGAGTTGGGTCTTGCCGAGTTGATTTTTACTCTCCTCATTGGCATACTATTACCGGGATTTAGTTTCCTGCTTCAAGCTGGTGAATCCCATCGGTATGTCATATTGGTCACCACCCCTTTGGCAACGTTGTTGATTCCAGTGATTTTGTCTCTCGAATTACCAAATTATACAGTCAGCGGCAGATATAAGAACAATAACCTGATCCACCAACTCGGCTGGCAAAACGCTATGTCTGTCCACAATTCCTTTATCCTTATCACTTTCCTCATCCTTGGATTGACTGCTACGATGGGGATGCCTCTCCGGGCAGCCTTTTCCCCTTTTATTACACTTCCTTTAGTTCTTCTCCAAATCTGGCAAATGCGTCGAATCACTGAAGGAGCGAAACCGAACTGGAGGGCTCTTACCTGGAATGCCGTGGTAATATTTGAGATGGTGACCTATCTGCTGGCATTCTCATTTTGGTTTGGTTAATCTCAAAAAATGCCTGAATTCCTTTCTTTACTCCCCCCACAAGAAGCCTTGAATAAATTTTTGCTCCAAATTCCCCCGACGCGTCAGGTTGAAAAGATACAGACATCAGAAGCTCTTGGGCGAGTATTGGCTGAACCTGCGATTGCAGGATACCCCTTGCCATCATTTAGACGCACAACGGTGGATGGTTATGCTGTCAAGGCAGAGGACACTCACGGTGCCAGTGAGAGTCTACCTGCTTACCTTTCGTTGGTTGGAGAGATTCCTATGGGAGGGGAGCCGGATTTTTCGATTGACTCGACCCAATGTAGCTTGATCCATACCGGGGGGATGCTACCATCTGGGGCGGATGCTGTTGTTATGGTCGAACACACACAGGTGGCTCGGGAAGGGGAGATCGAAATCATGCACTCTGTGGCAGTGGGAGAGAACGTACTTCAAATTGGTGAGGATGTCAAAGAAGGGGAGGAAGTTATCCCAGGAGGCACTCTATTACGACCCGCCGAAATTGGGGGGTTAATGGCATTGGGGATTACGGAGATAGTTGTAAGCATAAAGCCTAAAGTGGGTATCATCTCCAGCGGGGATGAGGTAATACCTCCTGAAGAAGAAATGAAGCATGGGCAGGTCAGAGACGTGAACACATACACATTGAGTGCTTTGGTGGAAGAAAGTGGCGGCACCCCAGTACCTTATGGCATCGTCTCAGACGAGTTGACTGCTATGCAAGGGGCAGCGGCACAAGCTTTACAAGAATGTGATTTCGTTGTGATTACCGCCGGATCTTCAGCCAGCACGAGAGACTTGACTTCACAGGTGATAGAATATCTCGGTAAACCTGGTGTCCTTGTTCATGGGGTGAATATCCGCCCTGGTAAACCGACGATATTAGGAGTGTGTGATGGTAAACCAGTCGTAGGATTGCCTGGGAATCCTGTCAGCGCTCTCGTAATTGCCGGTTTGTTCGTCGTTCCTGTAATCGAACTGTTTTTAGGACTCTCAACAAGTCGCCCACAGCCGCGTATACCTGCAAAATTAGCTGTGAATCTATCCTCTCAGGCTGGACGAGAGGAGTGGGTATCTGTTCGTTTGATTCGATCACAAAGTGGATTTACAGCTGAACCGATTTTTGGGAAGAGTAACCTGATATTCACTTTGTCTAAAGGAGATGGCTTGATTAAAATTCCGGCAGATGCAACGGGCTTATCCGCAGGTGAAATCATAGATGTATGGTTGATGTAATATGTCAGTCTATTTACACGATATCCCTTTACCTGAAGCACAAACACATTTTCAACAGGCTTTACAGCAGGCTGGATTGGATGGCATCTTGTTTGAAGAAACCATCCCATTAAATGAGGCTGCATTGGGCCGAGTGCTTTCTGCCCCCATCTGGGCCAAGATATCATCTCCCAACTATCATGCTTCTGCTATGGATGGCTTTGCCGTATTTACCGATGACACCCACGGCGCTTCACAGACGGCACCGGTTGAATTATCTGTCGTAGAACAAGCTATTTATTTAGACACTGGAGACCCAATACTTGGCAGGTTCAATGCCGTTATCCCGATAGAAAACACGGAACCGTTAAATGCATCGGATGCACTCTCATCTGATCCAAGTAAGCCCGATAAGATTCGAATTCGCTCTGCGGTCGTGCCATGGCAGCACGTCCGTCCCATGGGGGAGGATATGGTCGCCACACAACTGGTATTGCCTGCGGGACATGTACTTCGACCGGTCGATCTTGGTGCTATTGCTGGAAGTGGACACAGTGAAGTGAAAGTAGCGGGAAAGCCAAAAGTCGCTATCATCCCCACTGGTACTGAACTGGTAAAAATCGGGAAGCTCCCCAAAACGGGGGAGATCATCGAATACAACAGTATGGTACTGGCTGCCCAGATTCAAGAATGGGGCGGGGAGGCGACGAGATTTCCAATCATACCGGACGTTCGTAGGGAGATTATCAAACAGGTCAGAGCTGCGGTGAGAGATTACCATCTCGTTTTAATCAATGCCGGTTCCTCCGCCGGCTCTGAGGATTATTCCGCCGATGTGGTATCGGAATTGGGCGAATTACTCGTACATGGTGTTGCTGTCCGCCCTGGCCATCCCGTTATCCTGGGAATGATCCACAAAAAGGGTGAGGGTAAAGTACCCATCATCGGTGTGCCAGGTTATCCCGTTTCTGCGGCACTCACGGGAGAAATATTCGTCGAACCCCTCATCGCACGATGGTTGGGAAGAATCCCGAGAGAGCCAGAAACACTTACAGCAAGACTAACACGTAAAATCACCTCCCCAGGCGGGGACGATGATTTCAGGCGGGTCGTCGTTGGGCAGGTCGGAGAACGTATGTTGGCCGCTCCTCTTTCCAGAGGGGCAGGCGTGATCTCATCTCTGGTCCGGGCAGATGGGATTGCCCTGATCCCACGTGGTTCCCAGGGGGAAGAAGCAGGCGCTGAAGTATCTGTTCGTCTATACCGCAGCCGGGGAGAAATCGCCAGAACGATCTTTGCCATCGGTTCACACGATCTCACACTCGACCTCTTGGCCCAGTTCCTAAGCGCACATAACCGCCGCCTGGTCTCAGTCAATGTGGGGAGTCTGGGCGGATTGGTTGCATTAAAGCGAGGGGAAGCTCATCTAGCTGGATCCCATCTCTTGGACCCTGAAAGCGGAGAATATAATCTCCCTTATTTAACTCAGTATCTACCAGGTGTCCCCGTTCGTGTCATCGGGTTTGTGGGACGCGAGCAAGGTTTGATCGTAGCTAAGGGGAATCCCAAGAAGATAAAGGGATTAGAGGATTTATCTCGACAGGATGTCATCTACGTGAACCGGCAGAGAGGTGCCGGTACACGTGTTCTCCTTGATTATCATTTAGGTCTCAAGGGGATCAACTCGGAGGATATTCGCGGATACGATGAAACAGAATACACCCACCTCGCAGTATCTGCAGCCGTGTCATCTGGACGAGCGGATTGCGGGATGGGTATTCACGCTGCGGCAGATGCACTTGAAATAGATTTCATCCCTCTTTTTAAAGAAAGATATGATTTAATTATCCCTGAAGAGTACTATGATAGTCCTTTGATAACACCATTATGGATGGTCATTAATCAATCTGATTTCAAGAAAGAAGTTGAATCCCTTTCAGGTTATGACACAGAAAATTTAGGGAGGACGATCGCGATCGTCGAATAGGTGAAATGAATAAAGCACTAATCGTTGAAGATAATCGCCAGGTGGCAGACAGTCTTGCACAGATGATCAGTTTTTTTGATATTCCAACAGATGTCACTTATGGGGCAAGGTCTGCGATGACAATACTTAAAGACCAAACTCCATCAGTTGTGCTTCTTGATTTAAATT
Organism: Anaerolineales bacterium; assembly: GCA_050115475.1. GTDB lineage: Bacteria > Chloroflexota > Anaerolineae > Anaerolineales > UBA11579 > JASFQL01. Next base: position 15,601 of record JASFQL010000051.1, read on the forward strand.
TACCAGGAGTGACGGGATTCGATGTATTGGGGTTCTTGAAACGAGAACCGCGCCTTGCAGAGGTTCCTGTAGTCGTTGTTACATCAGATGATCAACCCGAATCGGCACAACGGGCTAAAGACGCTGGCGCAGATGCATATATTGTGAAACCCGTAAACATGGATGTATTAGAAGAGGTTTTAAAGTCCGTAAAAGTAATTTCTTGATTGACGATAATATATTTCTCAGACAAGAAGCAAAATTATTTATTTTTCTACTTACCTTTTACAAAAAGGGTTATTCGACAAGAGGGATATAGAGATAGAAGCGATAATCAGTTTCTTGTGCCTGTGGTGATTTCGTGAGTAGTTCTTCAAGCCATTGATGTGAACCAGGTTTATAGTGGCTTGTCTCCCTCCAGGCTAGAAGATGCTTCCAGTCTTTTCCTATTGTTTCGATGCCGTTACAATCCATCACCCCATATAATCCCCCCGTAAACTCTTTGGTTTTTACATCTTCTCCTACATCCATTCCTTCTTCAACCGTTATCCATATCTCGTAACCATATTTAGGGCTGCCGGGGGTGGGGTCTGGATTATTAAAACCAAATGATCTATATGCATCAGGTTGATCTAGCAATCCAATTTCTTCCAACCATGCATTTGCTTGTTGGTGGGCATCGATTTCTGGTGTTTCACTGAAACCATAAAAAGATGCTACCTGCATTGGTTCAAGTCGAACAATTCGCACCTCGTTTTTATCCATCTATTCCTCTTTACTGATTTGAATTTTATTCATACTATCATAAAAATCCTGACATCTGCTGTCATAAATTAGTAGTACAATCTTCGTAAGGAAAGATTTGCGAGAGGTGCTATGCGAGCAGATAGGTTAATATCGTTGTTGATGATTCTTCAAACGCGTGGCCGGCAGACAGCTAAAGGTTTGGCAAATGAATTAGAGGTTTCCGAGCGCACCATTTATCGGGATGTGATTGCCTTGAGTACTGCAGGCGTGCCTGTCTACTCAGAGCGGGGACCTGGTGGTGGGATCAAATTGATTGAAAGTTATCGAACGAATCTAACGGGATTGAATCCGGACGAAGTTCGGGCATTATTTATGCTCACGATCCCAGCGCCAATCACTGAATTAGGCATCGGTCAGGAGTTCCGTGGGGCATTACTCAAATTATCTGCTGCATTGCCAGCGACACTCCAGCAGGCTGAAGGGAATGTGCGGCAAAGGATTTTTATTGATTCGGAATGGTGGCATCCAATGGAAGAGCCTATTCCTCACTTGCAAACGATCCACCAAGCCATTTGGCAAGATAGACTTCTACAAGTAAGTATTCGTTATGACTGTGAGGATGTTCAGCTTGAGCGTGTTATTGAGCCTTGCGGATTAGTATCGAAGGGTGGTGTCTGGTACCTTGTGTGGCGGTACGAAGAAGGCTATTATGGCGTCCATCGCCTTTCATCTTTAAGTGAGGTCTATGCCCTGGATGAGACCTTTGAACGTCAAGCAGATTTCGATCTCGCTGGCTATTGGAAAGAATGGTGCCAAAACTACGTGGAAAATTTACCAGACTACCCTATCAAGGTGAGGATCAGTCCAGGTTTGATCCCTCATCTACCAAGGTTGTTTGGGAGTAAAATTCGGGATGCCGTGGAAGGAGCGAATCATCCGAATAAAGACGGGTGGATTACGCTAACCCTACATTTCGAAGACCTTTATCAAGCCCGGTCACGCATCCTAGGATTTGGTGGGGCGATAGAAGTCCTGGAACCCCTTGCCTTACGTCTCAGTGTTGCAGATTTTGCCGCACAAACATTGGCTCTCTACTAGTGAAAGGATTATTTATCCTCCAGAGATGAAATTCTCTGTTTTTTGCCGGGCGATGTCGTCTGTATATTGAACCGGCGGTGTTTTCATGAAGTAGGAAGATGGGGCTGTCATAGGACCAGATAAACCTCTATCGAGGGCTAATTTGGCACATCTGACAGCGTCGATGACCACACCGGCAGAATTGGGGGAATCCCAGACTTCAAGTTTTAGTTCCAGGTTCAGTGGAACATTGCCAAAAGCCCGTCCTTCCATCCGGATGTGACACCATTTCCGGTCGGTCAACCAGGGCACATAGTCACTTGGACCGACGTGAACATTCTCAGCACCGATTTCATATGGAAGCTGGCTGGTAACGGCATTGGTTTTTGAAATCTTCTTGGACTCTAGGCGGTCACGTTCCAGCATGTTGTAGAAATCCATATTTCCGCCGAAATTCAATTGATAAGTACGGTCGAGATGGACACCCCGATCTTTGAACAAATTCGTTAAAACTCGATGTGTGATAGTGGCACCGACCTGACTTTTGATATCATCCCCGATAATCGGGATACCTCGATCTTTGAATCGTTTCGCCCAATACTCTGAGCTGGCCATAAAAACTGGAATACAATTCACGAAAGCGCATCCAGCTTCGAGTATCTGTTCAGCGTACCACTTCGTGGCCATTTCTGAGCCCACCGGTAGGAAGTTGACGACGACATCGGTTTTAGTGTTTTTTAGTATTTTTACAATGTCATCGGTTGGACCAGGAGCTTTCTTGACAACCATCTTGAGGTATTTCCCCAATCCGTCGTGTGTCATGCCCCGGTGGACGGGGACATTGAGTTTCGGAATGTCGGCATATTTGATTGTATTGTTGGGTTCTGCCCAAATCGCCTGACTGAGATCCTTTCCCACTTTTGAAGCGACCACATCGAATGCAGCCGAGAACTGGATATCACGAACATGATACTTTCCCAGGGTTGCGTGCATGAGCCCAGGAATATTAGCATCATCAGGGGCATCTTTATAATATTCTACGCCCTGTACTAATGATGAGGCGCAGTTACCTACGCCTACGATCGCAACTCGAACCACGTTTTGTTTCGTCATTAGGATTATTCCGTCCTTTCAGAATGTAGGTATAATTATATCTGAACCTGGGGAATAACTGGTATTTCATATCAAATTCTAAAGATTTTGATTATACTTATTTGTTACAATAATTGGATATTTATAAAATAACCCAAAGATAACACGAGTTGTGAGGAATCAATGTTTAAATTTTTTAAACCAAAGCAAGATGTCTTTCAAAAATTAATCCAAGAACAGGCATCTCTGACTCTGGAAGGTTTAGATTTACTAAAGAAATATATGGATGCCCAAGGGCATGTGGTCGCGGATGCAGTGACCATGAAGGAAAAGGAAGCGGATGAAGTAAGGCGAATATTAATCGATGAACTAAACAGAACCTTCGTTACCCCCTTCGACCGCGAAGACATTTTCACGCTTTCACGAACCATCGATGACGTTCTCGATTACGCGTATACGACAGTGAGTGAAATGGAAATCCTAAAAGTGACACCGACATCCTTCATGAAGCGGATTGCCTCTTTACTCAGGGATGCTGCTTATGAAATCCACATGGCCGTTCAAAGGTTAGATGAACACCCTGCTGTTGCTATAGATCATGCGCAAAGAGCAAAAGCATTGGAGAACAGGGTGGAAGGAGTCTATCGTGAAGCGGTCGCGGATCTATTCAGTGGTCCTGAAGATGTTCACCACATCGTGGAAATGTTGAAGATGCGGGAGGTTTATCGCCATCTCAGCAATGCAGCTGACCGGGGGGATGAAGCCGCGAATGTAATCGCCGACATCGTTGTTAAAATGACCTGAGAGATGAGGTTGTATGTCTCCAATATTAATTCTTATAATCATTCTCGCGGTATTTTTCGATTTCCTGAATGGGATACATGATTCAAGTAATATCGTTGCGACAATGATCTCTTCGCGTGCTTTTCGCCCTCAGACTGCACTTGGGGTCACTGCTGCGGCTCATTTCTTGGGACCATTCTTATTTGGTGTTGCAGTTGCTAAAACGATAGGCGATGAGGTTGTCCATTTCGATACGATTACCATAGAGGTAATCATCGCAGCCCTTGTAGGTGCTATTATTTGGAATCTACTCACTTGGTTTTTTGGTATTCCAAGCAGTTCGTCCCACGCGTTGATCGGCGGTATTGTTGGAGCAGTAGCTGTTGGCGTTGGTTTCGAGGCGATTCAATTAAGGGGATTGGAAAAGGTCTTGATTGCCTTATTTGTTTCTCCTATTATCGGTTTTTTAATTGGTTTTATCATTACCAAGGTGATATTCTTCCTCGTAAGAGGGGCCACTCCTCGAATTAATACCTTCTTTAAAAATTCACAAATCATCACAGCGACAATCCTGGCATTTAGTCATGGTACTAACGATGCTCAAAAAACCATGGGTGTGATTACTCTTGGTTTGTTAATTCACGGCAATATCACGAAATTCGAAGTTCCCATGTGGGTCATCGCTATCAGCGCGGCTGCGATTGCGCTGGGGACAGCCTTTGGGGGGTGGCGCCTGATAAAAACCCTAGGTGGTAAATTCTATAAAATCCGACCGGTACATAGTTTTGCGGCTCAGTTGACTTCAGCGTTTGTCATCCTCAGCGCTTCGCTGGTAGGTGGCCCGGTTAGTACTACGCAGGTGGTCAGTTCTGCCATTATTGGGGTTGGTTCTTCAGAACGCTTGAGTAAGGTACGCTGGAATGTGGCAGGTGATATTATCATAGCCTGGTTTATCACCATTCCGGCTACAGCATTGGTTGCAGCGGGTGTCTACTGGATTCTTACAAATACAACGATCTTGGATAAAATTATATAGTCATTTGGGGGATAAATTGTCAACTGACCATAAAATTGACTATTAGGCTAAAGAAAACTAAGAATTCTTCAATCCCTTTACATACATGGTATTTTAATCACAAATCCAAGAGTATTCTTTATATAGGAAATGTTGGTAGCGAAAGTGAAGGAAAAATATGCTTGAAAATAAAATTCCCATTAAAATGATACTTCTAATATTGTTTTTCTTAATTAGTTGTTCACCTCAAGGAACTGGACAACCGACTCCCTCAACCTGTACTACTTACACACCCGTGCTGCCGACCAGAACATTAGCTCTTACTCCAACTGATACACCTTCACCAACAGCAATCCTTATTCCGTCCAGTAACCCAACGATTACGGCGACCAAACTCATCAACAATAATGTGGAAAAAGGGGATTATTTAATTTATCTTCTCGAAGGTGACAATAAATTATTTTTTTACGATCCAGGATCCGATATCCATATTCCAATTTTACCGGATTGGGATATTAATGCTTTTGCGATTGGTGTGAATAACAGGTTGGCATTCTCGACTCTTAAAGAAGAGCAATCTGATATCTACATCCTTGATTATCCATATTGGGAAAATTCACCGATAAACATCACGAAAACCCAAGAAGTCAATGAAATTCCTCATTCCTGGAGTCCCGATGGAAATTATCTGCTGATTGAATCATTCTCGGAGGAAAAAAAGATGCTTGAAGTATGGGATGAATTTGAGTTCATACAGATATATGCGTTTCCGGATGATTATGGGTTTAGGTATTTCTCAACAGATTGGAGTCCAGATGGGAAATTTGCATTTCAAGTCTCTCCTGGTTACCGCAACAAAGATAAGGGAGAAGAGATCTTTGTGTGGAGTGGGAACATTGAGGAGACAGCAATTAATGTTAGCAGAAATCCATCGTTTGACGATCGCCAACCGATTTGGAGTTCTCAAGGACAATTGGCTTTCCTATCAAGTGATAAGATTGATACAGATTATTATTTTTTTATTACTATTTGGGAGGATTTTTCAATCTCAAATGGTATTCTTGAAGGAACACCATTGGAAATAGTTGTGCCAGAGCAATTAGAATTTTCCTCTTATCCTTCTTGGACAAAGAAAAATAGCCTTGTATTCAATACTAAGGGAATATTTTATGAATGGAAATCGGGTAAAGTTGAGCCTATGAATATTATTCAAGACCATGGTTCCTGGGGTTATTGGGGACCTAACGAATATTGGGCATCAATTGCTCCATATTCGGAGGACCGTATTTATATACACAATGAATCAAATGATACTATCCTGGAATTAGAAGGGAGATTTCCTCCGGCGTGGAGTCCAGAGGGTTTACTGGCGTTTTGTGTTTTAGATTCTATAGAGAGTCCTTTTTTCGCTATCTCTATTTGGAATGGATACAAATCAATCCGGATATTGAAATATAATGGTTATATTCACGCAATGTGGCGAAATGGTAACTATATTTATTGCTACAATGGTTAAATAATAAGACATATAAATTCCTTTTGTATTATGAGAATGTACAAAGCCCCCATTTACTGGGGGCTCTTCAATAGACCTTTCGTTTATTCCTTAGGTCATTGGTAATTTCTTTTTACCCTATTTTCTAAATTCTATTACTCTACCGTCACACTCTTCGCTAGATTCCTGGGTTGGTCCACATCTAAGCCGCGCATGGCGGCAATGTGGTATGCAAGGAGTTGTAGGGGAATCACCAGAATTGCTGGGCTTAGCATCCAGTGAACTTCCGGTACCCAGATGATTTGATCGGACATAGTTGGGATCAGTTTATCTCCATCTGTCGCCATGACAATCGCTGGCGCGCCGCGAGATTTGGTCTGTTCGATCTGGCTGATCATCTTTTCGTACCAGGGATCTTTGGGGGCGATCAAAATCACCGGCATGTCTTCGTCGAAGAGAGCGATAGGCCCGTGTTTCATTTCGCCAGCCGGATAGCCTTCTGCATGGATATAAGATATTTCCTTGAGTTTTAATGCTCCTTCATAGGCAGTGGGCATATTAATGCCCCGCCCCAGGTACAAGCAGTGTGTGATGTCTTTGATGGATTTGGCGATTTGCTTGTAATCTTCCTCTCGACTTAATACCTGTCCGGCAAGATCGGGAAGTTTCCGTAATTCTGCCACAAGCGCTTTCCTGGTTTTTTTATCGATCATTCCACGCAAATCAGCTAGTAAGATGGCGAGCATGAATTGATCCACCAGTGGAGCGGTATAAGCTTTTGTTGAAGCGACCCCGATTTCTGGTCCGGTTTGCATGGATATGTAACCATCGGAGATGCGCATAGCCTGAGAACCAATTACGTTGATGATCGACCATAATGTTGCACCTCGTTTTTTCCCTTCAGCCATGGCTGCAAGAGTATCGGCGGTTTCTCCTGATTGGCTGATCGCCATCACAATGGTTTTTTTATTGATAATAGGGTCTCGATATCGAAATTCTGATGCAATATCGACTTCTACCGGGATGCGAGCGATTTTTTCGATCAAGATTTTCCCAACCATGGCGGCGTATGCAGCTGTACCACAGGCGATGATGATTATCTTTTCAATCTCCTGGGCGGATTTTTCTGTTAGGTTGAGATGGGGGAGAATGACCCTTCCATCTTCGAAATCGACCCTTCCGGCGATGGTTTCAGTCAAAGATCTGACCTGTTCGTGAATTTCTTTTTGCATAAAATGCTTATATTCCCCCTTTTCTGCTGCAACTGGATCCCATGGGACGTTATCGATATCATACTCAATAGATTTTCCCTTCATATCTTGGACTTCCAGACCGTCTTGTCGAACAACAGCAATCTGCTGGCTTTCCAGAAAATATACGTCACGTGTATGTTCAAGGATAGCGGGCATGTCAGATGCCAGGAACATTTCACCTTCACCAAAGCCGATGACGACTCCACCCGCATTTCCAATACGTGTGGCGACGATTTTATCGGGTTCTTTCGATGAGGTGATGACGATGCCATGGTGGCCTTTAAGGTGGGAAAATGCTTTTCTAGCAGCCTCGACCAGATTCTCGCCAGATGCATAATAGCGTTCAACGAGGTGAACGATAATCTCGCTATCTGTATCTGATTTAAACTGGATTCCTTCTGCCAGCAGTTCTTCTTTAAGCTCTATGTAATTTTCAACGATCCCGTTGTGAACAACGACAAC
>JASFQL010000052.1:0-23082 GCA_050115475.1 Anaerolineales bacterium
TAGGACTATTCGACTACCAGACTAGAGTAGTAACTCCTCCATCCGTTTTTGGTCCCAGTTGATTACGATGGTACCGTTGACATCGATAGTGGGGGTGGAGAGGTTGCCGTTGGTCCATTCCCGCACCTGTTCTGCAGCTTTGCGGCTTTTATTCACGTCGACCTCGATATAGTCGATGTTGTTATCCGCCAGCCAGATGCGGGCTTTCCGGCAGGAGGGGCACCAGCTGTTGCAGTACAGCACCACGCCGCCTGTCGGCAGGGCTTCCTCTGGGGGAGGGAGCGGCTTGGGCGTAGGGCTGATGCGTTCCAGCTCGGCGAAGAGCACTTCGTTGTCGGGCTGGTCATCGATATCATGGATGTCGATGTACTGGATGATCCCTTCGGTGTCGATGATGAATATGGCTCGTTCAGATTTCCCATCATCGCGCAGGACGCCGTACTTCTTGGCGACCTCGCCGTGCGGCCAAAAATCAGACAATAATGGAAAGGTGATCCCATCGAGACTCTCCGCCCAGGATTTCAAACAGGGGACGTGATCGACGCTGATGCCCAGAACCTGGACATTCAATTCCGTGAACCGGTCGTATTCGGCCTGGTACGACGGAATCTGCGCCGTTCAAACCGGCGTCCAGGCCAGGGGGAAGAAAGCCAGGACGGTGGTTTTGCCCCGGAAATCACTCAGGGAGACTTCGTTATCCAGATGGCTCTTTAATTTGAAGTCGGGGGCTTTACTGCCAATTTTTAGTTTCATTTTGGTTTCCCTTCGATGTTTTTTGTTCAGTATTTGGGTATATTTTACCTGATTTGCAGTTACTTTTAGTGGTTTAGTGACTTTTCTTATATGAATCAAAGAAAATGCTCGTTTCGTTTGGATGAACACGAAAATCATTCGAGATTAGGATCGATCAGATTTTGCAGCCCCCATAAAAGAAAAGGAAGGCAGCCTTTCTTGGCCGCTTTCTTTGTTTACTATTTATTAATAATAAATTGGAGAACAGATTACCTCGCCTTGGCGTTCCTACCGCATCGGCACGACGTATTCACGATAGAAGAAATCATTGTTCATTTCCCCGACAGCTTTGATCTCGCTGGTGGTAAAGGATTTGCAGTCGTCGAATCCAACCAGGATCGTGCCGAACAGTTCATCTTCTCCATAGAAGTCCAACCGGAAGTAGAACCCGCACTGTGTCCAGCAGGAATAGAAGTTCTTGGCCTTTTTGAACCCGTTCATAATCTGTTCTATCTCATCTGGATTGGTGATGGTCACCACGACTTCTTTATATTCCGGGTTCCTTTGCGGCCCACGAATCCATTCGCGCTGGGGTCTGTAGATTACCTCGATCTGGTCGACATCCTGGATCCCTTTGACGTAGGTTATCAGTTCCTTGACGATGGGCTCGTGGCCCAGGTCAATAAAGGTTCTTCCCGTGAGTACTTGAAAACCGAGGTAGGCAATCATCGCTGCCAACACAAGGCCTGCTATGGCCAATATGCGTATCAATTGTTTCTTTTTCGTCAACGACTCATTCTCCTTATGCGGTTTACTCGTGATACATAAACCACAGCCACACGATCGTTTATGGATACATATTGATTTATAAATGGAAATCGATATTTTGAAAAGGCACCGGCATGTGGTTGATGGCTTTGCCGGCGCCTTTGGATTGTGTCTAGATTGAAATGGCGGAACATCATCCGCCCTGATATTCTATAAGTAGCTTTCCAAGAACTCCCCAACCTCGTCCATCGAGAAGACGGGCCCGTCGACACACACGAGCTTTTCGCCCAGGTTGCAGCGGCCGCATTTCCCTACGCCGCAGTGCATGCGCGATTCAAGCGTGACGAAGCGCTGCTCTGGGGCGAAGCCTAACTCGCCGAGGAGTTTATCGGCGAAATGGATCATGATGGGCGGTCCGCAGGTGATGGCGATGGTATTATCCGCTTTGGGTCCCACTTTCTTGAGGAGATCGGTGATGAGACCGACGTCGTGTTTCCAATCCTCATCGGGTTCATCGACGGTCAGGTGCAGTTCTGTGTCGGGGGTTTTCCGCCAGGTGTCGTATTCTTCTTTGAAGACCAGCAGTGAGGGGTGGCGCGCCGCCCACAAGATGGTCAGTTTGCCGTAGTCCTCCCGGTTATCCAGCAGGGTGTGGATGACGGGGCGCAGGGGCGCGCCGCCGATGCCGCCGCCGAGTACGAGGATGTCCTTCCCCTTGAATTCATCCATCGGGAAGGAGTTGCCCAAAGGCCCCCGCACGCCGACGATGTCCCCTTCGCCCAGTTCGTGCAGTTCGGTGGTGACGGATCCCAGCCGCTGGACGGCGAATTCAAGGTTATTGCAGCGTGTGCAGGTGGAGGCGATCCCGAAGGGAGCTTCGCCGATGCCGAAAGCGGAGACGAAGGCGAACTGGCCGGGTTCGTACTTCCCGAAAGCTTTGCCGCCGCCGTTGAGGAGCTTGACCTCGAAGAGCTTGATTTCCGGGGCCATGTCCTTGACGGACACGAGCTTCCCCAGATAAGGCATCATGGGGTTCTTTCCATTACTTTGCGTCATGGGTCACCTCTGTTACAGCCCCCAACACTTCGGTGATGTCGATGTTCACCGGGCAGGATTGGATACAGCGTCCGCAGCCGGTGCAGGCTGTGGGGCCGTATTGTTCGGCGTAATAATAGAACTTGCATAAGAAGCGGTTGCGGAGCCGTTCCCCTTTCGCCTCGCGGGGGTTGTGCCCTCCGGCGATGCGGCGGTACACTTCCCCGGCGCAGCTGTCCCAGCAGCGGATGCGTTCGAAGTCGTCCCCGCCATTGGAGGCAGGCAGCGCTTCGTCGCGCACGTCGAAACAGCGGCAGGTGGGGCAGACGTAAGCGCATATACGGCAGCTCAGGCAGCGTTCAGACATATTGGCCCAAAAGGGTGACTTGAAGCTCTCCGGCCAGTTATCTCCCTCCGGGAGGGGGATGATGTCTCCGCTGGGAGGGGCGGGTTTTTCGACCGCTTTATCCTCCAACTTCAAACCACCGAGCAGGCCGGTGCCTTTTTCGGTGAGCGCTTCGACGAGGTAGCCCCCATCCACCTCGGTCAGCATCACGTCCATCCCGGTGGTGTCGTGGGGGCCGCCGCCCACACTCGTGCAGAAGCAGGTGTCGCCCATCTCCTGGCAGGCCAGGCCGATGAGGGTGGTGTTCTTGCGGCGGGCGGCGTAATAGCTGTCGACCGGATCGGTTTCCAGGAAAAGGGCATCCAGGGCGAGCATCCCGCGGGCATCGCAGGGACGGAGGCCGAAGACGAGGGTCTGGTCCTGATGCAGGTTTTCCGCTAAATGAACACCATCGCCGTTCTTATGGATGGTCAGCAGTCGTTCTGTGGGCGGGAAGAAGACCTCTTTGATTGACTGCACTGGCACGATATAGTCCCAGACAATCTCGCTGCTGTCCTCGACTTTCTTGTATAGGAGGACGTCCTCGACCATCTTTGGGGCGACGAGCTTGGTCATTTCTCCCATCTTGTCCAGCCATGCTGTCAGGTTCTTCTTGGAGATGAAGTTCATGAGCCCACCTCCTCTCCACTCAAGATGGTCGTGATGGGTGAGGGTGCAGGCGCTATTCCGGCCTGGAATTTGAACATTTCTTGGATCTCTTTCGCTATTTTGCGGTTGAGCAGCCCGATAGGGATGTCCATGGGGCAGACGCGCTCGCATTCGTCGCAGCCGATGCAGCGTCCGGCCAGGTGGAACGCCCGTCCCAGGTGGAAGGTTCGTTTCTCGTTCACACCCGTGCCCATCCCGATCCATAGCGAGTCATCCCGTTCGTACAGGCAGGTGGGGCAGTCGCACATCGGGCAGGCTTGGCGGCAGGCGTAGCAGCGGATGCAGCGGTCGAACTGGCTCAACCAGAACTCCATTCGCTCTGCGGAGGTGAGTCCCTCCAGGCGTTCGAGTTCTTTTTCATAGGGTCCGGTATCCGCCACGCCTTTGGCCTCCGGCACATCACCGATGAGGGTATCGTAGATGATGGGCGTACGCTCCGTGCAGGTCTGGCAGCGGGCTTGCAGTCCGCCGCCGTTGGTGCGGCCAAATCCGGCCCCTTCCTGGACGCCTTCACAGGCTATCCCGATGACGTAGACCTGTTCACGGGTAATTTTATTATCCGATAAAAGGACGTTGATAGCCCGGCTGTCGCAGGGCTTCACGACCACGGCCACCCGGTCTTCGGGTTTCTGCAGTTTATGGTGCAGGTAGGTGGTCAGGTTGTGGGTGGCATTTTGGTTCCACACCAGCCGGGAGGCATCTTCCGGGTCGTAGATGAAAGCCGGGCGGGTGCGGCCGCGCGGGCCGACTTCGTAGCCGATCACCGTGTTGACCTTGCCTTCACTCAAAAGATCGCGGGCGAGGTCTTGTAGGGTTTTGCTTGCATCCATCTATCAACCTCCTGCCGCTGTCTCAGCGACCGCTTCAGCGATCTCTTTTTCGAATAAATCATCGGGTATCGGTTCGCCTTTCTGCGGCCATTGGCTGGGGCCTAAAGCCCGGATGGTCTCGGTGAACTCGGTAACGACTTTAGAAAATCTTTCGCCTTCCGATGCAGACACCCAGTCCAGGCGTAGGCGTTCCGGTTCAAGCCCGGCGAAAGCCATCAAGCGTCGGACGATGGGGATGCGTTTGGCCGTGCGGTGGTTGCCGGTATCGTAGTGGCATTCTCCGATGTGGCAGCCCAGCACGATCACGCCGTCCGCTCCTTGGTCGAAAGCCTTCATAATCAGCTCCGGTGAGACACGCCCGGAACAGGGCGTGCGGATGGAGCGGATATTCCAGGGGGATTTTAAGCGGGAGGTCCCGGCCAAATCTGCCCCGGTGTAGCTGCACCAGGAGCATAAAAATGCGATAATTTTCGGTTCAAAGGTCATATTGTTACTCCTACCGTAAAGCCCCGATGATTTCAGCGACGAGCTGGTCGTCTTCGAAGTGGATCAGAGACATGGCCTTGTTGGGGCAGGTCCCGGCGCAGGTGCCGCAGCCCTTGCAGTTGTAAATGTTCACAGAGGCGACGCCGTCCACGATTTGAATGGCGTCGTAGGGGCAGGCTTCCACACACTGGCCGCAGCCGGCGCAGCGCAGGGCGTTCACGTGGGCCACTGAAGGATCGAGTGGTACACGTCCCTGGTCCATCAGGGAGAGGGCGACTGCCGCCGCACCCCCCGCTTGCGCTACTGTGTCGGGGATATCCTTGGGGCTTTGGCAAGCGCCGGCCAGATAGATACCGTCGGTGGTCGTCTCGACCGGCCCAAGCTTGGGGTGTCGCTCCAGGAAAAAGCCGCTCTTCCCCCGGTTGACGCCGAAGGTCCTGGATACTTTGTCGATATCGTCTTGCGGTTCGAAGCCGGTAGCCAGGATGACCATGTCGACCTCGACGTGGTCCGGTTGGTTGTAGAAATTCTCATTCCAATGGACGGCAAGCTGGCCGTTGTGTTTCTTGACGCTGTCGACCCGGCCGTGATAGAAATTCACCCCCGCTTCTTTGGTGCGGTTGTAGAATTCTTCGTAGCCTTTCCCGAAGGTGCGGATGTCGCGGTAGATCTCGTGGACTTCAGCCTCGACGTATTCGTGGACGAGTTGGGCCAGTTTGAGGGAGTACATGCAGCAGGCTCGCGAGCAGTATTCGTGGTACTTCTTGTCCCGGCTGCCCACACAGTGGATAATAGCGACGCTCTTCGGTGCTTTGCCGTTCTTCAACAACACCTTTCCCTCGGTAGGACCGCTGGGGTTGATCATTCGCTCGAATTCCAGGGCGGTGATTACGTTGGGATTGCTGTAGCCATACTCAGGTGCCTGGCTGGGGTCGAAATCTTTGAAGCCCGTCGCCAGGATGATAGTGCCGACGGTAAATTCCTCGTAGCGCTCCTGCATCTCGTGGTTCATGGCGCCCCGGTCGCAGGCGGCAACACATTCAAGGCATTCGGCGCAGACGCCGCATTCCAGACAGCGGGCTGCCTCGGTGAGGGCTTCTTCCTCGCTGAAGGTCAGTGACACTTCCTTGAAGTTGTCGCGGCGTTCCTTTGGCGAGAGGGTTGAAACCTCCACGCGGTGTTTCTTCGAAGCCTTCTTCTGGGCGATCTTTTCTTTGATTTGATCGAGGTTGAGGCGGGCGACCTTCTTCGGTTTGGCTGGTTCGGGTATACCTTCCTCGCCCCGTAAATAGCGGTCGATGCAGCGGGCGGCCTGGTGGCCTTCGGCGACGGCATCGATAACGAAAGTGGTGGCCCCTTGGTGTACGTCGCCTGCGGTGAAGATACCGGGCAGGGTGGTCATCAACTCGCTGTCGGTCTTGACCGCGTTGTTTTCGAGTGTGGTCACGCTGCCGTCTTTTGGCAGGAAAGAGAAATCTGGGCGTTGGCCCAATCCCCAGATGATCAAGTCGCCGGGGATGACGTGTTCGGTGCCGGGAATCTCTTCCACGATCCGGCGCCCGTCGACGATCCCGCCGACCTTGGCTTCCAGGCATTTGATCCCGGTGATCTTGCCCTTCTCCACCACGACCTCTTTGAAGACGCGCCCCCTGATAATCTCGACCCCTTCTTCAACGGCTTCTTCGATCTCGATATCTGAAGCTCGCATACCCCGGCACACGATCTGGACTTTCGGATCGCCCAGGCGGATGGCCGTGCGGGCCACGTCCAGGGCAACGTCGCCAGCGCCCAAGACGATGACATTACGTTTGCTCAGGTCGATCTTCTCGCCCAAGAAAACCTTGCGCAAGAATTCTAGGCTGAGCCAGTTATCGGGGTGGTCGGCGTTGGGGATCGAGAGTTTGATGGCGTTGTGCGCGCCGCTGGCGACGAGGACCGAGTCGTATCCTTCCTTGAGCAAACCGGGGACGTCGTCCACCCAGGTGTTCAATTGCAGTTCGACTCCTTCATCGAGGATCTGTTGGATCTCCCAATCGAGCCGTTCTACCGGTAAGCGGTGTGGGGGGATCCCCACCCGCATCATCCCTCCGGCGAAGGGTTGGTTGTCGAAGATTTTGACTTTGTGCCCCAATCGGACGAGGTCCAGCCCGGCGGTGAGCCCGGCAGGTCCGGCGCCGATGATGGCGACTTTCTTCCCCGTCGGTTCGGGGTCTTGCTTGAAGGGCGTGCCCACGATGGATTTATCCACCATGTCTGGCAGTTCGTCCCGGTGGTCGTAGGCCCAATCACTCACGAAGCGTTTGACGGCCATGATATTGACGGGTTCGTCGTACTCCCCCCGGCTGCAGGCGTCTTCACACACGTGGTTGCATACCCGCCCGCAAACAGAGGGGAAGGGGTTCTCACGCCGGATGACCCAATAGGCATCCGCGTAGCGTTTTTTATTCACGAGGGCGATGTAGCCCATCGCTCGCTGGTCGGCCGGGCAGGCGTCCCGGCAGGGGGCGACGCCGACTTTTTCGACGACGTACGCGGAGGGGGTCGATTGGGCAGAGTGGCGGTAAACAGCCTTGCGCAGGCTGAGATTGAAGTCGAAAGGATTGTCGACCTCGATTGGGCAGACGTCAGCGCATTGGCCGCAGCCGGTGCACAGGTCTACGTCAACGTAGCGGGGTTTACGCCGCACCTGTATGTTGAAGTTGCCGACGTATCCAGAGACCTTCTCGACTTCGCTGTAGCTGAGCAGCTTGATATTTGGGTGGCGTCCCACGGACACCATCTTCGGTGTGAGTATTCAAGCCGCGCAGTCGAGTGTAGGGAAGGTCTTATAAAGTTGGGCCATGTGCCCGCCGATAGACGAATCCCGCTCGACTAAATACACCTGCTTTCCAGCGTCTGCCAGTTTGAGGGCTGCTTCCATCCCGGCGATGCCGGCCCCGACGATCAGCGTGGATTGGTTCATCTCCACACTTTGAACGTCGAGCGGATCGTGGTAGCGGACCCGGTTCACGGCTGCATTGACGAGCCGCTTGGCTTTCTCCGTCGCCTGGTCAGCGTCCGGCACCACCCAGGAACATTGTTCGCGGATGTTGGCCATCTGGAGGAAGAAAGGGTTCAAGCCGCCTTCTTCCACTGCTAGGCGGAAGGTCGGTTCGTGCATCAAGGGGGAACAAGAAGCGACGACAACCCGGTTGAGACCAAGTTCTTTGATGTCCTCTTTGATCAGGTCTTGCCCCGGGTTGGAGCACATGTAGGTATATTCTCGGGCCTGGACGACGTGGTCTAACCCGCCTGCATAGGCGGCAACGTCTTCTACGTCCACCTTGGCGGCGATGTTCGTACCGCATCGACAAACGTAAACGCCGATCTTCGGCTTTGATCGGTTCATATGGATATCTCCTGTAGCAGGACTTTGAATAAGGCGCCTTCGATCTCGGCCATTACTTGTTGGTTTGTAAATCCATACTGGCTGGCAGCGCCTGACGGGCAGGCAGCCACACAGGTGCCGCAGCCCTTGCACAGGATCTCATTGACCTGTGCGTAGGTCCGTTCGCCTTCAGTGACGATCTCGATAGCATGGAAGGGGCAGGTATCCACACAGGTCTGGCATCCGCTGCAAATATGGGGGTCTATACTTGCTGTGAAGGGTTCCAGGGTCACCCGGCCGGCATCCATCAGCGAGAGGGCTGCTGCTGCCGCGGCGCTCCCCTGGGCAACGCTGTCAGGGATGTCTTTCGGTCCCTGGCAGGTGCCTGCCAGGTAGACGCCATCTGTGGCTGTCTCCACGGGTGCCAGCTTGGGGTGTTTCTCCAGGAAGAACCCATCCGGGCTGCGGCTCACGCCAAAGGTCTTGGCGACTTCGGCGTGGTCTTCTTGCGGTTCCATCCCGGTGCTCAATACCACCATGTCCACAGTCGCCGATTTGGGTTTCCCGGTGAAGAGGTCTTTAATCGTGACTTTCAAACGGTCTTTACTTTTCGAGATGCTCAAGTCTTCATCATAGCGGAGGAACTCGACGCCTTCGTCGCGGACTTTTTCGTAGAAGGCCTCGTAATCTTTCCCGAAGGTGCGCATGTCCCGGTAGAACTCCACCACATCGGCGTCTAGGAGGTCCCGGGCGAGATGGGCTAGCTTCAGCGAGTACATGCAGCATACCCGCGAGCAGTACTCGTGCTGGTCGCCCCGGCTGCCCACGCAGTGGATGATGGCGATTTTCTTGGGGCGCTGGCCGTTGAAGATGTTCATGATGCTGCTCGCCGGCCGCCCTGAGTTCACCAATCGCTCGAACTCGAAACCGGTCAGGACGTTCTCCAACTCGCCGTAGCGGTAGCGGGGAGAAATCGAAGGGTCGAAGTCCTTGAAGCCGGTCGCCAGGATAATCGTTCCCACGTCGAACTCCAGGATCTGGTCCTTTTGTTCGAAGTCGATGGCGTTGATCGGGCAGAATTTTTCGCAGGCCTTACACTTGCCGTTGAGGAAATAGGCGCAGTGTTCGGTGTCGATGACCGGAATCTTGGGGACGGCCTGCGGGTATTGGAAGTGGATGGCCGGTCGGTTGCTCAAGTTCAGATCGAACTCGTCGGGTATCTTCTTCCAGGGGCATTTTTCCACGCAGGTGCCGCAGCCGGTGCAAAGGTCCTCGTTCACGTAGCGGGCTTTCTTGCGCACCTGCACCTTGAAGTCACCGACGACCCCGGATACATTTTCAACCTCGCTGTAGGTCAGGAGTGTGATGTTTTTGTGGCGTCCAACGGACACCATTTTGGGGGTCAAAATTCAAGCCGCGCAGTCGAGTGTGGGAAATGTCTTGTATAGGCGGGACATGTGCCCGCCGATCCCCGGTTCACGCTCGACGAGATATACGTGCTTTCCAGAGTCTGCTATACGCAGGGCCGCTTCTATTCCTGCGATCCCGGCGCCAACGACCAAAGCAGACTGGTTCACGTCGATCTGGCGGCTCTCTAAAGGTTCTTGGTAGGCAACCCGCCGTACCGCGGCCGTGACGAGGTGCTTGGCCTTCTGCGTGGCGGCTGCCTTGTTGTCTTGATGCACCCAAGCGACGTGCTCCCGGATATTGGTCATCTGGAAGAGGAATGGGTTGAGTCCTGCTTCCCCGCACGCCGCTCTGAAAGTGGTCTCGTGCATGAGGGGAGAACACGAGGCGACCACTACCCGGTCCAAACCCAATTCCTGGCAGTCCTCTTTAATGAGGGCTTGCCCGGCATCTGAACACATATAGTCGTAGTGGCGCGCGACAGTTACGTTGGGGAGTGTGGCGGCGTAGTCTGCAACCGAGGCGACATCCACCGTTCCGGCGATGTTCGTCCCGCAGTGGCAAACGTACACACCAATCCGGCGTTCGCTTGAGCCATTTGGCTTATTTGCTGCCATGATTGAAAGACCTCCTTCTATATTAAGACGGGGCTATTCAAATTATGGTCGCATAAGCCATAGTGAACATGTGACATCAATCACAAATTACTGGTGACACTTGTCACAAAATTGCGTAATTTTTCACGTTTTTGTGTATTTTCCTCTAATTTCTCTTGATTATTGAAAACGGCCGTGTTTTATTGTATAGTTATAGGTAAGAAAAGCCTGATCCACCATCGCTGCAATTCAAAAAAAACAGAATCATAACAACTGCATCGCACGAGCGTCAGGTGCTTCTCTGTCTCTACACATACTCGTGGAGGTGTGACGTGGTTTCAACTCAAGCTTTGGTCAATATCGAGCTTTTCTCTTCAACAGGACAAGGTTTTCGCCAGGAGATTGCCAGGCTGGGAAGGCTCGAAACAATCAAGAAGGGGGATGTGCTCTTCAAACAGGATGCCCATGCGAAATACCTTTACGTCATCATGGAGGGAAAAATCGAATTGACGATTGCGTTTCGCGAATACTTGATCGATACTCTCGGCCCCTACCAGCGTGGGGAGGTGATTGGCTGGTCTGCCCTGGTCAAGCCCAACATCTACACCATGGGTGCCCGTGCGGTCGAAGATTCTGAGGTGATTTGTTTCGACGGGAATGCGCTTTTGGCCTTGATGGAAGGCGACAAAGAAAATGGATATATGGTGCTGCGCAAGCTCACCGAGTTGATCGGGGAGCGGTTGGTCAACAGCAGCATCCAGCTGATGAGCATGCGGGCGTGAGGGTTTACGGTCGTCCTTGGAGGAGGATGGTTTTCTAGAGATGTAGAATTCTCAGGGATGAATCATCCGCCATCGCGTGCCAAATGAGAAACACCCCGTTGAGGGGTGTTTCGTTTATCAGCCAATCTAGTAAAAGTTACTCTTTCTGCTTGGCTAGCTTCAGCTTCATGAATAACATCGGTGCGAGACCGGAAATCCACAGCCCGGTAAGGGTATAGCGTAAATACCGTAAAGTGAGGGAGAGGAAATCCTGATTTCTCGGCAGAAGCGACCCCAATCCCTGCCATAGAATCACGACGCCAACGAGGCCGATGATGAAGCGTAGGATCCGCTGCCAGGGTTTTCCTTCATCGTTGAAGCCGCCACTTTTTTCGATCCAAAATCCACCAACAGCCAACCCGAATAAGGTCCCTGCACTGGTGACCAGGCCGTTAAGGCTGAGGGGAGCAAGCGGGTCTTCCGGCTGGGCAAGGAGCGCATTCGCCTGCCAGGATTGCGGTATTTCATATTCCCCAAGGGAAACAAGAATGAGTGCGCCGATGAACACTATCACAAGGGAAAATAAAAATATCACAAATAATTTTTGGCTGAGAGAGCGTTTTCCAAGCCAATCTTTGACTGCTCCTTCAAAGCGAATAAAGAGCCAGAGAACGAGTAAGCCAAAAATCCAACCAGCAAGTACATCTTGTATGAAATGGACGCCCAAAGCCATGCGGGATAAGCCGATGAGGAAGATGACCACAGAAATCAAAATGGTCACCCACCGCCTTTTGAGTGTGGCCGCGATGAGGCCATAGACTGCCAAAGGGGTCATCGAGTGGCCGGAAGGGATACCGAAGTCTGTCCATGGCCGGTCGAGCTGTTTGATATCTGTGTTGGTCCAAAATGGACGCGGTTGGTGAAAACCCATTTTTATTAATGAGTTGAAACCGCTGCTCAAGAGCAACATAACGCCCAAGCGAAGGCCGAAGTTGTAGTCAAGCGCCCACACAATCACCGGCATGACCAGAAGGTAAAAGTCTACAACACCGAGGAAAGAAAAGAATTTCATGGTAACGATGAACCAATCCCCTATATTCTGTAATACTTGAATGATAAAAATACTTATGTCGTATATGTTAGAAGACATCAATACCTCCTTGAAAGAAATGTTTT
This sequence comes from Anaerolineales bacterium, assembly GCA_050115475.1. Classification (GTDB taxonomy): domain Bacteria; phylum Chloroflexota; class Anaerolineae; order Anaerolineales; family UBA11579; genus JASFQL01. The sequence continues at coordinate 12,213 of JASFQL010000052.1, forward strand.
TTCACCCTCTGGTGATTATACTCATTTCCCCCTTTTATGGGGGATTATCCTAACCAGAGCCTATGGCGATACACCTAAGTAGTCGAGTGCCCATTTGGCATCGAAGGATGTGATATTCTCTTTATACGATCTTCGAAACGCCTGGATGGCCCCCGTCCGGTCGCCCTGCTGCAGCAATCCCCACCCCCGCCACAGCCAGGCTTCTTCGGAGTTGGGCGTCACCGTGAGGGAGTAATCGACCAGGGCCATCAAATCATCGATCCGGTGAGAATGGTAATAGGCGTGGAAAGGGCCGAACTGGTAGCGGAACATGCGTTGGGGCAGGCCGATGCGGCGGGCTTCATCGAATGCCTTTGCAGCTTCTGTGTAGCGTTCGAAATAGACCAGATTCGAGCCTAGGTTGAACCAGGCGAAGGCATCCTCCGGATTTTCATCGATCTCCGCCTGGGCGGTGTCGAGGGCATACTGGCGGTTGCTGTCCACGTCCCACTGCTGCCCGAGGATTTGCTTGACCGAATCTTCCTGGTGGGGGAGATAGATGAGGATGTAGACCCGGTTGAAGGTCTTCCAGCGCTCATCGGTATTCTCGTAGCTCACCTCCCGGTCCGCCTGGCGGAAAGAGTCCTGCGCGTAGAAAATCCCCCGGGAGTCGTCGTAGCCTGTCATCAGCAAGAAGTGCCCTGCCCATTTATCGTCGTTGGTGTACCACTCTTGTTCCAGCTCGTCCCCCTCCTCGATCATCACCGGGATGCCGTTGGCGAGAAAGGTCTTAAGCAGCTCGATGTCCCCGGCGACCCGGTACTGGGTGATCAGCCAACCCGCATAGTTGCGTGAAAAGTGGGCCAACTCTTCGATGTTCACGTTCCGGTCCGGCGCTTCTGGTTTGATGACATCCGAGATATCGAATTGGTCCCCCTCCCAACCGTAATAACGCAGGTACATTGCCAGGCTGGCCGGGCCGCAGTTGTTGATATATTGCTTTTCCCATTGGGGTGACAGGAGTTTCGCCGTCAACGGTAAAGCGGTTGGGCTGGGAGAGGGGACTGGGGTGGGTTCCCCTGGGGTAGGGGAAGGCGGGATGGGCGTTGTGGTTGCCGTTCCCTCAACCGTGGTAGAGGTCTCAACCGGGATCGGCGTGGGCATCTCGCCGATTGGGTTGACGATCCCGCGGACGTAGGCTGAAAGGCTGAATAATCCCCAATCTACCCTGGATTTAATGCCTGGGATTTGATAAAGTAAGAAAGCCGTCAAGATGATGGCGAGGATACCGATAATTATGTTTCGCACACGCATGGGGGAGATTCTACCAAACCTTAGCAAAATTTCTCCCAATTGTCGATAGATGTCCCTGGTGTGAGAGGTTCGCAGTAATCGATCGTTTCTCTTGTAATCAAACACACAAAGCTTGTCAGACAATAAACAGTTTTTATACACAAATACCATTTCGTTGCAAGGTATTTGCAATGGAAGTTCATTTTTATCTGTGATACAGTGTTTTCAAACAAACTTGATTAAGGTATACCCGGCGAAAGGCGGATACGTAAAACAAAGAGTCACACGGTATCGCAAGATGCTCACGACTGCCAGGCCGCCCAAAACATCGTTGATCACTACACGCCAAAACTGGTCTGGTAAAAATTGCCGGGCCAGTTTGTAGTTTATTAGTGGTAGTAAGTATCTGTAGGGCGAAAGAATATCATTTTCAAACAACATTACAGATTTCAATGAGGAATTAGGAAAATTGATTGGTGATAGTGAAAGGGTATATTTATTGGTGATAATTATCGATAAGAAGAAATTAATATCAGAAGCAGGTCAAGGTGTAGTTGAATATTCACTCCTTATCATTTTCATTGCTGTCGTAGTCTTGGGGGCTTTACGATTAACAGGCACGTCTCTTTCTGATCTATATCGAAATGTCGCCTGTGCATTTAACGGAGGGGATGGATGTTCGGATAATGATAGAAATGAATTACTCTTTTTTGATGATTTCGACGGGGATTTATCCGCTTGGGAGATTGGGACCTCTGGGAAAAAGAAACCGAAGTGGTGGGTCGAATTTGGAAAGCTATGGGGGGACTACAATGCCGTTATTCTGCTCGACGATTTCGATGGAAAAGATTTTTCGATTCGGGTTGACGACGTAGAATTTAACAATAAAGCCAAAGTTTGGCAGGGGATTACCATCATTTTCAGGGCCGAGAACCAAGATGGTAAATTGACGGGATATTCTTTTAACGTAGATAAACGGCCGGACGGAGAATATGCTTATTTTCAGAAAGTGCAGGATGACAAACCCATTTGGCCTGTGATCTCGATGATGGACCCTCTTCCCCCCGGTTACGATTGGAATAATCCTGGAGATATCCGGATCGACATACAGGGAGATACATTTACAGCTTACATCGATGATCAGGTGGTTTCCGAGGGACAAGACGCCACCTTTACGCATGGTCAGGTGGGTATAAACACGCATAAAAATACATCTGCTTCAATCGACGCCTTAAGTATCACTTCTCTGGACGACTAACAGGAGACATGCCGTGTCATTAGAAGATTCCCCCAAATTGAGTAATTACGATCGTGGGCTGCCTATCCGCTCCCCCAATGGGAATAAACGGCGTTTGCTTTTCCGTTGGATACTCATCACGCTGACTGTTTTAATTTTTACTTTCGGGATCGTGCAGGTGCAAAACAGCGACGCTTTTGCACGCCTGGCTGGGGAAGGTAGTGTCGTGGGTCGGGTCATAGACCATCAAGGTGATCCTTATCCGGCTGAGGTCGTGATTTCAGGTACTAAGATTTCATCGACGGCAGATAACACCGGGTATTTCGAAATCTCCCATATCCCCAAAGGAGAGTACGCGGTCTTTTTTTTGAACGATCTCTATGGATGGGAGCAAGCGCTAGTTATTGATCGGGGCCAAAAAACGAACATGGGCACCGTCACGATCCCCTATATTGAGGTTGCTGCTGCAGACCTGGAATGAAGACTCATTCATTGCACATCATTCTATACCAATGTTTGCCGCAATTATTTGTGGCGATGACCGGAGTTTGTATGGAATATCCAAGCAATTCTGTAGCCAAAGTAAGAAAATTATGGGTTTTCCGCTGTTTACAGTGGGGATAGGAATTTTATTTAATTGCTATTTACTGGTAGGTTAGGTGAAAACTAATGACTATTAACGGACAGAACGATAAAAAAGAGAAGCGGTTTATCTTATTTGGGATTATCTCCTATCCTATTCTATATGCGGTGTTCTATGAATTGCTTGGCAATGTCGCAGCTTCATTAGGGACCATCCCTGCAATTCTCTTTGGCTGGGCAGGGGGAAAGCGTATGGGGGTAATTGGGAGTATCATTTGCGTTATCTGCACGATATTTTTGGGTGTCTATATTGGGGGTGGCCCTTCCGAAATTTTTCAAGCAAGTAAGTTTTTCGGTTACTTATTAATCATGATATTAGGGATTGCGGCAGGTCAATATCACGATATCCAAAAAGTTATATTGGAACACCGCCATGAAATCCTTTCTCAAAAACAATATTTTGAAACCCTCATCAATTCCAGTCCCGTCGCCATTATTGTCATGGACGAAAATAGTGTCGTTTCTGAGGCAAACCCCTCCTTCTATGAATTATTCGGTTTTTCGGAGGAGGAAATCATTGGGGAATCCATCGATGACCTGATTGTGCCCATCAGCGAACTGGATATGGCGCTCGATATGACTCGTTTAGCCAGTGATGGTGAGCGTGTCCACCAAATAGGGAAAAGGAAAACGAAATCAGGTCGCTTCGTCGATGTGGATATCTATGGGGTTCCTGTACTCAAAGATGGGAAACAAATCGGCGCATTGGCCCTTTACCACGACATCACAGATTTAGTTAAGACGGGGGAAGATTTGAGGAATGCCAAACAAGCCGCAGAACAGGCTGCCGAGACAAAAGCGGAATTTCTATCGAATATGAGTCATGAGATCCGGACGCCGCTCAATGCCATTGTGGGGATGTCGAGCTTGCTCATGGATACACCACTCATCGAAGAACAAGCAGACTATGTATCCACTATCCGGTCGAGTACGGATACGCTGTTGAACATCATCAACAACATCCTCGATTTTTCAAAGATCGAAGCAGGTAAGATGGTTTTGGAAGCACAGCCCTTCTACCTCAGTGAACTGATTGAATCTTCCCTGGATCTTTTTACAGCAGATGCTTCTGAAAAAGAATTAGACCTGGCTTACGTGATTGAAGATTTCGTCCCCGCGAGGGTCATCGGTGACTCGACTCGCTTGCGGCAAATCCTGGTGAATTTACTTGGGAACGCTGTGAAATTTACCGAGAAAGGCGAGGTGGTTGTCCACCTGACCAGCAAACGATTAGAAGGCGAAATATTTGAAATTCATTTCCGTGTTCGAGATACCGGCATCGGGATCCCCATTGAAAAACGCAGGCGGCTTTTCCAGCCCTTCAGCCAGGTTGATGCTTCTACGACGAGGAAATATGGCGGCACCGGATTGGGCCTTTCGATCAGTAAAAATCTGGTCGAATTGATGGGCGGGGAGATTTGGGTGAATAGCGATGAGGGCAGGGGATCGACTTTCAATTTTACGATTACAGCCAAAGCTTCCCCCTCCACAGACAGGTTGGTGCCTATTGTCGAACAACCGGATATGAGCGGTATTCGCCTTTTGATCGTCGATGACAATCGAACCAATCGATTGATTGTCGAGCGTTTTTCAGAAAAATGGGGCATGATCCCCACAGCCGTAGAATCTGGACCTGACGCGCTCTCGCTACTCGAAGAAGGCCAGGAATTCGACCTGGCGATTATCGACATGCTCATGCCTGAAATGGACGGCGCGACCTTAGCTGTAAAGATTCACGACAGAAAAGTTACCAAAGACCTGCAGTTGATCATGCTTTCTTCTGCATTCGTGAATAGGGATGATCCCGAATACTTAAAGCATTTCTCTGCTTTCATCCAAAAACCGATCAAACGGTCTAACCTGTTCGATGTCATCATGACGGTGATAGACGATAAACCAATAAAGCCGCAGAAGAAAATCGTGTCTTCAGAATTTACATTCGATTCAAGTATGGCCAAAAACCACCCCCTGAAAATTCTCTTGGCGGAAGACAACCTCGTCAACCAGAAAGTGGCGGTGAAGCTCTTGGAGAAATTCGGATACCGGGTAGATGTCGCTGGGAATGGACTGGAAGTGATTCAAGCTTTAGAGCGGCAGAGTTATGATGTGGTTTTCATGGATATCCAGATGCCTGAAATGGACGGGGAAGAAGCCACATACGCGATCAAACAAAAATGGGATCGTTGTTCGCAACCATGGATCGTCGCAATGACGGCCCATGCCTTGGATGGGGACCGTGAAAAATATCTCTCCCTGGGCATGGATGATTACATTAGTAAACCGCTCAATGTGAAGGAACTCGTTCGCATCATTGAGCGGATTCCACTAAAAGAGAATGAAGAGGAATAAATAAACATGGGACAATTAATCACCGACCATACCGCACTTGACCAATACCTCGATGTGATGGGGGAGGAAGCAAATGAATTCATTATTGAGGTCATCGATGCCTTTTTAGTAGATACACCCAACAAGTTCTCCCAGTTGGATTCCAGCCTCGCAGAGAATGACGCCGAAACCTTTTGTCGTGCCGCGCATACCTTGAAGACAAGCTATAAGACGGTTGGGGCCATGGACCTGGCGGAGAGTTGTTTGGAGTTAGAAAAAATGAGTGAATCGGGCGATTTATCTTCAGTAGATTCACTTTTGAGCGATTGTAAATCAAAATTCGATCAATTGAAATCCGAGCTTATCGAAAAAAAAGAGGCTTTCATGTAATAAATTCTATACTTTGAATGCCTGACAACTACAACGGATTGGTGTTATGGAATTGAACAAGAAACGAATCTTGGTCGTCGACGACGATCCTGTGATGAGGAACCTGTGTTCGGGCTTGCTGACAAAAGAAGGATATCTGGTTGCGCTGGCCGAACACGGAAAGGAAGGCCTTTCACAGGTGCAGTCTTTTAAACCCGATTTGATCGTCTCTGATGTGCTCATGCCTGAAATGGATGGCTATCAGTTCTGCACCCAGGTGAGGGCCATCCCCGAGGGAAAAAGCATTCCTATCATCATTCTCACCGCGCTTGATTCGGTAGAACAAAAAATCATGGGCTTTGACGTCGGCGCGGATGATTATATAGTCAAACCCTTCGAGCCAAAGGAATTCTTGGCCCGGTTGGCGCTGCTCATCAGGCGGCGCGAGGAATTAGAGAAGTATAAGATCGAAGAAATCAAGGCAAAAACGATTGCCGTATTTTCTCTCAGGGGAGGTGCTGGCGTTTCTACCCTTGCCGCAAACCTGGCTGTCGGCCTCTCGCGAATCTGGAGATATCCAACCACGCTGGTCGACATGGTCATGACAGGGGGGCAGAGTGCGCTATATCTGAACCAGCCGCTGATAAACACTTGGTCGGAAATCGCCCAATTTCCTGTGGAAGAGGTGGACAAAGAAGCAGTTCAATCTGCGCTGCTCCCTCATGAGAGCGGCGTGTATACCTTGGCATCTCCGCGCCGCCCCGAATGTGCAGAAACAGTCACACCTGGCATCGTATCGAAGACCCTGAATATCCTCAAGAATCAAAATGAGTATCTGGTGTTGGACCTCCCCCATGATTTCAAAGAAACCACCCTGGCCGGATTGGACATCGCCGATCAGAAAATCATCGTCTTGCAGCCTGAAGTCATCTCCATCCGCGGAGCCATCGTAGCGCTGGACACTTTCGAAAATCTAGGTTATCCACCGGATGACATCCTCCTCGTATTGAACTGGACATTTCCACGTAAAGGCATCGCCATAGAGGATATCGAACGTTCGATGAAAAAGAAGATCGGCATCGTGATTCCTTACGCATCAGAGGCTCTTGTCGATGCGCTGAATTACGGAATGCCGCTGGCGCTATCCCATCCCGAAGATCCCCTGGCCATGCTCTTCGAAGATATCGCCTATATCGTCAGCAAAGAGGCGCATCAAAAGGAGAGGCCGGGTAATCCTTCCCCTGCCTGGGAGAAAGTCACCAAAAGACTGCGCCAGAAAAAGCGGGATAGGTAGAAGAAGTTCCAGTTTGGATTTTTATTTTGAATAAATACAGGATATATCAAGGTAAATTAAAAAAACAGACCCGCCGGGTAAAGCACATTGATGCCGGGGGTCTGTTTTGGTTTACTTAAATATTTATACTATTATGCTGGTTATGGTCCGCAAAGGATTGTATCGTAGAATACATAGACGTTTGAATCGACAGTCCAATCTCCCAATCCATCTTTCGCTTTGAACTTATATTTAATTGTCACAGTCGGAGATTGTAAACTGGCATCGATGGACTTGATGAGTTCATAAGTGCCGTTCCCAGAACCATCGACCGCATGGGGCGTCATGGTGTAAGTATCCCAGATTGAGCCGCCGTCGACGCTGAAATACAATTCAACCATATCCACGCCATTAGCATCATCGACATTAATGTAATAGGTATTTTCACATTCACCTGGAGATGTGATGGTGATTGATGTTGGGCAGCCCGGGCCGGTGTGTGAAGAGAATGTCGATGGCGGGTTGGATGCAGTTCCACAATCCATTTCATCGATGTATGAGTACGGCGAGGAGGACAGGGCGGGGTAATACTGGAAGTTGCTTAAGCTGTCCACTACCGCGAAGCGGTAGTATACGACGTCGTACCCGGCATGGTTCGCCGTTGAGATCTTGAAGTTGGCTTTCTCGTAGGAATTCCCGCCGGTATGGTCCAACACCACGTGGTCGCCGTTGGCTGGTTCGGTGTTCACTCCCTGCCCGTTTTCATCCACGATGTAATACAGTTTGACGTAAGTGATCCCATCCGGGTCGGTCACGTCGGTTTTGTAATAATTGAGGCACTGCGTGATTTCCGCCGGGGGTTTGGAAATGTTGAAGAATACCGCGTTCGAGTCTGATGGAAGTCCGGTTTTCGTGGGGGTTTTGGTGGCCGAGGGCTTGGGCGTATTTGTGGGCTTGGGTGTCTTTGTACTTGTCGAAGTAGGCGTCAGCGTGATCGTGGGCGTTTCTGTGGGGGTGGAGGTGGACACATTGGGCACGAAGAGGTTCATACCTTCGCTGACTTCTTCCGTTTCGTCCATACAGTTGGCATATCGCAGGTCTGCCGCGGATACGTTGTATAAATACCCGATCCCTTCGAGGGTCTCCTCTGCTTTCACAGAATAGATCACCCAATCCCCCGGAGGACCGCACTGCCCCTCTGTTGGGGTAGGCGTAGCCTCATCACCGGAAGACAATGTATCCGTTGGGGTCGCTTCTCCATCCTTCGGTGTCGCCGTCAGTGGAACGACGACCAGGGTCGCCTCGGGATTGTTGGCAATCCAGTCGCTCACATCTTCATCGCTCATCTTCCCTTGGGACGGGGCGGTATCGGCGTTCAAGACCTTGGCGCTTTCCCCCGCGCCCAGGGTGACGGAACCGCCTTCATTTCCCAGGACACATTCCCCTTCGAGACAGGTGATGACCGTCTCGTTGGTCTCTGGGATGACCTCCACGAACAGGTACGACCCCCGCACGGAAGCCAGCCCTGAGGGTGTCTCCACGTCCACGGTGCCGCCTCTCAGGATGATCCAGATCTTCCCGATCTCCAATTTCAGCTTGGCAAAGGGGCCATCATCTTTGTTTTCCATCTGCTGCAGGATGAAAGAGGAGAATGGTCCAATCCGGAACATGGTCCCGTTCGAGAGATCGATCCGCGCCCGGCTGTCCTGGTAGGTGAGGACCTGATCGTTTACCTCTATGTTTTCCCCATTGAAGGCATCCTTCAAGAATCCGTCGATCGGTTTCAAGACCTGCACCGATCCGCCGATCTCCGACAGGCTGGCGGTAAGCGGAGGGGCCGGTGTCGAAGTGGGTGATGCTTCGGGGGGGCTTGACGTACACATGGACGTAGTGAAGAGGATCAAGACGATGATTAGGGTGAGTTTAATGCGTGTTAAAATTTTCATGATTAAGTCCTTCCATGATTAAATATTTGAATAAAAAATGGAATAATACCTCAATCCTTGTATCCATTATATGGAAGATACGGAAAGTGTGAATGACAATTAAGTTCTATTTCCATTTACTTTCAAAAATGCAAGGTTTAAAATCAAATGCCTTTTTAAGAACGAAAAAGTGGATTTAGGGTTTAATAAGACATACTCGATATTAAATGACGGAGGAGTTATATGGAAGAGAAAGCTTATAAGCGCGTCGTGAACGCCTGGTCGCTGTACGACTGGGCGAATTCAGCCTTTACCACCACGATTATGGCCGCTTTCATGCCGGTGTATTTCCGCGCCATGGGGACGGCTGCCGGACTGACGGAAGTCGAAGCTACCTCTGCCTGGGGATACGTGGTGACCATCGCGCTGGTCTTCGTTGCCCTATTGGCCCCGGCCATGGGCTACATGGCAGACCGGATGGCAGGGAAGAAGCGTTTCCTGACCGTCTTCGCTGTTGTCGGGGCGATTGCCTCGATTGTCCTCTACATCCCCCATGGGGATATGTACAAACTGGCAGGGCTCATCTACATCATCGGCAATATCGGCTTTGCGGGTGCCAACGTCTTCTACAACGCCCTCCTGCCCCACGTCGCCAAAGACGATGAGATCGACCAGGTGTCCACCAGGGGGTATGCGCTGGGCTATCTCGGTGGGGGGATTTTGTTGGTACTCAACGTAATCATGTATATGTTCCCCCAATGGTTCGGCATCCCGGATACGGAGATCGCCGTCCGCCTGTCCTTCGTCACCGTTGGTTTGTGGTGGCTGGGTTTCTCCATCCCGCTGTGGCGGCACGTCAAAGAGCCGCCGACAGTTTATAAAGAGACGGTCGGTTTCGGCACCGCCTTCAAAAGCGGTTTCGCTGAGATGGCGCGCACCTTCCAGCTCATCCGCCGCTATCCCGAGGCCTTCAAGCTGCTCCTGGCTTTCTGGCTGTACAACGATGGCATCGGCACCATCATCAAGATGGCCACCGCCTACGGGGATGAGATCGGCATCAACCAGACCGATATGATTGGCGCGCTGGCCCTGGTGCAGTTCGTCGGCATCCCCTTCTCCTTCGCCTTTGGAGTGCTGGCAAAACGCATCGGGGCGAAGACCTCCATCCTCATCGGCCTGGGGATCTACACTTTGATCTCCCTGGGCGGCTATTTCATGGCCGAGACCTGGCACTTCTGGGTGCTGGCCTTCATGGTGGGGCTCGTGCAGGGCGGCACGCAGGCCCTCAGCCGCTCCCTCTTCGGTGCCATGGTGCCCAAAGCCCGCAGCGGCGAGTTCTTCGGCTTCTTCGGCATGAGTGATAAGTTCGCCGGGATCATTGGCCCCCTGGTATTTGCCACCGTCGGCGGCCTGACCGGCACCAGCCGTTTCGGCATTGTCTCCTTGGTCGTCTTCTTCATCATCGGAGGCCTGCTCCTCACCGGCGTCGACGAGAAGAAAGGTTTTGCTGAAGCCAAGCAGGTTTTGTAATTCCAAGTCAAGGAAATTAGAGGGCGGGGCGGAAGTTAGTTTTCCGTCCCGCTTTTTTTCTGTAAGTAATCAGGGATCGGTCAACCAGGAATCAGGAGAGGGTGTGGAAATTTCGTTTCCAAAAACCTTCCCTTTCATTTATCTCTGTAATGGCATCGGTAAGACTTTGCTGCGTATGCCTCACACCTCTTGCCTTCCACAACCCCTCTTTGCGGCCAATTTGCCCACATACCACGTTATAAACCACCCATCAAACATAGTCCCATCGCATTTTATTCCAGGGGTCCGGGGAGG
>JASFQL010000053.1:0-22453 GCA_050115475.1 Anaerolineales bacterium
ATGGAATTTCTGTTTGGTCGGACGATGGTCTTACACCTGGAACTCCAGATTGGACTCGTTCAATAGAGGAAGAAATTCAAAAATGTTCTGGGCTAGTAGTAATACTTACACCCGACTCAGATAAATCTATATGGGTTCGGAATGAAATTATCCGTGCTCAAAAAATTGGAATTCCTATATATCCAATTCTAGGAAAAGGTGACTCAATCTCATCTATCCCTATCATGTTAGAGTCAACTCAATATGTTGATATTAGAAAAGATTTCAATAGTGGCTTAAAGGAACTAATAGATACATTGGTTGAAGACATTGGTATTAATACGCTCCCCAAAGAAGAAACTCATACTATCCCCTTAGAACCTAAAGAAATAAAATCAAAAGAAAATAATTTGTGGACATTACCAATAGACGGATATAAACCAATACCTTTCGGAAAAAGCACTACTAATAAAGCGTTAGATAACTACAAAATGCCATATGATAGACCACTATTTGGTGAAGAATCAATTCCATTCAGATTAAAATTACAAGGTGATAACTCGTATCTTGAATGCATTGAAGTTAAGCTTAGCCACCCAACCGATAAAACACCATCTCCCTTGATACTTCCTGGAGCTAAAAATGTTTTATCAGCTTATCTTCTTATTCGAGCTGGAAAGGGATTTACAATTAATGACCATGTTGAATTTGAAGGTATGAGAATTGGAGTATTAGAATTTTACTTTGAAGATGAAGAAATATTCACCTATCCTCTAATCTTAGGAAAAAACATAAGAGATGGTTCTTATACACACCCAGATCTTGTTGGATACACGACTGATCCAAACATAAAACAAGTGTGGTTAGCAAACAATGACCAAATCCTTGATATGCTTATGGTAAAAATGCCAAATCCACCCAGAAATGTTACAAGTTTCAGATTCATAGCAGAGTGCGAAGGAGTTAGAAAATCATACACGGATTTTTTACCTAGAATTCAAGTCTGCGGTTTAACATACAAACTCAAATAAGAAACACTTTCAATAAGTGGGATTGAACACTACTATTAATAATAAATTGCATTAACTCCCTACCACCCCTTTCACCTAAAAAATCATCAAGGATATCCGGATTCTCACCAATTATTATTGATAAATTCTTTAGGATATCAGCTACTTCCCCTTTACTACTCACCTCATTATTACTTCCCAATCAAAAAATAACCTTATGCACATCACCTCTTGTTAATTGACCATAAATTGAATACGTTACTTGAATACTCTTATTCATCAAATTCTGGCTAACCGCTTTATACTGCTCCATATTACTAATCCTTTTCAATATGTATAGAGCATGACCTTAACATAACGGATACGGGGAACGGAAACTACAAAAACACATTGGATGGGAATAAATCCGAATTCCTAAGAATGAGAGAATTTTTTATAAAACATTTTAATTTTGTTTTGGAAGAATAACAAAATAACTCGCTAAAAAAATTTACATACGCCCCCCACTAGATAACCTACTCCTTTCTTTTTACGCTCCCTCCCTTTTCCTTTTTACCAACAATTCCTCAAATTCAGGATATAACTTTAGCTTTACACTGTTCTCCTTTTCCCCGTGTAATATAACAAACGCTGTTGAATTAAGGATTTCATATATCCCGGTAAAAAAACCATGCCCGTGCCCTAAATTATAGGCACTATAATATGTCTTCTCAATTAATCCCTCTTCTTTTCTTTCAGTCTTGGATTCTTCATCAATAATTTTCTTTTCATTTAGCTTATCAACAATATCATCAAATCCCATTTCAAGCCCATCAACATCTAAAAGGAATCTAACCAATTTATAATCCATATTATTAGCTATTACCTCAAGCCCATCAATCGATTTTTCCAATAGCTCTTTTGGTAATTCATCAGTTTTAGTCAAATCAATTTTTTCTGATACTAATTTTCTAAACAATTCGGTATTTAATTTCGCAGATACTTTGCCAGCCCTCAACTCCTCAATCGACGCAAACACCAAGGGTATTACTTCCCTTGAAAGCATGACTAACAATATAATTGCTATACAAGTTATTACTATTGGAATTTGTATAAATTTCCATAACTCTGTAAATACGACACTTATAACAAATCCAACAGATAATAATAAATCTTCCTCAAGCACAAAATGCCTAAATAATATCCAACCGATAACTGCAAAAAAGGCTAATATAGATAATTGATACCTACCTAAGAATATCTTCATTACTATTCCTCTCTCCTTACTCCAACCTGGAACATCACCTTCCCTTAGAAACATTTCCTAAATTATACTAATAAATAATTACTGGAGAATTACGTACTAAACACAAAACCTACTATTCACGGGTTCGTTGGCTTATAGCCGTTCCCGTCACCCACTCAAGGATGGATGATTTTGCATGTAAAATCTTAGGAAACCTCAATTCGTGGAAGTTTTTTGCTGAAATAAAAATTAGGAAGGAATAATATAATCGTTAGGGATTTAGGGATACATCGTTGGCGCGTATATCAGTATACTTTCTAAATACCTCCCCACATCAATCAGGTATTGTGTATCAATAAATCCTTTTCTTCCCCTGATATTTACCACACCCTGAACATTTCTGATACGGAAGCGGACCGTATAACTAATATCACATTCGTCTTCAGTCACACATTGTTCAGTATAGGTGAAAAAACTTTCTTCCCCCAGTGTTTCATTTCCTTCAATAAGGGTTTCGTCTGCATACCAACCCAAAGGGTCCCAATCAGGAGATAACGCTAAACCAGCTCCATCCATGGAATCATAGAAGATTACCCTGAAACATATAATCTCAGGAAGATAATCATTGCCAGTTTTTCTCATTAAACAGCGGTTTTGCCCTGATTTCCTCCCAGTTTTCTGAATGTATTCATGGCCTTCTTTCTCCCCTAAGAGTGTGATTATTTGCTCGTTTGTTATGGGAGAATCCCAACTACCCACTCCCGGATTCCAATACCACTGAGATAATTCTTCATATTTCGGTATATAGTCCACCGGCTGCCCAACAATGATGCGACCATCAGGTGTTGGATCCGGCGTGGGTGAAAATACAGAAACAGGCGGATCAGTCGGTGATGAGGTTTGTAGTACGAGTGTTTGTGTTGAAGTAGGAAAATCTGTTGGGTTGATTGTTTGCGTATGCGTTACTGTCAGCGCAACTCGGTTTTCGAATGTAGAACAGGAAACTAATAATAAAGCAATGAACAGAACCAGATATTTCCTCATTACAAAGCCTTCTTCTCGCTTTTTTCATTATATATGATTTTCCTTATATCTCCCGACTATAATCTGAGTACTTCTTTTGATACAGTAATCCTTTTGGGAATAGCATCCCCCACTCCAGGATGTATACCGAAGTGAATAATCACCGAATCGTGAGTTTATTCTGCACCCCGCGCAATGTCCAGGTCCTCTTATAGGGTCCTGGTATGAATCACTCTAAATCCATCATTCGGGCATCGTTCTCCAAATTTTTTACGAAAACTTGACATTGGTCCTGGATTTCTATACACTCAATTTAATAATTCATTATTTCCAATGAATTCCAGGAGGATGCGATGTCAATCGTAAAAGTGATCGAAGTATTAGCAGAGGGTAAAAGTATCGAGGCAGCAATGGAATCGGCCGTGAAAGGAGCTTCGGAAACTGTTCGAGAAATTAAAAGCATTTATCTCGAGAATTTACAGGCAATCGTCGAGGATGGGAAAATCGTAAAATACCGCGTGAATGCTAAAATCTCTTTCATCGTTGGAGACTAGCCTAGAAATCAAAGGATAGATTTTATATAGATTGGTTGACTCAACAATCGTTTCTAAAGGAATTCCTCTCTTGCCAGACTCGTTTTGAAAGGAAAAATGAAAAGTGCATTGAGAGATATTTCGAATCTGTCCGACGTACACTTCCCGGGAAGTAGATCAGGGTTCGTGTCGTCTCCACAAGCAACAGGCTAAAAGCCGTTCACGTTCCGTACAAGGATCTTGAACCATCAGATAAGTCGCCTGGTTCTCCTCCGGAAATGAGACTGCATATTTGGCCATCATCCCATAGCAAATTCCAGGATCATCTTCAAACAACGATAACTGTTCACCGTCGAATGAATAGGTTCCTTTAGAACTTGGATTCTCGTGTAAATCTCCCGGTAAATCAGCAGTCGCATACGTACCATCTTCATCAAAGACGATGTAGATGACACCATTACGCCAGGTTCCTTCAAGCCTTTTTTCAGGTGGGATTTCCTTGCAGGCAGTCAGAATTAGGATGATTAGAAAAACCAGGATGAATATCTTTCGTTGAATACTATCCCGTTTTATGAAAAACATCTTTCTCCTCCTTTTATCATCATACGGATTCCATGACAGCAACTTCCTCTTTCTTCCTACATATTACAATATAAAATTATATTTATGATATTAAATTTGTACTAATTATTCTACTAGTTTATTACCCAAGCAACTACCGGAAAGAGCAATAGGTATATCATCTGGTGATCGAGAGGGATTCGTTACCCAGTGTATGTGTTTAAAATAACCATAAGCAGAGAATATTTATTTTTACAGAACAACCAGCAAGTGGGTCTTTTTTTTCCCCCGATAAATCCCTGAAATTTTACCTAAATAATAAGTTTCCCACAATTCAGATATAAAATGACAGATAACCCTTGGCAGGGGGTACACCTGTCACTTGCCTATTAAGTCTTTTTCAGGGATATTAAACCTAGTATGCACTCTATGACGAACTCCATCGTTATGGAGGATATGAATTTCGAAAGTAAAAAATCCCTGGTGATTTCCAGGGTTATTAGCGTTCCAAATACTTAACAAAATTTAAAAAAATAACAATAAAAACCAACAAACATACTAGAGGAAGGATTATATGGATACAATCACAGTAGATCTAGCCACCATGTATGGAGATCACCATGTGACAGAAGTCAGGCGGATATTACTTGATATCCCCGGCGTGGAGGATCTTAATGCAAGCAGTGCTTTCCACCAAGTTCAGGTCACCTTCGATAAAAAGAAGACATCTGAAAAAGAAATATTGGAAAAACTGGAAGAAGCGGGGTATACAGGTGAATTACCGGTAGAGGTGGAGATACCCGGGGCGCGCTCATCGAACGGAGATGAACCCCCATTTTTCCGCCACAGCGCATCGTATACCCAGACCAAGCAAGCTGTTAGCTTCTCGCAAAATGTTGCCTATCAAGGACGCCCCCTTTGGCCTTGCCCTGGAATGGGACCATTAGAAGTAAAAAGTGAATAGATTGGAGAGAGAAAATGGCAAAGAAACGAACTCCTGAAGAAAAATCCATCGATCCCGCTGCACAAGAAATGATCATCAGAGCCGAAGAGTTGGGGATCGCCACAGCTTTCGAACGTGCGGATGACCTGGCCCCCTGCAACATCGGTTCAGCCGGTATGTGCTGCAAAATCTGCGGTATGGGCCCATGCAGACTCACAAAGGAAGGACAAACGGGCGTATGTGGGGCTACCATCGATACAATCCAGGCCCGCAACCTGATCCGGGCAATATCTGCCGGTGCAGCAGCCCACTCCGACCACGGCCGAGATATGGCCCTCACCCTCAAGGCTGTCGCCAATGGCGAGGCCGAGGGATATGTATTGAGAGATGTGGCGAAGTTAAGAATGGTTGCGTCTTACTACGACATCCCCATCGAAGGACGTTCCCCTGAAGAAATTGCTAACGACCTGGCCGATTTGTACATCGCCCAATTCGGGCAACAAACCGGTGAACTCGTTGTATACAACAGAGCACCAGAAAAGCGAAAAGAGAAATGGGTGGAACAAGGTGTCATTCCACGGGGTGTCGACCGGGAAATCGTCGAAGCTTTACACCGCACGCACATCGGAGATGATCAAGACCCTGAACACATCCTCGAACATGCCATTCGATGCAGCCTGTCCGATGGCTGGGGCGGCAGTATGATCGCCACCGATATTTCAGATATCTTGTTTGGAACCCCAGCACCGATCTTAGGTGCAGCCAACCTGGGTGTATTGAAAGACAATATGGTCAACGTGGTAGTACACGGCCACGAACCTACATTGAGTTTGATGATCGTGGCTGCTTCTCAAGACCCGGAAATCATCGAATATGCTAAGAAAGCCGGAGCGGAAGGCGTCAATCTCTCCGGTATCTGCTGTACAGCAAATGAAATCTTGATGCGGCAGGGGATCCCGGCAGCGGGTAACTTCCTGCAACAGGAATTAGCCATACTAACGGGAGCCGTCGAGGCAATGGTGGTGGACGTCCAGTGCATCATGCAAGCTTTGGTAAAAATCTCGGAGAACTTCCATACAAAAGTCATCACAACCTCTCCGAAGGTAAAGATCAAAGATGCCGTACACATCCAATTCGACGAACACAAAGCACTATCAATAGCAAAAGAAATCCTCAAGACGGCGATCGATAACTATAAAAATCGCGGAAAGACGCAAATCCCCAACCACGAAGAAAAACTCATCCCAGGTTTCTCTCACGAATACATCAACTACATGCTCGGCGGTACCTATCGAGGATCGTTCAGGCCACTCAATGACGCCATCATGACGGGAAGAATCCGAGGTGTGGCGGCTATCGTTGGATGCAACAACCCACGAAGCAAGCACGATTATTTGCACACCTACGTAGCAGAAGAACTGCTTAAGCAAGACGTACTTATCGTCGAAACCGGATGTGGCGCAATTGCGGGCGCAAAACTTGGTTTGTTGTTAGGCGAAGCGGGATTGGATAAAGTAGGTCCAGGATTGCGTGAAGTATGCGAAACAATCGGTATCCCACCGATACTCCACATGGGCTCCTGCGTGGATAACACACGGATCCTCACTGTCTTAACACAAGTCGTTGAGGAAGGCGGTTTGGGTGACGACATAGACCAGGTTCCCGCAGTAGGTTTGGCACCTGAATGGATGAGTGAGAAAGCTTTATCTATTGGTACTTACTGCGTCGCCTCGGGAGCATACGTGATATTCGGCGGATCATCGCCAGTGAGCGGCATGCCAGACCGGGTGGCCGACAGCACGATTGTTTCAGAAATAATCAGTAAAGGTTGGGAAGAAAAATATGGCGGAAAACTCGAATTCATCCCAGAACCGGATGACATGATCAAAGCGACACTGGATCACATCGACAAGAAACGCGCCGCTCTTGGTTTGCCGGAATATGACCCCGACCGCTTTGGCAAAGGCGGAGACGACCGAATGATAGAACTAGAAAAATTACCTGTGGCAGAGCGGCAAGCCGCTCTGTACGGTGCAGAGAAATAGGAGGAGTTCAAAAATGTCACGGTATATTGCTACGAGAGCAATTCGAGGGGCAAACGCGCTGGTCAGTGAAGCAGAAACGATGCTGAAAACAGCGATCGCCGATAAGGGTGCAGACTACGCGGTATCATTTCCAAATACAGCGTATTACCTTCCCCTCATCTATGGGATGACGAAAAATCCAGTCGAAAACCTGGGGCAACTAAATGATGTATTGCAACATGCACGGGAACTACTTCACCCACTACCGGCGAAGCAGCTCTGGACGCCCTATTTAGGTGAAACACTCGACAGCGGTATGGCAACTTTACTGGCAGCTGAAACAATTGAAGCTATCAGATACATATATGGTTTACAACCGGAGCCTTTCCCAGAATTCGAATTGGCGGGCGGCACGGTTCACAGTTCAAATGGATCTGAGGACGGATTAAAGGGGCACCTGAACGGCGCTATCGACGATATCCAACTACGCTCATGGGGTATCCAATTAGTAGATGGGCGGATGCCCGGTTTTGCAGCGATTGTGGGTGCGGCCAAGTCCAATGAAGTTGCGGTGAAAATCGTTCGTGAGTTACAACGCCGCAACATTCTGACCTTCTTATCTGGCAACGTCAATGGGCGAAGCATCATCCACCAGCTTCAGGAAGAAGGGGTTGAACTTGGATATGATACGTATACTGTGCCCTTTGGCACGGACACACTCAGCGCCATTTATGCGCTGGGTTTTGCAACACGCTCTGCACTGACCTTCGGCGGCATCGAAGCCGGACAGGCTCGAGAAATCTTACTCTACAACCGAGAACGCGTATTTGCTTTCGTGCTGGCACTTGGTGAGGTTGACGACCTCAAATATGCTGCCGCTGCGGGGGCAATAAACTTTGGTTTCCCTGTGATTGCAGATACTGTTATCCCGGAGATTCTACCAACGGGTGTGACCCAATACGAACACGTCGTCAGCATGCCTTTCAATGAAATCGAAGGGGCAGATGACATGGAAAAAGCGGAACTTCTGGTGCAAAAGTGCATCGAGGTGCGCGGCGTTAAAATCCAGATTGCGGATGTACCTGTTCCTGTGCCGTATGGATCGGCATTCGAGGGCGAGGTCGTTCGCAGGGCTGATATGCGGGTGGAATTCGGCGGTAAAAATTCGAGAGCGTTCGAGTACCTCTATATGGCCGATTTGGACGATGTCACCGACGGTAAAATCGAAATCGTCGGCCCTGACTTTGAAAAGGTAGAAGATCAAGGCTCGATGGATCTGGGTATCGTCGTGGAAGTAGCAGGCCGGCAAATGCAGGAAGACTTCGAGCCTGTACTGGAACGGCAAATCCACTACTTCATCAACGGGGCATCAGGAATTCAACACATCGGGCAAAGGGATATCACCTGGATACGGGTCTCTACAGCGGCAGCCGAAAAAGGATTCAACCTGGAACACTTCGGTAAGATCCTCCACGCCCGTTTCCACGCGGATTTCGGGGCGATCGTGGACAAAGTGCAAGTCACGCTTTACACAGATCCGAAAGAAAACGAAAAATGGCTTGAAAAGGCAAGAGAAGCCTACGATTTCCGTAATAAACGATTGGCTGACCTGAAAGATGATGCTGTAGAAGAATTCTATTCATGCACTTTGTGCCAGTCGTTTGCCCCCGACCATGTGTGCATTGTAAGCCCCGAGCGATTAGGGCTATGCGGCGCATATAACTGGTTGGACTGCAAAGCATCCTTCAACATCAATCCCACCGGGCCTAACCAACCGATCAAATTAGGCAAGGTAATCGATGAAGTGAAGGGTTATTGGGAAGGGACCAATGATTACGCAAAATCCGGATCGCATGGTGTGGTAGATCAAGTTGCGATGTATTCCATCATGGAGAACCCGATGACGGCGTGTGGATGCTTCGAGTGTATCGTCATGCTGGTTCCGGAAGCCAATGGTGTGATGGTCGTCAACCGAGAGGATTCAAGTATGACTCCGGTTGGGATGACCTTCAGCACGCTGGCAGGTATGGCTGGTGGGGGCATCCAGACACCAGGTGTGATGGGCGTCGGTAAATTCTACCTCGTGAGTCCGAAATTCATTTCAGCTGACGGTGGATACAAGCGTGTAGTATGGATGAGCAGCATCCTGAAAGAATCCATGGCAGATGAGTTCAAGGCAGTTGCAGAGAGAGAAGGCGATCCAGATCTCATCGAACGGGTTGCAGATGAACGCAACGTGACGACGGTGGAAGAATTGCTGGCATGGTTAGAAGAGCACAACCATCCTGCATTAACTATGGATCCCCTCTTCTAACCACGAGTAAGTGAAAAATGATAGTGCGGACGATTTCGAAAAAAATCAATGAACGAGCAGATTTCAAAAACCCCTAAACTCGTCCGCGATTTAATGACCGTAGGCGTAAGCACATGCGGGACCGATACTCCAGTGACAACAATCGCCGAAGCTATCCTTGAAAAAGAACTGGAAGCGATTGTTGTCCTGGATGAAGAAGGCCACGCATTAGGGATCGTTGGACAAGATGAGTTAATCGGTGCATACTGTCGGGAGGATTTCCTCAATCTGACCGCCGAAGATATACTAAGGGAAGGGGTCCCTCAAATCCCAACAGATATCCCTTTACGCGCGGCAGCCCAGATGATGAAAGATGAAAAGATACGGGGATACTTTTTAATGCATCACGCCGGTGGTATCGGATACCCAGCCGCCGTGATCAGCTATAAACATTTTTTACGGCATATGGCTATGAAAAATCCTGGGGACATCAAAGACTTGGGCATCAACGCCGAACGAGAAGCCCCTCTCGACTCATTCATTGAGCGGAGGGATTCAAAGAAAAGGAAAGCGGGAATATGATCGAATACCGCAAAGGAGAGAACAAATATGGCAATTGAATTACCAAAAGATACCTGGAGTGGTGCCGTACAGGAAGTAGTCATTGGGGCAACAGCCGATGATGGCGGCACCCGCACCAGCACAATTACTGTGGGAGGTGAAAAAACGCTTCCTTATATCCACTACGAAGCAGAAATGCCACACCGCCCTGTGATCGCATTAGAGATCAAAGATCACCGCCCTGAAGACTGGTCCCCCTTACTCCATGAGACCTGGGGGGATGTGATGGATGATCCTGGAAAATGGGCTAAAGCAGCCGAAGAAGCAGGCGCAGATCTCATCCTCCTGACTCTCAGCCAAACGGATAAAGACGGCAACCCAAATACTCCAGAAGCAGCTGTTGAGGCAACTAAAGCCGTTTTAGCGGCCACAGGCTTACCCCTGATGATTTTCGGTCCCGGGCAGGCAGAGTTAGATAACGAACTCCTGGTTCCGGTTGCAAACGCTACCCAAGGAGAGAGAGTCGTGTTGGGAATATGCGAAGATAAGAATTACCGCACGATTGCCGCGGCAGCAATGGCTAATGGACACCTGGTCAACGGCCGCACCCCGATGGACGTAAACCTATCAAAACAGTTGAACATCCTGATCAAGGATACCGGGCTTCCCATTGAACGAATCATCATGGATCCCACCACAGGCGCGTTGGGCTACGGCATTGAGTACGGCTTCTCTGTGATGGAACGGTTACGACTGGCAGCCTTGAGAGGAGATGCCATGACGCAATCACCTATGTGTGTGGTCGTCGGGCACGAAACCTGGAAAACAAAGGAAGCCAAGGTAGGCACAGACGTGCCTGAAGCCTGGGGTGATTGGCTGGAACGCAGCATCACCTGGGAAACCGTTACAGCAGTGGCATTGGTCGAATCTGGTGCAGATATCATCGTACTGCGACATCCCGAAAGCCTCAAGCGAGTGCGTGAAGTCATAGACAACCTTGTCGAAGCCCCAGAAATTGCATAAGGATTTTGCAATCAATCAAAATATGAAACCAAACAAGTAGAGAGATAAATAATGGCACTATCCGGAATAGAAATCTATAAATTACTACCCAAAACAAACTGCAAAGAATGCGGGTTCCCAACCTGCATGGCTTTCGCATTGAAACTGGCAGCAAAACAGGTGGAACTGGCAGCATGCCCCTATGTGAGTGATGAGGCAAAAGAGGAACTGGCGGCATCTGCAGAACCTCCTGTGAGGCTGGTGACTATCAAAGCAAATGGGAATGAAGCCAAGGCCGGTAACGAAGTGGTGTTGTTCCGCCACGAGAAAACCTTCTACAACAAACCAGGCTTCTTCTTCCGTATCCGCGACGATGAAGATGAAAACGCGATCAAAGAGAAGGTAAAAAAGATCGACACTTACCAGGTCAATTACGTAGGCATCGACCTTTTTGTGGATGGATTCGCCGTGGAAGCCACATCTGGCGATGGGACGAAGTTCTCTGCTGCCATCAGCGCAGTGCGCTCGGAAAGCAAACGTCCTTTAATCTTGATCGGATCTGACCCCGACGTTCTAGAAGCAGGATTGAATGCCCTGGATGGTGAAGCTCCGTTAATCTATGCAGCGGATGAGTCGAACTGGGAAACAATGACAGACCTAGCAATGCAATATAAAGCCAGCCTGGTCGTAAAGGCAGATTCCCTCGAGAAACTGGCAGAACTGACACCAAAGATCAAAGAAAAAGGTCTGGCCGACCTCGTACTCGATCCTGGTGGAAGGAACTTCAACGATTCCCTGCTGCAAAACACGATCATCCGACGATTAGCCCTCGGTAAGAACTTCCGACCATTGGGATTCCCCATCATCGCTTTCCCCGGGGACGCAAAATCACCGACAACTGAAGTCTCTCTAGCCGCCCAAGCTGTTGCGAAGTATGCCGGCTTCATCGTGATGGATACCTTTGCACCAGAGACGATCTACCCCCTGCTGGTCCTACGAGAGAATATCTATACAGACCCGCAGAAACCCATCCAGGTGCAACCAGGTCTCTATGAAATCAACGACCCCAAGGGAGATGACCCCGTCTTGGTTACTACAAACTTCAGCATCACCTACTTCAGTGTGGCAAACGAAATCGAAGGCTCGGGCAACCCCGCCTGGCTATTGGTTGCAGATGCGGAAGGGATGAGTGTTTTGACTGCATGGGCAGCCGGCAACTTCGACGCCGAACGAATCGGCAAGGACGTGAAAAACTTCGAAGTTGAGAGTAAAGTCAGTAATAAACGAATCATCATTCCTGGCGCAGTTGCAGTCATCTCAGGGGAGTTGGAGGAAGAACTTCCCGGTTGGGAGATCAAAGTCGGGCCACGCGAGGCTGTCGATATCACAGCTTATCTTAAACAAGCACTGTAAGACAACCTGAGAAAAACGTAAAGGAGACTAAAAAATAAAATGAAAAAACATACCGTCTCCTTTGATATTGCGAAAAAAACAGTCGAAGTCCCTACCAATACAACCCTCATCGACGCAGCGAAACTGGCAGGCATCGAAATTCAACAACCCTGCGGCGGCCAGGGGCGCTGCGGTCGGTGTGTGGTAAAAATCGAAAAAGGGCGAGTCAGAAGGCGCAGCGACCTGAGACTATCGGCAGAAGATGTCGAACAAGGATATACGCTGGCATGCCAATCTGTGGTCGAGGGTGACATTACTGTATCGATCCCTCCACAGGAGAAAATCCAACGCCGCCTGGTGACCGATTTAACGGCGAAGACAGTCGACGTCCCGGAAGGGTACAACAGCAAACTCCACCAACCGATACAAAGGGTGAAAGTTACCATTCCCCCACCAAGTATGAACGACCAGACCGACGATTGGTCACGGCTACAACGAGAACTAAGAAATTCAGCGAACATCGAATCCCCTCAAATCTCACTGTCTTTATTGAAGGAAATGGGATCGATCCTGCGAGAAGGTGACTGGCAGGTGACCGTCGTGCTCAACACTCCTCCGGCGGATTCAGAGGAGTGCTCCCGCGTAATTGCCCTCTACCCCATTCACGTGCAAGATGATGCCCCTTTATGGGGGTGTGCGATAGACATCGGTACAACGACGGTATCGCTATGGCTTGTCGATCTCATCACAGGAAAAGTGCACGCTCAAGCAGCGGAATACAACCAACAAATCAACCACGGTGAGGATGTTATCTCACGAATCATTTTCAACAGTAAAGAAGGCAATGAGGGGGTGATGAAAGAATTGGTCTTGGAGACAATCAACATGCTGCTCGAACAAGCATGCAAAAAAGCCAAGGCACGATGTGAAGAGATCGTGAAAGCCACCATCACGGGAAACAGCACAATGATACACCTGCTGTTAGATATCCCCGCATCCAGCATCAGATTAAGCCCATTCATCACAGCTATCAACCACATCCCGGAACTAGCAGCCCGTGAAGTGGGCGTGAATATCTATCCAGACGGCGTTATCGATATTTTGCCAAGTGTTGCCAGCTACGTGGGCGCAGATATCACAGCAGGCGCGTATTCATCTGGAATCGCCACCACCGACGTCAATACGCTTTTTATGGATGTAGGCACCAATGGAGAGATCGTTCTAGGGACGAAAGATTGGCTGGTCACCTGCGCCTGTTCGGCAGGCCCGGCATTCGAAGGCGCCGGAGTCGTTCACGGAATGCGAGCCACTAAAGGGGCGATCGAAGAAGTGTGGATCGATAGTAAAACCTACGAACCGAATATACGCGTTATAGGGGGTGGTTTACCCTTGGGTTTGTGCGGCAGCGGATTACTGTCGCTTTTAGCTGAACTCTTCATTACCGGCGTGGTCGATAAATCCGGAAACATCAATACGACGCTGGATACACCACGAGTTCGCACCGGTGAACATGATGCCGAATACGTCATCGCATGGGCAAAAGAGACCGGAAACCAGGAAGATATCGTCATCACACACGTGGACATCGATAATTTACTTCGGGCCAAAGCAGCCATCTTTGCGGGATATTCTGTCCTGGCAAACAGCGTTGGTATCCCACTCGAAACTGTCGAACAGGTGCTTATAGGGGGGGCATTTGGACAATACATCAACGTAGAAAAGGCGATTGAAATCGGTTTGCTGCCGGATATCGAATGGAGCAGGTTCCACTTCCTCGGCAACACCTCTGTTTTAGGCGCTTATTACGCGCTCCTCAGTAGAGATTCACGTAATAATATCGAAGAAATTGCTAATCGAATGACCTATATCGAATTATCTGCAGATAACACCTTTTACGATGCATTCACATCTGCATTATTCTTACCACACACAGACCTAACATTGTTCCCGAATGTGGCAAAAATGATGACAGCATAAAAGGAGATTGATACATGTACATAATCGGAGAAAATATTCACATCATATCTGATAAAGTCAAGAGTGCGCTAGCAGCAAAAGATGCTAAATTCTTCCAAGAACTGGCGGTGAAACAAGTAGAAGCAGGCGCTCAAGCCCTCGACCTGAATATGGGGCCACGAAAGAGGGACTGGGAAGAAGTCTTTCCCTGGATGGTAGAAACTGTAGAAGCTGTTGCAGACGTTCCTTTATCTTTCGACAGCACGAACCTCGACGGAATCAAAGCCGGATTGGAAAAGGTAACGAAAGCACAACCCATCATCAATTCAACTTCTGCCGACCCGGAGCGCTTGGAAAAAGTTCCCCTGCTAGCAAAAGAATATAATACGAAATTAATTGCCCTTACGATGGGTAAAGGGATGATCCCGGTAACGGCAGACGAACGAGTGAATATCGCGATGGAAAAACTCATCCCGCGTATGGAAGAGATCGACTTCCCCATCACGGACCTCATCATCGATCCCCTGGTGCTTACAGTATCGGGATGCCAAGAATACTGCCCAGAATTGATTGAGGCTATACGCACCCTCAAATATATTTGGGATCCACCACCGATGATCTCCGTTGGTCTATCCAACGTTTCAAACGCTGTACCAGAAGCCAACCGCCCTCTCATCAACCAGGTTTACTGCGCCATGCTCATGGGCGTTGGTTTAGAAATGATGATCGCCGACCCCCTGGACCATGACCTGCGAGAAGCTATCAGGATCATCGAAGAACGAGATGAAAGTACAAAGACGGGGAAAGTATTCTTAACGATCCACGATAAAATCACCAATATGGAAGAAATCACCGCAAATGATTTCGACATGGGCGATAAAGAGCAAGAGGCTATCTGGAAAACCGTTCAGATCCTCATGAATCAAGTAATTTATGCAGATTCTTATCTAGAACAATAATATCCAACTGTAATATACAACTGGAGAAAAATAAAAAGATATGGCTCCTCAAGACAATATCGACATCGATGCTTTATTAGAAAAGGCGAAAAAACCATCAGCGGACGCGATGGCCCTGCATCCCTTTTACAAGGGAAAGGTAGAAACAGCCCTAAAATGTACAGTCCGTGATTTCAATGACTTTGCCATCTGGTATACACCCGGTGTCGCGGCACCCTGCCGAGACATTGTAGAAAACCCTGATATGGTGTATGAACACACCAATAAGTGGAACACTGTGGCTGTCATCAGCGACGGTACACGTGTTCTTGGTTTGGGCGACATCGGGGCGAAGGCAGGTCTCCCGGTGATGGAAGGGAAAGCCCTTCTGTTCAAATACCTGGGAGGTGTGGACGGCGTCGCTATCATGCTGGACACCAAAGATCCCGATAAAATCATCGAAGCGTGTTTAATGCTTCAACCTTCTTTTGGCGGGATTAATTTGGAAGATTTTTCCCAACCGAAGTGTTTCAGGATATTAGATGAACTGCGAGCACAAGCAGAAATTCCTGTATGGCACGACGACCAACAAGGTACGGCGACCGTCACACTGGCGGGATTGATGAACGCCCTTAAACTCGTTGGGAAAAAGAAAGAAGAGGTCTCTGTTACCTTCGTCGGCAGCGGCGCCTCAAATGTGGCATGCTCACGACTCATCTACTCCTGGGGGGTCGATCCCAAGAAATGCAGAATGGTCGACAGCAAAGGAATTTTAGGACTTCACCGCAAAGACATCGAACAGAAAAAAGATGAGTACGCCGAGAAATGGAAACTATGCCAAACAACCAACAGTGAAGGACGTCAAGGCAATACTGAAAAGGCGTTGGTAGGCGCAGACGTGGTCATTGCTCTATCGAAACCCGGGCCGGGAACACTCAAGAAAGAGTGGATAACGAAGATGAATAAGGATGCAATCGTATTTGCCTGCGCAAACCCAGTGCCGGAAATCTGGCCTTGGGAGGCCAAGGAAGGTGGAGCGAGAATCGTCGCTACCGGGCGGTCTGACTTCCCCAACCAGGTAAACAACTCACTCGGGTTCCCTGGAATCTTTCGAGGGACGCTGGATGTAAGGGCAAAGACAATCACAGATGAGATGTGTTTTGCGGCGGCAGAAGCCCTGGCCAACCGAAGTGGTGATAGCTTGAACGACGATAATATTCTCCCAGGAATGGACGACTGGGAGGTCTTTCCCCAAGAAGCTGCTGCTGTTGGTGTGAAAGCCCAAGAGCAAGGAATCGCCCGATTGGAAAAAAGCTACGATGATCTTTACGGCCACGCATGCAACATCATCTCACGCTCACGCGAGCTTACAGCATTGATGATGAAAGAAGGATACATCGCAGAGGCTCCAGTATAGAGAAAGAGATAGGAAAATTAAATGGAAACAACATCATACTGCCATGTCACATGCCTGGCAGTATGATGTTATCTGGATAAAATTCAGTATTATATATTTACAGGGTAGGGTTCAAATGAAATTAGCGATAAGTGGAAAAGGTGGTGTGGGCAAGACAACTCTAACAGCCTTACTCGCCCAAGTATTTTCAGATGCAGGGAAGAGTGTCCTTGCAGTGGACGCCGACCCAGCTCCCTGTTTGGCGGATGCTTTAGGTATCCCCGACGAACGACAAGCGGACCTCATCCCCATTGCGGAGATGGACGACCTAATCCACGAAAGGACAGGGGCGAAACCAGGAACGACAGGTGGATTCTTCACCATCAATCCGAAGGTAGATGATATCCCTGACCGATTCAGCGTCGAACACCAGGGCGTGAGGCTGCTTGAAATGGGTTCTGTCGATTTAGGGGGAGCGGGTTGTATCTGCCCGGAAAGCGCCATGTTGAAGACTCTCTTCACTCATCTGCTATTTAGGAAAGATGAAGTCCTCCTCCTGGATATGTATGCGGGTGTCGAACACCTCGGCCGGGCAACAGTTGACTTTGTCGACGCGATGCTTGTCGTCGTGGAGCCTACCCGTCGCAGCCTAGGCACCGCTACCCAGATTAAAAAGCTGTCAGTGGATATTGGACTAAGTCGAATGTGGCTGATTGGGAACAAGATCGAATCTGAGGAGCAACAAAATTTCCTGGTGGAGAATTCTCCTGAAATCCCAGTACTGGGATATCTGCCCAACCATCCTGGGGTCTTGGAGGCGGATCGATTAGGAATTTCTGTGTACGAACACGTCCCCGATCTTCGTGAAGCTGCCGAACACATCGCCTCTGAACTCGAATTATTAATCGACGAGGATAAGTAATCGCATGACGACGACAATTGCATTAGCAGGCAAAGGCGGTGTCGGAAAAACAACCGCAGCGGGGATGGTGATCAAATATCTGGCCCAAAATTCCAGCGGATCGATACTGGCTATCGACGCGGACCCGAGCAGCAACCTCAACATGGTGTTGGGCTTGGATCTCGAATGGACGGTTGGGGATATCCGTGAAGGTATGTTGGGGCAAGTCAAAAAATCTCTGATGCAAGGGGGAGCGGCGATGGGCACCATGCCAGGGGGGATGTCAAAGCGGGATTATTTGGACTACGAAATCCAATCATCCCTTTCAGAGGGAGACCATTTCGACCTCATAGCGATGGGGCGATCTGAAGGTCCTGGGTGTTACTGCGCAGTCAACCATAACTTACGTGAAGTTATCGATACTATCAGTAAAAATTACCGCTACGTCGTGATCGACAACGAAGCGGGAATGGAACACCTCAGCCGACGCACGACAAGGGATGTGGACCATCTCCTCATCGTGACAGATCCCACGCAGCGCGGCATCGTAGCCGCAGAACGCATCGCCGGGTTTCAAAATGAATTGAATATCGACATCAAAAATGTATATTTGATCCTCAATCGAGCGCCAGCAAAGATCCCTAACCCACTGCAAAAGAGGATCGATGAATTAGCCATCCCACTCATTGGGACAATCCCCGATGACGATACACTCATCGAATTCGAATTCGAAGGTAGGCCTTTGGTGGAACTAGGGGACGATTCACCGGTATACCAAGCGGTGGAAGGTATTATGGAGGAAATTCTAGTCTAGAAGACAGTGATTTGATACTCAATGGTGTGAGGGTAAACAGTCAAGTATAATGTAGGGGAGGGTTTCAGACCCTCCCCTACATCGCAGTATATATTGATTTCTCGGAAATTATTTGTTAGGAACTCATTACCAATAATATAAGAGAATGTCAATGTTATCCTTATTACACAAAGAATATCTTTATTATCGGAGGAGCTATGCCCGGAATTGTTTGTGGTATTCGCGGCGGGCCGAACAGCCAGCCAACAATCGATAAAGCCATTTCTCTCTCGAAAGAGAAAGATCAACAGATTTATTTCTTATACGTCGTAAACCTTGATTTTCTGGTACATACAGAAAGTGGGCGCACCCAAGCTTTTTACGAACAATTAGATCAGATGGGTGAATTCATCCTCCTGACGGCACAGGAGAAAGCCAAAGCCAATAATGTTTCTGCAGAGGGAATTATCAGACACGGACAGGTAAGAGAGGAAATTATCGGTTTAGCGAATGAAATACAAGCAGAATATGTCGTCTTAGGACTCCCTCAGGGGACAGAGGAAAGCAACGTTTTTGCCGAGGGTATGATCAGTGAATATGGAAAAAGGTTGGAGGAAGAAACAGGTGCAAAGGTGATTTTCGCTGAAAGGCTCGATGAATGAAAAAAATAACCAAACTTTTCAGTATTCTTTTTATTCTCGGGTTCATATTGACTGCCTTTGTTGCATCTACACCTAAAGTATCCGCACAAGAATCCAGCATCCACCCTCTCATCGTTGGAAAAGTCATGGACCTCCAAAACCAACCTGTTGCTGGTGTGAGTCTATCCCTGCTAGGCGATGGAAATCACATTATCTCAGAAACCGAGACGCAAGACGATGGCAGTTTTGCACTCCCAGTTCCAAAAGATAATTTTCGTGATGCTAGCATCCAATTTACCCGCCCACATTTCGAGGTATTATCCCTCGAGTTTAGTGATACAGAGATCAATCAATTATTTTCCGGCGAGACCCTCGTTTTAGCAGACATCACATTAGAAAGGCACATCAGTATTGGTTTTTGGATATCTACAGTCATTTTCGTTATCGTTTTAGTCCTTATCGCCACGGGGAAGCTGCATAATACTCTGGCTGCCCTAGTTGGGGCTTCGCTATTACTGGGGATTAGTTATTTAGGATACCCCATCAACGAAGAATTATACATCTTCGATTTTACGGGTTCGCTAAAATACATCGACTGGAATGTAATATTCTTGATTATGGGGATGATGATGTTCATAGCTATCGTGGAAAATACAGGAATCTTTCAATGGATGGCATTTATCGCATACCGGATTTCCAGGGGGCACATGTTAATCCTACTGCCAATCTTGATGCTAATCACAGGAATAGCCTCTGCTTTTTTGGACAATGTTACTACCATGCTATTGATGACCCCCATCACCGTTCAGATTGCTATTGCTGTGGGCATCAATCCGTTAGCGTTATTGATACCAGAAGTCATGGCATCTAATGTTATCGGTGTGAGTACTCTGGTGGGTACACCAACGAACATCCTCATCGGTTCATACGGGAATATCTCCTTTACCGATTTCCTTACAAACCTGACCCCAGGCGTGCTGTTGTCTTTCGTTGGGCTTTTAATATACAGCATCTTTGTATATAAGGATGAATTGAAGGAAGCCCATGAAGCTTCCCCTGTGTTGATGGAAAAATTAGCTGAGGCTGGAAAAATCACGCAACCCGAACACTTAAAGAAGGCTGGTTTGGTTGGAGGTGGAATGCTCCTCCTATTCATTTTTGGAGAACAAGTTCATCTACTTCCCTCTGTTACAGCGCTGATCGGTGCGACTGCTTTACTGGTTTGGATACGTCCCAACGTGGAGGAAATGATCGACGCTGTCGATTGGACAACCCTCGTATTTTTCATGGCCTTATTCATCGTGGTTGGATCTATTCAAGAAGTGGGATTAATCAGCCTAATTGCTGGCTGGATCGGAAAACTGGTTGGCACAAATATCCTCCTCGCTATTTTTGCGATTACGTGGTTCAGTGCGATCCTATCGATGGTGATTGCCAATATCCCGTTCACGGCTGCTATGCTGCCAGTTATTGGCTTTCTCACAGCAACAATTCCTGGAGCAGAAAGTAAGGTATTATTTTTCTGCCTCTCAATTGGTTCTGCAATGGGTGGAAATGGATCGTTAATCGGCGCTTCTGCCAATATGGTCACTGCGGGGATCGCAGATGCGGCAGGTTTTAAAATCAGTTATGCATATTTCATAAAGAAGGGTTTCCCGGCTATGGTTATCACAGTGGGACTGGCTTTGATCTGGATTGTGATGAAGTTTTAATCAATCACTTGAAATTGTATCGATCAAGGGGGGGGGCACGCGCAATAAGGTTTTGCTAACGCCCCTATATTTCTTCTGGATGGATCAATTTTTCAATTCGTTCTCCAATCTTAAGCATTTCTAAAATCAAGTTTACGGCTATGGGTACAACATCTGCAATTTGTGGTGATAAATCCTCACTGAAATCGTAAACACGCTCGGCTTCAACGGCAACCACCCAAACATCCTGCGGTAATTCTAGATCGATCTTCCGACCAACTTCCAGCGCTGTTTGCAGGGAAGTATCATGGATAGCAGTCGAGTGTTCAGAGGATAAATTGGGCAATCTACTTAAAGGGAGACTGTATATTGAACCGATAGGATTTTGCCCGGTCACAATCGAGTCAACCACTAAGACATCTTTATATCCAACCATTTGCTCCATCAATGAGAGGCCACCGAGTGAGAGATATTTAAATTCCAAGCCAAATTCATCAACTAAATCTTTTTCTGACAGATAAGATTCAACTTCTTGGACAACGCGCCAACCGACACCATCATCCCCCAGAATGGGATTGCCTAATCCGATAACTATATTTCTTTTAGTTAATTCATTATTTTCCATAAGTAAAATTATCCCATAAAAACAACAATGAGCAGGTAGCTGCTCATTGGAATAAGTATTCAATTATAAATCCATCAGGGCTGAGTTGATTTACTCAGCCCTGATTATTTACATTTAGCAATACTGCCGCAAAACATCTACTGTTTCGCCATTCGCATCGGTAATCTTTACTTCGAGGGGCATTTGGCCTGGTAAGGAGTGCGTAGCACAACCAAAACAGGGGTCATACGATCGGAAAGCCATTTCAACCATATTCAGCAACGGTTCTGTTACAGGCTTACCTTTTTTAATAACTCCCTGAGCAGCTTTCTTGATGGACATACAGATAGGAGCATTGTTATTCGTCGTGCCTACAATGAGGTTCACTTTGGTCAACAAGCCCTTCTCATCCGTCCAATAGTGGTGGGTGAGAGTACCACGGGGAGCTTCAACAATGGCGACGCCCTCAGAAGGGGTTTCAGTGGGGACTTTGTGGAAGTTATCAGAAGTGATCTCCTCATCGGTAGCTAACTCAACCCAACGCTCGGCAGCGTAGAGTAGTTCTATCAAACGAGCCCAGTGGGTTGCCAATTGTTGATGGACAGGTTTTCCACCAAGGGTCTCATAGAATTTCTCATATTCTGCCTGGGCCAAGGGTGTTGCCATGCCATCAGCAGCATTCAAGCGGGATAAGGGGGTTGCACTGTATACGCCGGAATCTTTACCACCAACAAATCCCTTCCAACCAACTTTCTTAAGGTAAGGGAACTTCAGGTAAGACCAGGGTTCAACGCGCTCAGCAATCCAGTCCGTGTATTCAGTAGGGGCATATTTGCCCAAGCGTTTGCCGTCAGGGTCGACAACACTGACTTTTCCATCGTAGAAATTCACTTTATTGTTATCGTCAACCAAACCAATGTAATGCATCGGCACGGAATAGATGTCACCCACGACCAAGTCGAGGTATTCTTTATTACCAAGAACGAT
>JASFQL010000054.1:0-20804 GCA_050115475.1 Anaerolineales bacterium
TCATACCGATCTCAATGCGATTGAGGAAAACCGAAGCAATAATTGGCATTTCATCGGGGATGATATTTTCACGTTCTACAATGGAGGCTATTGTCACTCCCTCATAAAGCGTCAATCCTTGGCGTTGGATTCCATCCCGAATATCAATGGTCACTCGTTGATTGAATTGTTCTAGAATCGTTTCCAACAACTCATCTGGACCTGATTCCCTGGGTAACTCATAACTTCCTGGTAAGAGGAAACCCTCAAGAGAAGAACCACTTGGCAGATCAAATTCCAACACAGCCCAATCGGGGGGTGAATGTGCCGCTTGAAGGAACTCATTCGCGGTGATATTCAAGCCGGTGGTGGGGATGTTTTCTGCAATTTCTTCTAGTCGCCAACCAGGGAGGATGTTGACGGTAACAAACTGCGGGGTAGAATCGAGCAATGTGTTCAAAATTTCGATGGATGTCATTGCCGGACTAAGGACAAATTTCCCGGCTTGAAGCTGTGTATCCAGTCCAGTGTAAACGAGATAGTCCCGAACAGCTTCTTGAGTAGAAATAAGGTGAGTATCTTCAAGCCGATTTAATATCGACCCCGTTGATTCGTTCAAGGAAATAGCAAATTCAGTTTCTTGACCGTAAGGATCCTTCGGTGAGAAGAGAGCTAATTGTCCTTTTACTAACTGGAAAGATAATCGATAACGTTGAAATGTCGATAAAGATGGAGCTGAGGGTCCGAATAAGTCTTCAGCTTGATGGGCTATGTTTATTAAGTAGATACCAAGAATCCCTACAGAAATAATACCTATTGTTACTAAAAGGAATAGGAATAGTATTCCTCTCTTGGTTTTTCCCCTTGTGCGCGTTATTCGGTTAGGTTGGGTTTTCATGGGCATCCAGATAGGACTGTAGGATGATTGCTGCGGCGTAATCATCCAATGGTTCATTACTTCTTTTACGCTTGACCCCTCGTTCTTCCGGGATTCTTTTGGCGGCCTGGGTGCTGTCGCTTTCATCCCAAAACTGAACAGGGATGTCTGTTTGGGTCCGGATTGCCCCTGCCAGCCGGGCAGCTCTCCTTCCGGAAAGGTTAGGTTTCCCATCGATATCCAGAGATTGTCCAACGAGGATCATTTCTGCCCGGTTATCCACGGCAAGTGCAACAATGGATGCCGCGTCGACAGATCGGCTTGTGTGTCGGATCAATGTGAGGGGACGCGCAAAACTTCCGGTGGCATCACTGATGGCGATCCCAATTCTTTTTTCTCCGGGGTCAACACATAATATTCGCATAGCCAAATAACCACTCAATGATGGACTACGATCTGCATATCTAAAAAGGGTATCCACGGCCACCAAGAAGGTGTAACGAGGATTTCAGGTGGTGATTTTAGTGGGAGAGTTTGGTCGAGATAAATTATGGCTCGGTTTATCTTCATGCCGCGTATCTCATGAAGGGCTGCATTCGTGTTTTCCAACGTGAACACTTCTCTTTCAGCATGAATTTTCCAGACAATCAGATTGTCATTTTGAAAAACAGGAGATGATAGAGGGGTTATTGTGAGTGTATCACGCAGCGGAGAAACACCTTTAGGAAGGGTAGCATCCAACGTCATATTTATCATCTCTTCGAAAATTTGCCATGATACCACGTATAAATTGAATTCCACTCTCTGGAGGAGGGATAAGGTCGTACTGGGTTGTGGTTCAGGAGGGGTGAAAGTTTCCTCAAGAATAGTAGCTTCTCTGGGTGATTCATTCAGAATGATATCTCGAGGATCCAGTTTGACGCGCGCCTCCTCAAGCGCGGTTTCCCATAAGGCATTGAGTAGTGCATCTGCCAATGCGTCATAGTCCTCTGACGTTGGTGCTGCACTGATACGATCACTCCCCCCGGTTGTCGGTGAGGGATTGGTAACAGATACATATAAGCCTAGACTTCCCTCGACAACAATCAAACTCTCTTCAGGCAAGTTACCTTCAACTCCGGGATTTAGCGCTTCGACGGGGATGGTACGTTGGACTCCAGCTTGGGCTGGGAGTACTTCTGCAATAGTCGTAGCAAACCGGACAGGCTGTGATTCCAAGGTGCGTACAAGTGTTCTTTGCGGGATGGTAATGGGTTGAATGGTCAGGTTTGTGAATATTACTTCTCCTTGGGCAGATTCATAGGGTGTGCTTAATTCCCCACTAACTGGTATCTCATCTCGCCCTTCAACGATGACTGAAATTTTTTGAGCAGGAACACTACCGGTTAAATTGTATTTTGAGATGGTGGGGTTTGCTGTGATGGTCAATTCCAGTTCTTGGATTTCAGTTTGGGGCGATAAAGTTATTTCAGCACTCGGATAGAAATAGAAGATTAATGCCAGACAGGCGAGGATTGCTAATGAGAAAGCAATCCATCGAGTGCTGGATTGTTCGAGCCAGTGGGGACGTGTCCTCGTGCGGAGTGTATTGCCTGCCTTTCGAAGATTACCTCCACCTTTGGGAGAAAAAGCGGGTTGCTTATCTTCTTGAATTGTATACTCCCAAGGGAGCTGCTTTGCCTGGCGGAGAGACCGAAATATGGGAATACCTAAGTCACTCGCATATTGACGTATCTTATTATTTCGTGCCACCAACGCGAGAAGCATCCCCCGAGATTTAGTGTGCCGTTTGACAAGTGCAAGGTCAAGTCTACTATCTAGTAGGTGGCCTCTTAAGGGCCATACGAGAATGATACGGTCGCCTTGCGCCCAACTAATCTGGTCTTTGATGGAGTGCACATCGTCGAAGGCTTCAAGGTGTATGATTTGGGTTTTCATCCTTTCTAATTTAACCACAAACCAGAAAAACACACAGGAGCATTCTTAATTATCTGTGGTAAGAATGAATTTAGTAATAGGGTAAACGTGATGGTTGGTGTATCTTTCGTGGGAAGTGTATTCGTAGTTTCGGATGTAGGTATTGGCGCCATTTCCTGAGTGAGTGAATTTTTGGTGGTCACTTGTGCGAGGTTTTCTTCAATGGATATGGGCGTGGCGAGATATCCAGAAAGGATACTGCCTAACAAGAAATAATGGCTGTACAAAAGATCAGGGATTTAGTTTTACGCATACCGATAGTATATGAATAACGAGTTGGTGTATCAATCCGCTGCCAGGCGCTTTTCTACCCAATCCTGTACCAGGTTCAAAGCCTGCGTTAGTTTCTTGGCGTTTTTTCCCCCCGCCTGGGCGAGGTTCGGCCGACCACCGCCTTTCCCACCAACTGGTTCGGCAACGAGGTTAACCAGTTCGCCTGCATGCCAACCTTTTTTAACCAGATCATCTGTCACTGTGGCGATGATGATGGGCTTCCCATCAACGATACTGGCGATAACGGCGACGCCAGTTTTATATTTCTGCCGAAACCGGTCTGCCATCTGGCGTAGGGTTTCGTTGTCGGCATCGGATAGGGAACTTGTCAATACTCGAACTCCATCGATTTCAGGGGCTTCTTCCAACTGTGTTTTGAAATCATCGGTGATTTGTTGACGGCTCAATACAGCAACCTGTTTTTGCGTTTCATTGAGGTCTTTCAGCAACCTATTGGTGCGTTCGACTATTTGGTCAGGGGAAACTTTGAGCCGTTCAGCGATTTGATTGACATCTCTCATCCTTTTCTGAATGAGTTCGTATGCCGCCCTTCCCGTGACGGCTTCTATCCGGCGGATGCCTGACGCAACACTCCCTTCATTGATTATGAGAAAACTCCCAATCTCACCAGTTGCCTCAACGTGTGTTCCACCACATAACTCGTTTGAGAGAGGATTGCCTTCACCGATGTGGATCGTGCGGACATCTTCCCCATATTTCTCTCCAAATAACGCCATGGCACCTTCTTGTTTAGCTTCATCCAGGGACTTGAATTCCGCAAAGAGGGGTAGATTTTCTAAAATGTGCTTGTTCACACCTGCTTCAATATCCTGGAGTTGTTTAGGCGTCAGTGGATCTGAATGTGTGAAATCGAAGCGCAGCCGGTCAGGGGCAACCAGCGATCCAGCTTGCCGGGCATGATCTCCCAATACCCGGTGGAGTTCAGCGTGAAGCAAGTGGGTGGCTGTGTGATTGCGCATGATGTCTTGCCGGCGCTGCCGATCGATACTCACAACTGCCTGGCCTCCGACTTTCGGTGAGCCTATAATAACTTTACCAAAATGGCTGATGATCCCTGCTGCTGGTTGATGGGCAGCCTCTATTTGCACTTCCCAATCAGAACCGTTTTCCGACGTGATGAACCCCGTATCGGAAACCTGTCCGCCTGCTTCGATATAAAAGCTGGTTTCTGGGAGGATGATGTCAATCTCATCCCCGGGTTTTGCCGTCTTTACCGATTTACCGTTTTTAACAATAGATAACACTTCGCCACTCATTTCAAGACTTCCGTATGGGTCATGTAGGACACCTTTATTGGAGAGTTTCTTCTGCTTTTTCAAATCCATGAAGATTTCCCGGAAGACCTCAGCATCTTCACCGCCGAGGTCGCCGATTGCTTTCCCTCCCCCAGAAGCGATACGGTGTGCTTCCATTGCAGTTTGGAAACCTTCCTCGTCTACCCGGAAACCTCTTTCCTGGGCGATGTCGCGTGTGATCTCAAAGGGGAGACCGAAGGTAGCATACAGGTCGAAAGTTTTCTCCCCATCCAAGATTTCATCTTTTGATTCTTTGAATAAAGATTCAAGTTGAATTATTCCACCTTCCACAGTATGTTGGAAACGTTCTTCTTCATCGGTGATGTTATCTGTTATGATTTCACGGTTCTGATTGAGTTCAGGATAAGCATCCCCGTAATTCTCAATGACGACTTCAGAGACCGACGCGAGGAAAGGTCCATTCAAATTTATTTTTTTCCCGAATTGGGAAGCCCGACGAATAATCATCCGTGCAATGTAGTTGCGCCCAAGGTTTCCGGGCACAACACCGTCGGCAATCAAGAAAGCTGCTGCCCTTGCGTGGTCTGCAATGACCCGATAGGGTGTGAAGTTTTTATCTCTATCTTCATCGCTATGACCGGCCAGTTCCTGGATTTTTAATATTATTGGCCAAAACAGGTCGGTACGGTAATTTGACGTTTGATTCTGTAAAATCGCCACAATCCGTTCGAATCCCAAGCCAGTATCGACGTGGGTGGCGGGCAGTGGTTCGAGTTTATTAGAGTTTATCCTGTTGTATTGAATGAAAACCAAATTCCACAACTCAAGGAACCGTGGCCCGTCGAGGTCGACCTGACCATCTTCGAGGTAGGTAATTTCGCCATGCTGGGGACCAAGGTCGATGTGGATTTCGCTGTTGGGCCCACATGGGCCGGTATCTGCCATTTCCCAGAAATTGTCTTTTCTCCCCAAATAAAGAATATGATCATGGACTAACCCAGGCTGCTGTTTCCAGTATTTAACTGCCTCTTCGTCGGTAGGAATCTCTCCTTGTTCGTCTTTGAAAATTGTCACAAAAAGTTTCTCTTTGGGTAAGCCCCATTTTTCAGTAAGCAGTTCCCAGGCCCACTCGATGGCTTCTTTTTTGTAATAATCACCAAAAGACCAATTCCCCAACATTTCGAAGAAGGTATGATGTTTGTCATCAAAACCGACATCTTCCAGGTCGTTATGCTTCCCTGCTACGCGCATACACTTCTGTGAATTTGCTGCCCGGCTGTATTTGCGCTCGTCCGTGCCGAGGAATACATCTTTGAACTGCACCATTCCCGAGTTGGTGAATAAAAGTGTGGCATCCCCTCCCGGCACAAGGGAAGAAGAACGGACAAAAGTATGTCCCTTTTCTTTCACAAAAAAATCAATGAATTGTTGGCGAATCTGGTTTCCGGTGAGTTGTTTGGTCATATAAAATCCGATAGATTATTTCCTTAAGGTAGATAACATGTGAATTATAAGCAATCCTGTGTTTCGATGCAATGGCAGTCAGGACGCTATATTCACTTTATCTTGTTTTAGAGTCACAAAATTACGATTGGAACAAGGAGAAAGACGTATAGTAAATCTGCAATTTACTGACGTATAAGGAGGTGATTTTCGTACACATTACGTGAGGATGACGCCTTCTAATTTTAACAACTTGATTTTCCGTTTGCTTCCCATCACTCCCCCATAACCGCCTAAGGTGCCATCGGAATGGAGAACCCGGTGACAGGGCACAGCAATTGGCACAGGGTTTCGCCGCAGAGCCTGACCTACTGCCCGGAAGGCTTTCGGGTCTCCAACGCGCCTGGCTAATTCTGCATAGGTTATTGCCTGCCCGTAGGGAATCTGCTTGACTTCAAGTAGAACTTTTCGTTGGAAATCTGAACATTTACTGAGATCGACTTCAACATCGAGATCGATGATTTCCTTTTGGAGATATGCATTGATTTGGTTGGTGAAAGGGGTCACAAGGTGTTTTTCGTCGTTGAAATGGACGCGAAAAGGTTCGCGTATCTTTTTCACGAATTCAAGTTCTGTCAGGTCGAAATCCACTGCGAGTAAACCATCTTTTGTGGCAGCAATCCAGACCGAACCGATGATTGTATCTGGAATAAAATCGTAAGCAACTATTTTTGCCACCATCTCTGCACCGGTCAATCAGCCATCGAATAGATTAGATCGAATATAAATAATTCGATGTATGCTAATAATATACACGAAACCAGGTAAAATGTGAAATTTGGGCAGGCTTTCTAGGATATAATCCGAACATTCACTTTATAAGAAGAGAGACAATTATGTTTAGAAAAAGAAAAAATAAAGACCTTGCGGAACGAATCATTATCGTTTCCGGATTACCACGATCAGGAACATCTATGATGATGAAAATGTTGGAGGCTGGGGGAATTCCAGTGTTGACCGACCACGAGCGTGAAGCAGATGAAGATAATCCTAAAGGATATTTCGAGTATGAGCGGGTAAAGCAATTGAAGGAGGGAGACGAAGATTGGCTCCCCAAGGCAAAGGGGAAAGTTGTCAAAGTAATCGCAGCTTTGCTGACCCATTTGCCGTCAACCTATGAATATGAAGTCATCTTCATGCGCCGGGCGATGCCTGAAATCCTGGCTTCTCAACGGCAGATGCTGGTCCGGCGCGATGAAAATCCAGATAAAGTCAAGGATGAGGAAATTGCCCCTCTATTCGAAAAACACCTGGCACAAGTAATCGGTTGGGCAAAAAAGCAGAAGAATGTCCGTATGATAGAAGTGGACTACAATGCGGCTTTAAAAAATGTTGCGCCTATTATTAAGAAAGTCAACAATTTTCTGGGCGGTGAACTGGATATGGAAGCGATGTCTGCTGTCGTTGATCCCAAGTTATATCGGCAGAGGAAGTCCTGAAATCAATTAAAGCGAGAGATTCATTTGAAAAAGTATTTATACTTTGCTGTTTTTTCTTCAGGGATGACAACCCTTGCCGTTGAATTGACCGCCTCGCGGCTGCTCGGCAGCGTATTTGGCACCAGCAATCTGGTTTGGGCGAGCATCATCGGGTTAATCTTGATCTACCTGACGGTGGGGTATTTTATCGGCGGTCGTATCGCGGACAATAATCCATCCCCTGAGAAGTTTTTCTCCATTATGATGTGGGGCGGATTCACTTCCGGATTTGTCCCTTTGGTGTCCCGCCCGGTACTTAGCTTTGCAGCACAGGCATTCGATGAATTACAGATGGGGATTTTATTCGGATCGTTTTTTACCGTTCTTGTTTTATTTATCGCGCCTGTGACCTTATTAGGAACGATCTCTCCTTTTGCTATCCGGCTGGCTATTACTGATCCAGGGGAAGCCGGTAAGGTTTCAGGGCGAATTTACGCCATCTCGACTCTGGGATCTTTTATCGGTACATTCCTGCCTGTGCTGGTATTTATCCCTTTGATCGGCACGACATACACATTTTTGTTATTCAGTGTTTATTTAATGATTGTTTCCCTGGTTGGTATGGGATTGGATTCAGGATGGCGAGCAACCTTGAAATGGATTTGGATGCTGGTCATCCTGGCTATTGCTGCGTCCATTTGGGCAGGAGGGAAGATAAAGGATACAAGTGGTCAAATTTATGAAACGGAATCAGCCTATAACTACATCGAAGTTTTAGAGCGGGATGGATATATTACACTACGCCTCAACGAAGGACAGGGTGTACATTCGATCTACCATCCTGAAAATTTGGACTACCAAGGACCCTGGCTGCAGTTCATCGCGGCTCCATTTTTCAACGCATCACCTTACCAACCCGAAGAAGTAAGGAGTATCGCCATTATTGGCTTAGCCGCAGGAACAATTGCTCGACAGGCGACTGAAGTCTATGGCTCTATCCCCATCGATGGATTTGAAATCGATCCAGCCATCATTCAAATCGGACGGGAATACTTTGGGATGACAATGCCGAACTTGAATGCCATCCCGCAAGATGGCCGCTGGGGGCTGTCAGAAACCGGGGAGACTTACACAATCATTGGGATCGATGCATACCGCCCCCCATACATCCCCTGGCACCTGACCACGCAGGAGTTCTTTGAGATGGCACGGGATCACCTGACCGATGATGGGGTAATAGCCATAAACGTTGGCCAAGCGCCCAATGACCGCAGTTTGATCGATGCTTTGGTAACGACCTTGAAAACGGTTTTTCCCAGTGTGCACGTGATGGATGTCCCCAACACATTTAACTCGATGGTCTATGCCACCGTGCAGCCGACTACCTTCGAGAATCTAACTAGCAACCTAAATGATTTACTCCTTCGTGGAGATGTCAATCCATTACTCCTATATTCGATCAATCGAGTAGTGTTGTTCCAGCAACCTGAGCCTAAACCTACAATCGTTTTTACAGATGACCGTGCACCAGTTGAATGGATTGTCAATAAAATGGTATTGACTTATATTATTTCAGGAGCTGTGGAGGAACTACAATAATGCCGAATACTGTTATTAAGAAAAGTGTTAGTTGGGTCATTACCCTTCTAATCCCGCTGGCTTTACTCTTAACTGGTGTACGCATGTTGTTAACGCCTGTGTTTATCCGGAGTGAATACGGGATGCCGAATTTCCCGGATGATAAATATGGGATGACACAAGATGAACGCTTTACTTGGGCACCGGTTGCCTTAGATTATTTATTGAACGATGAAGATATTTCTTTCCTTGGGGATCTTTCTTTTAAGGATGGCTCTCCTATGTTCAATGAACGTGAATTAGACCATATGGTTGACGTTAAAGGTTTGACCTCAACAGCACTCAATGTATGGTATTTTGTTTTGGGACTATTGTTCGTTATGGGTGTATGGGCCTGGCGTGGTGATTGGGCAAGGGATTTTCGAGGCGCTATCTCCAGGGGGGGGCTCCTGACCATGATACTAATCAGTATGATGATCCTATATCTGGTGATTAATTTCCGGCAACTGTTTTTGTCTTTTCACCAGGTCTTTTTTGAAGGTGACAGCTGGTTGTTCCTTTACTCCGATACCCTTATACGTTTATTTCCCATGCGATTTTGGCAGGATGCTTTTATCCTGGTGGGTGTATTTTCATTTCTTGGTGGTTTATTATTTTGGTACTTTTTTTGCGGAGTTAGAAAAACAAAGAATTAAATCATGGATGATATATTACGTGAAATTAACATGACCCATATTTTCTTGGGGGTCTTTGGCTTGTTTTTACTCCTGCAAATCCGCCAGCAAGTTGTCACTAAGTCACGGTTTTTTGAAATCTGGGATGCTTTTGCACATACAACCGGGCTTGAATTCGAGAACAAGCCTTTGCAAAACACTTTTGGGAAGATCGGCCCTGAGATAGGAGGAACCTATCACGGCAAGGAAGTCAGGGCTTCTGCGAATTACCTCGGCCTGTTTGGTCAGCACCAAGCTTTATTGAACATTACTTTGTTGGTTGACAATCCCAGTACAGAAAAGCTACCTGCAGGTGCGTTCCTGGTGATCCGGAGGAACCCAAAGGTGTATGGATTTTGGAATCGAGTGAGAATGTTTTTGGTGGGGGAAAAAGAAGACAAAATGAATTTAATCGATCAATACCAAATTCATGGTATTCCCCGTAATTTGGGGAACTTTATTTTCCGCCAGGAACCTGCCAGGAAATTAATTCAACTACCTGGTATGCTCGACCTTCATATAAACAGGCAAGACCTGTCTTACAGTTACGTCGGTCATATCCATGACCGGAATTTCCTACGTCAGACTTTGGACGATCTTGGAGATTTAGCTGTGATATTCGAACGATTCGCCAAGAATTGGCTCTAAAGAGATAATATGCCTGGATATGAAAACCACCAACTGGAGGCGGCAGTTGGTGGTTTTCATATCCCTGATGCTTCGCATCGAAACTTGCTTATCCCTAAGCAAGTGGATAATTAAAAGAAGATATGGTTTATTTCGTGTTTCTAGGTCGATATATCGTAGGCGTCTCTTCGACTCTTATTTTCTTCAACGGTCCGGTTCGATCCATCGATTTGGATATCATTCGTGGAGTGTCTTGAACGAATTTCAGGTTCACCCCTGCTAGTGAGATCGAATCGCCTGAATATAAAACGCTTTTACTTATTTTGTTCCCATTAACAGTTGTACCGCCAGTGGAGTTGAGATCCAAAAGGACATATTGGTCGTCTACGATACGAATTTGTGCATGATTCCGTGATACTCGTGGATCTTGGATGACTATGTGGTTATCCAGTTTCCGACCTATGTTTATCAATTCATTTTTAAGAGGAAAGACTTCGCTATTAACAATTAGGTAAGCTACAGGATTGGAAGCCGCATTCACTTCTTTCGGTGTTGGGGGCATGTATTCATCCTTTTCAACCACGGCCCGTAAAGGAAAAATGGGACAATATTAGTGTGCCACATTTGCTTGGATGTGCCGTTACAATACCGTAACAAGATTGTTGCTTGGGATACGCTTCTGATGAGGAGGTGTAGAGGAGCTTAGCTCGTTATTTCTTTTTTAGGGAAATGACATCAATCGGGCATTTACAAGCAATGCCAATCCCTTTTTCTTCAGGCCAACAATTATTGGATGAAATGCAATCTGATTTTTCCTTTTGACCTAACCTGAGTTTATTCGGGAAGTCTGGGTCGTTGATCAAAGGGCGGCACAAGGAAATAAAATCAGCATTTCCGTCAGTAAGTATCTGTTCCATTACCTTCTTCGAACGCATCCCTCCAACGAGGAGGAGAGGTAGATTTGTAACCGATTTTACTTTTCTGGCGAAAGGGAGAAAGTAGGCTTCATCGGTCTCGTTCCGGATACCTTTCCGGATACTCGAAGATTTAAACCCGCTGCTTATTTCAATCCCATCTATTCCTATTCGTTCACAAAGTTTTACAACTTCCAGACTCTCTTCAATAACTAGGCCGTCCTCTACTCCATCTTCTATACCTAACTTGATGAGTATGGGGTATTCATCTCCGACTTGCCCCCTGATTGCATGGCAGACTTCTTTCAAGAAATTCACTCGATTATAGATATCTCCTCCCCATTTATCTGTCCG
This sequence comes from Anaerolineales bacterium, assembly GCA_050115475.1. Taxonomy (GTDB): domain Bacteria; phylum Chloroflexota; class Anaerolineae; order Anaerolineales; family UBA11579; genus JASFQL01. Next base: position 11,491 of record JASFQL010000054.1, read on the forward strand.
TTTGTTGACCGCCGGGGATAGAAACTGGCTGATGAGGTAGCCATGCGCGCTGTGTATCTGCACGCCATCGAAGCCGACTTCTTTAGCCCTCCGGGCTGCCTGACCGAATGCATCGATCAGTGTGGCGATCTCGTTTTCCGACAGCTCCCTTGCGAATTTTCCTGAAGACTCATCTGAATATTCTGAGGGAGCAACGGGATCGGATACCGATTCTTTATCCACGAATATACCCCCATGGTTGATTTGCACAACAACTAATCCACCCTCATCATGAACGGCATCTGAAAGTTTCTTCAGGTGAGGAATTAATTCATCTGTGTAGATCCCGGTCATCTCCGCGTGAGCTTTTCCACCTGGGTGAACGTACATGTGTCCGGTAATGATTAAACCAACCCCACCACGGGATAACTGACGATAGAGGTCAACCATCTTCGGGAGTAGTTTCCCTTCCTCATCCGCCATACTTTCGGCTGTGGCTGAACGGACCAGGCGGTTTGGGATCTCGAGAGTTCCAATTTTCCCGGGAGTAAATAATAAATTCATGTACTTTTCCTTGATGAAATCTTCTTATGCCCCGTATTTGGTCAGCCGCTCTGCGTGCCCCATTGCCAGAGGCATTATTTCAGTCGCCAGGATAGTGCCGAGACCTCCCTGTGCACATGCTCTTTCTCCAAATTTTGATTGTAAATCAGGCAACCCTGTTTGAAGCGCCCACAGTAATAAGGGGACGGGATGCCACGAGTGGGATTTCAGTCGAGCCGGGGTCGAATGGTCGCCGGTGATGACGAGTACGTCCGGTTCAAGCTTGAGTAATAGGGGCAAGGCTTTGTCCACCCCTTCGATGATCTTGACTTTTCCATCGAAATTACCATCTTCTCCCATACTATCTGTCTTTTTGATATGGATGAAGAAGAAATCGTAATCATTCCAGTTTTCTTCGACAGCCTTGAATTCGTCTTCAGGGGATTCCCCGATGAAGTCTATGACTTCCATCCCGACTAAATCCGCCACACCCCGATACATGGGGTAAACAGCCACACACGCTGCCTTGAGGGCGAAAATGTCCTTATATTGGGGAAGGGCTGGGTTGGTAGCGAAACCACGCAAAGTAACGCCGTTCGCTTTGGGTTGGTCCGACAAAATAGTGCAGGCTTGATCGACCCATTCCTGGAAATAGGCCGCTGTCTTATTTGCCGCTGGTTTTACATCTGTAACCGGGTGAGGTGGTACACCGGTCCGTTGGGGATCCGTGTCGTCGATGTTGTCGTCCAGACCTTTCCCTCGCATGACAACTGTGAACCGATATTCTTTCACATGTTCTACTTCAACTTCAACACCGGAAATCTTAATAGTCTGTAATTTCTTTACAAGGGGTAAAGCTTCTTGATTTGGAATGCGCCCTGCTCTACGGTCGGTGATATTACCTTTTTCATCCAGGGAACAAAAATTTCCTCGGACAGCGATATCTCCAGGTTTGACCTGGATGCCCACGCCCGAAGCGGAGAGTACACCCCGCCCAACATCATAGGTGAGAGGATCGTAACCAAAGAGAGCAAGGTGTGCAGGTCCGGAACCCGGGGTGATTCCGTATCTGATGGGTATAGTCTGTCCAAGCGCACCTTCGGCAGCCAATCTGTCCATATTGGGTGTTTTGGCTGCTTCGAGTTCTGTTGGGCCACCAGACTGGATAGGCAGCCCACCCAGACCATCCATCACGAGTAAGACGATTTTGCTTTCAGAAGGGATAATAAGTGGGGGGATATAATTAATTGGCATAGTGATTCCTTGTTTCGTATTTATCAAAAAAATCCCTGTGGGATAGAAGTTCCCACAGGGATATTTTAACCGATCGGTGTGGGGCTAGCGAATCGTTACTTCGGTTTCTTTATCGAAAATGTGGAAGTTCCCCATATTGAAAGTGATTTCAATATCATCACCGTACTGATATTTCGATCGCGGATCAACACGCGCTACGTAACTGTGTTCGCCGTTACTGAGGGTAACGAAAATCTCGTTCCCCATTAACTCGGTTACCTCGACTTTCCCGGAAACCTTCGCCGGAGTGATGTTCGCAGGTGTGAAGTCTGGGTTGTGGAGGTCTTCCGGGCGGATACCAAAGTACACTCGTTTATCCGCACAACTCTGGTAGATCTTCTCTTGTTCTTTGGGAATTTCTACTTGGAAGGTGTCGCCATCGAAAACCATCTTTCCGTCGCTTTTGGCGATCTTCCCTTCAAAGAAGTTCATCGAGGGAGAACCAATGAACCCAGCCACGAATTTATTTCCGGGGTTATCGTATAAATGCTGGGGTGTATCCAGCTGCTGCAAGATACCCAATTTCATCACTGCGATGCGGGATGCCATCGTCATAGCTTCCACCTGATCGTGTGTCACGTAAATAAAGGTGGTTTCAAGCTGTTTATGCAGCGTGCTAATCTGTGCCCGGGTCTGGACACGCAGCTTCGCATCCAGGTTGGAAAGGGGTTCATCCAGCAGGAACACGTTTGGTTCCCGGACGATGGCGCGCCCGACTGCTACGCGCTGACGCTGACCACCTGAGAGTTGACGGGGTTTTCTATCGAGGAGATCTTCAATTCCCAAGATTCCCGCGGCACTCTCGACCCGGCGCTTGATCTCCGCTTTATCCATTTTACGGAGCTTGAGTCCAAAGGCCATATTATCGTAAACGGACATATGGGGGTAGAGGGCATAGGATTGAAAGACCATAGCAATGTCCCGGTCTTTCGGTGCTACATCGTTGACTAACCTATCACCGATGAGGATTCTGCCTTCGGTGATGTCTTCCAAGCCTGCCAGCAACCGAAGGGCGGTGGTTTTTCCGCAACCCGATGGACCGACAAGAACAAGGAATTCTTTGTCTTCGACCTTGATATCTAGATCGTTGACGGCGACGACGTCGCCAAATACTTTTGTAACGTGTTCATAAGTTACACTTGCCATGATCTTTTACCTCTCTTTCGTCGCATATATAGTGCGTTAATTATAGCCTATTTTTATTAAAGGGTGAATAAGACCCGGAAAGGATGTTTCAACGATTAAGAGGAGTTTACACCTTGCCCAAATTGACGCCAGACTTTAGAATGGGGATATGGCAAAAGCGCCAACCTCCAAACAAAAAGTAAGCCCCGTCCGGAAACAATACCTGGACATTAAAGCGAACCATCCAGATGCAGTATTGTTTTTCAGGTTGGGGGATTTTTATGAGACTTTTGATGAAGATGCCGAGGTTGTCTCCCGTGAATTAGAGATCGTTTTGACTTCGCGAAACGTTGCTAAAGGTGTGAGAGTCCCAATGGCGGGCATCCCTCACCACGCTATGGAGAATTACCTCTCTCGCCTGATCGAACGAGGATATCATGTGGCGATTTGCGAGCAAGTTGGGGATGAACCTATCAAGGGCTTAATGCCGAGAGAAGTCGTTCGGATCATTACACCCGGTACGATTGTGGAACCCAGGTTATTACCTGGAGATGCGAATAACTACCTTGTTGCGGTGGTCATGGAGGAGAAGAGAGCTGGCGTTGCTTACGTAGATATTACTACGGGGGAGTTTGCAGCGACACAATTGGAAAGTGAGAATATCTTTTCAGCTGTGAGGGCGGAGTTAAACAGATTACATCCCGCCGAGATTCTCTCACAAGAATCTCTCGACCTGAGGAAAAATGAAAATAGTGTGAATGGATTTTATACGCCATGGCCTGATTGGCGCTTTGAACCTGGCAGATGTGAAAAGGCGATCTTAAATCATTTTGGGGTCGCCTCCGTGGATGGTTTTGGCCTGCGAAGCATACCTCTGGCCGTTCGTGCAGCAGGGGGAATCCTCCAGTATTTGAAAGAAACACAGCCAAAAGCCCTGAATTTACTTACCGGGCTGAGTTCCTACAGCCTTGAAGAATTAATGACCCTTGATGCGAATACACGACGGAACCTCGAATTGGTCGAGACGATCCGTGAACGGCGATTGAAAGGATCATTATTAGGTGTTTTGGATCACACTGTCACACCGATGGGCGCCAGATTATTGCGCCAATGGGTGGGCGGGCCATTGCTTAATGTCGAAGCTATCAAACAACGGCAGGAGAGGATAACCAATTTCTACGATGATGGACTAGTCCGGGCGGAGATCAGGCAAGCGCTGAAGCCATTGAATGACCTCGAGCGCCTCACAAATCGAGTCGTTGGTGGAACGGCGAATCCACGTGACCTCGTAGCGATGCGCGAGACTCTAGAAAGACTTCCTACTTTAAAAACCCTCTTACCGGAGAAAGCGAAAGCACTATCAGAAGTGCTGGCGTCTTTTGATTTATGTGAAAAGGAGTTAGCGTTGCTCCACATGTCCCTGGCGGATGAACCACCAGCTACCACCCAACATACCGGGATTATTCGTTCTGGTTACTCCGAGGAATTGGACCACGTTATCGAAACCTCCAAATTCGCTCGTCAGTGGATGTCGAATTTGGAAGGGGTCGAACGTGACCGCCTGGGAATCAAGTCGCTGAAAGTGGGATACAACAAAGTACATGGGTACTACATCGAAGTAACGAAAAGTAATGTGGATCAGGTCCCAGATGAATATATCCGTAAACAAACCCTGGTAAATGCAGAACGTTATATCACGCCTGAGATGAAGGACTATGAAGCCCAGGTGTTGAACGCAGAGGAACAGATCCATGAGATTGAATTGAGATTATTCAAAGAACTCTGCAGACAGTTATCAAAATCTGCGGAAACGCTGCTTTCCACTGCCCGTTCAATTGCTTCAATTGACGTGCTGGCAAATTTGGCCGAGGTAGCTGCCAAGGGGGGATACGTTTGTCCGGAGGTAGTAGAAGAGGATGTCTTAGAAATCATCGACTGCCGCCACCCGGTGGTGGAACACACTCTGCTGGGTGGTGAGCGATTCATACCCAATGACGCGATATTCGAAGGGGGGGAGCGTGTCCGCATTATCACCGGTCCAAATATGAGTGGCAAATCGACGTATCTCCGGCAAGTCGCTCTCGTGGTTCTTATGGCGCAATTGGGAAGTTTTGTGCCTGCGGCTTCAGCGAAGATTGGTTTGGTGGACAGAATATTTACACGTATCGGCGCCCAAGATGAGATCCATGCCGGGCAATCGACCTTCATGGTCGAAATGGTAGAAACTGCTAATATCCTCCATCACGCAACGAACCGAAGCCTGTTGATTCTAGATGAAATCGGCCGGGGTACAAGTACGTATGACGGCGTGTCGATCGCTTGGGCTGTGATCGAGTACCTGCATAATCACCCAGACCTGCGTGCAAAGACTCTTTTTGCCACACATTATCACGAATTGACCCAATTAGCAGACTTACTCCCTGGAATCCGGAATTACAACGTGGCAGTGAGTGAAGCGGATGGGCAGGTGGTATTTCTCCATAAGATCGTGCCAGGAGGAGCAGATCGTTCATATGGCATCCACGTGGGACAACTGGCTGGTTTGCCGCGCCCGGTCGTGGGACGAGCGCAGGAGATATTGGATCAACTGGAAGCGTCTTCTGGCAGCGCTGTAAAAATCGACCCAGCCACACCCAAACAAATCGCGCTATTCCCAGAAAACAATCCTCTTATTGAGGAACTCAAAGAGATTGATATCAATGCACTCAGCCCAATGGAAGCATTGAATAAGCTTTATGAATGGCAAAAAAGGTTTCTGGAAGAAAAGGATGACAATCAATAGAAAATTGGGAATTATGTGCGATATGTCCCCACATATTTATATTGATGATTGATGATATACTTATAAGCTAACCATGATTGTCGGTACAAATGGGTGATTTTTAGCCATTTACCCTTCATGTTACAAAGGTTTCTAGCATGATTATCTTCTTAGTTGGTACATGGGGATCTGGGAAATCCCATGTGGGATCACTGATACAAGGACGTTGCGGCCTGCCCCACATCGAAGCCGATATGCATTTTGATAAAAAAATGCTGGCGGCTATCCACCAGCGAAGATTCCATGAACTAGACATGGGGCCTTATTATGACCGTGTGATAGGTGATATCTTTGCATTTCAACGCCGATCACAAGACTTTGTCGTAAGCCAAGCCATTTACCAGGAATATTATCGAGAGGTGATATGGAATAGTTTTTCCCCAGACATCCGATTCGTGTGGGTGAAAACAGAAGATGAATACCTTCAAAAAGCCCGTCTGGATGCCCGAGCAGCGACCGGGAATCCAATTACAAGTGAAGTATATGAGTATATGCAGTCATTTTGGGAAGATCCGATGCTTTCTCACGATGTTATCTTCAATGGGGAGAAACTAGAAGAACAAATTCGTATCTTAATGGATTCATTAGGTTTATGTATGCAGTGGATGAATGGGGAAGAAATTTGAAGAAAACGATAATATAAAATCGTTGATCAAGTCAAACTATTAAAGATAAAAAAATAATACTCCGAAACACTAATTTCTGTTGTTCTGCTTGTGTTGCGTGTTCCAGGAAGTTCTTGTATAGTAAATTGAAAAATACCATTGAGTTGGAGAAGTTATGTCGAAATGTATTAAAGGAATGATATTCATAATTTCGATCGTGGTTCTATTGTCCTTACCTGGCTGTAGTACTGTACAAACAATACAGGAACAATTGGGAATAAGCCCTTTTCTATCTGGGGAGGGAACTCTTGACGTTGGTAATCCATCTATCCCTGAAGATAAAGGGGTGGGAGGTGGGGGAAAAGATGATGGAAGTGGAGGCCTTCAAGGATCGGGTGCGATCGGCACTGCGATCCAGCAAACAGTTGATACCCGGAATACAATGACAGCGGTTGTACAAATCACCGAAACGCCAGCATCTAATCCGCAGTCAATGACGGACACGGTAAAAGCGACTTTGACTGTTCCTGCACAGCAGTTAACGGAATTGGCACAAACCCTTACGGCAATCGTTGTATCTTCGACACCGACGATCGATCAACCTCCAACCATTGCCCCTACTCCAACAGCTACCTACACCCCTTCGCCCGAACCCACTGACTTCACCCCGGAACCTACCGAAGCGCCTTGTAATGCTTTCCGGTTTGTCTCTCATGTTACTTTTCCCCCAGGATCGATCGTTCAACCTGACACAGGATTTTATAAAAGCTGGTATGTACAAAACACCGGAAGTTGTACCTGGACGCCAAGTTACTCTCTGGTATACCATTCAGGCTTTCAGCTTGGTGGACGATCCCCGTTAAATTTGAATGGCTACATTCAACCAGGAGAGTTTGCCGTTCTCAGCATACAGTTATATTCCAATCCTCAACCTAATACCTACGAGGGCAGGTGGTGGCTGCTAGATCCCCAAGGGCATTCATTTGGTGGCGGCGCCAACCGGGATGAACCGTTACTCGTTAACATCATCGTCCCCGGACAGCCGCAGCCAGTCTTTACCAGCCCGGTTGTGACATCACCTCCCTTCTACACATCGACACCTTCGCCCTAAACATTAAAATCAATGGGGGGTAAAATTCATCCCAATGTGCGCAGATATGGACTCTATGCTTGAAAAGTATCATCGATCCAGGCAATGGTTGATGTCATTGATCACGGACCCAACCGGTGCTCGCTACCAGGAAGAAAAGAGCGCTGAAGTCCGCTTGAGAGAATTCCAGGAGCAGATCGAGCGGACCTGCGACTTTCTTGATTTTGCCGGCAATCCACAAACGAAATTCCAATCTATCCATATTGCGGGCACGAGCGGCAAAGGATCTGTAGTTAATATGATCGCGGCGATACTATCGGCTGGAGGGATGAAAACCGGATTTCACATCAGCCCATATTTACAGGTATGTAACGAAAAACTAATTGTTGATGGGAAAATGATCTCGCCATCTGACTTTGTCCAATTGGTAGATGATTTCCGGGAAATCTATAGAAAATGGATAAATTCAAGTGTTAAATATCAAAGCCTGAAATACGGCGAGGCTTGGGTGGCTTTGACTTATTTATGGATGGCAAAACGACAGGTCGAGTGGGCGGTGATCGAGACCGGCTTGGGTGGGAGGTATGATCCGACGAATGTCCTACCCTCTGTGATGCAGGTCATTACCAACGTGGATTACGACCACGTTGAGGTTTTAGGTCCGGAATTGTCCAAAATCGCGGACCATAAAGCTGGCATCATCAAACCAAACGGTCTGGTTGTCACTGCCACACAATCACCAGAGGTTCTCTCCATCATTCATCGGGAAGCCAAGCAAAAGGCGGCAACCGTCTATCATTTAGGTGAGGATTTCAGTTTTACAGCGACAGGACAAGACTCGCTGGGCGTGAAGATATCCGTTCAAACCCCTCATCGAGATTATAAAGACGTACAAATTTCCATGGGAGGGAATTTTCAACCGGTGAATGCAGCGCTATCCATCGCAAGTGTGGATATTCTAGCTAAATCCCTGGATTTACGAATTCCTGACGAGGCAGTCCATTTAGGATTGGATGGACTTACTTTTCCCGGGCGTATGGAAATCGTCCAAGAAGAACCAATGGTGATACTCGATGGCGCCCATAACAGCCATAAAATGGGGGCATTGGTGGGGAGTTTGGCCAGCAGATATTCAAACAAAAAAGTTACTGCCATCATCGGTATTCTCTCAACGAAAGATTTCAAAGGGATGATCGATCGACTAGCCCCCATCGTTTCCAGATGGGCTGTTACGCAGCCGCATGTTTTCGGTAAGCCCTCCACGCCGCCAGCTGAGATTGTGAGTTACATCCGAACGTTAAATCCCAAGGCGGAGGTAAGGTCATTTGAACTAGTCGGTGAAGCATTGGAAAGCGTATTATCTGGGGCAGCAAAGGATGACCTCAGCGTCGTAACGGGCTCACTATATTTAGTAGGTGAAGCGCGAGAGAGGTGGTTCCCAACAACCGACATTTTGCGTGGTTTGGAAGTAGACTCTTAGTCCAATTGCAGCAACAGGAATTTCAAATATCGAAGTTCTGGCATCACGAGTGGGGTAGGATGGTCAGCGGGTAAACTATATTTCCCGATGAGGGTTGCTCTACGTCTGGCTTGTGAAACCCCTTCTTCACAAAGCTTGATAAACGCCTCTTCTGTGACATGACTCGAACATGATGATGCAGCCAATACTCCTTGAGATCGAGTGGTTTTACTACCCAGGGCAATTAACTTCGTATATGCATTTAAGGCGCGGGGCAGCGTCGATTCTGAGGGGGCAAATGAGGGTGGGTCGAGGATAACCATATCCCATTGTTGCTTGTCTTTGACGGCTGATTCAAGGTAATCGAATACATCGACAGCGATAGTTACATGAGCTTTT
>JASFQL010000055.1:0-20602 GCA_050115475.1 Anaerolineales bacterium
CGGCACGTCCCCACTCCGTGCCACTCCAGCAGAAATTATGTCGAATGCCAGGTCATCCAGGGATAATTCAGAGGGAGAAAAATCATAAAAACTATCATCCCTCTCAAAATCTTCCTGGCGTGGTGTATATGTATCAGGAATGTCCTGGTCGATACCTGTGGCTGCCCACATGACGCCATACAATTGAAGCCTAAGTAAATCCGCCAAAGCACGTCTCTGCCCAATGATTGTGCTTTCCCATAGGTCGATTTCAATGAAATCTGGATTTTTTTCATCAATAGCCAGATCGTAATTTGAAATCAGATTCCTGACCTGGCTGGGATTATTCTGAACTAAAGGGGTAAATACCTGTTTTTCTTTGGGAAATGATTCCAGGGTAACAAGCCACACAATCATATCTGGTTCATATTGCATGGCAAAATCGATCAACAACAGGTCTTTTGTTAGTGAAATGGTGGGATAGCCAAGATTATATGCCTTAACCTTTCTGCCATTTCCAGTTATGTAACCGCCTTTGTTGATATGGGCCGTATATGTTTCCCCAGTTTCAAGCAAGAATCCCCACACCGATGAGTCGCCGAATACTATAACCCGATATTCATCTTCAGATTTTTCCTTACCAGAAATCTCATGCGATGCAAACATAGCATCCAGGTTATTCAAGCTAAGATTGTAAGCGACGGATGGATTCTCACTCCAAGGTAACCGACTACGTCCGGGAAAAATGAGGTTATAAAGTGATAATTTTCCGAGCCAAGTTAAGGGTGAAACAAACGTAAAAATCAAATTGAAGATGATAAAGAATCCAAAGGCTTTCCAGATAACGTTTATTAGGAAACGAGATGATATTGGCGTTTTATTTTGAGGGGATTCTGATTGCGTCATCGATTATATTCCAATTAATTTCTGGAAGACCTGTATGGATATCTCAGGATTGGGCAATACAAACCACAACCATCCAAGAGAAACGTAGTTGAAAGTGAGTAATACACCCAAGCTGTCAACTAATCTTTGTATCCCAGTGGATTTATCCGCAAGCTTCAAGATAGGCCTGGTTAAATCAGCCCAACGATTGTGAATAAACAAGCCAACGCCATGCCAAAATCCCCAAATCACGAAATTCCAGGTGATCCCATGCCATAAGCCAATCAACACCATCGTACTCAATTGTGCAACGAAAATAATCAGCCATAGGGGCAGCTTACGTTTCGAAGTACGCATTGCCCGAGTCAGCGGGTTGAAGAAATAAGCCCGGAACCAATTGGTGAGGGTCATATGCCAGTTATTCCAAAATGTGGTCAGGTTGGTTTGCAGATAGGAACGGTTGAAGTTTTCCGGTAAGGAAAATCCCAGAAGCTGACCAATACCCAGGGCAATATCCGTGTACCCTGAAAAATCATAATATATCCTGAAGCTATAGGCGTATAACATGATCCATGTCCACCCCGTTGAGGTCACCTGTACTGCGTTTTGTGGATTTAATGCGATCAAGGCAAGACTATCAGCCAGAGCAAATTTCTTAAACAGGCCAATGAGAATTCTCTTCCCACCAAGGATAATCTGGGGAGATTTCAATGTAAAATCTGCCCGTAAATCTTCAATAAAACGTTGAATGCGATCAATCGGTCCGGCAGTGATGGTGGGAAAGAATATAATATATGTGATCAATTCAGCCAGATCGATTTCTGGTAAGCGACCTGTGATGCGGTCTCGTAATACATGAATAAGGCGAAAGGCAATATAAGAAAAACCAATCCATGAGATATCCATAGAACTAGCCAACTCTAAGGATTGGCCTGATAATGACCTCAATCCCGTACTCACCAGCAATGCAAATTCATTGTTTTTCTGAATAACGAATAAACATAGAAGAATAAAAATCAGCAAGTTCAATCCCCATGTCTTGCCGGGAAATACCCACAGCCCAAACATCCATAGAAGAAAAACCAGGATTATGCTAACTAAAACAATCCAAATGCTTGGAGGCGGTGTGGAAGTAACACAACAAAGAGGACCAAGATATCGTAATGATCCAATAACAAAGATTAGGCCAAGAATTACAGTGATAGTAAAAATATCTGAACGCAGACGGTAACCAGAAGAAGATGATAATTTGGATACGAAATATACCCAGCCTATAATTGTTAACATGGCTGTAGGCAACCAAAAATCTAAATGGCGGATGGAGGATGCTGGCTGAATCCAATAGATGGCTATAACACTGGCAATGAGTAATAACCACTTACGGATATTTCTTTTCTTTATACACGAAGTAAATAAGGCAAATCCAATAAAAATGAATAGTTGCGATATTGTCATTTAGAAACCCTGATATATCCAGGTTGGTGCTTGATCAGCCGTAACAATTATCAAGACTATCGTAATCAGGCATAAAATCAGCGCATAAATATTTTCTCGAGAAAATAAACGTTTCAACACTATTCACCTTATATTTCAAGTTAAAAGATAGCTAACGGGCACAATTTTACTATCAGCCCGAAAAATGTCAAATTCGTTGCTGAAAAAACTATAAATTCGATGATTTAGCAAATCCCTTGGATCACATTTTCAGCTATAATTCCGGGAACTTAATCCGTCACTGGAGGAATGAATGAAAATCGTCGTCTTAGGTACAGGTCTCGTTGGCAATGCTATCGTAAAAGACTTTGCTGAAGAAGCGAGGTTTGAAGTAATCGCTGCGGACATCAATAAAAACGCACTCGAAAAACTGAAAAAAACAACAACAGTCGAGGTCATTCATGCTGATCTAAGGGATAAAGGGAAATTATCAGAGATCCTATCAAAGGGAGATTTTATTGTTAGCGCAGTCCCTGGATTCATGGGATTCGAGACTTTGAAAACCATCATCGAAATGAGAAAAGACGTTGTGGACATATCTTTCTTTGGAGAGGATCCTTTCCAATTAGATGATTTAGCAAAAGAGAATAATGTAACAGCGATCGTCGATTGCGGTGTCGCACCAGGATTATGTAATATCATTGCGGGTTACGTGGACACAATCCTGGACCAAACGGACCAATATATCTGTTATGTCGGTGGACTCCCCCAATTGAGACGCTGGCCATATGAATATAAAGCTGTCTTTTCACCTTCGGATGTCCTAGAAGAATATATCCGTCCGGCGAGGTTCGTTGAGTATAGTCGGGAAGTGGTTCGTCCCGCACTGTCAGACATCGAGTTAATCGATTTCCCCCAGGTCGGCACCCTGGAGGCTTTCAACACAGACGGACTGCGATCATTAGGAAAAACCCTCGATATCCCATTCATGCGAGAAAAAACCCTCAGATATCCCGGTCATGCCAACTTAATGTGTGTTTTCAAAGATAGTGGATTTTTAAGTTCAGAACCTCTTGAAGTAAATGGAGAAGTAGTCACTCCACTCACTTTCACTTCCAAATTATTATTCGACCAATGGCAATTGGAGGAAGGAGAAGCCGATTTCACTGTGATGCAGGTAGATATGGAGGGGCAGAAAGATGGAGAACATATCTACTATTCATACTACCTGCTGGACCACTTCGATGAGAAAACACAAACCACGTCGATGGCTCGCACCACAGGATTCACCTGCTCAATTATTACACGACAAGTAATCGATGGACTATTTACAGAAAAGGGAATCTGCCCTCCAGAATTTTTAGGACGAACCGAAAAATGTTTCGATAACTTGTTAGCAGAATACGAGAAAAGGAATATTAAAGTCGAGGAAACGGTATCGAAAATGCCAAGACTCGATTAATCTCACAATCTTATTAATCAATATAAAATTAATAAATAAACGGGAGAGGTTGCTTCTCCCGTTTAAATATCAATAGATAACAGACTGACATATTCGATTTGGTCAGATCCCATCAAAGGCAATTAGCAACATCGTGCCTAACATATAGAGCGAAGCGTATTTAAATAAACGAAAGTTCAGCTTTTTCGATGGCCTGATATAACTTCTAACAGCTAAAATTAAAAGGCCTACTGAAAGAATGCCAATCAGTCGTAGAAAACCAATCGATATTCCAATCCCTATAGCACTTACGACCATTGACAAAGCTGCTAATATACTCGACAAAGCCAGCATTTTCCTCGTTGTTTCAAGGCCATAGGATGATTGGAATGTGGGCAAGCCAGCAAAGCGATAGTCATCGTTATATTTCATGCTGAAGGTCAGGGTGTGAGTAGGGATCCAGAAAATGATCGCTAAGGCTAGTGCAATCCCTACCCATTCGATCTCTCCAGCACCAGCAACACGTCCAGCCAAGACAGGCATCCCACCAGAAATACCTCCCCAAACTGTAGCCCAAGCCGTACGCCGTTTCAGCCAAATGGTATAAACAACTACGTCAAAAAACAGCCCTGCAAAGACAATCGCGCCAAATAGCGCATTAATCATCAACCCTAATCCTACACCTAGGATTGAGAGTAATAAACCAAAAATAAATGCTTCTCTAGCGCTAATATCGCCCGAAGGTAATGGTCTCCAACAAGTACGATTCATCTTGGCATCAATATCCCGGTCGTACCACATATTCAAAACTGTGCTGCCGCTGATCGCTAAAAATAGACTAATTGTGACTCCCAATAATAATGGAATATTGAGCACTGGACAGCGCGCACTCATAAATCCAGAAATCCCAGTGGTCAACAATAAAGCTGTTTGCAGGCTTTTTATAAGGGACCAATATTGTCTGAATTTAGCTTTCATTTAAACTCCAATTTACCAATAATATCACGGAGTGCGGGCACAGCGAAAACCAACATTTGGGCTGAAATATGTCGGTGTCGCATTATTCCGGGTCCACACTCGAAGGTTATACGCATATAACGCTTTACTCCCTCCTCGCAAATACCGATAATGCTGTATCTCGTACACATCACCCATCCACTGTTCAACATTCCCGGCCATATCGTACAATCCATAAGGACTGGCTGAATCTAAAGTGACATAGTCTTCGTAAGAACTCCCATTATAAAACCCAACTGGTGTTGTGTCACCCTGTTTTCCATTGAATTCTTCAAAGGGATCACCGCTGCTGTAATAATTCGCCTGATTCTGCTCAATGTCGTCACCCCATGGGTAAGGGCGTCCATCTTCTCCACGGGCAGCTTTCTCCCATTCAAATTCCAAAGGAAGGCGCCACCCATAAAAATCACAATAAGCCTTGGCGCCAAACCATGTTACGACCGTCATGGGATGGTTTTCATAACCTGGTATTACTGTGAACTCATCGCCATCGAAGACCAAACGTAAACTCGTGTCATTCAAGGGGACATGCAGCCAATCCCCCGCTTCAATCTTCTCCTCATGCCGGTAGCCGCGGAATTCATCACCCGGATAGTATCCTACTATCTGGTCATCAACAATTTTTATCGCATCCGCAGTCAGTGCCTCATTGAGGTATTGGACATATTGCTGATTGGTTACATGGGTCACCATGATCTCGAAGTCGTCTGCTATCCACTCCTCATGGTTGAATTGACCTGCAAGGAATTCCCCGGCAGGAATAAACGCCCAAGAATCCGGATCAACTCCAGGATCAGCAATAAGTGGGGGGCCAACATTCATTTTAGGGTTGCCGCAACCAATAAGAAAAAAGACAAATAACAAGAATACTTCTTTGCGAATCATAGGTTTATCTCCTGGCTGGAACATCCGAATTTTCTTCTTTTAGTTCGAGCGACCAACGACCTTTGGCTTTGAACAAATCAGCCAGCCGCCAAATCATAAAGGCTGCTAACACCGTCAATAAAATCCCCAACCCAGTCTCGATGAACAACATAAGTAGATCTACCAAAGGTTGTTGATCTGCCTCTGAAATAAATAATCGTTTCAAGTAAAAGACACTCGTTGCTCCGAATGCAATGTTCGAAGAAATGATAACCAGCCACCCAAACCATTGTCTCACTTTTCCTTTTATCCCCATTTGATCAGCAAAGTAAAGAAGAAGAATTGTTGCCGTAATGGTGGCGAGAACATGCCAATGCCCAGAAAGTTCAATCCTCTCCTCTCGCGCTGGCCATATTCGAATAATTTCTTCGAGCTTTACAGCAAAGAAAATGCCGACAAAACTAGTGGTGAAATTCATAAACAACATCTGCCAGGTGGCCCCAAACTTCAATGGATCATGAAATAATGCACGCAGTTTCTGGAAAAGGTTGGCTTTATTAATTCTTAACTCAACAAGGCGAACCTTTATCAATTGATCCCAATTAAAAATAAGCAGGAATAGCCCGGCCAGGAGGATGAGAGTCGAACCACCATAAATAATATAGTGGGCGTAGAATTCATAAGGCACAACCATCCAAACACCCAGTGTGACAATAATCGTGCCGAGAATCATGAGAGGCATGGCAAGTTTATGCAAGGTGCCTTTGAAATCCAACCATCTACCGATAATCAAGGCTGCCGCAACAGCAATCAAAGTAAGCATAATATGCAAATGCCCGATTATTGAAAGCATCAAGGGCGGTTTCTCCGGCAAACGGATGACATCCTCTGCTAAGAATACTTCAAAGCCATTTCCAAAATTCGACCCGGCTACTGCACCAAACAAGGCTGACCCCAAGGTGGCCACAGCCATCGTAAAGAAAGCCACACGCTCAAGATCCACCCCAGATTTTGTGTGTGCATAGTCTTTATCAGTCACGTAATATTCTCGTTTCCATGGATATAAGGCCACTACTAGATAGATGCCTGCAAGGAACATTATCGATTCACCGAATAAAAATACGCCATGGAAAATATAATTGTGACCAAAATATGCGAACCATAAACCAAAGACCATTGTAGTTAGATAACCAATTGTCACCAATGTATTGATTATGAACCGCTGTTCCTGTCTCATCTTTATTATCGAAGTAATGAAATACACTTCAGTCGCAATGAAAGCGTTGGCAATCACATGATATAGAATGATGATACGCCCTTCGCGTTCGGCCGGAAATATACTCATCCCTGATATACGGATAACGATATCGCTTACTCCCCACTCCGCCATAGGACCAGAAAGCATCCCAAACACCGCGACCACTAAGGATGTTAAAGCAATAGAGACTAAGGCAAGTCCCTTTGTTGACATGAAGAAATATGAAAAACGATTTTTTATCCCTAGCATAGGCTTACCTCCAGTGATTGAAAAAGGGAATAAGACCTCACTTTTTCGATTATCACAATTATCTTGCTTTATGTCTTTGACTTAAGTCAAGATTATTTTCTCGATCTTCATTCAAAAGGGAACAATTCAATACAATTCTCATCTCGAATGAATATGGAGAAAATCAAGATTTTGTCCGAACACGATCGATATTCTGAAACACGAGAGCCAAAACATTCCCCCATCATTCAGTAAATAGTCTATTTTTTATGCCTGGGAGGATCAAGTTTTGCCAGCTCGATTGTATCCTTGATTGAATTGGTGAAAAATATTGAGATAAGGATGAGAGCAATGATGGAACAAATCACATCGAATATTGTCAGAGAGATAAAGGATAAATCGATAGAATAACCACCCCCAGTAAAAAATATGAATATATTAACCAATACTGCAATCGCCCTAACTTCAGTTGGGCCAAGTTTTCCATAGGAAATTTTGAATACGCCTTTCACATTGGTCTGGATATATACCAGAATAGACAACATCATATACCCAATCAATGCCATACTGGCAATTTCAAATTTAACAAATGGAGACAAACCAAGTCCTGTGAAAATCAATAACTGGCTGAAAGCATCTACGACATGATCGACGAAAAATCCGTATTTTGGCCGTTGGATATCACGATATCGTGCCAAGGTGCCATCCATACTATCACCGAACCAGTTTACAATAAAGCCAAAACTTGCCAGCCATAAATACGCAAGATGTATATTCGAGAGAATATACCCAATAAATATCATCAATGTCCCAAAAATGCCAATCAATGTCAGTAAATCAGGAAAGACCCAATCGGGCATATTTTCTGCAAACCATTTTAAAATTGGCCTCTCTATGGGGCCCAATAAAATATCGTTGACTCTATGGTGATCCTTTATCTTCGACATTGATCCTTCCTTCCCCTTATATTTTTTCTCATCTATCTTTCAGAAACACATTTACACTATAAGCAGTTACGGTACTTTTTTAATAAGAGACGGCCATACCGGGAAAAACATAACCCATTGGTATGGCGCTTGTCGAATAAAATCCTCGGCGACTTCTAAAACCTTCTCAGCATTTCTCGTTACCATAGTTTTCTTTTCTGAGTGATTCTCCATAATAATTGGATCTGAAGCCTTAACACGAAATATCCCATCATCGTCCATAATCGGAGCCACAACAACAACAGGGACATTCGTCCGTGTTGCCAGGTGGATATGGATTACCGGTAAAGTTGCTGGATGTCCAAAAAAACGGGGGGAGTATTTTGATTGGAGTAAAGGCCGATCTATGCCTGTCAATACTGTCCCTCCATTCCGAAGACGTTTTTCAGCCTCACGAATCGTGGAGACATTGGCGGGGACAACATTAAAACCATAGCTTTGTCTGATTTCATATTGCCATTCATGACCACTCGTGGGATCACCCAAAGCCAGCCCCAAAGCATTCAAGCCATGTTGAGAGGCTGCGTAAGCCACCAAATCAAAATTACTCATGTGAATACCAACAATTACTGTTGGATTTTTATTACCTTGCGTTTGCTTTATGACTTTTTCAAACTTAGGCGTAATCTCTATAAAATCCTCAGATGTTTTGGAATCATATAAATGACGATAGTACATATAAAGACAGCGAGTTTGGTGGCGAAAGGTTTTATAGACAATCGTATCAAGCTGGTCCGAAGTCAGTCTTCCCTGTGAGACCACCCATTGATTGGCCCTTACAGCTTGCACCATCCGATTATTTTTATTTATAACAATCCATTTCGCGATGACCTTACTCAATGGATGTCCAATACGAGGGGGAATAAATCTTCCAATAGCTAGCGCAACAGCGATACCTAGACGACTCGATGAGAATGATTGCAGGTCAAATTTCATAAATTTTTGGAAATTAAATTCCTATAGAATGGTGGAAATTATACTGGAAATCTTGGGAAATAGGAAATCGGTAAAATTCCATTGAGATGGAAATGTTCCCTTTTCTGGTAATTAGTCTTAGCATCTCACATAAAGCTTGGTAAAATAAACCCAATAAAAAGAGGAAAAATTCCAAAGGAAGAATCCATGTTTAGATTAGGTCCAACTGAATTGATTATAATTCTCCTGATAGTGATCGTTTTATTTGGCGCTGGAAGGATAGGTCGAATAGCAGGTGAACTTGGCAGTGGAATCCGAAATTTCAGAGAAGGTTTAAAAGGGGATCAGGATTCTGAAGAAGAGGAAGAAGAGGTATAAGAAGGAAACAAGAGATAGGGAAATATTATCATTTTTCCCTATTTTGCTCAAAAATCAACTGAGAAAATACATTCTCAAAAGCATTTTTTTTCACTAGATCAAAGAATAATTGTATTACCCAGAAAATATTGGGGGATATCTCATTATCTCTTAATCCACAATCGTT
The DNA here is from genome assembly GCA_050115475.1 of Anaerolineales bacterium. Classification (GTDB taxonomy): domain Bacteria; phylum Chloroflexota; class Anaerolineae; order Anaerolineales; family UBA11579; genus JASFQL01. The sequence continues at coordinate 9,552 of JASFQL010000055.1, forward strand.
TTCTCCTTGATAAAATATATGCATCCCAGTCCAGGAAATTCATCGTTTCTATTCAAACCCCGGAGATTACTATGTCGTCAATAAACTTATTTATTAATGGAAAAGAACACCTCGTTGATGTAGATCCAGATACCCCGTTATTATGGGTACTACGGGACTCCCTGGGACTAACAGGTACAAAGTACAGTTGTGGCATTGGAGAATGTGGTGCATGTACAGTTCATATTGAAGGCAAGGCTGTGAGATCATGTATTCTTTCAGTATCGGCTGTCGAAGGAAAACATATTACGACTATTGAAGGATTATCTCCCAATGGAGAGCACCCGGTGCAGCAAGCTTTTATCGATGAGCAAGTCCCCCAATGCGGTTACTGCGTTCCAGGTCAGATTATGACAATTGCTGCATTATTAGAAGAGAATCCAGATCCAAACGATGATGATATAGACGCAGCTTTATCCAATAATCTATGCCGCTGTGGAACTTACCAACGCATCCGGCGCGCGGTGCATCTGGCAGCGAAAGGAGGGGAATAATGGATCAAAAAGACATTTTAAACCGGCGGGAATTTCTTAAGGCTTCAACTATCACCGGATTAGGGCTTGTCATCAGTATTTATTTACCAGGTTGCAAAAGTAAAAATAAGCCCGATACACAAATCCCTCAAGAAGATACTCCAGAAATCTGGATGGAACCAAGCGCATACCTGAAAATTGACAATCATGGTCAGGTAACCGTTACTGTACATCGAACAGAGATGGGGCAAGGTATTCGTACAGCTTTACCAATGCTTATCGCCGAAGAACTTGACGTGCCATGGGAATCCATTCGTGTGGAACAAGCTCCTGGAGATAAGAAGTTCGGTAACCAAACAACTGGCGGCAGTGTAAGCATATCCAGTAATTTCCTTTCTTTCCGAAGGGCAGGCGCTGCTGCTCGCCTTATTTTAGTTAGAGCAGCAGCAGAAGAATGGGGAGTTGATGAAACATCAATTCGAACAGAATTTGGGTCAGCCATCCACCCATCTTCTGGAAATCAAATCATGTATGGGGAACTCGTTGAAGCCGCATCAAAAATGGATATACCTTCTTTACATCAAGTTTCATTAAAAGAATCTCAAGATTTTAATATCATTGGTACATCCGTTGGTCGTGTGGATAATCCTGAAATCGTTAGGGGGCAAGTCGAGTATGCCTCAGACGTCCAGCTTCCAGATATGCTTTATGCCATTGTTGTACGATGTCCAATTATCGGAGGTAGAGTCGATAGTTACAACTCGAGAGAAGCCGAAGCTGTCCCCGGCGTTCGAGATGTTGTTGAAATTGATGAGGGAGTTGCTATCATTGCAGAAAATACCTGGGCAGCGATAAAGGGAAGCCGAGTATTAAGTGTCACCTGGAATGAAGGAACAAACCCTAACCGGAGTACAGAAGATATCCGACGCGATCTCCTGGAAAAAGCAGGGGAACCAGAAACCAGCGAAAACATATTAGATGTCATCTACGAAATTCCATATCTCCCCCATCTACCCATGGAACCGATGAACTGCGTCGCAGATGTCAGGCCAGATCATTGTGAAGTATGGGCGCCAACACAATCTCCACAAGATGCTAAGTATAGAATACGTTCGATTACTAAATTGAATGATGCGGATATCATAGTCCACGTCCCGCTACTTGGAGGGGGGTTCGGCAGGCGGCTTGATGTCGACTATGTGGAAGAGGCGGTTAAGATATCGAAAGAGGTCAGTGCTCCAATAAAACTATTCTGGTCGCGAAGCGATGATATTCGATACGACCACTTCCACCCTCTATCTGTCCACCGGGTAGTCATGGATCTCGATAAACCAGTACTACCCCGCTCACAGTTCAGCCGTGATGGGACAGGAATCCCCACAGGTTCATGGCGGTCCGTATCTAATATGCCGCAAGCTTTCGTAAGGGAAACAGCCATTGACGAAATGGCTGCAGCGCTTGAACGAGATCCTTACGAACTCCGACTAGAATTGGAAGAGCCAGTATTCCAAGAAGTACTTCAAATGGCTGCCACAAAAGCGGGATGGGGCGAGCCTTTACCCAATGGATGGGGGCGGGGAATTGCGTGCTTTTCAACCTTTGACGTGACTCCGGTCGCTATGGTTGCTGAAGTATCTGTGGACGAGAATAAAAATATACAAATACGTAGAGTGGTTTGTGCGGTTGACTGCGGCTTCGTCGTAAACCCCAATATGGTTGAAGCCCAAATGGAAGGCGGTATCGTTTTTGGAATCACTGCAGCATTAAAGAATCCAATATCGATTGATAAAGGCCGTATAGAGCAAAGTAATTTCCACCAATGCCAACTGCTCCAATTCGAGGAAATGCCTGAAATCGAAGTCTATATCATTGACAGCAACCGTTCCCCAAGTGGAATTGGGGAAATGGCCGTTCCTCCCATCATACCAACCATTGGGAATGCAATCTACGATGCTACTGGAATCCGCTTACGTCGTATCCCGTTTAAACCGGAAGATTTGATGTGAGATTTTTGGGAGAGATTTCGATCAATCAAATTCCCATATAATACCTTGGATGAAGCTATTAAGATCTTGGGAAAGCCAGCACTCCAAGTAATCGTTCGATTTAAAAATCCCGGAAATAAATCAAATATTTCTCGATACATGCATCCATCACGCGGAAATTCAGCATCCTTGGTAGAGGCGCCCTATTTTGGTGAGATTTGAACTAGATGAACTTTAATATCAGATGTGGGGAAATATGAAACTTTTTGTTCACCTTCATTTATCTCACATTTCCCGTTGGCGGCAACTATATAAAAACCTCGCGGGTATTGAAATTCAGGCACGTAGATTTCCAACGGCGCTTTCACTTTGGGATCAAGAGAAAAGCACACCTCAAACAATTTAATGCGGATATCAAAAGACATGGATACAAGTTCCCCCGGTATCTTAGCTGCATATGGTCGCACTACCGCTTCTAAAGCTCGACCTCCATCATGGATATCACCTGAACCAATCTGCTGATCTCGGCTGAAAATCGACAGATCCTCGTCATTCCAAAGATCTCCCCGTTCATTTGTATTATCTGCTGTGTAATTCCATAGAGTAAAATTGACGAGATTCGTTTCCACTGCCTGTATAGAATCATCCATAGCTAATATTTGCTTAGAGAAATTTCCTGTTTTGTATGCAGCTTTTTTATTCATATTGTAAGCAATACCAACCTCACCAATAACTGTTGGCACTCCTCCAAGCATTCGATTAGAGTAATCAACAAAACCATTAATTTGTTTACTAAATGAAATTCGTTTTTTGCTTCGCCCGAAAATAAGTTTCGCTTCATTCGTGGTTGAATCTACTCCCAACCATGGAATATACCGTTGAAATCTTAGAGTCAGTCCATCATACCAATGCGGTTTGTATACGATATCATTCAAATCAGATAGATTAAAATTCTCTTCAGTGTTTCGGAAAGAGCCCGGTAATGGAGAAACGAAAATTATCGCGTTCGAATCGACCATACGAATTTCTTTCGCGAATTTCTTTACAAAGGGTTCGAAGAAATCTCGATCAAAATCCACCTGCTTTCCATTCGGGTAAATGAAAAAATCCGGTTTTTGCAGGCAAGGATTACCCTTTTGATCAACATCCCAAACGCCATTCTGCTGCCAGATGGGTTTGACCCCTTCTGTCCACAAGCTATTTCTCTGTTGGTTTAGTAGTTTCGTCTTCCGTATTAATTGAATTGGCAGTAAACTCTCCACATCCACTTCCTGAGGATATCCGGCAGCGAGGAGCATGCCCTGATAAATCGTAGGAGAAGGGCCTTGAGCAATAAATTTCGCCGGAATCTGATTGGCGTCAGGACAACCAATATAACCTGAAGAGGGCTCATTCAACGTGTCATAACCAATCACGTGAGAAAATTCTTTCAACCGCTGAGCGACCTGTTTTATCGCTTTAATATAATGACCTTGCAGATAGTCCTGGATTGGAATGCCGTTCAAATAAGTTTCAGGGGCGAAAACATTCCCAGCAAAGAAAAGTGTGAACATAGTAGCGCAGGCAAATTTGCTGTAGTTAGAAGGCCATACCATCCGAGGATAGGGATCACCACATTCCTGGTGCGTAAAAGCAGCACCGGTTTGGTGAAATTTGGTTATATCCATACCTACAGCTTCAAAAGTCCACCCCGGAGCGCCATCCCCCCCTGAAAATCGACTCCATACATCCTGGTGAGGATCGATGAAGAGATATAGCTGATATTCAGCGGCTTTCTTTACTATCTTGTACACGTAGTCCAGGTAGGCTTCATCATAGATACCTGGGCCAGCATGCTCTAAAGCCTCCCAGGTGATCAGGAATCTAATTAAAGTCAATCCCCATTTTTTTAACCGAGAGAAATGCTCATCCACCTCATTTAGGGGGAACGGCTTGCCGATAAAACTCACATTTTTATGGTCGTAAAAACCCTCTCGATTCCAGGTAGCACCATTCGGCACCTGCGGCACTTTTGTGCTTCCGCCCAGATTTACACCACGGAGGTGTAAGGTTCGACCCTGCTCGTCGTAAAAATATCGGCCATTTATTGAAATCTCCATTTTCCTCCTTAAATGTCTAGAACATATTATTTCTGTATAATTTAACGGCCCACTAAAGTCTATCAAATAAAATCCAATTAGTACGATTCTAACATGGAGGAGATTATAATTACTGGAAGTCAGACCTCAACAACTGATATTCTAGGATAGATAATGCCGCTTAGAAAATTCCTAAAAATTAGCCAAGAGAATCGAATTGAAAAAGAGATATCTACACGTTACGAGATGGCCAGTGTCATCAAGGCGTGTGAACCTACTCCAGTATTCTTTGAACATGTAAAAAAATCAGAATATCAAGTTTTTGGGAACCTTTTGTGTACCAAAGCAGCTTTCGCGAATTATTTGAATATAGAAACAGTAGAGATTATCCCCACCCTCATTCAGGCAATCGAGTCTCGTAAACCTCCTGAAGAAGTAAAAGAAGCCCCCTGCCAAGAAATCATTATTTCATCACCCAACCTGGACAAACTTCCCATCTTGAAGCATTTCAAGAGCGATGGTGGAAACTACATTACTGCCGGTGTGTTTATCGCTAAACACCCCAAATATGGGCAAAACGCTGATTATCACCGATGTATGCAGCTATCTCAAAATGAAATGTCGGTTAGAATTGTTCGATCGAGAAATTTCGACACGTTCCTTCAAGATGAGAAAGAGTTAGACGTCGCCATTTGCATTGGCAATGCCCCTAATGTCTTAGTTGCCGCGGCAATATCTGTGGATATCGGAATCAATGAACTTGAAATTGCCAACGCCCTGGAACCATTGAAAGTGGTCAGGGCAAAAACCGTGGATGTATTAATTCCGGCAGAATGTGAATTCGTCATCGAGGGAACCGTTTTCCTGGATCGTAAAAATCCAGAGGGGCCTTTTGTCGATCTCACAGAAACCTACGATGTCGTCCGTCAAGAACCAACACTTGTGGTCAAAACAATTACACACCGGAAAGACCCACTGTGGCATGCCCTTCTTCCCGGTGGTTTGGAGCACAAACTGCTGATGGGCATGCCGAGAGAACCAACGATATACCAAAAGGTGAACCAAGTTGTGGAATGCCTGGACGTGAATGTAAATCCTGGGGGATGTTCATGGCTACACGCAATCGTGCAAATTGATAAAAAAGATGAAGCGGATGGGAAGAAAGCCATTGCGGCTTCATTTGAGGGACACCCTTCTTGTAAACACGTGTTCGTCGTTGATGATGACATCGATATTTACAACCCATTAGAAGTAGAATGGGCGATGGCAACCCGTTTTCAAGGAGATAAGGACATGGTCGTTATGGATAAGTTGCCCGGCTCGAGTCTTGACCCTAGCGCTGAAGCGGGAACTAAATTAACAACAAAAATTGGTTTTGATCTCACCAAACCAGTAGGTAGAGAATCTACAAATTATAATAAAGCCCCCTTCCCAAAAGTGGATATTAAAAAGTTCCTTAATGAATAAGATGGAGTTGACTACCTCCGAACGAGATATGCTAGAGGGAAAGCTTGATAAAGCAACCCAAAAGGCAATGGAAATATTGGTTGCGCTAGGGAAAATCTACAACGCAGAGAAATTAATACCTGTAACTTCCGTGCAGATTTCTGGCGTGAGCTACGCTAACCTCGGAGAAGCAGGACTTCAGTTTCTTACGGAAATGGCTGAAAATGGAGGAGAGGCACAGGTGTTGACCACGCTCAACCCAGCTGGAATGGACCTAGAGAACTGGCAGGTGTTGGGAATCAGCGAGGAGTTTGCCCGCAATCAAAAACGAGTTATCGATGCTTATTCACGTATGGAAGTCATCACCACTTGCTCCTGCACACCTTACCTATTCGGAAACGTGCCCCATTATGGGGAACACATTGCCTGGGCAGAAAGCAGTGCAGTGTGCTATGCCAACTCAGTCTTGGGAGCACGGACGAATCGTGAAGGGGGACCAAGTGCACTTGCCGCTTCTCTAACAGGATTGACTCCACTATATGGGTATCACCTCGATGAAAATCGTCGTCCAACATTAACGATAACGGTCCCAGGTAATTTATCCGGAAACCATGAGTTCGGGGCACTTGGTATGGTCATCGGTCAGCATATCGAAAAACGTGGAAAGAACGACATCCCCTACATCCAAGGAATTAAACAAGCGTCTTTAGAAAATCTCAAATCCTTTTGTGCAAGCTTAGCAACCTATGGGGGCACAGCCTTGTTCCACATGGAAGGGATCACACCTGAAGCGGCAATGATGACGTCACGTAAAGATTCATTCGATATTTCCTACAACGATGTCAGAAAAGCGATTGACTCATTAACTGATTCCAAAGACGATGGAGTTGATTTCGTTAGTTTGGGATGCCCCCACCTCACCATCGGTGAGATCGCCAGAATTGCGGAACTCCTCAAGGGAAAAATAGTAACGAAGGAATTTTGGATCACAACCTCTCGCCCGATCAAACACATTGCCGATAACATGGGATACACTCAAACCATCGAAGAAAGCGGCGCAAAATTCGCTGTAGACACATGCTGCGTTGTTGCCCCAATCAAAGGGCGCTTCAAAACCCTGGTGACGGACAGTGCCAAGGCATGTTATTATGCGAACGCTAAAAATGGATTTTTAACTGTAATCAAAGCTTTCGATGAAGTCGTTCTAGAGGCAACGAAATGAAACTCCAAGGACGAGCAATATTTCGTGGGAAGGTCAAAGGTAAAGCACTTGTGACTAAAATGGGGATCTCTTTTTTTGGTGGTGTAAATCCAGAAACTGGGAAAATCGAGGAAAAAGGCCACGAACTGGCGGGACAATCCATCAGTGGAAAGGTACTTATTTTTCCCACAGGGAAAGGGTCAACGGTCGGCTCTTACACCTTATACCAGTTGAAACACATCGGCAAGGCACCAAAAGCAATTATCAATGCACAATGTGAAACGATCACTGCTGTTGGTTGCATCATCTCTGAAATTCCCTGCGTGGATCAAATTCCAATAGAGGAAATAAAAACTGGTATGGAAATCCGAGTAGATGGAGAAAAGGGGATCGTTGAGGTGTAGTTCGCATGGGAGATCAGTATAAACTCGTCGTAGGCATAACAGGGGCAAGTGGTGTCATTTATGGAATCAGGTTCTTAGAGGTACTAAAAGAAATCATTGAAGTTCAATCACATTTGGTCATCAGCAAGTCTGCAAAACAAACCATTGGCCTGGAGACGAAACATAGTATCAATAACATTTTGGCCCTGGCTGATAAGGTCTATGACATCGATGACATCACGGCACCTATCGCCTCGGGCTCGTATCTAACATCAGGGATGGTTGTAATTCCCTGCTCGATCAAATCACTTTCAGCAATAACCAACTCATATAATAACAATCTATTGATCCGTGCAGCGGATGTTACTCTTAAAGAACGACGTAAGTTGATTATAGTACCGCGGGAGACTCCACTACACCTTGGGCATTTAAGATTGATGGTGGGGGCTGCGGAAATCGGTGCTGTCATCCTTCCGCCTATACCTGCATTGTATAATCACCCCCATTCCATTCAAGATATTATCGACCAAACAGTGATGCGAGTCCTTGATCTACTAAATATAACTCCCCCCGCGCAACTAACTCGAAGGTGGGGAGGATAAAGGCTAATCGATATCAACGGCCTACCAATTGACGGGCGATAATCATCCGTTGAATTTGGGATGTGCCCTCATAAATTTGCATAATCTTGGCATCGCGCATCCATTTTTCGACTGGATATTCCCGGGTATATCCATAGCCTCCAAGCACCTGTACCGCGTTGGTGGTCACCTCCATGGCGACGTCACCAGCAAAAAGTTTAGCCATACTGGCTTCTTTCATTGCAGGTTTCCCTTTGTCGGTAAGGCAAGCAGCTCGCCAACAAAGGATACGGGCGGCATCGATCTCGGTTGCCATATCTGCAAGCATGAATCCAATACCCTGATGCCGGATAATCGGTTTCCCAAACTGGATCCGTTCTTGAGCATACGCCAACGCAAACTCATAGGCAGCCCTGGCAACACCCACCGCAAAGATGGCCACGTTCGTACGGGTGTACTCGAAGGTCTGCATGGCAATCTTGAACCCCTCCCCTTCCTCCCCCAAGCGATTTTCTACAGGCACTCGCATATCCTCAAAGATTAATTCTACAGTTTGCGAAGATTTTATCCCCATCTTTTTTTCTTTTTTACCGATTTTCAATCCGGGAAAATCTTTCTCGAGAATAAATGCTGTAATCCCTTTGTATCCTTTGCCAGGATCCAAAGTAGCAAAGAGCACAATTAAATCCGCAACGCCACCATTGGTAATAAAAGCCTTCCGCCCATTGACAATATAATGATTCCCATCCTTAACAGCCTGGGTTGTGAGACTGCCTGGATCAGAGCCCGCATCTGGTTCAGTTATCGCGAACGCGCCAAGGCTTGGATTTTCAGTATCACAAAAACGGGGAAGGTATTTTTCCTTTTGTTCATCATTTCCCGCAAGTAAGAATGGAGTAACTACCAAATCGTTCCCGCCCATTACAGTAGCAACTCCAGCACAACCCCAGGCAATTTCTTCCATGACGAGGCAATGAGTCATCAAATCTGTTATGCCTGCACCGCCATATTGTTCAGGGATATAAAAAGAAAGCATTCCAGTTTGTGCAGCTTTTTTTATCACATCCCAGGGCATCTCTTCCCTTTCATCGTATTCCGCAGCAACTGGACGGATTTCCTTTTCTGCAAAATTATGGGCTAGATCTTGCATACTGCGTTGTTCATCAGTCAAATCAAATGAAATCATCTTTGATTCCTTTCGTGAAGCAAGCAATTATTAATATATGAGATCAAACCACCTTTATTTATGATGCTTTGAATGAAATCCGGTAATGATTTGGCCATATAGGTCTGATTTTTAGTGAGGTTGAGAATTAATCCTTCTTTCGGCTCAACTTTAATTTCATCTCCTTCAGAAATATCCTTTACTGCTTCTGGGCATTCAAATATCGGTAATGCGATATTAATTGCATTACGAAAGAAAGACCATGAAAAAGATTCTGCGATAACAGCGGATACGCCTACGGCTTTGATTGCCAATGCAGCAATTTCACTGGGGGACCCACAACCAAAATTCGATCCAGCTACAATGATATCCCCACGCCTAATTTTGCTATACAACTCGGATCGTGTTTCTTCCATAAAGAATTTCGCCAACTCCTGTGGATCATTTGTAGTGCACCGCCGATCAGGAATTAGAGTATGGGTTCTTACATTATCCCCAAATTTCCACGCATGTCCTCGAATTCTCACCCGCTCCCGCAGGTATTCCTTATCAACAAGACCACTGCTGTTCCGTGGGAGTTCGTCAAAGAAAATAATCCGATCTGGAATAGCATAATCTGGTAAGACTTCTTCAGAAGTGGCGATCAAGTCTTCTGCATTTATATCCACGTTCGATTGAAGTACAACACAGGCAAAAATCATCTCTCCGAAAATCAGATCAGGCACGCCAACAACTGCGACCTCTTTGACACCTGGAAATGACTGGAGTTTAACTTCTACAGTACCAGGATAAACTATGAATCCAGCTCGATTGATGTTTTGGCCTTTCCTTCCATGGATCCGGACAGGCCCATTTGGACTGATTGACGCCAAATCCCCAGTATGTAGCCAGCCATCTGAATCCAAAACCTTCGCAGTCGATTCCGGATCAATCCAATAACCAAGCATAACGTTGTAACCACGCACACATAACTCTCCAATCTCAGTCTGGGGAAGTGTCTCACTGATCTCATCAATCACCTTAATTTCAACATCCTCTAATGGACGCCCCACAGTTTCAGTCGCAGTTATTGGTCCGTCGTTGAGTCTGGTCATGGTCACACAAGGAGAAGTTTCGGTTAATCCATAAGATACCAATACCTTGAAACCCATCTGCTCTCTAATTTGAGAAACCAGTTCAGGCTGACAGGGTGCTCCCAAAATCATCCCTGTACGTAGACTAGCACAATCGCGAGGTTTGAAATCTTCACAATTCAATTCCATCGCAAACATCGTAGGGACACCATGGTGAATTGTGATATTTTCTTTCAAGATCAAAGATAATGCTTCCTTAGGATGAAATTTAGACATGCAAATCATTTGTGTCCCGGCAATCGTACAAGCAACAATGTGCGCTGTGAGACCAAATGAATTAGAGAAGGGAACAGCACCAAGAAAGACATCAAATGGAGTTACCTGCATCATCTTCACGATGCTAATCGCGTTTCTAACAATCCCTCGATGCGTGAGTACAGCACCGCGTGGTTCTCCCATACTTCCAAGCGTGTGAATAATTGCTGAAGGATCTTTGGGATTAATTCCACCGTTAATACCCAACGGTGAAGAATCTAAAAGCTGATCCCAGAGGATAGCATCTTTATGTTTACTCCCAAAAAGAATCAAGTGATTTAGGTGAGGGATTTGTTCCTTAAGCGCTAGACC
>JASFQL010000056.1:0-20594 GCA_050115475.1 Anaerolineales bacterium
TGTGTCCCACAAATACTTCCACCCAATAATTCCCCGGTACCCATTCTCCCGGTTCAGGCTCCCAATCTGTGAAACCATATCCACCACTCCCCCATTCTTCTTCCCACACCATTGTTTCATAATATACCAGTTCTACCTCTCGATACCATAAAGCAGTCCATTGGACTCCAGGAGTCATTTTGTCATAACTGAAGCTGGCGTAAAGGTGCCCAACAGGATTTTCAAACTCTGTGCCCGGATCCCGGGGAGTATATGATGCATCAATGCCGTGAGAAAATGTTAATGGACTGAACACTGCATCTGCAGGTGGAGTCACCTGCCCCTCAAACATCACCTCCACCGCCATGGGGATGTGGGGGGTTGGCGTACCGGCGGGCGTTACAGCTTCACCAGATTCTGAATCTGGGGGAACTTCTAGTGTAAAGGTCGGGATCATCGTAATAGTTGGCAGGAGTGTTGCTGTTGGGGTCCAAGTTGGTGTAAGTGTTATGGGTATATAGCGGTAAGCCATTGGCTCACCAAAAAGTTTTATAAGTACGCCAGCAAATACCACAATAAATCCAAATAATATCAAACGCCATCCAACCGACACCCGTGCACGCCTGACTCGAATATAATTGATTCTATATGAAGATCGAATTCCCTGTATACCTCGTCTGAAAATTAGTATCCCGCAAAAAACAATCAAGATAACAAACGTGTTGACGAAGCTTTTAATATCTAATGGAGGAAGATTCTCGAAAGACATTGGAAAAGATTGTAGTTATTTTAGTGGACGGCATGTGCCAGTGGTGATTATATCAAATAGGATTATCAAGCCACTACTCGAAAAACCCGTAACAAAATTCTTGGGAAATTTCATATACACTATTGTAAATGACTAAAGGAATTGGTAAAATTTTACCCATGAAGGATTATTTTCTTACTCGGCGAGAATTTATAAAACTTTGTGGACTTTCAACTTCAAGCCTGGCTTTGCAGCCAATCATACATCCAATATCACAAATGGTAAAACCATCTGATGCAATTGGTTTGACGCGCGTAACTGTTGAAAAGATGAAAGTTTTCAAAGAACCTTCCTACGAAAGTGATATTGTTCATTGGTGCAAAAAAGATGAGTTAATTTACGTTTACGGAAAATTTGAGTCACCAGAAGGTCCTGATTTCAACCCGCGTTGGTACCGAATCAATGGCGGTTATGCACATTCAGCATATTTACAGCCCGTTGAGACAAATCTCAATGAAATTATCTTTGAAATCCCTGAGACTGGCAGGCTGGCAGAAGTTACCGTTCCAATCTCATTATCCTTTAGATATTCGGATTTTTGGGGTTGGCAGCCGCTATACCGTCTATATTACAACTCCGTTCATTGGATCACCGATGTGGGTTATGGACCTAACAACCAGGTATGGTATCAGATCACAGATGAGTTGTTGAAAGTAAATTATCATATCCCTGCCCAACACATGCGATTGATCAAGCCAGAAGAGATTTCACCCCTCTCCACGGATATCGCTCCAGAGAAAAAGCATGTGTTGGTTGATAGGCAAACACAGCTACTATATGCTTTTGAAGAAGATGAAGTAGTCTTTGAGACCGATGTCTCAACCGGTATGCCCCACAGACCTGTTAAAGATGGCCCTTCCCTGAAAACCCCTGAAGGGAATTTTCATGTACAAATCAAAATGCCTGTACGTCATATGGGTGATGGGCAATTAACCAGCGATGTAAATGCTTATGAGTTGCCTGGTGTACCCTGGGTTGCTTATTTCTATAAAACAGGGGTCGCATTTCACGGCACTTATTGGCACGATAATTATGGTAATGAAATGAGTCACGGGTGTGTCAACATGCGTCCCGAAGATGCAAAATGGCTTTGGCGGTGGTTGACACCCGAGATTGAATTTACAGAATGGCAAAAAGGCGGTCTCGGCACAAGCGTTGAAGTGATATAAAATTCTATACCACCCGACAGAAATTTCCCAAGATCATTCTTTACTTACTACTTTTTCCCAGGGATCAGTTCCAGTCAAACGAGAGAGTAGATAACGCAGCAAAATGATTATCGAACTGATAATAGGGACAATAATTAAAACGAGTAAAGCTCCGTTTAAGGTTAAAGCGCTAATTACTGCAAACAACACGACACCAGGATGAAGACGCAAGCCCTGTCCTAATATGCGTGGACGAAGGTAATAATTATCGAATAAATGTATGCCAGTAAAAACGGCGATCACAACTACCACGAACCAGAAATCTGACAATATAAAAGTAGCTGAATCTGAAAAGAAAGCCACCACAGCTGCAACAAAAACCATAAAAGACGATCCTACAGAAGGCACAATCGCCAATACTGTCGCAACCACGCCGATAATGATTGCTCCAGGCAGCCCCAACACAACAGCTGCGATTCCTGAAATTAATCCAATCAAGAATACCGTTAATAGTTGACCGCGAAGATATGTTTTCCACACACTTCGTAATCTTCTATATAAACGCAAGGCGTCAATATGGAATGGTTGAGGGATGAAATTAAAAACCCACATTCGCAATTTTTCCCAATCGACCATGAAATAGTAAATTAAAATCATCACCAAAATAACCCAAACGACATTTTCTGTAATGATTTGAATCGAAGTAAACAGCTGCCCTGGATGAAGGAGCTGAGAGATTGACTCTTCTAAATTTCCAGGAATTCCCTGGAAAATTTGATACCCAAAGATCGAAGCTTTAGAAATATATTCATCAATGCCACTAATAACATTTTGCATCTCAATATCCGAAGAGGCCACCTGGTCGATTAAAATTGGTGCTACAACTGCGGGGATGAGTGCCACTAGTGCTAAAAATCCCAAATAAACCAGCAAAACTGAAAATTTATAATTCAGTGGAGTATGTGTATCTAATGCCGCAGCAAGTGGATGTAGTAGATAGGCAATCAATGCAGCAATAATTAATGGCCCAATCAACTCGTGGATGTAGTATAAGAAAAATGACAAAAGGATCAACAATACCGCGAGGATAAAAAACCTCATCGGTCTACTCCAGTTTTGACTCATAATCCATTTCTTCCTTTTCTGAATTCCTTATGATTGATTCTACTTGATTCCCGTATCCTGACATTCAACAATACAATTTAATTTAATGATACGTACATCCTAGAAAAAAGTATCGTCAACATTGGCAAAATAATGAAGAAAATCGCGGCTATTCCATTTCTCAAATCTCACTGGTGTGAATTTTTCCAGCCCCATCATCAGAAACTGTAATATTAAGGAACTCGAAGATAATCTTGGTGCAGCAGAATTACGTTTGACCGAAGAAAATGTGTTTACCTTGAAGAAAACAACGGATTCGCAATAAGGGTTTTTCTAAATTTGATTGCGAAAGAGACTATGGTTTCCAGGTTATTAATTCCAAAATAAGTTTCAAGTTTACATCGAAATCAGTCTTCCAATGGGTGGACAGTTCAACATCAACAGCAGCCGCTCCGGTTGCAGCAACCCAATCGACTAATGAACCAGTCATCCTACAACCAGTAACGAAAGCCGGATAAGGATATCCACTCGCTTTAGAGAGATACCGGGCAAGATTATCCGATTCTTCAAATGGTGGTTTCCCTGCGGGATAAATCCCAGGCGCAGCTGCATGGTAGCTGACCAGGGCAACGATAGGATGTTCCAACACGAATGCCATCAAAGCGATGGTTTCGGGCTCAGACGCAGGATACGCCCCACCGTGAAGATCCAATAAATCCCAACAACCTGTTTTTGGCCATGTTTCCTGCCACAGAACCGGATAATTCCGATTGAGATCCACACCATGGGAATTTGCCCGTCCTTCTTTCTGATTTGGAAATTCCAATCCATCGGGATTGAGTACACGTAAAATATAAAGTGTAGCATCATCCGGTATTAAATCCGGTCGAGTTGCCAGATACCGGATAACCTCATCTGCCAACTCAACAGTATTTATTTCATACCCCCCATGAATACCTGCCACCACAAGGTAAACGTTCGGTCCCCTTCCAAAACGGTATACTTCTAGAGGTCTCTCCTCCACCGAGTAGCCGATTACCGTCGGTCCTTCAAAAAAAGTAACAAACGTAGGTGTACTCGTTGGAGGAGGGATGTACGTTTCAGTTGCTGTAGGTTCGTCTACTGTAGATATTGGCGTATCTGTAGGTGGGATAGGTGTGGTTGGCACAGGCGTTTTGCTGGGGGATGGTATCACGGTGATAATTTCTCCAGGTGTTTCTACCAGATGAGAAGTGGACTGATTGTAGGAAAAAACGTACAGAATTAGTATCAAGACTAACAGGCCAACTAATAATCCTGCCAATAACCATATGCTGCCCACCGCCCTCATAAGTCGCGGTGAAGAGGAATCTTTTGGCATAACCTCAAACCTCACTCACTTGAATAACATGTATGATGATGTCTTTTATGGAACTCATATATATGTATTTTAGGTTAGGAAAGTACAACCTGCAAGCCGAAGACACAACCAGCATAAACATCTCGTGAAATTCGGGTAAACATAACCTTTCACAACATAATTAAACCAAATTCTTTGAAGATCAAATTTATTGGTAAAAAGCAGTCTATAGTCATTAGTCAAAAATCATTAAGCAGTCATTTACCTGTAATGAAATATATGCTTGCAATATCCTTCATACAGCCCTATAATCGAAACATGAACCAATCGTTGCAGCTTTTCAATCTGCAGAGGATTGACACTAACTTGGATAATTCTCGTGCACGATTGAAGGAGATCGAAATCATCCTCAATGATGATGCCCTTTTATTGAAAGCCCAGGAAGAAATAGAAAACGCTGAAAATAAATTCCACGCGTCGAGAATAGCACTCAAAGCTGCAGAAGATGAAGTACATTCACAACAAACAAAAATCGAAAACAATCAGAAAACCTTATACAGTGGCAGCATAAAAAATCCAAAAGAACTTGAAGATCTGCAGAATGAGGCAGAAGCGTTGAACAGATATTTGAGTGTATTAGAAGATAAACAATTAGAAAAAATGGCAGCCTGCGAAGAAGCCGAGCTTGAATATGAAACAGCCCAAACGGAATTGGAACAAGTCAAGGGACAAGTCGCAGAGGAAAATATTGAATTGACGAATGAGAAAAAAGGATTACTTGAAAACGTTGAAAAATTAGAAAATGAACGTGAAGATGTTGTCAGCACGATCGAACATGATAACCTCTCAATCTACTCAAAATTACGCGGTACTCGCCGCGGTGTAGCTGTTGTAGAAGTATCCGATAGAACCTGTTCAGCCTGCGGCGCAACTCTTTCGGCTTCTGCAGCGCAGGCCGTCCACTCCCCAAGCAAGATCACATTCTGTGATAGCTGCGGTCGCATCCTCTACGTAAAATAACTATGTTTGAACAATTCTGGCTGGATAAGTCCTCATTTTGGATAGGGATTGCCGCTGCCACGATTATCTGGTGGGTATTGCAGCAAGTCCGTCCAGCATTGAAAACCGTAAGACAAATTATTAAAGAACAGATCGCGGTTTATAAAGAAAACATCGGAACCAGCATCGAACAACGCTATAGGCAAGATATTGTTGGTCTGATGCAAGAAAATCATATTGCTTCTTCCCTATTCTCCCTCAATGAAATTGCCATCACACCTCAATTACTTGCACCCCCAGTACCCATTACTCCATATGGGGATATCCCCCAAGAAGATATCACCCAAGTAGCTATTCCCTATCTTCCAGAATGGGCATCGGTTGGCGCTACTTTTGGCGTGAAAACTTTAGGCATTCCAGAAGCTATGTCGCGGGGTTCAAATTTATTAATTATCGGGAAACCTGGAAGTGGGAAAACATTCGCTCTCAGCCATCTTACCTCCCAGGTAGCCTTGAGGCACCCAGATGCTGGAAGCCTTGGCAGGCTCATACCAGTGATGCTCCACGTTGGAGAAATAAACCTTTCGGGGAAAACAGACAATCCCGTGGATGTTTTTTACAATACTTTATGGAAAAAAGTTTCAGCAACAGTTGAATCTCAATTGAAAAATTTCTTGAGGAAGATTTTTGAGTCAAGAATCGCATTATTAATCATCGATGGTTTAGACGAATTACCTCACGAAGAACAAACACCTTACATAAAATTCATCCATAGTATCCAAACAAAATATCCGGGAAATCGATATGTGCTTGCTGCATCGATAGAGGATATTTCCAGCTACGACGCTTTAAACCTATATCCCATACCCATTGCAGCCTTGACAATCACCCAGAAACAGGAATTCGTCAATCGATGGAGTGAATTATGGAAAAAAAATATTCAAAACCAGTCTTGGGCAAATCATCTACCAAAATCGATCGATCATATAGTCCTAAACAACTGGCTGCTCTATTTTTCTAATAGTCAATCCCCCCTTCAATTAACCTTGAATACTTGGGCCTTATACGCTGGAGACCTCCTTGGTCCTAAAGAAGTGGACGCCTTGGAGGCTTACGTCAACCGGATGGTAGTAGGAGTATCAAATGCACGACCAGCATTAGAGCAGCTTGCTGCACAAATGATCCTATCACTCAATCCACTCATCCCCCAAAACACTGCTGGAGATTTTGTTGCAGTGTTTGAGGATGATACATTCCAATCCTTAGATGACAAAGATACTCTTTCTCCCCAAATTAATAACGATAAGGTCTCAAACCCAAGTGACAATTCTTCTGATGAGACCTATCTATTTCATGATGAAGAGCTCGATGACCTCCTGAATGGCCTTGATAATATTAACCTTCCAGATTTAGAGAAATCTGAAGGAGAGGATGGTTTACTAGAGGAAGCCCTTTCCGCTGTTGAAACTGAAAAAGAGACGATCCAAAAAAAACAGGTGCGAAAGATATTACCAGAGTTAGTAAAAACTGAGATTCTAACGAACCTACCGGATTCAAGAATTAGTTTTTCTCATCCGGTTGTAAATGGCTACCTGGCTGCGTGTAATATGGCAAAGCGGGGCGGTGCCCACCAACTCATAACACAGCCTGAATGGTCTGGAAAATCTCTAGTGAGTGATTTTCTATCTGCCAAAGGAGATGTTGATCCCTTGATAGACCCCCTCATCAACGAGGGAAAATACGATCCGATCAAACGTAGTCTATTAAGTATGGGGAACTGGCCGCGACATGCGCCAAAAACTACACAATGGAAAAATAAGGTTCTCCGCGTGATGGCAGAAATATTTCAGAATTCGACCTTTCCCCTTGGTCTACGGGCAAGAGCTCTATCTTCTCTGGCGAATTCTGGGGAAACTGGTATCGCCAACTTGTTCAGGCAGATGCTAAAATCAGACAATTATTCAAATCGGTGGTTAGGCGCGTTAGGGTGTGGAATGATCCGTGACACAAAATCCGTAGATGTTCTTGGCCACCTCTTGCATTATGATAATTCAATATTCATAAACCGGGCGACCTGCATATCCTTGATTGTTATCAATACGCAAAAATCCATCGAACTCATTGCCCGTACACTACTAGAAGCCAATGAAGAAGCAAGACGAGCGGCAGCAGAAGGGTTGGCACATCATCCATCTGAAGGTCATGCTATCCTCAAAGAGGGTGCTTCACACAACGATATTTTAGTCCGGAGGGCCGTTGTTTTCGGTTTGGGGATCGTGAAAGCACCCTGGGCAGTCGATATCCTTGAAAAGATGCAAGTTGAAGATGACCAATGGGTCATTCGCAATGCAGCAACACAAGCATTGGACGACATTCGAAAGGTCGATCCAGTAATCCCTGCCCCACTCCCTGAACTCCACGAAACTCCCTGGTTGATCCAGTTCGCCAGCGAGAGGGGGATGGGGGTTTCCCCCGGTCAAGGCGGATGGGATATGTTATCTACAGCACTTAAAGAAGGAAACGAAGATCAACGATTGGCTGCAATGGATATCTACCGTCTAAAACCCAGCGAAACCAAAAACGTTATCCAAACCTTATACCAGATTATGAATGGGCCGGATGGTGAGGTGCGAGAAGCTGCCTATAACACACTCTGGCACTTAGCTGCAGCTGGTATTGAACTCCCAATAGTAGAGGGATGATTGTTTAGTATAAAAACATATAAAAAAACCCTTGAGATTTTCAAGGGTTTTCGTTTTTAATCATACTAAATCTACGATAAATTTTCGAGGATTTTTCTATTGACCTCATTCCCATCTGCGTCGAGGATCGAAATCAACTTATCTCTTCCTGTTTTCCCCCCAACAATTTCAAAATTAGATTTTGGAATATCCAAAACCTTTGAGAGGAATTTGATCAACTCCTCATTGGCTTTTCCCTCTACAGGAGGTGCTTTCAGGCGGATCTTTACTGTTTCGTCACTGAGAATTTCCACAATCTCATTCCGGTTCGCCCTTGGAATCACCCGAACCGGCAGAGCAATCCCACGTCTACCATTCGAGAACTTTTTAACTCGACCCATAGCGCACTCCTCGTAAATTAGAAAATAATAAGAATCAGCCTGATTAATATCCAGCCAATCAATTGTACCAAGATAATTAAAATGATTGGGCTGAAATCCAGCATCCCAATTGGCGGTAAAATCCTACGTATCGGATCAAGCATTGGGGAGACCAATCGCCTCAAGAATTCCATTACAGGATGATAAGGGGCGATAAAATATCCCAAGACTACATAGAATATCACTAACCAAAAGATCAGGTTCGTTAAGATATTTATCAAATCAATAAGGAAAGCAATGGCCATATCTTATATATCTCTCCTAGAAAAACTCATTTTCTGTAAATCCGTTCACCCAGTATCGCAGTTCCAATCCTTACCATGGTCGCACCTTCTTGGATTCCGACTTCATAATCACCACTCATACCCATAGAAAGCTGGTTCCATCTTACTTTTGGTAGCTGAGAAGCTAAGAAATCTCGAAGTTTAGCCAACCGAATGAAAAACGGCCTGGAATCTTCTGGATTTGTGCTGTAAGGAGCCATCGTCATCAGACCCTGCACATCCAGGTTGGGTAGACCAATGAGAGTAGCAATCTCCGGCAGCAGGCTTTTCCATTCGTTTTCATTATTTGCCAACCATCCAGATTTTGTCCCTTCCCCACTCACATTGAACTGCAAAAGGACGGGGAGTTTACGTCCAATTTCACCTGCGAAACGATCCAACCTGCGGGCAAGCTTCATCCGGTCTAAGGCATGTAAAAAGTCAAAGTACTCACAGACTTGCTTGGCTTTACGGCTTTGCACATGTCCGATCATATGCCATTGTACACCAGTTTGGGCGGATAAAGCTTTCATTTTTGGAAGCGCCTCCTCTACTCGGTTCTCACCGATGTGTAAAACCCCCATCTCAATGACAGTTTGAACCATCTCAAGAGAGTGCCCCTTCGTCACCACAATGAGAGTAACATTTGCCGGATCTCGCCCTACTGATGCTGCCGCTTTATGGATTCGGTCCAACACCCTGTGGTAATTTTCTCTGATGTTTTCTGTATTCTCAGCCATTTAATCCTAATAGTGCGCCAAAACGTCCTGTTTTTCCGTTTGAACCTCGGTGCGAAAACCAGTCATGGTTATTTTTTGCTGTACAAATCCCCGCTAACTCAACCTTTTTCACGCCTGCTTGTTCAAGAATCATCTGGTTCGCTTTCCAGAGATCGAAATGGACAGCGTGATTAAATCTTGGCAAGATCTCATCAGCTTCATTTCCAAACGCCGTCCTTACATTCTCGATCGTCTCTCCGCTAATTTCATATCGCTTGGGACCGATAGAGGGTCCAATCGCCCCTATAATATTTTCAGGCTTACAACCATATTTCTTTTGCATGGCTTCCACAGCTTTTGCCCCCACCTTTTTTACCGTTCCCAGCCAGCCCGAATGTGCCAACCCTATCACTCCTTTGTCAGGATCATAAAACAATATAGGAACACAATCCGCAAAACGCATGAACAGCGTCACGCCAGGCTTGTCTGTCAAGAGAATATCTGCTTTTGGTGGATACCGTCGATTCGATGGACGAGGAGAATCGTAAATAAACACGTCTGTGCCATGAATCAACCAACTATCCGACAAAGTATTTATAGGCCGATTTGCAGCTAAAAAAGATAACTTTCGATTTTCAGCAACATTTTTTGGATCATCTCCCACAGTTAAACCGACATTTAACGAAGACCATTGCCCTGTGCTTACGCCACCCACACGAGTGAAGATTGCATGTGTGATCTTCTCCCGACTGAATATATCAAAAGAATAATAGCGAATGCGATCGGGTTGATGGAATGGCATGAAGTTTATTCCATTCCAGCCACTTGCTTGCTCGCAATCCTGGCCCGCTTCCCAGCCAAGAGTTGGCGAGTCTCTTCCATCGTCTCCTCAACCACAGGAAAACCAAACCAGGCTGTGGTGAATCCAAACAATATTCCTGTTATTGTACGTATTAGGGGTGTACTCTCTCGATATGGAATCCAGGAAAACCAGCCAATTTGGCTTATCAGCTGGGTGCCCCCATCCAAACCAAGCGGTAATATACCCACAACGAACCAGATAACTATTGGTAATGGGGGAATCTTTCGACCGGATAAAGCAAACAATATACCAAATATCAACATCGCTCCCCAAATAGCTACATCGCGCTGGCAAAATGGGACCTTGTAACCTACCTCAATTCCCTGTCCATCTAATTCGCCGTTATAACTTCGAGCTTCCCATAAATTTTCTTCATTATTACCCGTCGCTTCACCATAGGTGATCCAGCCTTCCATTTGTGCAGCTTCCCTCGGGTAAACAGCTTGGTCTCCATATAGGAACCAAGATCGAAAAGCTAATTGATGGCAAGTGGCGCGATAAAACGAATAAATGGGTTTTGCGAGTTGTGGATAACCCGCATTGATTAATACAGGTGCGATCCAAGGTAGCCCAGCATAAAGAAGTAAAAAGATGTTGAAAACCAGTAAATAATGCTTCGACATAAAATATGAAATCTTATCCCCTGAAGACATCCTTTGACGTTTATAAACCTTTCTTTCGTATGCCTCGCCCTCATAAGTCAAACGCTGGCTTTGGTTATCTTTAGCCGCACCGAGTGTCATGCGGAGTTTCGGTTGATTGAATGGCGCCTCAAGCGTAAATGGACCACTCTGAACAACCGGCACACGCTCTCCATATACTTTCTTTAGGTCAGGATCATTATCAATATCGACTTCAATGAGTTCATGTGGGATATCTTTTTGTAAGCTGACCAAATCTGCCCTGGCCTGATCGCATAATTCACAATTTTTCCGGGTATAAAGAACTACTTGAAATGTCATAAGAATACCATTTTAGGAGAATAGGAAATTAAACACACCGAATAAATATAACACGAGAATGACTACCGACGAAATCCCACCCCCGATGAACCACCAATCGATGAAACTTTTCCCTTTGCTTCTTGCTATCAATCCAATCATTAATCCTATGAGTCCTGCTGCTACCACGCCTACCAACAATAAACGACCGATAGCAATCTCATCAAAGGATTCGATAAAAGTACCAAAAGCTGCCAGTGATTCAAAGCGCCCAATAAAGAGTAAGACACCAATAATGATAAGGACAACACCCATTATGATCTCGGTGTAATGCATGATCTTTCCATAACGACGAAGAATTGTCGTCACCCATCCAATCTGAGTAGCAGCTAGCAGGAAAGGAATTGCCAATCCAGCCGAATAGGCAGCCAGGAATAACCCGCCCTCCAATGTCGACCCGTGAGAAAATGATAACGTTAAGATTGCACCTAAAATGGGGCCCACACAAGGAGACCACCCAGCAGAGAAAAAGACTCCCATTAGGGCCGAAGAAATGTACCCCCTGCGCTTATCCGGTTGTGATTGTGGACGAAGATCGAATTCAAGGAAAGGGATACGGAGGATATAGGTCATGTGCAGCCCGAAAAATATTACAACTATGGCCCCAATTTTTACTAAAATTTCTGTAAAATCTATTAATATACTGCCCAGCGAGCCTGCTAAAAGACCGAGAATTACGAATACAATGCTAAAGCCAAGAATAAATGCGAGTCCATGGGAAAACGTTCGCCAGGTATTGGATCCTTCCTCGTCCTTCGAAGCAGCAGCAGAACGCCCACCCAAGTATCCAACATAGGCAGGGACTAAAGCAAAAACACAAGGCGATAAAAACGACGCCAAACCCGCGAAAAACGCTAAACTTAAAGAAAGATTATTTTCCAAGGTAAAAACTCCTTGACAATAAGTTTGTTTACGACTCTAGCACCCGGACCAAGGTGCCGACATCGCCAGATACTGTTAAATCTCCAGGATCATATGCAACGTAGGGAGTCGTCCAACGGAAAATCCATTTGGCGTTTTCAGGGGAAACATTCACACACCCATGAGACCATTTTTCCCCAAAACCATTATGCCAGAAAGTCGAATGGATTGCCACACCGGTACCGATAAAGTAGGTTGCATAACCGATAGCGGGTGTATCCCACCCCCCCCTTTCATCTCCGCCACCCATATGTGCAGAGATACTTTTTCTCCAAATCCTATTCCACAACCCGATAGGCGTTGCAGTTTCCGTCCCTTCTTCTCCTAACGCTTCAGCGATTGCCGGATTGCCAGTAGAAGCCCGGCAGAAAAATACTTCGCGCTCATCTTCGAAACATGAGACTGTTTGACGGTTTACATTTACATCAATATGTTTATTTTCCACCTCGGGTGAAATTGGACTTAACTCCTCCTCCGACATAGGTCGGAAGGCAGTTGCATCTCCCCAAAATAAATCCAAATCCCGACGCTCGTTGAGGCGATACTGCACCTGACCATTATCATTCGTTCGAATGTCATCGACCCAAATCACCTGTCCATAATATAGACGCATGGGGGTGTTATTCCTGATATGCTTACTTGTCCAATATTCATACGCAGCATTCCCCTCTAATGTAATGTCAACATAAGGGACGGTCACCTCGACCCACATGCCGGATCCGCTACCCGTTTCTTTCAAACTCGACACTGGTGTATTAGGTAGGTTTTTTACTGGCTGCAATAATGGAGACCAGACATATCCATTCGGTGTCTCCACCCATCGCTTTGTCGGATTATAGCTTATCTTCCCTACTACCTCTCTCAACCAGGGAACAACCTCATCAGAGTATAGAACGCCTACTTCAGGGCTATCGATATCGGGCTGCGCCCGGACTTTCACATAGGGGTAATCATGGTAAGCAACACGGGCCAAATGTTCTGCGTCTGGGAAAACTGGTGAGCGGCGAGTATTCTCCGGATATCTATCCCTCCATGGTTGGATTACAACACCACTAAAGGATACTGCAAACATTTTTAGGAAATCTCGACGAGAAAGAAATTTCTTTGTATTCATTTGAAAAAGAATTATCCTTTAATAAATGATTCATTCATTAGACGTAATTAAGAATATAGCTTCTTACACATTGGTCTTTATAATAAAATTATAAAGCCAGCATTAGATTTTTTTAGTGTGCCGTTAAGCATACCCATAGAAATTCATTCGGTCAATAGAAAGTAAAAAGAAAATCCCCAATAAGGGTGCGGCTATCTCGCGATAAACCTAATATGTCTGTTAAATGATATACAAAATCAATCATTTTCGTAAACTACGAGTTTACGATTCCCCTTCCTCTTTTCAGCTATCGCAAGGGCTTCGTTCGCTTTTTCAATTAGCACATATAAAGGTTGGGCCTCATCACGGTCGATCCAAATATAACCTACGGCCAAATCAATCTGGATCGAATCGCCATTGATATGCTTCACGCGCACTGATTTCACAGCATTGTATATGCGATTAATGACTGCTTTGGCATACTCTTCAGGTAAACCTGGGAGTAAGATGAAGAATTTTGCTCCAATCCATCGCCCAACCAGGTCGTACATGCGGACATTTGCACGAATTGCCCTGGCTACATATTGGATTGCTTGGTCTGCGGTTTCTTCATCGTGGACAGATGAAATTTCACCATAATTTCCCATATCTACCATTGCCAGACATAATTGTAAATGTTCACGTTTTGCTCGATTCATCTCCCCCAATGCCCGCTCATAAACAGCCTGGCGATTCAAAACATTGGTTAGACTATCATACATGGCTAAATCCATCTGGACATCTTTAGAATCGCGCAAACGATTCTGTAAAGCAATGGCTCTCTCCGCGATGGATACTCGAGCATTTAACTCTTCATTCTTTAGTGGTTTGGGAAGGAAATCACCTGGTATCGGTCCCAAACTATCAATAGCAAATTTTTCACCATGTTCTTCTGTGATAAAAATTACATAGGGAAATAATTCTTTTTCCATTTTAAGAATGTTATTAATCAAATCTATCCCCCCTTTGGGTGTAGAGAAATCCGAGATAATTAATTCAGGACACTCATCTTCAAAGTGCTTCAATATACTATCGCCATCTTTTTCCATTAGAATCTCAAAATCCTGATCCCCAAGATTATCTTTGAGGAATTTACGTTCAGTCTGATCTTGATCTACTATCAACACTTTCACAGGGTTCTCCTGAAAAAATATCTCGAATTGAAACGACCCTATTAACTTCCTTCATTATAAAAAATGTATTAAAAATGAACATACAACTTGCATCACAACTATATTCCAAATCAATAATGGTATAACCCATTAAACAACACTCCTCCATGCAAAAATGAGATTGGAGGAGTGGTTAAAAAACACTTGTGTATAACAATTTTTATTTTAATATGATCCTTCTCAAACGGAGGCTGTTCGTTACTACAAAAATACTGCTAAAAGCCATGGCTGCCGCAGCAAATATCGGATTGAGTTTCCCAATTGCAGCAGTCGGAATAAGGATAATATTGTAAACAAACGCCCAAAACAGGTTTTGTTTGATGGTCGTCAAAGTTTTCCGGGATAATTCTATTGCCCGGGGAACACCTTGGAGGTCGCCACTAATCAAAACGACTGGAGAAGCCGCCATGGCGATATCGGTTCCGGTGCCGATGGCGATTCCTACATCTGCCTGAGCCAAGGCAGGGGCGTCATTGATTCCATCCCCAACCATGGCGACAACCTCACCTGCTTCTTGGAGTTTTTTGATCTCATCTGCTTTATCACCGGGGAGTACTTCTGCCAATATTTGCTCAATGCCTACCTGATTGGCGATAGCTTTTGCCGTGGATTGATTATCTCCAGTAATCATGGCAACCTTTAATCCCATCTTATGTAATCGGTTAATTGCATCTCTGGAGTTTTGCTTGACGGTATCAGCTACAGCAATCAAACCTTCAACATTCGAATCGATACCAACGAGAATGGCAGTTTTTCCCTCAGCTTGGAGCCGGTCAACTTGCTCGCCCAAGCCATTGAGATCAATACCATGCTCGTTCATCATACGGCGGCTCCCTACAAGTACAGTCTTTCCATCCACCTCAGCGGAAACACCAAACCCCACTTTGGCTTTGAAAGCCGCCGGTTCACCTAAATCCAATGAACGAGTCTTAGCTTCTGCAATAATTGCCTCCCCAAGTGGGTGTTCGCTGCCCTCTTCTACACTTGCGGCAAGTCTTAAAATTTCACTCTCTTCAAAACCATTAACGATAACATCGGTAACAGCGGGTTGACCACGCGTGATCGTGCCGGTTTTATCGAGTACGACCGCCGAAACCTGACCAGCTCGTTCTAAAGCCTCACTCGATTTGAGTAGGACCCCCAACTCTGCACCTTTCCCGGTTCCGACCATGACTGCCGTCGGAGTCGCCAAACCCATCGCACACGGGCAAGCAATCACCAAAACGGCGACCATATTGATCATCGCGCGAGTGAAGAGATCGACATCTGCCCCGGCGGGAGATGCGGGGATAAGAAAATACCATATCGAGAATGTAATCAAGGCAATCGTAATGACGACCGGTACAAATACAGAAGAGACTTTATCAGTCAATCGCTGTATAGGCGCCTTACTTCCCTGGGCATCTTCGACCAAACGAATTATCTGCGCCAGGGCAGTGTCTTTCCCCACCTTGGCAGCCTCGAATTTAATCATACCAAGTTTATTTAAAGTTGCGCCGATGACCATATCCCCAGGGCTTTTCTCAACCGGCAAGGATTCTCCTGTCAGCATGGATTCATCCAACGAGGATCGCCCTTCGACCACAACACCATCCACAGGGACTTTCTCTCCTGGACGGACAATGACGATATCCCCTACCGTAACCTCCTCTACAGGGATCTCAATAGTCTCCCCATCCCGCTCGATTCGGGCTTTTTTCGCACGCAAACCCATAAGTTTTTTGATAGCTTCACTCGTTCGGCCTTTCGCACCTGCTTCTAAAAATTTTCCAAGCTTGATCAAGGTAATAATCATCGCACCGGTTTCAAAATACACGTGTCCGGGAATTATCCCCAACAAGACAGGGATGGAGTAGAAATAAGCCGCCGATGATCCCATAGCAATCAATACATCCATATTCGCCGACCCATTACGAAGCGCTTTATAACCACCAACATAATACTGCCAGCCCACATAGAATTGGACAGGGGTCGCCAAAAGGAACATCACCCAATTCATCCATGGTTCATGAGACCAGGGCGGAAGGAAACCAAAATCCCGTGCCATCGACAACAAAAAAAGTGGGAGTGTGAATGCCAGTCCCACGATTAGTAAATGTCGTTGTTTGGCAATCTCTGCCTCTCTGGCGATTTGTTCAACATCTTGTGCTTCACCCCCGATTTCTATCGCCTCAAAGCCAGCATGGCTGACAGCCCTACGAATCTCTGCCTGGCTGAGGATAGTTGGTATATAACTAATTCGGGCGCGTTCGGAGGTAAAATTGACCGTTGCCTCAGTTACACCATCCAGTAGAGATAATGTGCTTTCCAGTCGCCGGGCATCGTTGTCATCACTCATGCGGTGGACGATGAGGTCAGCTTCACCCGTAGCGATGCCATAGCCTGCCTGATCGATTCGATTTAACAAATCGGATAATTCTGCCTGGTCAGGATTATATTCAACAGCAGCTCGCTCTGTCGTAAGATTTACGTTTGCGATTTCAACCCCATCTACTTTTTTTATATTACGTTCAACAGTAGAAACACAGTTTGCGCAGGTCATTCCCGTAATCGGGAGAGTGATTTGTTTTATCTTACTCATTCCGTCACAGCCGGATAATTGATGTCCGACATCAATGTGAGGATCTTTTCCTCGGTGGCCGGTTCGCCAAATGTGATGGTAACCTCTTTGGTATCCTGGGAGGCTTCTACCGATTCCACACCTGGAAGTTCACTCACTTCCACCTTAATCGTGTGGACACAATGCCCACAAGAAATATTGGGAACAGAATATTTTACCGTTGTCATTATAAATCTCCTAATTATATGAGTAATTCTGTGAGTAATTACTTTCTCTAAAATCTCGATGCTCTCGTTTAAAATACTATCTCTTCAATAATACACTATGCACTTTGTCAAATGATTATCACCACTTACGAATACTTTTGGATGGCATCCACAAGTACCTGTTGAATGGCTTTTCCATCAACTACACCAAACCAAAACGTAATCACGTTTCCTTCCGGATCGAGAATATAAATTCCGGGACGTATCCTAGGGTTGTAATCTAAAGCTTCCATAAATGGTCCATTCTGATCAGGTCCTGCTAAATCAACATCCAACACCACGAAATTTGCCACATCGCCATACAACTCTTCAAGCCCGTACACGACGGGCGCCATGCGATGGCAAATGCTTCACCAGGATGCGCTAAATTTAAAAACCTGTACCTTTCCAGAGACTAATTGGATTTGGTTGGGATCAGTCGATTGGAACCAGGCATCACCCGGTCCGAAGCTGATTGTGGGAATATCAGGGAGTTCTTCATCTGTTGAACTATATAGTTCAGTCTCCTCTACAGTTATTGGACTGTTTACGATGCCACTGGAAGTAGCAGTATCTTTTGAAATTTCATCACTGCAGGACGTAAGGATCAACGTAAAAATCATAACCAGCGATAAAAAGCTAAGTTTTCCATTAATCATCAATTACTCCTAATGGGCTGGAATTTATTCTTGATAATTAGATGGAACAGCTATTGCTGATCTTACGATAACGAAAAAAGCCCTTGAGGGTATCTCAAGGGCTTAATTATCGAAGTAATCCAGACTCTATTCGAGTAGATCGATCGTTGTGGGCGGATGATAGTGGTTTGAATCAGTATAATTGATATGCAAACCCGCACCACCGTCTACATCGATGCTATCACAAATCATCGAGAGATCGATACCATCGGTAAACCCACTCCCATTTAGGTGACATAACGATGAAGGAGCATACACCGTACCTTCAAAATATGATCCTGCATTACCATTAATCCAGACTTCTGAGGTATTCGTTGGATCGAGGTAGAATAACATTCCATTCCATGACTCATTAGAAGCATCGATAACACTGTCATTGGTCGGAGCGGTTAAATTTATAAGCCCGCCATTGATACGTACCTCACCATCTGTCAGATAAAACATAACATCAGTGCCATTCACAGTACCATTTGTTATCGTAAACCCACCAGAACCGGTGATGCAGTACAATCCGGGCTGGAAGTTATATATTTTAGTAGCACCGTTAAGAAATAATGAATTTACGATTCCCGGGGTAATCACTAAATTGTTTGAGGGACCTGAAATCGATACTGGTGGTAAGCCTGAGCAATCTGGTATTGGAAGACTAAAAGATGGCACTTGAGGCATATCTTCATTCGTTTCGGTCGCAGTGTAAGAGGCTGCACCTTGCGTGTTCACACCCCCAGCAGCTGAGACTTCACCGTCAACAATCGTCAGGTTATTCCCTTCAAATGAGACTGATTCTGATGAGCAGTCGGAATTTGAAAAAATACCAGTTCCGTCAATTTGGATATCTGAATTCCCACTAAAATACAATGCATCACAGTCTGTTTCATTGAGTGAAAATAATGCGTTTCCGAAAACTGTCTGGTATAAAGGAAGCA
Source organism: Anaerolineales bacterium (assembly GCA_050115475.1). GTDB lineage: Bacteria > Chloroflexota > Anaerolineae > Anaerolineales > UBA11579 > JASFQL01. The sequence continues at coordinate 18,998 of JASFQL010000056.1, forward strand.
CTCGGGTCACCGCTTGTGCTTCAACCTCAAGCGGTCCACTATACACTAATTGGGCAAAAGTTGGGTCGATCTGTGAAGAAATTTGGGTTGTAACGACGTAATAATAGTCATCAACTGTAACTGTCGTATTCACGCTAACATCGTCATCCGCATCATTATAACCATTTGATATGGCAATCTCGTTGGCTGCCAAAACAGCATAGGCCTTGATCGCTTCATCTACATTGACAGCCCGACCAAGATAGACAGCACCGGTAAAAGCCGCTGTATCAGAGACACCTTGAATCGTACGGCGCTCAGAGAATAACCGTCCTCCATCTATAGCCAAAGCGGTAAACCCAATCAAAGAAACGATACCAACGACGAGTAAATATAATGCCTGACCTCGCTCGCTTTGTTTAATTTTCATTTCATCACCTTTATTCACTAATATCGAGTCTGTGTGGATATCAATTACATGGAGGGAACAAAATCGTATAAGTTGAAGAAGCAGTAAGAGTAATCGAATTTCCCGGTACCAGTGCTTGAATAAAAGCCATCGTAATTGGGAAATCGTATTCTATTGAAACCCTGATCGCATTTGCCTTGACAGTTGTGCCATCAAGATAAAAACCTGAACAGGCTGCAGTGCCCTCATAAACAATACTGGGCGGCCAAGTCAAGTACGGATCACTAGAAAAATTTATTGGACCTGTTGAGGATTCTTGTATCCGTGAATATATCCCTGGGTCGATATCACTTGGCGCCAAGGAACCATAAACAGCGCCCTCCTGTGCAGCATCCCGTAAGGCAACGTAGACAAAATAAGCCCGACCTAAATCAACTGCGCCAGATAAGAGAAAGGCAATAATCGTCAGCGACATTGCCAGCTCTACGAGACTTTGGCCGTGTTCACGTTTTTTAATTTTCCTAATTACTTTTCTTGCATTCACCATCGATCTTTCCTTTCGTAGAGAAAAAACTCATGGAGACTCATTAAGGACACCATGTTCGCAATCATAGGTCATATCCAATGATGCCGGTTCCCCACCTACCATACCTGAAAAGATGGCCTGAACGCCATAAGTCACTGAGCCGTTGTTGTTGAGGTCGATCCCTGTGTCCCAAGAGGTAGGGTTGGGATCATTCGACGTGACCGTCCCCATAGAAACCCCATCGATCCAAACTTGGTAATAAATAGGCCAGTCACCAGGGTTTGTAGACCAGTCCCCATTAGATGACCAACGCCAAATGATATCTTCACATTTATTTCCATTTTGCGTCCATTCTACTGACGGGTTAAGGGGTGGACCAGGGGGTACGCCAGGGGTCTGTGTGGCCGTGGGAGGAATCGGTGTATTGGTATTCGTTATAGTCGGTGTGTTTTCAAGTGTAGGCGTGACTGATGGGGTCAAGGTAAACGTTGCCGTGGAGGTCGGTGTGGGTGAGGGCCCAGCGGTAAAGGTAAAGGTCGGGAAAGTACCCCCGGCTCCATAATCAGGGGCTACGCGGGCATCCTTGACAATCGTACGGAAAGCATTGGCCGTCATAGTGAAGTTGGGAACATCCACGGATAAATAACGCAACAAAGGCGTATAAGTGGCGGATACCGTGATTT
>JASFQL010000057.1:0-20420 GCA_050115475.1 Anaerolineales bacterium
GATCGATACCATCATGGCGTACGGGGTCGGAAAACGAAATAAAAGCCTTTGGTTGAGTCTTGATAAGGCGGGTAGCTAGTTCTTCTTCGCTCCGTCGTATGTTTATCGGTACTAATAAAACACCTGACTTAGCAGCAGCAAAAGCCGAGACGATAAATTCGGGGATATTTGGTAAGGTCACTGCGAGACGATCACCGGGCAACAATCCCAATTCTTGAATACCAGACGCTAACCGGTTCGCCATATCTTCAATATCAGAATACGTCCAACGTTCATCCCCCATTTTAAGATAAATGCGATCTGGATATCGTTGTGCCTGGAGAGACAGAACCTCTCCAAGTGGTAAATTCCGAAACTCCTCAAATGCCATCTTTCACTCTCTGTCCATTCATCTCAATATATCTGCAGGTGATGAAATTTTCCCCGCAATTGCAGATGCAGCAGCAACATATGTATTAGTGATATACACCTCACTCTCAGAATGCCCCATTACCCCTTGAAAATTCTGATTTCCCGTTATGACGCATCGCTCGCCTTCATCTAATACACCATACTGGTTTCCAACACAGCCTCCATTTGTAAAAGGGTTAATGACGCAGTTCGCCTGAAGGAAAATTTCAAGGAAACCCTGGCGCAATGCCTCAAGATAAATTTGTTGTGTCCCTGGTACGACGACTGTTCGTACGTGTGGATGAACTAGATGCCCTTCAAACACTTGAGCAGCTGCCTGTAATTCCTCTATTGTTCCACTTGAGGATGAACCAATCACCACCCGATCAATTTCTACATCTCCGATATCAGATAATGGTATGACATTATCCGGTGAATGTGGAGTTGCGACCAATGGCTCTAGTTCAGAAACATCAACTTCATGAACAATCGAATAATTTGCATTTTGATCTGCGATTAGGAATATTTGATTTTTTTGATGGTGGTTATGAGAATATTCTCGAGTAATTTTATCCGGTGGAATTAAACCTGACACTGCGCCAGTTTCAACAATCATATTAGTAATGGCATAACGATCAGAAAGACTTAGATTACTAATACTATTCCCTGAAAGTTCAATCGTCTGATTTAAAGCCCCTGCCACTCCGATTCGTCCTATTATATATAAGGCTAGATCCTTTCCAGTTACCCATTTTGGTATATCTCCATTGAACACTACTTTGATACTTTCAGGAACCTGCAGCCAGAATTCACCCATAGCTATCACAGCCGCGATATCCGTTGCACCTACTCCCAATCCTAGAGCACTAATAAAACCAAAAGAACTCATATGGGGGATAGATCCAATTATTAATTCTCCTGGATAAACATCGCCAATTTCTGGCAAGAAAAGGAGAGGAGCGCCAGAATATTTTATGTCAAAATATCTAATTTCATACTCGCTAGCAAATTTTTTGAAGTTCCTTATTAATCTCATTGAATCATCATCCAATGACAAAGAACATCGATCCAATAAAAACACCACTTTTTGGGGGTTAAATGGATTCATTCTCTTAATTTTTTTATACTCTAGAACTGCCATCACCCCATCAAGATCAGATACCACTACCATATCTACTCGAGGATTAATAAAATCACCAGCATGCACATCTTCACGATTGCATTTCGCAGCGAGGATTTTTTCTGTAATTGTGTATCCCATAACGACTGGCAAATATGGAGGACTTTTGAATATTAAAAACTTATGGATTCAAACAATACAATCATACGATATTATCCTATTGTCAACAAGTTATTGCACTAATAAAATCAAGAGCCCCAAAAAATCGTATTCATAGGGGCTCAAAATTCTTGAATTCTAACGTAATCAAGACATTCCTATTTCATCCAAAAAAGTTAAATCTTACCAATCGTACCATCCCAAGTATCAACTTTTTCCTTTTTCATTTCTTCTTCATCAAACCAGTGAGTTGTTACGCACTTTGTTTCTGTGAAAAACCTGATCCCGTCCTTACCCATTACGTGAAGATCGCCGAAGAAAGAGTTCTTATGACCTGAAAAGGGGAATATTCCAACAGGAACAGGAATACCGACGTTGATACCAGTCATTCCTGCGTGAGTCTTTCGGACAAACTCTCTACTGAAATAACCGTTTTGAGTATAGATTGCTGATCCATTGGCGAATTGGTTTGAGTTCATTAAGTCGATCCCTTCTTCAAAATCTTTCACCCTTTTGACGCAAGTTACCGGTCCAAATATCTCTTCATCACCAACACTCATTCCTGGCTTTACATGATCGAAAATAGATGGTCCAAGCCAAAAGCCATTTTCGTACCCTTTTACAGTAGCGTTTCGTCCATCTAAAACCAATTTCGCTCCTTCTTTTATGCCAGTCTCGATCCAATCGGTTACAAATTTCTTATGGTCATCTGTAACCAACGGGCCAAGTTCTGACTTTTGGTCATAAGAAGGACCAATGATCCTTGCCTCAGCTTTCTTTTTAAGAGCAGCCACTAAATCGTCTGCAATAGATTCTTGAACGACAACAACAGGAAGCGCCATACATCTCTCACCCGCACAACCATAGGTCGCATTCACAATCCCAGCAGCAGTTCTCTCAAGTGGCGCGTCCTCAAGAACAAGACAATGATTTTTCGCTTCACATAAGGTCTGAACTCTCTTTCCATGCGCTGCCGCAGTTGAGTATATATGTTTTCCAACGGATGTAGATCCTACAAAGGTGATACCCTTTACATCAGGGTGTTTGAGGAAAATCTCTGCTTCATTCCGGCTGCAGGTGATAACATTCACCACACCATCGGGTAAGCCAGCATCGTGAAGCAATTCGACCATTCTCAAAGCCGTCATCGGTGTGATACTTGAAGCTTTTAAAATAATTGTATTTCCAGTAGCGATACATAATGGCGTCATCCACCCAAAAGGAATCATGGCAGGGAAATTCCAAGGTACAAGACCTACAAACACGCCTAAAGGTTCTCGATACATAACTGTATCATATGAGTTGGATGTATCCATAAGTGATTCACCCATCATTAACGAGGGAGTACCACACGCCAATTCAACAACTTCAATTGATTTGAGAACATCGCCTTTGGCTTCTTGCCATACCTTCCCATTTTCCCGACAAACTGACATTGTGAGTTCATCCATATGTTCTTCAAGAAGCCTCTTAAATTGATATAAGACCTGGACTCGCTTCATTACTGGAACATCTCTCCATGTAGGAAATGCCTTCACTGCTGCAGCCACAGCACTGTTTACTTCATCTTCTGTACAGCATGGCGCGTTGGCGATAACTTCTCCGATATTTGGATCAAATATGTCGTAAAATTTCTTTGTTTTGGATTGCCTACTTTTCCCATCAACGAAATATCCCAATGTTTTTACTTCACTCATTTCAAGCTCCTTTGATGCTCAATGATCAAGTAATAATTATTAGCTTATCGCTTATTTATCTTTTACTACTTTATCATATATTTAATTGCTATCTCAATCTTCATTTTCTCTCCAAAACGTTAGGGATTTGATAAGGATTAATTTTCTACAATGCTAATGCCTGGTATTTCCTTTTGGATTTTCTAACCATCGTACCTCAAGCTACCTGGTCACAAATCTTATATCGACATATCCAAAATTTCGATAGCCTTGCTGATGATCTCTATACCTTCATCCAGCTGTTTTTTTGTAATACTCAAAGGTGGGATGATGAAGACCATATTCGCTTTAATGAATGTGAACAAGCCGTTTTCTAGAAGAAAATCTTCCAGTTTCTTCATCTTTTTTAATTCCACTCCAGATGCATTACGGGATACAAATGGCTCCTTTGTTTTTTTATTTGTAACCAACTCAATCACTGAAAACAGCCCAATATACCGGACATCACCAATGGATTTATGTTGAGTTTTCAAATCCTCTAGTCGCTCACCAAGATATTTTCCCTTCTCCGCAGCATTTTTTATTAAACCATCTTCTTCGTAAACCTTTATCGTGGCAATACCAGCGGCACAAGATAAGGGATGTGCACTATAAGTCAATCCACACCAGAACATCTTGTCACCAAAATATTGAGAGATATCATCAGAGACCACCACCGCTCCCATAGGGATATAACCAGAAGTGATGCCTTTCGCCATTGTCATGATATCGGGGGAGACATTCCAATGATCTACAGCAAACCATTTTCCTGTCCGCCCAAACCCACTCATAACCTCATCCGAGATCAACTGAATGCCATATTTATCACAAATCTCTCGCATCTGTGGCCAATAATCATCTGGTGGGATAAGAATCCCATTCGCACCAATAACTCCTTCAAAGATCATCGCAGCGATCTTCTCAGGCCCTTCGTACTGGATGACTTCTTCAACATGTTTGATACATTCTCTGTGGCAGGTTTGTATCGTCCATCCGAATGGACAGCGATAACAATAGGGGTTAAGGACATGAACGACTCCAGGCATGCTTGGCTCGACTGCCCACCGTCGATTATCTCCTGTAAGAGCGATTGCTCCATGCGTTGCGCCATGGTACGAAATGTAATGCGCAAGGATTTTATGACGACCGGTATACATTCGAGCGATCTTGATAGCATTCTCATTCGCTTCAGCTCCACCAAGGCAAAAGAAGGTTTTCTTTAGATTCCCTGGCGTGATATTAGATATAATCTTTCCAAGATTACCACGAGGTGATGTTGCCATACCCGGATGACAAGTACACAATTGGCTGGCCTGTTCTTGAATGGCCTTTACAACTTTAGGATGTTGGTGTCCGATGTTCACATTCATCAATTGAGAAGAAAAATCAAGATATTTATTCCCATTCGCATCCCAGAAATGCACACCTTCTGCTCTAATCATAGGAATTGGATCCACATCCGACTGTATTGACCAGGAAAAGAAAGTGTATTCCTTACTCAGATTGACTATCTCTTCAGTAACTAATTTCTTTTTATCTGTCATTCCACGCCTCAATTCCATTCATTATTAAACAAAATAGGAGAGAAATCAAACTGACCACCAACTTTCACCGGTCTTATTCTCATCTATCAAATACCTTTTGGTAATCTTTAGCAAGTAGGATAACAAAAAGGAGATTCACCTCTGTTGCGACACGCTTGAAAAGTGCCCGTCTATTATCATTCAGGATATGGATGATTTGAAAATTAATCTCGTCGATTTTTCCCCATACTTTTTTATCTGCCATCTTCAATCGAAATAATTCACATTACGGAATAATTAAAAATATAACACAAATCATCTTCAGACTCAATGGATTGATAATTTCCCTACCAAACTAAGGTAATCAAATCATCAATAATACTAAGGAAATAATAGTAGAAATTTCTACTCTGACTCCCAGGGAGGCGAGCCTTCCTTTTCTTGTAATAAGGATGCCATAATAGGATCATGTAAGTCAGGTAATAAATCTGCTACGGCAGCCAGTAAACCAAAACAACCAGTAATCATCATATCGCCGAAGGGGGCAGCGAAATATGGGCGGAGGGTAGACGATCGCATCATATTACGACGCGGTCCTGTGACTACAATACCAAAATCATCCCTATCGAGATTTAACTTATCGGGTGTCAGGATTAATGTGCCGTGTCCACGGTCGTTAAAAACCTCTTCGTGAGTCAGGTCTCCATCAGCCAAAGAACGAATCAATTCGTCGATTTTCTTTGTATCAAGGAAACCGGTATGATGTTCGAATATCCCCTCAATACCTGTTGAACCTAACTTAAAAGCAATCGTATGGAAATTTCCGACATTGACCACTAATTTCCTATCATAGACTGATACCCTGGTATCAAAAGTTGAGCCGAGTACAGCAGCAGGAGCTGTATCCATCAAAACTAAGGGGGCATCGATGCAATCAGCGGTTTTTGCTACGGCTTGCATCCGTGCCATAATCAGTGGAATCTCATCCACTAAAAATGCAAAGGTACTGAGATCCTTACTATTTTCCATCCGCTCGGAGAGGTAATCAAATCGAAATTGACGATCAGAGTAATTCTTTGGTGCAGCACCGTGATCAAATACGGCAATAGCAAGCGCAGCCAGATTGTCGATGTCCACGCTAAAATTCCTTAAAGTATCAAGGATCAATAAGCAATCGAAATCCTGGAATATAAGTCGTTCAACGGATTCCGGTAGTTTATTCGCATCCTCTTCAGCAATGATCTCGATCCCCATTGAAGCCACGTAATCAAGATCATCATTAAAAGTCTGGGCTGCGTCAGGAGTGGCAAATACCTTGTACCCAGCCTGGATGTGTTCTTCAGCTGCCCACTGGCTAGGACCACCACCCATCATCACTCCGGAGAAAACCACCGCATCTCCACGTCGAGTTGCTTCTTTTAACTTGCGATGGGCAATCATCGTCGGTGAGGGGAGGATCAATTTGTACCCATTTTCAATATTCAATTCAGAGTCATATAAATAAATGTCTTGTGTTCCAGTACCCACATCAATCGTAAGGATTTTCATTCAATACACCTCTAAAGTTACTCCCATAAATTGTAGACTGAAGGATTAGGAAAGTCAAACCCATCGAATAAGATTGACGATGTGAAAACTACTCTCTATACTTGTTGAAACAGTAATTACTTTCAAGGAGGAATCTTGGAAAAATTAGAATTCCTAGCTGTCTCCACATTAATGGTTGATAGTGGGAAAATGGTGAATATTGGAAGTATAGCTTTCTCTTAAGTAGTGATATAAAAACATGAGTATTCAAGGAAAAATAATAAAACGGTTCATTGGCATTCTGATGTCTGGTTGGCTGAAATCAAAGGGAATCGAAGATTCACGCTCCGCAATGGAGAAATTAGCATCGCATAGTATCACTCCTTCAAATATTTCCACGATTCCTTTGAATATCCAGGGATTAAAAGGAGAATGGATAATACCTAAGGTTAGTCACGAAGATCGCGTCATCCTCTACCTCCACGGTGGTGGATATGTTCAAGGCTCAATTAGAACGCATAGAGATCTGATTGCTCGTATCTGTCGAGCGGCAAATGCACGATCGCTAGGCATAAATTATCGGCTTGCGCCAGAGAATCCTTTTCCCACCGCCCTGGAAGACACAATTAAAACATACCTATGGCTTCTTGATGAGGACATCCATCCCAAAAATATCATTCTCGCCGGGGATTCAGCAGGTGGGGGTTTGGCTATTTCGGCTATGGTATCTCTGAGAGATTCAGGCCATCCCTTACCAGCAGGCGCGGTATGTCTCTCCCCCTGGACAGATCTGGTAAGTACGGGAGAAACAATAAGGACGAAGGTATCTTCTGATCCCATTCTTACTCCTGATGAATGCAGAAAATATGCGAATCTTTATTCAAGGGATCACGATCTCAAGCATCCATTGATTTCCCCATTATATGCAGAGCTAAATGATTTACCTCCTATACTCATTCAGGTTGGGACAGAAGAAATATTATTGGATGATTCAGTCAGGATCGCAAAACGGCTCCAAGATTTCGAAGTTGAAGTTACCCTTGAAATTTGGGAGGAAATGGTTCATGTATTCCAATCATTTGCAGTGATATTACCTGAAGGTCGAAAAGCGATTATTAATATTGGAAATTTTATAGAAAAATGTCTTAATACTGAAGAATCCATCAAATAAATTGATGTAAAGATAGTGTTTTTAAATGGGCACCATTACTGAAATCACCATGAAATTATTAAAATCTTAGGATTATTAGTAACTTGACATAAGCTACACGTACCAATATAATAGACTCTGCCTACCGATAAGGTGGGCATTTATGTGAAACAGTAAAAGAAATTGGAGTAAGGTTATGACCCCGCTTCCGAAAAGAAAAATCTCAAAAGGACGCAGAGACCGCCGACGAGCGCACGATGCAATCACCGCCCGAAAATTAGTTAGTTGCACAAATTGCGGAGAAATGCGCCTCCCCCACCACGTATGTCCACACTGCGGCCATTACAAAGGCCGAGAAGTGGTCTCCGTAGAACGAGAGTAACACAGCGGGCCGTAACGAAGACGGCCCGTCATGTGTTTAAGGGACAGATATGGATTTTGAGAATAAGAAATTTGCCTTTGTATGTCCCGGACAGGGCTCGCAATTCATTGGTATGGGAAACGAACTTGCCCAAGAAAATCCTATTGCTAAAGAAACCTTTCAAGAAGCCGATAATATCCTAAACTTTAACCTGAGTAAACTCGCCTGGGAAGGTCCCCAGGAAAACCTCAACGACACAATCAATACGCAACCTGCTCTCATGACTCACTCCGTTGCCGCCTGGCGAGTGTTGTTAGAAAAATACCCTCAAATCCGTCCCACTTTTATTGCTGGCCATTCGATGGGCGAACTTACCGCTTTGGTCATTTCCGGTGCACTGGCATTCGATCAAGGATTACGACTGGTGAGGAGACGCGGTGAACTCATGAAGCGAGCCGAGGAGATTTCACCGGGTAAAATGGCAGCTATCTTGGGATTGGATATTCCATCGGTTGAAGAAATCATCACCGGTGAAAATCGTGATAATGAGCCAGTACAGGTCGCTAATGATAACTGCCCTGGACAAGTCGTCATTTCTGGGGCATCATCCAGTGTGGACCGAGTGATGGAAGCAGCTAGAGAAGCAGGTGCTAAACGAACAATACCATTAGCTGTAAGCATCGCTGCACATTCACCACTCATGCGACATGCCCAAGATGATTTTAATCAAGCTGTGTTGGCCGCACCGATTACTCAACCTAATATTCCCATCATCGGCAATGTATCTGCACAGCCTCTCAATTCCATCGATGAAATCCATAACGACCTACAATCCCAATTGACACATCGGGTGAGATGGACAGAATCGATTGAATTCATAATCGGAAAAGGCGTCAATGTATTCATTGAACTTGGGAGTGGTAATGTGTTGAGTGGATTAATCCGTCGAATTAATAATAAGGTGGAAAGATATTCTTTCGGTAAGCCAGACGATTATCATTTTTAGTTCAAGAATAAATCAATCGAAAAAAACAATATTGGTATAATACTCATATCAATAGAAAGGTTCACTTCATGGAAGAATTTTTAAATCAACCATTGAAAGGACGCGTCGCTGTTGTGACAGGAGCTTCGCGCGGTATCGGGAAAGCCATCGCTTTAGAGTTAGCTAAACAGGGTGCGAATGTTATCGTGAACTATGTATCATCAGAGGACAGCGCCAATGAAGTGGTAAAACAAATCGAATCACTTGGCAGTAGGTCCCTTGCGATGAAGGCAGACGTTTCGGATTTCAATCAGGCAACCGACCTTATCAATAAAGCTGTTGAAGAATTCGGGAAAATCGATATCTTAGTAAACAACGCTGGTATTACCAGAGACACACTAATTATGATGATGTCGGAAGAAGATTGGGATGATGTGCTAAGGATCAACCTTAAAAGCACCTTCAACTGCTCGAAAGCAGCAGTAAAACATATGATGCGTAAACGCTACGGGCGTATAATCAACATTAGTTCTGTTGCCGGCCAGATGGGCAATGTTGGGCAAACAAATTACTCAGCGTCAAAAGCTGGACAAATCGGTTTTACCAAAGCCTTGGCCCGTGAAATTGCCCCCCGTAACGTTACTGTAAACGCTGTAGCCGCCGGATATGTTGAAACAGATATTTGGGATGGAGTCCCGGAAGAAGTACGTCAAGGAATTCTAGGAATGGTCCCAATGAAAAGAAAAGGGGAACCAGAAGAAATCGCTTATGCTGTTGCTTTCCTGGCTTCTGATAAAGCTGGATATATTACTGGCCAGTGTCTAGGTATCGACGGTGGTATGGCGATGGCCTAGATTATTTAAGCCTTGGAGATAAAATATGACTGAAGAAGGAACTCGCCCTCCTGGAAAAACCACTGTCGCCCCAGATGTATTAATTAACATTGCGATGCTGACGACGTTGAGTATAGATGGAGTAAGTCGTATGAGTGCCAACCCAAGTGGTGTAAACCGCTTGCTTCATCGAGGTCAGTTTAGTGACGGCATTCAAGTGTCGATTGAAAACAGCACCGTCAATGCAGACATCCATGTAATTTTAAAAAGTGATGTGAATATCCGGCAGGTAAGCCGAAACATCCAACAAGAAGTCGCCAGGGCGATCTCTGAAATGGTTGGTATGACGGTAGGTAAAATCAACATCCATATCGAAGACATTGACTTCCAGGAGGAATAACGCCACAAACATGAAACCTCGCACTAAGGCGCGCGGTGTAGCCTTGCAAGCACTTTACGAAATTGATATTGCAGAGCACAGCATTGGGATAGTCCTTGAGACTCGATTAGCCGATGCTGACCTAGATGAGCGACTAGGAAATTTCACCATCAAGATCGTACGTGGTGTTGTACCAATCCGAGAATTGCTAGATAAACATATCTCAGAACATGCGCCAGAGTGGCCTATCGATCAAGTCTCAATCATCGATAGAAACTTACTGCGAATCGCCCTGTGGGAGTTTGCTGTTGATGGAGAAACTCCAGTAAAAGTAGCAATCAATGAGACGATAGAACTCGCAAAAATATTCGGTTCTGACAGCACTCCTAGATTTGTAAATGGGGTGCTAGGAAGTTTAGCAGCTCGTGAAAATGAACTCAAACAAGCGTTGAATACCTCACTACATTCAAAAAAACAAGAAAAAGAGTAAAATCAAGTAGAAATGGATTTTCTAGGAATTGGCCCCCTCGAATTAGTTATTGTTTTTATCATCATCCTGTTGATTCTCGGTCCTAAAGAAATGGTTAATACAGGGAAAACAATTGGGGAGATATTCAGAAAGGTTAGCAAGTCTGATGAGTGGAAAGGACTCAACAAGATCACTCGTGAGATTAGAACACTTCCCAATCGGTTAGCGCGTGAAGCAGAGTTAGAAAATCTTAAAGAAGAGATCGATCTTAAAAAACAAATTATGCCAATTGCGGGCGAAATAAAAGAAAATACGACATTGGAAATAGATACTAATCCAAAAACAAAAAAAGATACTGATCATTCCCAACAAGAAAAAGAAGCATCCACCCCAGCAGACCAAGAAGATAAGTAAATGCGGACTTTTTTTAAAAAGGTATGGACTTTCGTCACAGCCCCATTCAGGTGGGTTGCCAGGGGATTTATATCAATTTTAGAAAAAACATTCCTTGGAGATTTTCTAGTTGAGGATCCAGAAGATACCCCTATTCTAGATACTATTCAAAAAGCTACAGATGAGCCAACGGATTTCCTAAATTCTCTTTTGGAGCATCTTAACGCGCTGCGAAAACATTTATTTCGGGCAGTGGCTGCATTAATCATTACATCCATTGTGTCATTTATTTTCATCACTGATATCATGGAGTGGCTTTCACAACCGATTGGCGGCATTGAAGAATTACAGGCTATCGAGGTTACAGAATCAATTGGGGTTGTCATGCGAATTACTTTTTTATCCGGATTCGTAATCGCACTCCCTTATATATGTTTCGAAATACTTCGATTCGTTGCTCCCGGAATATCACGCAAAGCCCGACTCACCGGTTTATTTGGGATTCCGTTTGTAGGTGTTTTCTTCGTTGTTGGCTTAATATTTGCATATGAATTCATGCTTGATCCAGCCCTTGACATTCTTCTGAATTTCATGGAAATCCATACAATCCCCCGTCCAAATTCATACTTTAGATTCGTTACAAGTTTAATGTTTTGGATCGGTGTGGCGTTCGAATTTCCATTAATATCTTATGTATTGTCATCAATGGGAATCCTTACATCTCAAACCCTTCGCGATCATTGGCGGTTAGCTTTTATTCTATTATCCATCCTCGCAGCAATGATTACCCCCACAATCGACCCTATCAATATGATGATTGTCTTACTCCCATTATGGTCTCTTTATGGATTGAGTATCGTTATGGCCTCCATCGGACACCGCAAACCAAAAGAATTTTCTTCCGAATAAATCACCGTTTATGTTGATCTCACTTGATCGAAATTCGGGAGAGGAACCCCACAACCCACCTCACAACACCATCACTACAAGAAAAAAAATAATATTATTATTCATATTCATTTTCTCAATCTTAGCCTGCCAATTTCCATTCATCCAAGATAATTCTTTAGAAGAGTCAAATACCATCCCCGAACCAGTCCTGCTTGCCGAGGTTTTCTTTTGGGTTGAAATTCCTGAAAATACTCCGGCAAGTGATTCTCTCCAGATTGTAATTTTGGATGAAGTGACTGGATTGCCCTTCAATCAAAAAAGAATCGATATGATACCAATAGATTCTACTCATTTCGGAGTGGCTATCCAATCAAAACCGGGATCAATCATTAAATATCGCTATGAACGAGAGCAGGATGGTTTCCAACAAGAATATACATTCGATGGAGAACCTGTTCGCTACCGTATATATCTTGTGGATGGTCCTGGAGAAAATCGGGATCAAGTAGCGAGATGGGCTGATACTTCAACAATCAAACCTGCGGGTCGCATCATTGGCAGTCTGGTCGATAAATCAAATAATGAACCGATCCCCAATTTACTCATAACAGCCGGTGGTTCATGGACATTGACAAACGCAGATGGATCATTTAGCCTGGCATCCATTCAGGAAGGCCTTCATAACCTCACAATTTATTCCCTCGATGGAAAATACCAAACTCATCAACAGGTCGCCCAAATATCACCAGATGCAGCGACCATGGTCTCACTCGAACTTGAACCCAGTATTTATAAGAACGTTACATTTGTCGTCAGTGTTCCAGATAGTACTATCCAGGGAGCGACGCTTCGTTTAGCCGGGAATTTATTTGATCTTGGAAATACATTCTCCACAATCGGCGGGGGTTTAAGCGGCTTGACTGGTAGGATGCCACAACTCAATCCTATAGGCGATGGCAGGTATTCGATAACTTTAAATCTTCCTACAGGGATTGACATCCGATATAAATACTCTTTAGGTGATGGTCTATGGAATGCCGAGCACGATGAAAATTTATATTTTCATGTCAGGCAGCTCATACTCCCGGAAAATCATGACCCTATGTTGATCGAAGACATGGTTACTACCTGGCAATCCGATTATTCGAATCCAATTTTTTTTGATGTGACCGTCCCCGAATATACTCCAATTGAGGAAGAAATCACCATCCAATTCTATTTAAATGGATGGATGCCTCCCCTTCCTATGTGGTCTCTAGAACAAAACCGATGGGTCTATCAACTGCTAAGCCCTTTGAACATTGGTGAAGAACTCGTCTACCGTTACTGCCGAGGGGGACAATGCGGACAGAATTATGGTTTCGGGATGGAGATCAATGAAAATGAACGACACATTCCCCTCAATCAAAATGAAACAATACTCATTGAGGATACGGTTACAGGGTGGAACTACCTTTCAGGCGAGCAATCACCTATTGTTGTACCAGGGAATGAAATCAAACCACGAGATTCTGACTTCATTTCAGGGATTAGTATCATGCGGGAATACCTGCCAGAGTGGGGTGCTACTCTATCAAATACGCTTACAGCGATTAATAACACGCGTGCGAATCTCGTCGTTTTTTCTCCTTCTTGGATTTCAGATTCTAGTACTTCACCAAATCTATTTGAATTCGTATATGGAAAAGACTATTCATACAGAGAACTTGCTTTAGGCATTGAAACTGCCAGCCAATTGGGATTATATACAGCAGTATATCCAAGCATTCGATTCCCAAATGGATTGGAAGAATGGTGGCAAAGCGTTTCACCCACCGAAATCTGGTGGCAAACCTTTCTGGAACAGTACCGCAACTTCATCCTGCATTATGCTTTACTGGCCGAACAAAATCATGTTGATGTACTCATCATCGGTGGAGAATGGCTTAACCCTTCCCTACCAGGTTTCCATGGATACGATCATATCTACGAATCCCAACCTGGAAATATCAATGCGATCTGGTCAGATATCATCCAGGAAATTCGCAATTATTACCACGGAATCATTGCATGGCATTTGGATTTTGACCAACTCAACAAACCTCCCCACACAGTATATGAGGTAGATGAGATCTATCTCCACATGGGCACTAAAATTGCCAGTAAGCCGGACGCGCAAATACACGAAATTCAAATAGAAGTCGAAAATATTATGGATCAAAATGTCAAAACTTTTTTTAATATAGTGAAAAAACCTATCATCCTCCATATTGCATACCCATCAGTAGATGGTGGTGCTACGTATAATATTCCTCAAGGTATTGATACCAATTCATTTCCATTTGAATCATTATCCCCACTTAGTCCTGACAACCCAGAAATCAGACTCGATCTCCAGGAACAGGCCGATGTTTATAATGCCATCTTTTCCGCTGTAAATGGGAGATCTTGGATCAGTGGTGTTGTATCTGAAGGTTTTCTCCCCCCAATCGGTCTTGAGGATAAATCCATTTCAATTCATGGTAAACCAGCTCAAGAAGTACTTCGTTATTGGTTCAGTCATTTTCGGGGAGAGTAATTTGATTATGCTATAATACTTTGAAAATGGACAATTTTGGTAACGAAAACCAGTACGAAAAAAATATTTCGAGTAGTGATAACCAAAGCACCAATATCTTCATCAAGTTGGGGATACTCCTAGGCGTAATTCTCATTGCAGCAGTATTTATCGGTTTTGTGTATTATCTACTTCAGGAAACTACACCAACCAGCACTATCCGGGATATCTTGATCATTTTCATGGGTTTTGAATTGTCAATTATCGGCTTTGTTGCTATCCTACTTATCATCCAAATCGCACGTTTGCTAAACCTGATTCAAAATGAAGTTAAACCTCTCCTCGAAGCAGCCAATGAAACTATGGGCACATTAAGGGGGACGGCAATATTTTTGGGTGATACACTCGTACAGCCTGTTATTAAAGCAAATAGTTTCTTCGCTGGATTCCGGCGAATTCTTGATTTATTAAATTTAAAACGTTACACTGAATAATCAGTATTAAGGAGTATGAGACATGGCAAAAAGAGATAGTGATTTCGGAAGTTTTCTCTCTGGTTTTCTCGTAGGAGGTATGATTGGCGCTGTTGTGGCCTTATTATTTGCTCCTCAATCCGGGGAGGAAACTCGCACAATTATCCGTGACAAAGGTGTTGAATTCAAAGATAAAACCATCCAGACAGCTGAAGAAGCTTATGCCCGTGCAGAAGCAGCCGCAGCTGAAGCCCGAGCGAAAGCAGACGAGTTAGCGACACTTGCACGAGAAAGAGCTGATGATTTAAAGCAACGTGGGCAAGTAATCCTTGAGGCTGCAAAAAGTCCCTCGAAGGCTTCTGAATCTGAATCCCCGCCAGCACCCAAGACACAAAAGAAAAGCTCTACAAAAAAGTCATCGACGAAAAAGGATTAATTCATTTTAGGAGGTTTATTCATCTCCTGATAAACTTAGTATATTCATACTAATTTCAGGGTTGTCGCGAAAAGGACAGCCCTGTTTTTTTACCTTGGCATCAACCCAGGAATCTCATCAATCAGATCCCCAGCTAACACACCGGCTGTACTTCCTAATCTCTTTGCAGCATTCAATCCAGCACGAGCGTGAATCCAGGTTCCGCATACGGCTGCGTTAAAAGCATCGATACCTTGAGCCTTTAACCCGACAATCAATCCTGCCAAAACGTCTCCCGTCCCTGCTCTGGAAAGAGCTGGTGAAGCGATAGGAACAATTGCCGTTCTGCCTTCTGGTTCAGTAATTATCGTAAAGGCTCCCTTCAATACCACAACATGTCCCCACTTTTTTGAAAAGGTCTCTGCTATTTCAATCCTATTTTCCTGGATTTCACCTGGTTTGATTCCAGTCATGATTGCCATTTCCCCAGGGTGAGGAGTAAGAATTGTTAGCGGTGGTAAGCGGTGAGGCCAATCATCCAGCTGTGATAACAATTTCAAACCATCTGCATCAACCACCAGGGAAGGGAATGATCCTATATGGGAATTTCCTTGTCGATTACTAGATGACAATATTCCTACTTTTATTTTTGAGGATGATTGGTTTCCTGCGAGAAGACCATCAATGAAATCCCGAGTGGTATCTTGTAAACCGAAACCAGGACCTATCAGCATCGCGGTAACACGCGATAGATTGTGATACACAATTTGAACACTTTCCGTTGATATATATCCATTTTCATGGGATAAATGAACCCAGGTGGCTTCAGGGAAATTTCCAGCGATTGCTCCATGTAAGGGCGATGGAACAGCTAAAGTCACCCAGCCCGTTCCACTGCGGAAAGCGGCCTTCCCCGCAAGAAGCACTGTTCCAGTATAATTCAATGATCCGGCGACAATCATCGCATTCCCAAAAGTACCTTTGTGTGCATCTAACGGTCTTTCAGGTACCTTGTCATATACATATTCCTGGTTAACAACGAATCGCTTGATTTCTTTCCATGGTGCTAACTCCTCCGACAAACCAATCCCCACAACTTTCAGTTCTCCAAGATATTTATATGCTGGGAAAGCTAATAAACCTTTTTTAACTGCTGCCATGCATACAGTGAAATCTGCTTTCATCGTATCCGATGCTGCATCTCCACTATCACAGTCAACACCCGAGGGACAATCAACAGCAACGATTTTTGGAGGAGTAGATAAACTTCCGAGCGTTTCATTGACAACTTGAAGTACTTTGGGAAAAGGATCTCGGAGAGGTAAACGGATACCCGTCCCCAACAATCCATCTAGTATTACAGCACTATTTATGACGAGAGCACGAAGTTTTTTATCCCCCTTATCAAAACTGTGTGATACAAATTCACCCCCAAGTTGTATATACCGGACCATTAAAGGATCTTCAGAACGATCCCCTATCACATACGCTTTCGCGGTCCATCCATTCTCACTCAGATGACCAAGTGCTACCAAGGTGTCGCCGCCATTGTTCCCTTTTCCCACTAAACCCAAAACAGTCTTTTTGGGTAAATGATCATAAGCTTCCATCACAGCTTGTGCCAATGCCCAACCAGCATTTGCCATCATCTGGTCGTAAGTATGGCCAGCTGCATCAGCGGCTTTCTCTATCGATATCATTTCTGCAACTGATACAAATTTTTCTATCATATGCTTATTGTGGTCCCCATAAATCATCGGTGACCCAGGAAAGGTTTAGAGATTTTAATTTTTCCCGGCTGGGGAAACCGGTATCCCAATCCCAATCCCGGACCTGATAATAGGCTTTTAGCATCGGTTCAAAATCAAGAATAAAACCAGCGGATCCCCCATCGGGTAAAGGCTCTAAAAGTGTTTTAGGAAGTTTATCATTTTTACGTGTCAAACCCAAACGATTGTTAATCGCCCGTTTGAGATTCCAAGCACGTTCTCCTGCTTCCAATAAATCTTCTATCGTCCAATCTAATCCACATCCAGCGTTGATCAACTCAATAACGAAATCTGGAGATACGTTCCCGAATTTGCATAAAATCAAAGCATTATGGACTGTCCTCCAATTTTGGTGTTTCACCACATTGCCAGCTTTTTTGGGTCCATCGTGACGTTTAAAGAATTCCATTTCAAGTTTGTCTTCAACCTGACCCAGGTCTACCATATAGTAATTGGATTGATTATGACATGCTCCCCTGGGAGAGGTCGCATATACCAATGCCATCCCAGTTCCTCCCCTTGGATCGTGATAAGGAACCTCTAACCCATTAACCTGCACCGCTAGTTCCTCATAACCAAATCGTTTTGCTAACGATTGCGCGCCTTCAGCTAAATATGCCCCAAAACCTTTTCGTCTGGGAATTAAATGAAGCAGTTTTTCTATAACATCAGTATCACCCCATTTCAATTCCAGACCTCCCGTATCATCATTTAGGATTGCCCCCACTTCAAATAGCGTAAAGGCCAAAGAAATTGTATTACTGACACTGATCACATCCATGCCGTATCTATCACAAATGTCTCCAAAGCGAGTAATCGCAATAGGATCATCGATCCATAGATTGGGACCAAATCCAACTAGCGTTTCATATTCAGGTCCCTTTTGTGTTTTATTCGATCCCTCCAGTTGAACAACTCTTCCACACGCCACAACACATGCATGGCATGCAGAATAACCAACTAACATCTGTTCTGCTATAGATGCGCCTGAAATTTTTCCAGCACCATCCATATATCCCCGAGTAAAACCACGTTTGGGCATTTCTCCCAGATAATCAAAATAGTCCGCCCCTCCTGCAGATCCTAATTCATGGAATAATTCTGTCATATTATCTTCACGGAGAGTGCGATTTGCCAGCGAACGTATGTTTTCAAATCTTTCAGGGTCATGGACAGGAATACGACCTGATCCCTTTACCGCAATTGCCTTAAGATTTTTAGATCCCATTATTGCACCGAGACCCGTACGACCGGCTGCACGCCCGTGATCACAGAAGATACCGGCGAAGGGAAGCTGTACCTCCCCAGCAACACCTATCCCTGCAACCCGAACTTTACCTGCATTCAATGCAGCATTGATCGCTGATTGGATCTCATACGTGTCTAGTCCCCAATATTTTTCTGCTGAAAGGATCTCAAGTTTTCCATCTTCAATCCATAAAAAAATAGGTACTTCAGACTTCCCGGTAATCCAAATCCCGTCAAACCCCGTCTTTCGTAATTCAGGTCCCCAGAAGCCCCCACAATTCGACTCCGACCATAAACCTGTAGCGGGGGATTTTGCACACACAACAAAACGCCCAGTGGTCGGTCCCGAAGTACCTGTGAGTGGGCCAGTTATAAATAATAATGGAGACTGCGGAGAAAGAGGATCCAGCTCTTTTGTTAAAGTATCGTACAACATTCTGGTGGCCAAAGATGCCCCGCCCAAATATTCTCGCTCCCAATCCTTAGGAATTTCAAATGTCTCGACTTGTCCACTCGTTAAATCAATTTTAAGGACTGGCTGCATCGATCATTCACCCAATACACTCACTGTCGATTCCTGCGCGCAGCTAACGAATTTTAAGACTGTAGGAACATTCCGCATCATATAGGCCATATTCCCTTTTACTTTAAGTTTTCGGGTCATCATCGCTTGCATGGCATCCAATTCCCCTTTGAGAATTTTTACAAAATTACCATAAGGTGCATTTAGAATAAATTTCGCATTCTTTTCTTCCCCCTCTGGGATGAATTGCCCACCGCGGCATTTCCCATGCCATAAATCAAGGTAAATCCGTATATGTTTTTTTAGAGCGCCCTCAGGTTGGATATCGAAAATCAAATCCCCTTCCCATTTACTTGCTGTTTTAGCATATTCTTCATCAGTGTTGAGATAATCAATCAAATCTTTCAACCATTCTTCACTCGGAAATTCACCAGCCATTTTCCATCCTCCTTGAAATATTTACATGTAAAGTAATTATACATCAGATGATTGTATAGATTTTTCCCTCCATTTTAAGATATCTTTCTCTATAAGAAAAAAACCGCCAAACGACGGTTTTAGTGCGCTGGGGGGGAATCGAACCCCCACGCCTTGCGGCACGTGGCCCTCAACCACGCCTGTCTACCAAGTTCCAGCACCAGCGCGAGTAAGCGTATTATAATCAGGTGTATTGGTATGTCAAGCAGATAGTGTTATCATAGACTGAAATTCCAACAGAGGAAGGAGATAAGATATGCGAGTTGTTCTAGACGCTATGGGAAGCGACGACCACCCGCTTCCAGAGATACATGCAGCAGTCGAAGCTGTCAAGGATTTTGGAGATGAGATTCTCCTTGTGGGAAATCAGGACAAACTTATTCCCTTATTGAAAGAAATCAATCCCGATAAACTCCCGGTTCAAGTTATCCATGCTCCGGAAACCTTCCTCATGACCGATAAGATTTCTGGGTCTTCTCTCCGGAAATCCCAGAATTCTATGGGTGTAGGGATGGATCTTGTGAAGAACGGAGAAGCGGATGTATTTGTTACTGCGGGAAACACCGGCGGTGCAATGGCAATTGGATTGGCCCGATTTGGGCGTATCAAGGGAGTAAAACGGCCTGCATTATGCGCTGTCATTCCGGTAAAAAATGGCTTCTGTGCAGTGACTGATGTCGGCGCCAACGCAATCTGCAAGCCAGAGTTTTTAGTTCAATTTGGGAAGATGGGTTCAGTTTATGTAAAAGATCTTTTGGGTGTGGAGAATCCAAGAGTAGGGTTAATTTCTAATGGAGAGGAAGCCGGGAAAGGGAACGACCTCGTAAAAGCCACTTATCCATTAATGGAAGCAAGCGGATTGAATTTCTATGGGAATGTAGAAGGGAAAGAAATATTCAACGGTGAAGTAGATGTAGCAGTTTCAGATGGATTTACCGGTAATGTTTTTATTAAAGGCGTTGAAGCTGTTGCTAAACTTTTAGTAGAAAACCTCAAAGAAGAGTTAATGACGTCGATGAGGACAAAGATTGGTGCATTATTATCGAAACCTGCGTTCGACGCCCTACGGAAATCTCTCGATCCA